>NZ_JBIRHK010000013.1:0-115156 GCF_044328485.1 Streptomyces sp. NPDC017936 | reverse complement strand
CCGCGGGCCCACCCGGGGGGGGGGGCCCCCCGGGCCGGGGGGCCCCCGCGGGGGCCCGCCCCCCGGGGGGGGGGGGGGGGGGGGCGCCCCCCCCCCCCCCCGGCCCGCCGCGCCGCACGGGCCCCGGAGCGAGGGGCGCGAGCGCAGGAGCCGGAGGCCCTAACGGAGGAAGGGGTCCACCGCCACCGCGACGAACAGCAGCGAGACATAGGTGATGGACCAGTGGAACAGGCGCATCTCCTTGAGCTTGCCCCCCGTCACCTCGGCCTTCGCCCGGCCGAACAGGGCGTGCGCCTCCCACAGCCACCAGCCGCCGGCCGCCAGCGCGACCGCCGTGTAGAACCAGCCGGTGTAACCGAGCGGGGTCAGCAGCAGCGAGACGGCGACCATCACCCAGCTGTAGACCACGATCTGCTTGGCGACCACCTTGTTGGAGGCGACGACCGGGAGCATCGGCACGCCCACGCGCGCGTAGTCCTCCTTGACCTTCATGGACAGCGGCCAGTAGTGCGGGGGCGTCCAGAAGAACATGACGAGGAAGAGGACGACCGGCGCCCAGGACAGCGAGTTCGTGACCGAGGACCAGCCGATGAGGACCGGCATGCAGCCCGCGATGCCGCCCCAGACGATGTTCTGCGCGGTCCGCCGCTTGAGGATCATCGTGTAGACGACGACGTAGAACAGGAGCGCGCCGAGGGCGAGCCAGGCGGACAGCCAGTTGACGGTCAGGCCGAACAGGAGCGTCGAGACGACCGCGAGGGTGATGCCGAAGGCGAGGCACTCGCGCGGGCTGACCATGCCGGTGACCAGGGGGCGCTGCGAGGTCCGGTCCATCAGGGCGTCGATGTCGCGGTCGATGTACATGTTCAGCGCGTTGGCGCCGCCCGCGGAGAGGTAACCGCCCAGGCAGGTGAGCAGCACCAGGCCGAGGTCCGGCACCCCTTGCTGCGCCAGGAACATCACCGGAACGGTGGTGATGAGCAGCAGCTCGATGATCCGTGGCTTGGTCAGCGCCACGAACGCCATGCCCCGGGCCCCGGCCGGCCGCCGACTCGGGCTCTGGCTCGTCCCGATAACCCCCGCTGGACGGGATTCAACGGCCGTCACGCACACCCCTGACAGAGACATCCCAGCGAGCCCCCCGGTGTGAGGTCCCGGTAAGGGCTCGCGCGTACCACGCCACTCTAGACGTTGCCCACACCTCGCTCTTCGCGGGGGTGGGGTCGTGTTGACGGAGGCCACCCGGGGGTGTGGGCGGGGTCTCCCACGGGTCCGCTCATCGGTCGTACGGAAGCTCGATTGAGCAGTCGGATGAGCGGCTCCGTATTCATCTGCCGACCGGGTCACGGGCCGGTCGGCAGGCGGATCCCGGGAAGGCCCGGCAGTCTGTAATGACTCGAAAAACGCACGTCCTGACGGGGGTAGGCTCGACAGCGGCCGGTGGGCACCCAGTGCACCGGCAGCCGGTGGGCGCGCGCCCGAAGCAGCCGGTATTCGACATGTGGAGAGGAGCCCTGACCCAGGGTGAGCACCAAGCCGACCACCACAGACCTCGAGTGGACCGAGTTGGACCAGCGGGCCGTGGACACGGCCCGTGTCCTGGCCGCCGACGCCGTACAGAAGGTCGGCAACGGCCATCCCGGTACGGCGATGAGCCTGGCGCCCGTCGCCTACACGCTCTTCCAGAAGGTGATGCGGCACGACCCGGCGGACCCCGCCTGGGTGGGCCGCGACCGTTTCGTGCTGTCCGCGGGACACTCGTCCCTGACCCTCTACACCCAGCTGTACCTGGCCGGCTTCGGCCTGGAGCTGGACGACCTGAAGGCCTTCCGGACGTGGGGTTCGAAGACCCCCGGTCACCCCGAGTACGGCCACACCGCGGGCGTGGAGACGACCACGGGCCCGCTGGGGCAGGGTGTCGCCAACGCCGTCGGCATGGCGATGGCCGCCCGCTACGAGCGCGGGCTGTTCGACCCCGAGGCCCCGGCCGGCGAGTCGCCCTTCGACCACTTCGTGTACTGCATCGCCGGTGACGGCTGCCTCCAGGAGGGCATCTCCGCCGAGGCGTCCTCGCTGGCCGGCCACCAGAAGCTCGGCAACCTCGTCCTGCTGTGGGACGACAACCACATCTCCATCGAGGGCGACACGGAGACGGCCGTCTCCGAGGACACCGTCAAGCGCTACGAGGCCTACGGCTGGCACGTGCAGCGCGTGGAGCCGCAGGAGAACGGCGACCTCGACCCGGTCGCGATCCACGCCGCGATCGAGGAAGCGAAGAAGGTGACGGACAGGCCGTCCTTCATCGCGATGCGCTCGATCATCGCCTGGCCGGCCCCGAACGCGCAGAACACCGAGGCCGCGCACGGCTCGGCGCTCGGCGACGACGAGGTCGCGGCCACCAAGCGCGTCCTCGGCTTCGACCCCGAGCAGACCTTCGAGGTCGCCGACGAGGTCATCGCCCACACCCGCAAGGCCCTGGAGCGCGGCGCCGAGGCGAAGGCCGGGTGGGAGAAGTCCTTCCAGCGGTGGCGGGACGACAACCCCGAGCGCGCCGCCGAGTTCGACCGCATCGCCGCGGGCGAGCTGCCGGCCGGCTGGGAGGAGAAGCTCCCGGTCTTCGAGCCCGGCAAGGGCGTCGCCACCCGCGCCGCGTCCGGCAAGGTGCTCCAGGCGCTCGGCGCGGTCATCCCCGAGCTGTGGGGCGGCTCCGCCGACCTGGCCGGCTCCAACAACACGACGATCGACAAGACCTCGTCGTTCCTGCCCGCCGGCAACCCGCTGCCGGAGGCGAACCCCTACGGCCGCACGGTCCACTTCGGCATCCGCGAGCACTCCATGGCCGCGGAGATGAACGGCATCGCGCTGCACGGCAACACCCGGATCTACGGCGGCACCTTCCTCGTCTTCTCCGACTACATGCGCAACGCGGTGCGCCTGTCGGCCCTGATGCACCTGCCGGTGACGTACGTGTGGACGCACGACTCCATCGGCCTCGGCGAGGACGGCCCCACCCACCAGCCGGTCGAGCACCTCGCGTCGCTGCGCGCGATCCCCGGCCTGAACGTGGTGCGGCCCGCCGACGCCAACGAGACGGCGATCGCCTGGCGCGAGATCCTCAAGCGCCACACCAAGGAGTTCGGCAAGGGGCAGCCGCACGGTCTGGCCCTCACCCGCCAGGGCGTGCCGACGTACGAGCCCGACGAGAACGCGGCGAAGGGCGGCTACGTCCTGTTCGAGGCCGACGGCGGCGAGGCGCAGGTCATCCTGATCGCCACCGGTTCCGAGGTGCACGTGGCCGTCGAGGCGCGCGAGCGGCTCCAGGCCGACGGCGTGCCGACGCGGGTCGTCTCCATGCCGTCCGTGGAGTGGTTCGAGGAGCAGGACCAGGGGTACCGGGACTCCGTGCTGCCGCCGTCGGTGAAGGCGCGGGTCGCGGTCGAGGCCGGGATCGGTCTCACCTGGCACAAGTACGTCGGGGACGCCGGCCGCATCGTCTCCCTGGAGCACTTCGGCGCTTCGGCCGACGGCAAGGTCCTCTTCCGCGAGTACGGCTTCACCGCCGAGAACGTGGCCGCCCAGGCCCGGGAATCCCTCGCGGCCGCCCAGCGCTGACGCCCATACACGACACGTAGGAGATGTATTCCATGACAGACGCACTCAAGCGCCTCTCCGAGGAAGGCGTCGCGATCTGGCTGGACGACCTGTCGCGCAAGCGGATCACGTCCGGCAACCTCGCCGAGCTGATCGACCAGCAGCACGTCGTGGGCGTCACCACCAACCCGTCGATCTTCCAGAAGGCGATCTCGCAGGGCGACGGCTACGACCAGCAGCTGTCGGACCTCGCCGCCCGCAAGGTCACCGTCGAAGAGGCCATCCGCATGATCACCACGGCGGACGTCCGGGACGCCGCCGACATCCTGCGCCCGGTCTTCGACGCCACCGGCGGTCAGGACGGCCGTGTGTCGATCGAGGTCGACCCGCGTCTGGCCCACCACACCAAGGCGACCGTCGCCGAGGCCAAGCAGCTGGCCTGGCTGGTCGACCGCCCCAACACGCTGATCAAGATCCCGGCGACGAGGGCGGGCCTGCCCGCGATCACCGAGGTCATCGGTCTCGGCATCAGCGTCAACGTCACCCTGATCTTCTCGCTGGAGCGCTACCGCGAGGTCATGGACGCCTACCTCGCGGGCCTGGAGAAGGCGAAGGAGAGGGGACTCGACCTCTCCCTGATCCACTCCGTGGCCTCCTTCTTCGTGTCCCGCGTGGACACCGAGATCGACAAGCGGCTCGACGCCCTCGGCACCGACGAGGCCAAGGCCGCCCGCGGCAAGGCCGGCGTGGCCAACGCGCGCCTGGCCTACCAGGCGTACGAGGAGGTCTTCTCCTCCGACCGCTGGAGCGCGCTGGAGAAGGCGGGCGCCAACAAGCAGCGTCCGCTGTGGGCCTCCACGGGCGTGAAGGACCCGGCGTACAAGGACACCCTGTACGTGGACGAGCTGGTGGCGCCGAACACGGTGAACACCATGCCGGAGGCGACCCTGTTCGCCACCGAGGCCCGCGGCGAGATCCGCGGCGACGCCGTCACCGGCACGTACGAGCAGGCCCGCGCCGACCTCGACGCGGTCGAGAAGCTGGGCATCGCGTACGACGACGTCGTGCAGCTGCTGGAGGACGAGGGCGTCGACAAGTTCGAGGCCTCCTGGAACGACCTGCTCAAGTCGACCGAGGCGGAGCTGGAGCGCCTCGCTCCTTCGGAGGGCTGAGACCTTGTCCCCCCTTTCCGGTTCCGGGGCGAACCCGCTCCGTGACCCCGCCGACCGACGGCTCCCGCGTATCGCGGGGCCGTCGGGCCTGGTCATCTTCGGCGTCACGGGCGACCTGTCGCGGAAGAAGCTGATGCCCGCGGTGTACGACCTCGCCAACCGGGGTCTGCTGCCGCCGGGCTTCTCGCTGGTCGGCTTCGCCCGCCGCGAGTGGGCCAACGAGGACTTCGCCCAGGAAGTCCACGACGCCGTGAAGGAGCACGCCCGCACCCCCTTCCGCGAGGAGGTCTGGCAGCAGCTCATCCAGGGCATGCGCTTCGTGCAGGGCACCTTCGACGACGACGACGCGTTCGAGCGGCTGCGCTCGACCATCGAGGAACTGGACAAGGCACAGGGCACGGGCGGCAACTTCGCCTTCTACCTCTCGGTGCCGCCGTCGGCGTTCCCGGTGGTCATCCAGCAGCTGAAGAAGCACGGCCTGGCCGACCAGACGGGCGGCTCCTGGCGGCGCGCGGTCATCGAGAAGCCGTTCGGCCACGACCTGAGGTCGGCCGAGGAGCTCAACGCGATCGTCCATGAGGTCTTCGCCCCGGACCAGGTCTTCCGCATCGACCACTACCTGGGCAAGGAGACCGTCCAGAACATCCTGGCGCTGCGCTTCGCCAACACGATGTTCGAGCCGATCTGGAACCGGTCGTTCGTGGACCACGTGCAGATCACGATGGCCGAGGACATCGGCATCGGCGGCCGGGCGGGCTACTACGACGGCATCGGCGCGGCCCGCGACGTCATCCAGAACCACCTGCTGCAGCTCCTCGCCCTGACCGCGATGGAGGAGCCGGCCTCCTTCGACGCCGACGCGCTCGCCGCGGAGAAGACCAAGGTCCTGGGCGCGGTCCGGCTGCCGAAGGACCTGGGCCGCGACACCGTGCGCGCCCAGTACGCGGCCGGCTGGCAGGGTGGTGCGAAGGTCATCGGCTACCTCGAGGAAGAGGGCATCGACGCCAAGTCGAAGACCGACACCTACGCCGCCATCAAGGTCGGCATCGACAACCGCCGCTGGGCGGGCGTCCCCTTCTACCTGCGCACCGGCAAGCGGCTCGGCCGCCGGGTCACGGAGATCGCGGTCGTCTTCCAGCGCGCCCCGCACTCCCCCTTCGACACGACCGCCACCGAGGAACTGGGCTCCAACGCGATCGTCATCCGGGTCCAGCCCGACGAGGGCGTCACCGTCCGCTTCGGCTCCAAGGTGCCGGGCACCTCGATGGAGATCCGGGACGTGTCGATGGACTTCGCCTACGGCGAGTCCTTCACCGAGTCCTCGCCGGAGGCGTACGAGCGGCTCATCCTGGACGTGCTGCTCGGCGACTCGAACCTCTTCCCGCGCACCGAGGAGGTCGAGCTGTCCTGGAAGATCCTCGACCCGATCGAGGAGTACTGGGACGCGCACGGCAAGCCCGCGCGGTACCCGGCCGGCACCTGGGGGCCCGTCGAGGCGGACGAGATGCTCGAACGAGACGGACGGAGCTGGCGCCGGCCATGAAGATAGACCTCACGGACACCACGGCCAGCAAGATCAACAAGGCACTGGTGCAGGGCCGGCGCGCGATCGGCACGCCGGCCGTGGGCATGGTGCTCACGCTGGTCATCGTCACGGACGAGGAGAACGCGTACGACGCGCTGAAGGCCGCCGACGACGCCTCGCACGAGCACCCCTCGCGCACGCTCGTGGTCGTCAAGCGCGTCTCCCGCTCCTCTCGCGACCGCACCCGGTCCCGCCTGGACGCCGAGGTGCGGGTGGGCGCGGACGCGGGCACCGGCGAGACGGTCGTGCTGCGGCTGTACGGCGAGGTGGCCGACCACGCGCAGTCGGTGGTGCTGCCGCTGCTGCTGCCGGACGCGCCGGTCGTCGTCTGGTGGCCGGTGAACGCGCCGCTCGACCCGGCCGCCGACCCGCTCGGCGCGCTGGCCCAGCGCCGTGTCACCGACACCTACGCCGCCGAGCAGCCGGTACGGGACCTGGCGGCCCGCTCCGAGACCTACACCCCCGGCGACACCGACCTGTCGTGGACCCGCATCACGCCCTGGCGCTCGATGCTGGCCGCGGCCCTGGACCAGGTCGCCTGCCGGGTGGAGTCGGTCGAGGTGGAGGGCGAGGAGTTCAACCCGAGCTGCGAGCTGCTGGCGATGTGGCTCGGCGAGCGGCTGGACGTGCCCGTCAAGCGCTCGCTGTCCGCCGGGCCGGGGCTCACGGCGGTGCGCCTGGCCACCGACTGCGGCCCGATCGCGCTGGACCGGGCCGACGGCTCGCTGGCCACGCTGTCCATCCAGGGCCAGCCCGACCGTGCGGTGGCGCTCAAGCGCCGGGACACGGCCGAGCTGATCGCGGAGGAGCTGCGCCGGCTGGACCCGGACGACACGTACGCCTCGGCCCTGCGGTTCGGGGTGGAGCGGCTGAACGCCTCGGCGGCGTCCGGGGCGGCCGCGTCCGACGAGGCGGCGGCGGCCGACGAGGCGGCGGCGGCCGACGAGGCGGCGGCGGCCGACGAGGCCGGGGAGTCCGGACGGCCGGCGGCTTCCGCCGAGGCGTCCGAGGCTCCCGCGGCGGTCGACACGCCCGTCGAGGAGGCCGCGAAGGCGCCCGCGAAGCAGGCGGCGAAGAAGACCGCCCGGAAGGTCCCCGCGAAGAAGGCCGCGGCGAAATGAGCGCGCCGCAGCTCGTCGTGCACCGCGACAAGGACCTGATGGCGCAGGCCGCCGCGGCCCGCCTGATCACGAAGATCGTGGACGCGCAGGCCTCCCGGGGCCACGCGTCCGTCGTCCTCACCGGTGGCCGCAACGGCAACGGGTTGCTGGCCGCGCTGGCGGCCGCGCCCGCGCGGGACGCCGTCGACTGGGGCCGGCTCGACCTGTGGTGGGGCGACGAACGCTTCCTGCCGGAGGGCGACCCGGAGCGGAACGTCACGCAGGCCCGCGAGGCCCTGCTGGACTCCGTCCCCGTGGACCCCGAGCGCGTGCACGCCATGCCCGCGTCGGACGGTCCGTACGGCTCCGACGTGGAGGCGGCCGCGGAGGCGTACGCCGAGGAACTGGCCCGGGCGGCCGGCCCCGAGACGATGAAATCGGCGGCCGGCGCCGCGGGCGACTCCGTGCCCGCGTTCGACGTCCTGATGCTGGGCGTCGGCCCGGACACCCACGTGGCCTCGCTGTTCCCGGAGCTGCCGGGCGTACGGGAGACCGAGCGCACGGTGGTCGGCGTCCGCGGCGCGCCCAAGCCCCCGCCGACCCGGATCACCCTCACGCTCCCGGCGATCCGGGCGGCCCGTGAGGTGTGGCTGCTCGCGGCCGGCGAGGACAAGGCGCAGGCGGCGGCCATCGCCCTGTCGGGCGCGGGCGAGATCCAGGCGCCGGCGGCCGGCGCCCGGGGCC
Organism: Streptomyces sp. NPDC017936; assembly: GCF_044328485.1. NCBI lineage: Bacteria > Bacillati > Actinomycetota > Actinomycetes > Kitasatosporales > Streptomycetaceae > Streptomyces > Streptomyces sp. NPDC017936. The sequence goes on along the minus strand of NZ_JBIRHK010000013.1, from coordinate 106,964 downwards.
GCTCCCGGACCCTGTGGCTCCTGGACGCGGCGGCGGCCTCCCGGCTGCCGAGGACGCTGTACCCGCCGGCGTCGCCCTGAGCGATGCGACGGGCGGCGCACGAGTGAGGGCGGCGGGCACGGGGCCCGCCGCCCTCTCTCGGTAGCTGGAGGCGGTCACTTCACCGAGCCCGCCATCACTCCCTGGACGAAGTGCCGCTGGAACGCGAAGAACACGGCCACCGGCACCACCAGGGACACGAACGCCCCCGGCGCCAGCACGTCGACGTTGCTCCCGAACTGCCGTATCTGGGACTGGAGCGCGACGGTCAGCGGCTGTGCGGAGCTGTCCGCGAACAGCAGCGCGACCAGCATGTCGTTCCACACCCACAGGAACTGGAAGACGGCGAGGCTGGCGAGGGCCGGCCGGCCCACCGGCAGGACCAGGCGGGTGAAGATCCGCCACTCGCTGCCGCCGTCCATCCGGGCCGCCTCCAGCATCTCCTTCGGGATCTCGACGAAGTAGTTGCGCAGCAGGAACACCGCGAACGGCAGTCCGTACGCGACGTGGAACAGCACGACGCCCGGAACGGTCCCGAACAGCCCGAGCGAACCGAAGAGTTTGGCCACCGGGAGCAGGCCGATCTGCACGGGCACCACCAGCAGCGCCACGACGACCAGGAACACCGCGTCCCGACCGGGGAAGTCCAGCCACGCGAAGGCGTATCCGGCGAGTGCCGCGAGCACGACGACCAGCACGGTCGTCGGCACCGAGATCAGGACGGTGTTCCAGAACGCCTGGGTGATCCCGGCGTTCCCCAGCAGCGCCGAGTAGTTGTCGAAGGACAGCTGCCCGGGGCTGGTGAACACCGTCCACCAGCCGCCCTTCGCGGTGTCCCCGGCGGACCGCAGCGAGGACAGGAACAGTCCGGCCAGGGGGGTCATCCACACCAGGCCGACCACCACGAGGAAGGCCTGGACGAGCCCGTTGCCCAGGTGGCGCCTGAGGGCGTTCATCGCTGACTCCTTCGGAAACGGCGGACGTTGAAGACCATGGCCGGGACGACCAGCAGCAGGAGCAGCACGCCCAGCGCGCTGCCGAGCCCCTGGTTGTTGCCGCCGCCGAACGACACCAGCCACATCTGCGTCGCGAGCACGGTCGCGTCCTCCTGCACGGGCCCGGGCGCGATGATGTAGACGAGGTCGAAGACCTTCATCACGTTGATCACCAGGGTCACGAAGACCACGGTCAGCACGGGCGCCAGCAGCGGGACCGTGATGCGCCGGAAGATCTGCCACTCGTTCGCCCCGTCCATCCGCGCCGCCTCCAGCGCGTCCCGGGGCAGCGTCGCGAGTCCGGCGCCGATCAGCACCATCGCGAAGCCGGTCCAGATCCACAGGTAGGCCCCGATGATCGCCGGAGTGACCAGCGCCGGCCCGAGCCAGGAGACGCCGTCGTACGGCGGTGCGAAGTTCGACGCCGGAAGCCGCAGCGTGTACGCACCCGCGTCCAGCCCGGAGAACCGGAAGGAGCCGTCCGACGCGGTGGTCGTGCTGGCGGCCGTCCGTCCGTCGCGGACCGCCTCCACGGTCGTCCCGGGCAGGCCGCTCTCCTGCCGGTCCACCCTGCCCTGTTCGCCTCCGCCGCCGGGGGTGAAGTCCAGGTAGACCACCCCGCGCAGCTCGTCCGGGGCCGCCGTGCGGCCGGCGGCCGCGTAGGCGGGTTCGGCGTCCGCGGGCAGGTCCTTGGGCGGGACGCCGACCAGCGGGAGGGACACCGAGTCGCCGGGGGACACGCTCGCACCGGTCCGGTACGAGCCGTCCGCCTGTTCGGTGAGCCCCTGGCCGTCGCGTGCGCGGGCCGTCGGGTACACGGACGTGCCCTCGAAGGCGTCGTGGACGGCGACCACGGCCGCGTTCAGCACGCCCTTGTCCGGGTCCTCGTCGTACGCGAGCCGGAAGATGATGCCGGCGGCGAGGAAGGACACCGCCATCGGCATGAACAGCAGCAGCTTAAACGCGGTCGCCCAGCGGACCTTCTCCACCAGCACGGCGAGGATCAGCCCGAGGCCGGTCAGCAGGGCGGGCGCCACGACGACCCAGATCGCCGTGTTCCGTACGGCCTTGAGGGTCGCCGGGTCGCGGAACATCTCCGCGTAGTTCTCGCCGCCGACGAAGCGGGTGCCGGACGCGTCGAAGAAGCTGCGGCCGACCGAGAACAGCACCGGGTAGACGACGAGGGCGCCCAGCAGGAGCAGCGCGGGAAGGGCGAACAGCAGGGCGACGGTCCGCCCCCGCCTCCGGGAGCGCCGCGCGGGACCGGTGCGGTCCACGGGCGGCGGGGCCGCCTCTTTCACCAGGGTCGCGGTCATGTCCGGTCAGCCCCGGTAGGCCTTGGCCGCGGCGGTCTCCAGCGCGGCCGCGGTCGCCTTCGGGTCGGAGGGGTCGCGCAGGAAGTCCTGGAGCAGCTTCCACTCCCCCGCGCCCTTGGTGCCGCCGAACGCGGCCGGCGCCTGGTCGGACATGTCGAACCGGACCGAGTCCCCGGCGCCGACGAGGGACTTGGCGGTGGCCCGGGTGACGTCGTCGCCGTACGAGGCGAGGTCGAGGTTCTTGTTCGGGGACAGGAAGCCACCCGCCTTCGCCCAGACGGCCGCGGCCTCGGGGGTCGCCAGGTACTCCAGGAGTGCCATGCCCGCCTTGGCGTTCTTGCCGTCCTTGAGGACGACGGCCGCGTCGCCGCCGCTGACCACCGGGGCCTGACCGCCGCCGACCGCCGGGAACGGGAAGAAGTTCGCGTCCTTGCCGATCGCCTTGCCGAACTGGTCCTTGGCGACGCCGGCGACGAAGTCGCCCTCGTAGACCATGCCCGCCTCGGGCTTCGGCCCGAACACCTTCTCCACGGAGCCCGGGAAGTCCGTGTTCAGGGCTTCCTTCTGACCGCCCGCGACCAGCTGCTTGTCCTTGAAGAGCTTGCCGAGGCTCGTCAGCGCCTCGACCACCGACGCGTCGGTCCACTTCAGCCGGTGGGTGGCGAGGGCGTCGTACTTCTCGGGTCCGGCCTGGGAGAGGTAGATGTTCTCGAACCAGTCGGTGAGGGTCCAGCCGTCCTGCCCCGCGACCGAGAAGGCGGACAGTCCGGAATCGGACAGGGTGTGCCCGGCGGTGAGCATCTCGTCGTACGTGGTGGGCGGCTCGACGCCGGCCTGGGTGAGGGCGTCGGGGCTGTACCAGACCGTCGACTTGTGGGCGGCCTTGAAGTACAGGCCGTAGAGGGTGCCGTCGACGCTGCCGTACTTCTTCCACACGGGCGCGAAGTTGGCGTCCACGGACGTGCGGGCGGTGTCGGAGAGGGGCTGGAGCCAGCCCTTCTCGGCGAACTGCTGGAGCACGCCGACCTGCGGGACCATCACCAGGTCGGGGGCGTTGCCGCCCTCGATCTTGCTGCCGACGACGGTGGAGACGTTGTCCCCGGTGGACACGAACTGGGTCTTCGCGCCGGTCTTCTCGCTGAACGCGTCCAGCACCTTCTGGAAGTTCTTCTGCTCGCTGCCGGACCACACGCCGGCCACGGTGACGGTCTGGCCGCTGAGTGCCTTGTCGCCGCCGCCCGCCGAGACCGGGCCGCCGCCGCAGGCGGTGGCGCCGAACGCCAGGGCGAGGGCGGTGCAACTGGTGACCAGGGTCGTACGTCGTCGCATCATCGTTGATGTCCCTTCGGGGAATGGGAGTGGACGGAGGTCAGAGGTCGGTCAGCCACCAGGCCGACGTCGAACCGGGCAGGACGCCGGCCGGGCAGGGGCCGCTGGACAGCAGCGGTGTGCCGGAGACCGGCGCGGGCGTGGGGGACGTGCCGAAGTTGACGGCACAGACGAGTCCGTCGCCGCGGACGAAGGCGAGCACCCCGGGCGGGGTGTCCAGCCAGCGCAGCGAGCCCTCGCCCAGTTGGGGAAGCGCGGCCCGCAGTTGCAGGCCGTCGCGGTACAGGTGCCAGAAGGAGCGGGTGTCGGCGAGGGCCCGGTCGGTGGCGTACTCGGCGAAGTAGTCCGGCTGCGGCAGCCAGGGCTTGGCGCCCTCGGCACCGGAGGTGAAGCCGAACGGCGAGGCCTGTCCCGACCACGGCAGGGGGACGCGGCAGCCGTCGCGGATGCGGGCGCGGCTGCCGGTGCGCCGGAAGATCGGGTCGGTGAGCACGTCGTCGGGCAGGTCGACGACCTCGGGCAGGCCCAGTTCCTCGCCCTGGTAGATGTAGGCGGCGCCGGGCAGCGCCAGCATCAGCAGGGCGGCGGCACGGGCGCGGGCGGTGCCGAGTCCGCTGCCCTCGGTGGCCGGTTCGCCGTAGCGGGTGACGGTGCGGACCTGGTCGTGGTTGTTGAGGACCCAGGTGACCGTGGAGCCCGTGCCGGCTATGTCCTCCATGGCCTCGGTGACGACCTTGCGGAAGGCGTCCGCGCTCCAGGGGGCGCTCAGCAGGTCGAAGAAGAAGGCCTGGTGGAGCTCGTCCGGGCGGACGTACTCGGCGTGTTCGCGCGCCGTCGGGACGGAGACCTCGCCGACCAGGAGCCGTTCGCGGCCGTCGCGTGCCGTGTACTCCTCGCAGACCGCCCGCCAGTGCCGCCACACGTCGTGCACCTCGGGCTGGTTCCAGGCGAGCGGGTTGACCGAGTCCCGGGTGCGGGCGTCGGCCTCGGGGTCCGGGGAGTCGGGCAGGCCGGGGTGCTTGAAGAGGCCGGCGGCGACGTCGATGCGGAAGCCGTCGACGCCCCGGTCGAGCCAGAAGCGCAGGATCCGGTCGAACTCGGCGGCCACCTCGGGGGTGCGCCAGTTCCAGTCCGGCTGTTCGGGGGTGAACATGTGCAGGTACCACTGGCCGGGGCGCCCGTCCGGCTCGGTCACCCGGCTCCAGGCCGGGCCGCCGAACATGGCGTGCCAGTTGTTGGGCGGCTCGGCGCCGTCCGGGCCGCGGCCGTCGGCGAAGTGGAAGCGGGCCCGGGCCTCGCTGCCGGGAGCGGAGGCGAGCGCCTCGCGGAACCACGGGTGCTCGCTGGAGCAGTGGTTGGGGACGATGTCCAGGAGCACCTTGACACCGAGCCGCCGGGCGGCCGCGACCAGCAGGTCGAACTCGGCGAGGTCCCCGAAGAGCGGGTCGACGTCGCAGTAGTCGACGACGTCGTAGCCGTGGTCGTGCTGCGGGGACGGGTAGAAGGGGCTCAGCCAGATCCCGTCCACGCCGAGCTTCCTCAGATACGGCAGTCCGGCCCGGACCCCGGCGAGGTCGCCGATGCCGTCACCGGTGCTGTCCAGAAAGCTGCGGACGTACACCTGGTAGATCACTGCGTCACGCCACCAGTGGTGCCTGTTCAACCCGTTGACCTGTCTCTGTGAAGGGCAGCAGTTATGCATGCATGTTAGGTAGACGTGTCGCGAGGGTGTCAATGAGAAGAACGAAGGCATCGAAGAGTTGGGTGAACGAATCCGGACTTATCAGTGCACCCTGAGCCAGGATGAGATGTCCGCGTTACCTAACAAGTAACTAGGGAGTTATCGCTGAGGGATCGCGGCGAGCTCCCGCGCCAGGCGCCGCACCGCCGCCGCGGGCGCCTCGTGCCCGGTCATGGCGTCGTGCACGACCGACTGCACCACCAGGCTGACCTGGTCGTAGCGCGGGCTCTTGGGGCGCGGCGCGGCCGCGAGGACGCTCTCGCGCAGCGTCGGCAGATAGGGGAACGCCCGGATCAACGCGGGGTCCTCGTACAGCGCGGCACGTACGGGCGGCAGGGCGCCGCGCGTGAGGACCTGGCGCTGCACCGGCTCACTGGTGAGGTAGGCGATCAGCCGCGCGGCCGAGTCGGGGTGCCGTGCGTGGCTGGTGACGGCCAGGTTCGAGCCGCCGAGCACGCTGGCGCCCGGACCGTCCGGTCCCGGCAGCGGCACGGCACCGATCCGCCCGGCGACCCGGGACCCCCGGGCCGAGGCGGCGACGTAGGCGTACGGCCAGTTGCGCAGGAAGAGCAGCCGACCGTCCTGGAAGGCCTGCTTGGACTCCTCCTCCTTGTACCTGAGCGCCTGCCGCGGTATCCAGCCCTCGCGCAGGCCCCGGGCGAGGAACCCGATGCCCTCACGGGCGGCGGCCGAGTCCACGGTGACGCGCGCGCCCTCGTCGCCGAGGATCGTCCCGCCCGCCGAGTAGACGACCTCGGCCGCGTTGACGGTGAGGCCCTCGTAGGGCAGGAACTGGCCGGCGTAGCCGTCGAGCCCGTGCTTCGGGGCGATGGTCCTCGCGTAGCGTTCCAGCTCCGCCCAGGTGCGCGGCGGCGGGACGCCCTCCGCGGCGAGGACGTCCTTGCGGTACAGCAGGAGGCCGGCGTTGGTGACGTACGGAACGGCGTACAGCCGTCCGTCGTAGGTCGCCGTGTCCACGACCGGCGCCAGGAAGGTCCCGAGCGGGAAGCGGTCGGGGGGCAGCGGGCGGATCCAGCCGGCGGCGGCGAACTCGGAGGTCCAGCTGACGTCGATGTTGAGGACGTCGAAGCGGCTGCGGCCGCCGTCGCGCAGGTCGGTGGCCATCTGCGCGTGGGTCTCGTCGGCCGAGTCCGGGAGCTCGACGAGCGTGACCCGCTCGCCGGGATGGGTGCGGTTCCAGCCCTCCAGCAGGGGGCCGAGATAGCCGGTGAGGTCTCCGGCCGTGGCGAGCGTCAGCGGCCCGCGGCCGCCCTGTGGCCCGTCGTCGGCGCGCGCGCCCGAGGCCACGTATCCGGTCAGGACCACGACGAGAACGAGGAGGCCCCTACCGGCGGCGCGTATCCACCGCATAGGTTCCTCCTTGCACACCGGCGCCGGGCACCGTCGCCCGGAGTCAGAGGCCATGTATACCTGTTAGGTATGGGCGATACTAGGGCCTGGAGCACATTGACCAGACAGGAGGACAGCACACGTGCGCCTGCCCCTCCTGGCTCTCCTCGCGCGCGGTCCGGCCCACGGCTACGAGCTCAAGCACGACCTTGAGCAACTGCTGGGCGCCGCGTACCCTCAGCCGAACGTCGGCCAGATCTACGTCACCCTCGGCCGCCTCGAGAAACAGGGGCTGATCGAGGGCGAGGACGTCGAGCAGTCGAGCCGGCCCAACAAGAAGGTCTACCACCTCACCGACACCGGGCGGGAGGCGCTGCGCGCCTGGTTCGAGGAGCCCGAGGACGAGCCGCGGGTCCGGGACGAGTTCTTCATGAAACTGGCCCTCGCCCCGCAGACCGGTCTGGCCGACCAGATCGCCCTCATCAACAGACAGCGGCGTCAGTACCTCAACACCATGCGCAGCCTGTCGAAACTGGCAGCCGCCGAAGACCGTGACAACCGCATCGCCCATCTGCTGATCGAGGGCGCGATGCTGCACCTGCAAGCCGACCTCGACTGGCTGGAGCGGTGCCAGGAAGAGCTGGAGGAGCTGGAGTGAACGACCGCCCCACTCCCGTGCTGCGTGCCGAGGGCCTGGTCAAGACCCATCACGGCGAGGGCGCCCCGGCACACGCCGTGCGCGGGGTCGACCTGTGCGTCCTCCCCGGGGAGTTCGTGGCGATCACGGGCCCCTCCGGCGCCGGGAAGTCGACGCTGCTGCACCTGCTCGGCGGACTGCAACGACCGGACGCCGGCAGCCTGTGGCTGGACGGCGAGTGCACCGACGCGTACGGCGAGGCCCGCTGGGCGGTGGAGCGCAGGAAGCGCATCGGGTTCGTCTTCCAGTTCTTCAACCTGGTGTCGAACCTGTCGGTCGCCGACAACGTCGAGCTGCCCGCGCTGCTCGCCGGGTCCTCCCCCCGGCAGGCGCGCGCCGAACGGAAGTCGCTGCTGGCGGAGCTGGGCCTCGAGGGCAAGGCGAGGAGCATGCCGGGCGAGCTGTCCGGCGGTGAGCAGCAGCGGGTCGCGCTGGCCCGCGCCCTGGTCAACCGTCCGCCGCTGCTGCTCGCCGACGAGCCCGCGGGCAGCCTGGACAGCCGGGGCACCCGCGAGGTGATGCGGTTGCTGTCCCGCTTCCACCAGCGCGGCCAGACGATCGTGCTGGTCACCCATGACGCACGGCTGGCGAGCGCCGCGGACCGGGTGATCAGCTTCTTCGACGGGCGCATAGCCGACGACGCGGCCCTGGACGGCACGCCGTCACGCGGCACCGGGACGTCCGGTGTGCTGGAGCTGAAGGACTGAGATGCGGCTCCCCGACCGTCCCCGCACCCTGTTCGCCGAGCGTCCCTGCACGCTGCCCGAGCGGAGAGGGTGAAGCCGTGCGAGCCACGTTGCGCTGGGCGCACTCCGATCTGCGCACGCACCGCGGCGAGGCACTGTTCCTCGTGCTCGCCACGGCCGGCATCGTCGCCTCGCTGCTGCTGGCCACGGCGCTGTTCGGTTACGCCACCAACCCCTGGCAGCGCGTGTTCACGCAGGCGCGCGGCGCCCACGTGTGGATCCACACCGGCGCCTCCGCACCCGCGGAAGGACTCGGCGCACGACTCGACGCGCTGGACGGCGTCGAGTCCGTCGCCGGCCCCTATCCCGTCGCCTCCGTCACCCTGACCTCCCGCGGTGCCCGCGCCTCCGTCGAACTGCGCGGCACCTCCGAGCTGCCCGCCGTGGGCCGGCCGCTGCTCACCTCCGGCCGGTGGCTGGACCCCTCGGCCACCGACGGCGTCGTCCTGGAGAGCCGTCTCGCCCGCACCCTGGTGGCCGAACCCGGCGACACCCTCACCCTGCCCGGCGCCACACGGAGACTGACCGTCCTCGGCATCGCCGAGAGCGCCGAACCGCGCTACCGGCCGGGTGGTCGGCCAGGGCTCGTCTGGGCCCTCCCGTCGGCCGTGCCGAAACCGGGCGGCCAGGTGAGCGGCCAGGTCATCGGACTGCGCCTGACCGACCCCGACGACACGGACTACGCCGTCCAGCGCGCGGTCACCGTGCTGGGCGCCGACGCGGTCGGCGAGGTCTCCACCTGGCGGCAGGCACGCGCCGAGGCCCAGGGCGACAACCGCCTGCTGGGACAGGTGCTGGGCCTGTTCGGTCTCGGCGCGCTGGTCGCCGCTGGCCTCGCCGTGCACGGGGCGATCGGTACCCGTATCCGCGGACATCTGCGGGACATCTCCGTGCTGAAGGCCATCGGCTTCACCCCCGGTCAGGTCGTCCGGATCTTCCTGCTCCAGCACATCGCCTACGCGCTGCTCGGCGCCGCGGCCGCGGCGGCGCTCGTCCAGGCGCTGGGCCACCGGGTCCCGGGGCGCCTCGGGGACGCGATCGGCGTGTGGCAGGGGCTGCCGGGACACACCGTGGCACTGTTCGCCGTGCCGGCGGGGGCGGTGCTGTTCATCGGCGCGACGACCGGACTCGCCGCCTGGCGGGCGGGACGCGTGCCTCCGGTACCGGTGCCGCGGCCCCGGGTCGCGGCCGGCGGACGGCTCCCGGCCGTGGCGCGCCGGGCGCTCGGGCTGCGGCTGCCGCCCGCGCTGGTCCTGGGCTGGCACAAGGCCTTCACCCGCCGGCTTCGGTCGCCCGCCACGGTGGCCCGGCTCGCGCTGCCGCTGCTGCTGATCGTGGTCGCCATGAGCGCCTGGACCACCATCGACCGCTTCCACAGCAGACCCGAGCGGACCGGCCTGCCGACCGCGCTCACCGTCCACGCGGACGCCGGTCTGACCGAGCGGGAGACACGCACCCTGCTGGAGCGCGACCCGCAGGTCGCCGTCGCCTACCCGGGCGTGGAGGTGGCGGCCCTGGTCCCGGGCCAGACGGCGACGATCGCCCTGCGGGGACTCGGAACCCGCCAGGACCCGTACCCGTACACCCTGGCGGAGGGCCGCCCCGCGCGCGGCCGCGACGAGGCGGTGGCCGGACAGGGTCTGCTCGACCTGCTGGACGTGCGCGTCGGCGACTGGGTGCGGATGACCGTGGGCGACCAGCCGCAGATCCTGCACATCGTGGGCCGCAGCATCGAGCCCGCGAACTCCGGGCGGGTCATCTCCACCTCGCTGGACACGCTCCGGGAGAACGACCCGGGGCTCGGTCCGACGCTGTACCAGCTGCGGCTGCGCCCCGGCGCCGACCCCCAGGCGGTCACCGGCCGGCTGACCACCGCCGGGCACGGTCACCTGGACGTGCACGCCGTGCCCAACCCGGCCGACGGCCTCTCGCCGCTGCGCGCGGTCGTCGTGGGCCTGATCGCCGTCCTGGCCCTCATCGGACTCATCGAACTGCTCACCACGATCGGCGGCACCGTGCGCGAGGGCGAACGGGATCTGCTGGCCCTCAAGGCCATCGGCCTGTCCCCGCGGCAGATCACCGCGATCACCGTCACGGCCACCGGCAGCACCGCGCTGGCCGCGGTCCTCGTCGGTACGGCCCTGGGCACGCCTCTCGCGCAGTGGCTGATCGACGCCCAAGGCAGGTCGAGCGGCATCGGCGCCGGCATCGCCGAGAGTCCGTCACCCGCCCTCCTGCTGCTGTTCGGCGCCGCCGCGGTGCTGGGGGCGTGCGCGCTCGCCGCCGTGCCGGCGTCCCGCGCCGCCCGTCGCCGTCTCGCGGACACACTGAACGCGGTGGCCTGACGGGTTCCGTGATCGCCTCGGCAGGCAGGGACTTCCGCGGGACGGGACGGCCGCGCGCCGTCCCGTCCCGCGGCGGTCGTCACCGCCGGCCGCGCAGCTCCCGGTACTTGGCGACCAGGGCCTTCGTGGAGGCGTCCAGGCCGGGCACGTCCGCGCCCTCGGTCAGCGCGGGCTCGACGCGCTTGGCGAGGACCTTGCCGAGCTCCACGCCCCACTGGTCGAAGGAGTCGATGTTCCACACCGCGCCCTGCACGAACACCTTGTGCTCGTACAGCGCGACGAGCTGGCCGAGCACCGAGGGGGTCAGCTCGCGGGCGAGAACGGTGGTCGTGGGGTGGTTGCCCTTGAAGGTCTTGTGGGCCACCAGTTCCTCGGGCACTCCCTCGGCCCGCACCTCGTCCGGGGTCTTGCCGAAGGCCAGCGCCTGGGTCTGGGCGAAGAAGTTGGCCATCAGCAGGTCGTGCTGGGCCTTGAGCTCGTCGCCCAGCTCGGCGACCGGGTCGGCGAAGCCGATGAAGTCGGCCGGGATCAGCTTCGTGCCCTGGTGGATCAACTGGTAGTAGGCGTGCTGGCCGTTGGTGCCCGGCGTGCCCCAGACGACGGGGCCGGTCTGCCAGTCGACCTCCTTGCCGTCCCGGCCGACGTACTTGCCGTTGGACTCCATGTCGAGCTGCTGGAGGTAGGCGGCGAACTTCGACAGGTAGTGGCTGTAGGGCAGCACCGCGTGGGACTGGGCGTCGTGGAAGTTGCCGTACCAGATGCCCAGCAGCCCCAGCAGCAACGGGGCGTTGGCCTCGGCGGGGGCGGTGCGGAAGTGCTCGTCGACGAGGTGGAAGCCGTCGAGCATCTCGCGGAAGCGGTCCGGGCCGATGGCGATCATCAGGGAGAGGCCGATCGCCGAGTCGTAGGAGTAGCGCCCGCCGACCCAGTCCCAGAACTCGAACATGTTGTCCGGGTCGATGCCGAACTCGGTGACCTTCGCGGCGTTGGTCGACAGGGCGACGAAGTGCCGGGCGACGGCGGCCTCGTCGCCGAGGGCGTCCAGCAGCCAGCTGCGGGCCGAGGTGGCGTTGGTGATCGTCTCGATGGTGGTGAAGGTCTTGGAGGCGATGATGAACAGCGTCTCCGCCGGATCCAGGTCCCGGGTCGCCTCGTGGAGGTCGGCGCCGTCCACGTTGGAGACGAAGCGGAAGGTCAGGGACCGGTCCGTGTACGCCCGCAGCGCCTCGTACGCCATCGCCGGGCCGAGGTCGGAGCCGCCGATGCCGATGTTGACCACGTTCCTGATCCGCCTGCCGGTGTGGCCGGTCCAGGCACCGGAGCGGACGCGGTCGGCGAAGCCTGCCATCTTGTCGAGGACGGCGTGCACCTCCGGGACGACGTTCTCCCCGTCGACCTCGATCACCGCGTCGCGCGGGGCGCGCAGGGCGGTGTGCAGCACGGCGCGGTGCTCGGTGGTGTTGATCTTCTCGCCGCGGAACATGGCGTCCCGCAGGCCGAAGACGTCGGTGGCGGCGGCCAGCTCGCGCAGCAGCCGCAGCGTCTCGTCGGTGACGAGGTGCTTGGAATAGTCGATGTGCAGGTCTCCCACCTGCAACGTGTACTCGCCGCCGCGCCCGGGGTCGGCGGCGAACAGCTCGCGCAGCTGCACCTCGCCGAGTTCCTCGCGGTGCTTGGCCAGAGCGGTCCACTCCGGCGTCTGGTTGAGCCTCGTACGGCCGTCTGCGTTCATGTCGGACCCAGCCCTCTTTCCTCACCTGTCCGTGCTGCACGTCGTGTCCCGCTGCGGTTCCCAACCTAGTTGATCAGCCCGTGACGTGAGCGGTGGTGGGGCCGTCCTGCGGTGCGCCCACAGATACGTCCGCCCGGGCCGCCGGTATCAACGCGATGACCGCCAGGGCGAACAGCAGGGCCGCGAGCAGCGCCGGAGCGTTCAGGCCGAAGGCCGCCGCCACGGCGCCGCCGAGCACGGCGCCGAGCGGCGCTCCGGAGGTGGAGGCCGTACGGAAGGCGGAGGAGATGCGGCCCGTCATGGGCTCGGGGCTGCGTTGCTGCATCAGCGTGACCTGGTGGACGTTCCACACCATGTTCATGATGCCGAGCAGCAGCAGGCCCACGAGGAGGGCGCCGAGATGACGGACGGCGCCCATCAGCAGCAGGGCCGCCGTCTGGACGGTCCCGGCCAGCAGCAGGGCCCGGGCGCGGCCGGTGCGGCGCGCGATGCGCTGGGCCAGGAAGCCGCCGGCGAGGCTGCCGGCGGCGTACACCGTCATGGCGGCGGCGAACTCGGTGTCGCCCGCGCGCAGCCAGCGCGTGACGTGCAGGACGAGGGTGGCGATCAGGGCGCCCATGCCGATGTTGCAGAGCAGGGTGGCCAGGCAGACGGGCCGCAGGACGCGGTCGCGCCACAGCGCGCGCAGCCCCGCGCCGATCTCCGCCCGCAGGGTGCTGCCCGCGGGGCGCGGCTCCCGCTCGGGCGGCCGTGTCCGCAGGGAGGCGATCAGGGCGGCGGCCAGCAGATAGGTGGCCGCGTCCGCCGCGAACGGCACGCAGGCGCCGGCGCCGAGCAGCAGCGGCACGACCGGTCCGGCCGGCAGGCCGCCGAGGACCTGCTGGCCGGTCATCAGCCGGGCGTTGGCCCCGCCGAGGGCCGCGCGGTCCACCAGGGACGGCAGCAGGGCCGTGGCGGCGTTGTCGAAGAGCGTCTGCAGTGCGGTCAGCAGGAAGGCGAGGGCGAGCAGCAACGGCACCGAGGCGTGTCCGAGGGCCACGGCGAGCGCGAAGGCGGCGACGAGGCATCCGCGCACGGCGTCCACGGCCCACATCGCGCGCCGCTGGTCCACCCGGTCGGCGACGGCCCCGCCGAGCAGTCCGAACAGCAGCCAGGGGACGTAGCCGCAGGCGGTCACGGCGGCGACGACCGGGGGGTCGTCCGTGAGGTCCACGGCGAGCAGGGGCAGCGCGGTCGTCCGTAACGCGTCCCCGAACCGTGAGATCACGGCGGCGCCCCACAGCCGCCCGAAGCCGCCGCGCCACGCGGGGGCGCGCCCGCCCGCCGTACCGACCGTCGTCACGACTCCCCCTCCTCGTCCGCCGGTTCGTCGGCGTCACGAGCGGCGCGGGGAGAACCCGCGGCGCGGACGGTCGCACGAACCACTGCGACAACCGTAGGGGGCACCACTGACAACCGGTCCGGCGGCGGCCGGCCGCCGGTGCGCGGGACAGGTCCGGCCGGGCGCCCCAGGGCACCCGGCCGGACCTCAACTCCTAGATCTCGCCCCGCAGTTTGGCGAGCGCCTCGGCGAGGATCGCCTCGCCGTCCGCGTCGCTGCGCCGCTCCCGCACATAGGCGAGGTGCGTCTTGTAGGGCTCGGTGCGCGGCGGGTCCGGGGGGTTGTCCCGGTCCTGGCCGGCCGGGAAGCCGCAGCGCGGGCAGTCCCAGGTTTCGGGCACCTGCGCGTCGCTGGCGAAGCTGGGCTGCGTCTCATGCCCGTTGGAGCACCAGAAGGAGATGCGCAGACGCGGCGCGGACTCGCCGCGCTCGGCCTCGCCCATCGGCCCCGCCCCGACCCGGCTTCCTCGGATCGCGTTGCCACTTGCCACGGTCGTAACTCCCTGCGTGATGGTGCCGCGAAGCGAGTCGGCGTTTCGCTTCGCTGCGAGCGCCTCAGTCTACGTAAGGCCCAACGCGCGTCCAGTGATTGGAGTTACAACCCCCACACACAGACGCAAGCCCCATGATAGGCCGCGCTCAGCTGCGCGTACCGAACATGGGGCCTTACGTACGGATTGTGCGTGTGTGCGCCGCCGATCAGGCTGATCAGCTGTTCGTCTTCATCAGGAGGCCGAGGACGACGATGCACGCGAACCAGAGCAGACCGATCACGACGGTGATGCGGTCGAGGTTGCGCTCGGCGACCGAGGAGCCGCCGACGGAGGACTGCATGCCGCCACCGAACATGTCGGAGAGACCGCCGCCCTTCCCCTTGTGCATCAGCACCAGCAGCATCAGCAGCAGGCTGAAGACGATCAGGGCGATCGAGAACCCCAAAACCACGGCTGGACCAACTTCCTCGGATTCGGATAACGACGGGGGCACAGCGACGGCGCTGTGCCCCCGCAAGGGTACGACGGATCGCGTCTACGGCCTACTCACAGCCCGCCTCACTGGTCGCGGAAGCGCACGATCCTGACGAACTCGTCGGCGTCCAGCGAGGCGCCGCCGACCAGGGCGCCGTCGATGTCGGCCTGCGCCATGATCTCGGCGACGTTGCCGGCCTTCACGGAGCCGCCGTACTGGATGCGGACCTTGTCGGCCACGTCCTGGGAGTACAGCTCGGCGATCTTGCCGCGGATGGCGGCGCAGACCTCCTGGGCGTCCTCGGCGCCGCAGACCTTGCCGGTGCCGATGGCCCAGACGGGCTCGTAGGCGATCACGACGGTCTCGGCCTGCTCGGCCGGGAGGTCCTTCAGACCGCCCTCGACCTGGGCGAGCGTGTGCGTGACGTGGTTGCCCGCCTCACGGACCTCCAGCTCCTCGCCGACGCACATGATCGGGGTCAGGCCGTGCTTGAAGGCGGCCTTCACCTTGGCGTTCACCACGTCGTCGGTCTCGTGGTGGTACTGGCGCCGCTCGGAGTGGCCGACCGCGACGTAGGTGCACCTCAGCTTGGCCAGCATCGGGCCGGAGATCTCACCGGTGTAGGCGCCGGAGTCCTGCGCGGAGATGTCCTGGGCGCCGTACTTGATCTTCAGCTTGTCGTGCTCGACCAGGGTCTGCACCGACCGCAGGTCGGTGAAGGGCGGCAGGACGGCGACCTCGACGGCCTCGTAGTCCTTGTCCGCCAGGGCGAAGGCGAGCTTCTGGGTGTGCGCGATGGCCTCCAGGTGGTTGAGGTTCATCTTCCAGTTGCCCGCCATCAGCGGCGTGCGCGTGCTCATCTGGGTCAGTCCTCCAGTGCGGCGAGGCCGGGGAGCGTCTTGCCCTCGAGGTACTCGAGGGAGGCGCCACCGCCGGTCGAGATGTGGCCGAATGCGTTCTCGTCGAAGCCCAGGAGGCGGACGGCCGCGGCGGAGTCGCCGCCGCCGACGACCGTGAAGGCCGGGGAGTCGACGAGGGCCTGGGCGACCGCCTTGGTGCCCTCGGCGTAGTCGGGGTGCTCGAAGACGCCCATCGGGCCGTTCCAGAAGACGGTGGCCGCGTCGGCGAGCTTCGAGGCGTACAGCTTGCGGGTCTCGGGACCGATGTCCAGACCCTCCTGGTCGGCGGGGATCGCGTCCGCGGCGACGGTGGTGGGGTTCGTCGGGGCCTTGGCCTTCAGGTCCGGGAACTCCGGGGAGACCAGGACGTCGACGGGCAGGACCAGCTCGACGCCGGTCTTCTCGGCGCGCTCGATGTACTCGGTGACGGCCGGGATCTGGTCCTCCTGGAGGAGGGAGATGCCGACCTCGTGGCCCTTGGCCTTGAGGAAGGTGTAGGCCATGCCGCCGCCGATCAGGATGCGGTCGGCCTTGCCGAGCAGCTCGTCGATGACGGCGAGCTTGTCGGAGACCTTGGCGCCGCCGAGCGCCACGACGTAGGGGCGGCCGACCTCCTCGGTGAGCTTCTTCAGGACGCCGACCTCGGTGGCGATGAGGAAGCCCGCCGCGTGCGGCAGCCGGGCCGGCAGGTCGTACACGGAGGCGTGCTTGCGGTGCACCGCGCCGAAGCCGTCTCCCACGTACAGGTCGGCGAGTTCGGCGAGCCGGTCGGCGAACGCGCCGCGCTCGGCGTCGTCCTTGCTCGTCTCGCCCGGGTTGAAGCGCAGGTTCTCGATGACGGCCACCCGGCCGTCGGCCAGGCCCGCGACGGCTGCGCGGGCGGAGTCGCCGACCGTGTCGGTCGCGAACGCCACGTCGGCGCCGAGGAGTTCGCCGAGGCGGGTGGCGGCGGGGGCCAGCGAGAAGGCCGGGTCCGGGGCGCCCTTGGGGCGGCCCAGGTGGGAGGCGACGACCACCTTGGCGCCCGCGTCCGCGAGGGCCTTGACGGTCGGCAGCACGGCGCGGATGCGGCCGTCGTCGGTGATGGTGCCGCCGTCGAGCGGCACGTTGAGGTCGGCGCGGACGAAGACCCGCTTGCCGCCGACACCTTCGGAGAGGAGTTCGTCGATCGTCTTCATGAAAGGGGCTCCCGGGAGGGCTGGTGGTACTCCGTGATCGTAGAGAGGGCTCATCCGTACGTGAGGCAGGGCCCGGGCGGCGCGTCCGTGCGCCGCCCGGGCCCTGCCTTCACATGGAGGTGCCTGCTCCGGTGGTCAGAGCTGGCCGCCGACGAAGACCGTCAGGTCGACGAGGCGGTTGGAGTAGCCCCACTCGTTGTCGTACCAGCCGATGACCTTCACGTTCTTGCCTTCCTGGACCATGGTCAGGGAGGAGTCGAAGGTGCAGGACGCCGGGGCGTTGACGATGTCGGAGGAGACGATCGGGTCCTCGGTGTACTCGATGATGCCCTTGAGCTCGCCCTCGGCGGCCTTCTGGAAGGCGGCGTTGACCTCTTCCTTGGTGACCTCGCGGCCGAGTTCCAGGACCAGGTCGGTGACCGAGCCGGTGGGGACCGGGACGCGCATCGCGATGCCGTCCAGCTTGCCCTTGAGCTGGGGCAGGACCAGGGCGGTGGCCTTGGCGGCGCCGGTGGTGGTGGGGATGATGTTCTCGGCGGCGGCGCGGGCGCGGCGCAGGTCCTTGTGCGGGAAGTCCAGGATGCGCTGGTCGTTGGTGTACGCGTGCACCGTGGTCATCAGGCCCTTGACGATGCCGAAGTTCTCGTCCAGGACCTTCGCCATCGGCGCCACGCAGTTGGTGGTGCAGGAGGCGTTGGAGATGACGTGGTGGTTCGCCGGGTCGTACTTGTCCTGGTTGACGCCCATCACGATGGTGACGTCCTCGTCCTTGGCGGGAGCCGAGATGAGGACCTTCTTGGCGCCGCCGGCGATGTGCTTCTCGGCGTCGGCCTTCTTGGTGAAGATGCCGGTCGACTCGATCACGATGTCGACGCCCAGCTCGCCCCACGGGATGTCGGCGGGGTTGCGCTCGGCCAGGACCTTGATGGTCTTGTCGCCGACGGTGATGGTGTTCTCGGTGTGCGAGACCTCCTGCTTCAGGCGGCCCAGGATGGTGTCGTACTTGAGCAGGTGAGCGGTGGTCGCGGTGTCACCCAGGTCGTTGACAGCCACGATCTCGATGTCAGCACCCTGCTCCAGCAGCGCGCGGAAGTAGTTACGACCGATGCGGCCAAAGCCGTTGATGCCTACGCGGATCGTCACGAACCGATCTCCTCGTTGGTACGCCGGCCATGCGGTGCCGGCGAGCTGTATTTGGGATGTCCCCGACCACCCCCGACCCTACCTCTCCGAGGCCCCGTCGGTGACATCGACTTCGCCCATACCCGGCAGGACGGTCCGTACCCATCAGTAGGGGTACGGACCGTCCTGGTCACGGGGCCCTGCGGCCCGATTTCGCTACGCGCCGTCACCGGAGGACGACCTCGCTGTCACCGATCAAGTGATGCGAGGGCCCTTCCGATGAGCGTCGCGCGGGCGGCCGCCGAGGTGACGTGCTCCAGGCCGAAGCCGAGCAGCACGGTGTCGTCGGTGGCGACCGCCGCGAACGTCTGGAACAGGGCGCCGGTGCGCGCCCAGTCCTCGACGACCGCCGGACTGCCCGCCGGCGGACCGGGCACGCTCCAGGCGCCCAGCGACGTCTCGAAGCCCTCGGTCTCGACGGCCGTGCCGCCGAGGACGACCGAGGCGTCGTCGACCAGGACGCCGCGGCCGCCGCTGCCGGGGTCGGTGATGTAGGAGAGCGCCACCTCGACGGTCTTCCCCGCGTACGCGGAGAGGTCGAAGGACACCTCCTGCCAGCCGGCCGAGGCACCGGTGAAGCTGTTCCAGGAGCCGCTGGTGCCGGTGGGCGCGCAGGCGCCGTCGGCGAGCGTCAGGTACCGCTTCAGGGCGGGGTGCGCCTGGATGAAGTAGCCGGCCTCGCACTCGACGGGCACGGCGCTGCTGGTGGCGCCGCCGGCCTCCGGCAGCGTGGTCCAGTCGTCGGCGCCCGCGGTGTGCGCCTCCAGGACGGCGTGGTCGTAGCCCTTCTCCGTGTTCCACAGCATCCGGGTGCGCAGGGCCGGCGCGTCGGCGGCGCTCACCCCGGTGAGGTCGACGGTGCGGGTGAGACGGTTCCAGGCGTAGTCGCTGTGCGTGACGGCGGCCATGGACGCGCCCGTGTAGGGCCCGTACGGGTTGGCGGTGCCGGGGTAGCGGCTCGCGCCCGCGCTCGCGAACTGCGGGAAGGCGTCCGCGGGCAGGGTCTCGGAGGTGACGCTGTAGGACCCGGCCCGGTCGAGCGGGTTGCCGGGCGCGGCGCCCAGGGAGCCGGTCGCTCCGGCGAGCGCGCCGGTGCCCTCGAAGGAGGTGGCGCCGGACAGGGAGGTGCGGGTGTAGGCGCCCAGGTAGTACTGGCTGAAGTCGTTGGACGGGGTGCCGTCGCCGAGGTCGACGTCGCCGCCGGCCTGCTCGCCCGCTTCGATCAGCTTGCCGCCCTCGTTGAGGAAGGCGCGCAGCTCCAGCTGCGTGGGGTTGCCGGGGGCGCCCGCGCCCGTGTAGTGGACGACCGTGCCGAAGTGGCTCAGCACGCCGAGCGCGTCGGGCACGCCCTGGGTGGCGACGTCCCAGACGACCGCCTTGCGGCCGTCGGCCCTCAGCGCGTCCACGTAGGTCTGCGCCTGCGTGGCGGCCGTGCCCTCCTCGGCGACGACCAGGGTGTCGGCCCGGGGCCGTTCGGCGACGGTGTAGGTGAAGTGCCCGCTGGAGACCTCCTTGCCGTTCTTCGCCTCGCCGGTGAACCACACCTCGACCTTGTCGCCCGGACGGGCGTCCTCGACCTCGGCCCGGTACTCGTCGAAGTGGAGGTTGTCGTCACCGCCGTAGGTCTCGCCGCCCCTCCAGGGCCTCAGCGTCTCGTCGTGCGTGCGGCCGCCGTTGACGCGGTACTTGAGCTCCTTGTCGCGGACCGCCTTGCGGACGACGACGGAGACCTCCTGGTCGGCGCCGCGCGCGTACGACGTGGTGAAGCCGGCCGGGGTGAAGTCGGCGGCGGCCAGGCCGACCGAGGACTTCGGCTGGTCGGGGCGGGCGGCGCTCTCGGCGACGGAGAGCGCGAACGGAACGTTCTTGGCGAACTCCTGCTGGATCAGCTTCTCGTCGTCCGGGAAGTTGAACACCGACTGGCAGTCGGCGGCGTTCCACCGGTCGTCCGGGTCGACGTCCGAGGCCGTCTGGCAGGTCGACATCTCGGGGGTGAACATGGGCGTGCCGTTGACGTTGGCCGCGTGGCCGTCCGCCTCGCCGTTGGTGGTGTACAGCTCCGAGGAGACCTGCGGGTGGTAGCCGGGTATCGCGGAGTTCTCCGGGGTGCCGGCCAGCGCCCGGTACATGACGTCGTCCGGGGTGTCCGTGGCCACCTGCCAGCCGACGCCGTAGAGGAGGAGTTCGGCGGCGGAGTGGTAGTTGATGCCGTACGCGAAGCCGATGCGCTTCTCGAAGGCGTCCAGCGCCTTGGTCTCCGGCTCGGAGTTCGGTCCGGCGCCGCGGTAGGTCTGGCTGGTGGGGTTGGGGGACGAACCCTCGTTGTCGTAGCCCCACTTGTAGGCGAAGTTCCGGTTGAGGTCGACGCCGTCGCCGGTGGAGATCACCCCGTCGGCGTTGACGTCCCGCAGGTTCTTGCGCCAGAGGCGGTTGGCGGTGTCCGCGAAGGTGTAGTCGTAGCCGTCGGGGTTGGCCGTCAGGACGAACCACAGCTCGGTGGTGTCCACGAGCTTCTTGACGCGCGCGTCCGTCTTGTAGTTGTCCAGGTAGTGGTGGAGCAGCCGGCGGGTCATCTCCGGGGTGATCCACTCGCGTGCGTGCTGGTTGGACATGTACAGCACGGAGGGCTTGGAGCCGTCCCGGGTCTTCTTCGCGTTCTTGGTGAGCTTGAGCGCGAGGATGTCCTGGCCGTTGACCGTCCTGCCGATGGAGACGACCTTGGTGAGGCCGGGGTTCTCCTGGCCCGTGCGGAGGATCTCCTCCTTCAGGCCGCCCTTGCCGCTGTACGGGCGGAACACACCGTCGGAGGCCGCCTCGACGCGGCTTTCCGCCTTGGCCGAGAGGGTGTGCTCGGTGAGGCGGACGCCCTGTTCCCCGAGCTTCTTCGCCTGCCCGTCGGTGAGGTAGACCTCGACGGTGGCGGTGCCCTTGTCGGGTGCCTGCTCACTGAGTTCGTGACCGTCCTGACCGGCCGCCAGCAGCAGGGGAATCTGCTTCTTGGTGACCTCGGCGCGGAAGACCTTGACCTCGTCCGCGTCGGATTCCCGGGGTGTTCCCCCGGACTGTGCCTGGGCGATGGGTGCGATGCTCGCTCCGCCGATCAGGAGCGCGCCGACAGCGAGGATCGATCTCGCTCTACGTCTCATGAACCCCCCTAGCGTGGGTCCGCCACAGCAGCGAACACAGCCAGGCTCATGACCGTCCATGATCGAGTCAAGGGTGCATCAAGAAGGCGTCGTGAGCGGCGAGTTGACGTCGCAGGCCGGAAAACGGCCGGCGCCGACGGCCCAGGAGGAGGCGTCGGCGCCGACGGGTCGGGTTCCGTTCCCGCTCAGCCCGCCAGGTTGTCGGCGAGTTCCTCGGAGAGGTTGGCCTCGGTGCCCGGGATGCCCAGGTCGGAGGCCCGCTTGTCGGCCATGGCGAGCAGGCGGCGGATGCGGCCGGCGACCGCGTCCTTGGTCAGCGGCGGGTCGGCGAGCGCGCCCAGCTCCTCCAGCGAGGCCTGCTTGTGCTCCATCCGCAGCCGGCCGGCCGCCGCGAGGTGCTCGGGGACCTCGTCGCCGAGGATCTCCAGCGCACGCTGGACGCGGGCGCCGGCGGCGACGGCCGCGCGGGCGGAGCGGCGCAGGTTGGCGTCGTCGAAGTTGGCGAGACGGTTCGCCGTGGCGCGCACCTCGCGGCGCATCCGGCGCTCCTCCCAGGCCAGCACCGACTCGTGGGCGCCGAGGCGGGTGAGCAGGGCTCCGATGGCGTCGCCGTCGCGGACGACGACCCGGTCGACCCCGCGCACCTCGCGGGCCTTCGCGGCGATGGACAGGCGCCGGGCGGCGCCGACGAGGGCGAGCGCGGCCTCGGGACCGGGGCAGGTGACCTCGAGCGAGGAGGAACGGCCGGGCTCGGTGAGCGAGCCGTGCGCCAGGAAGGCCCCGCGCCAGGCCGCCTCGGCGTCGCAGGTGGCCCCCGAGACCACCTGCGGGGGCAGGCCGCGGATCGGCCGGCCGCGGCCGTCCACCAGGCCGGTCTGGCGGGCCAGCTGGTCACCACCCGCGACGACGCGCACCACGTAGCGCGAGCCCCGGCGCAGCCCGCCGGGCGCCATCACGATCAGCTCGGAGCTGTGGCCGAAGATCTCCAGGATGTCCCGCTTGAGGCGGCGGGCCGCCATCGCGGTGTCCAGCTCCGCCTCGATCACGATGCGCCCGCTCACCAGGTGGAGGCCGCCGGCGAACCGCAGGATGGCCGAGACCTCCGCCTTTCTGCAGCAGGTCCGGGTGACGGGTAGCCGGGAGATCTCGTCCTTCACCGCTGCCGTCATCGCCATGGGCCGATCCTTCCATGCATCCGAAAAATACGGTCGTACGCGGCGGCCAGCAGCTCCGGATCATGCCGCGGAGTGCCGTCGGTCCGGGCCACCGGCGCCAGCTCGACCGCGGCCCCGAGCCGCTTGGCGGCGTCGGTCAGGGAGTCACGGTCGGGCACGGCGGCCTCGTCGGCCAGCACCACGTCCAGGGCGAGTTTAGGGGCGTGTCGTCCCAAAACCTCCACATGACGCTGCGGTGAGAAGCCGTCGGTTTCTCCCGGCTGCGGGGCGAGGTTCAGGGAGAGTACCCGGCGCGCCTTCGTCTCCGTCAGGGCGTCCAGCAGCTCGGGGACCAGCAGGTGCGGCATCACCGAGGAGAACCAGGAGCCGGGCCCCAGGACCACCCAGTCCGCGTCCAGGACGGCCGCCACCGCTTCCGGCACGGCCGGCGGGTCGTGCGGCACGAGGTGCACGGACTGCACCTCGCCAGGGGTCAGCGCGACGGTCGCCTGCCCGCGGACGGTGTCGACGTCCTCGGGCCGTGCCGGGTCGTGGCCCTTGACCAGTGCCTGGAGCTCCAGGGGGACCGCGGACATGGGCAGTACGCGGCCGTGCGCGCCGAGGAGCCGGCCGACCAGGTCCAGCGCCTGGACGTGGTCGCCGAGCTGCTCCCACAGGGCGACGATCAGCAGGTTGCCGACCGCGTGGCCGTTGATCTCGCCCTGTGACTGGAAGCGGTGCTGGATGACGCGGGCCCAGGTCTGGCCCCAGTCGTCGTCGCCGCACAGCGCCGCCAGCGCCTTGCGCAGGTCGCCGGGCGGCAGCACGCCCAGCTCGTCGCGCAGGCGCCCGCTGGAACCGCCGTCGTCGGCCACGGTGACGACGGCGGTGAGGTCGCCGGTGATCCGGCGCAGCGCGGCGAGCGAGGCCGACAGACCCATGCCGCCGCCGAGGGCGACGACCTTGGGCTGGGTGCCGCGGCGGCGGGGTTTGCCGCCGCGGGCCTCGACCGGCCGGCTCACGCGCCCGTCCGGCGCCATCCTGCGCAGCCGGCCCAGCCGCGGAGTACGTCCTGTCATTCCCGTCCCATGTCCCGGTGCACGACCACCGTCTCCACGCCCTCGGCGGCGAGCCGCGCGGCGAGCTTCTCCGACATCGCGACCGAGCGGTGCTTGCCGCCCGTACAGCCCACCGCGATGGTCACGTAGCGCTTGCCCTCCCTGCGGTAGCCCGCGGCGATCAGCTGGAGGAGCTCCGCGTACCGGTCGAGGAACTCCTTGGCCCCGGGCTGGTTGAGGACGTAGCCGGCCACCTCGTCGTTCAGGCCGGTGTAGGGGCGCAGCTCCGGGACCCAGTGCGGATTGGGCAGGAAGCGCATGTCCACGACGAGGTCGGCGTCGACGGGCAGGCCGTACTTGAAGCCGAAGGACATGACGGTGGCCCGCAGCTCGGGCTCCTCCTCGCCGGCGAACTGGGCGTCCATCTTGGCGCGCAGCTCGTGCACGTTGAGGCTGGAGGTGTCGATCACCAGGTCGGCGTCGCCGCGCAGCTCGCGCAGCAGCTCGCGCTCGGCGGCGATGCCGTCGACGATACGGCCGTCGCCCTGGAGGGGGTGCGGACGGCGCACGGACTCGAAGCGGCGCACCAGGGCGTCGTCGGAGGACTCGAGGAAGACGATCCGCCGGGTGACGTTCTTCGCCTCCAGGTCGGCGAGGGACTCGCGGAGGTTGTCGAAGAAGCGCCGGCCGCGGACGTCGACGACGACCGCGATCCGGGCCACGTTGCCCTGGGAGCGGGCGCCGAGCTCCACCATGGTGGGGATCAGGGCGGGCGGGAGGTTGTCGACGACGAACCAGCCGAGGTCCTCCAGACACTTGGCGGCCGTCGAACGGCCCGCCCCGGACATGCCGGAAATGATCACCAGCTCGGGGATGGCCGCCTCGGGAATGCCCGGCGGTGTGACGTCCGTACTCACCTGTGCTCCGTCTTCGTGGCCTGCGGTGTGCGCGGCGCTTCGGGGGCCCGCTTCGGCCCCGGCGGCGTCGTGGCGTGTGTCGCGCCGGGTGGGATCCTCGCAGGTCTCCCCGGGCGCCGGCTGGGGCGCTGCCATGGGCTCCCGCTCCCGGTCGGCTGTGGGATGCGCGTCGTGCTCGGTCATCTCTCCTGCCCCCGTCGTTCTTCCGGGGTGCCCGCGACGGCGGGCTCCCCGGGGGAGCCCGCCGTCGTGTCGGGCTCCTCCTCATCCATGATCTCTCCGGTCGCCGTGTTCACGGCGGGTGCGGGCGGGGCCGCCTGGGCGAGGGCCACGACGATCGTCTCGGCCGTTTTGCGGCCTATGCCGGGCACCTCGCAGATCTGGTCGAGCGTCGCGGAACGCAGCTTCTTCACCGAGCCGAAGTGCTTGATCAGCGCCTGCCTGCGGGTCTCGCCGAGGCCCGGGACGTCGTCCAGGGGTCCGGCGCGGAACCGCTTGGCGCGCTTGGTGCGCTGGTAGGCGATCGCGAAGCGGTGGGCCTCGTCACGGACGCGCTGGAGCAGGTAGAGGCCCTCGCTGGTGCGGGGCAGGACGACCGGGTCGTCCTCGTCCGGCAGCCAGACCTCCTCCAGGCGCTTGGCGAGACCGCAGACGGCGATGTCGTCGACACCGAGCTCGTCCAGAGCCCGCTTGGCGGCCATGACCTGCGGCTTGCCGCCGTCGACGACGACGAGCTGGGGCGGGTAGGCGAACCGCCTGGGGCGGCCGTCGTCGTCCTTGAGGGCGTCGGCGAGGGGGGCGGCGGGGCTGTCCGCGGAAGCGGCCGTGCCGTCCGCGGGTGTGAGCGGGGCGCCGTCGGCGGGCGTGGCCGGGGTGCCGTCGGCAAGGGCGGGCCCGTCCTCGGTCCACTCCCCCGTCCGCTCCTTCTCGGCGAGGTAGCGCCGGAAGCGGCGGGTGATCACCTCGTGCATGGAACGGACGTCGTCCTGGCCCTCGAAGCCCTTGATCTGGAAGCGGCGGTACTCGCTCTTGCGCTGGAGGCCGTCCTCGAAGACCACCATGGAGGCCACGACGTCGTCGCCCTGGAGGTGCGAGATGTCGTAGCACTCGATCCTCAGCGGGGCGCTGTCCAGGCCGAGGGCCTCGGCGATCTCCTCGAGCGCACGCGAGCGCGTGGTCAGGTCGGAGGCGCGCTTGGTCTTGTGCAGCACGAGCGCCTGCTGGGCGTTGCGCTCGACGGTCGCCATGAGGGCGCGCTTGTCGCCGCGCTGCGGGACGCGCAGCGAGACGCCCGAGCCGCGGCGGCCGGTGAGCCACTCCTGGACCGGCTCCACCGGATCGGGCAGGGCGGGGACCAGGACCTCCTTGGGGACGGCGTCGCCGGTCTCCTCGCCGTAGAGCTGCTGGAGGGCGTGTTCGACGAGGGCTCCGGTGGTGATCTCCTCGACCTTGTCGGTCACCCAGCCGCGCTGGCCGCGTACGCGTCCGCCGCGGACGTGGAAGATCTGGACGGCCGCCTCCAGCTCGTCCTCGGCGACCGCGATCAGGTCGGCGTCGGTCGCGTCCGCGAGCACGACGGCGTTCTTCTCCATGGCCTTCTTCAGGGCCTCGATGTCGTCGCGCAGGCGGGCGGCCCGCTCGTACTCCATCTCCTCGGCCGCCTGCGTCATCTGCTTCTCCAGACGACGCAGGTACGTGCCGGTGCGGCCGGTCATGAAGTCGCAGAACTCGTCGGCCAGGTCCCCGTGGTCGTCGGCGGAGATCCGCCCGACACAGGGCGCGGAGCACTTGCCGATGTAGCCGAGCAGACAGGGGCGGCCGGTGCGGGAGGCGTTCTTGAAGACGCCGGCGGAGCAGGTGCGCACCGGGAAGACGCGCAGCAGGAGGTCGACGGTGTCGCGGATCGCCCACGCGTGCGCGTACGGCCCGAAGTACCTGACGCCCTTCTTCTTGTGGCCGCGCATGACCTGTACGCGGGGGAACTCCTCGTTCATCGTCACCGCGAGGTAGGGGTAGCTCTTGTCGTCGCGGTACTTGACGTTGAACCGGGGGTCGTACTCCTTGATCCAGGAGTACTCCAGCTGGAGGGCCTCGACCTCCGTGGACACCACGGTCCACTCCACGGACGCGGCCGTGGTGACCATCGTGCGTGTGCGCGGGTGGAGGCCCGCCAGGTCCTGGAAGTAGTTCGCCAGGCGCTGGCGCAGGCTCTTCGCCTTTCCGACGTAGATCACCCGGCGGTGCTCGTCGCGGAACCTGTAGACCCCGGGCGAGTCCGGGATCTGTCCCGGCTTGGGGCGGTAGCTGGAGGGGTCGGCCATGTCTCACACCCTACTGGCGCGGAGTGACAGTCCGACGGGGCTGTGGACAACCACGGGGAGTGTCGGCCGGGGCGCACGTCACGGCCGGTGGCCGGCCGGAGCCGGGGGTCCGGTCGCACGGCTCACGGGGCACGCCGCCGGACCGCTTCCGCGCGCCGCGGGGCCGGGCGGACGCCTGCCCGGACACGCCGCACCGCGTCCGCCCGGTCACGCGGCGTGGCGTCCGCCGGCGCCCCCGACGCGGCCGTCGGCGTGGTCCCCGGCGCCGGGCCGTGGGGCGCGAGCGGCGGACCCGACTCGGCCACGGACAGGTCGCGTTCGGGCTTCGGGTGTTGTCGGGTCCAGGCCGACACGCTTCAATGCGGGGGAACTGGGGGCGGTGAAGCACGCCCTACGGATGTGAAGGCGCCCCCGCGTCACCGGAGGCCCGGCCACCGACACGAACGGTCTGACCAGCCGTCGTGAGGATTCACAGAGAGGCCCCTGCATGCCGCACGCCCCGCACCACGCGGACGTCGCCCCCGGCGGCGCCGCCACGGACCTGGACGCGGCCCTGCGAGGCGGCCCGTTCCACGTCGCCCTGCGCGCCGCGATCGCCGCCCGTGGGCTGCCCCTGCAACGCGTCCAGCACCACCTGTCACGGCACGGAGTGAAAGTCGGGGTCACCAGTCTCAGTTACTGGCAGCAGGGCGCCCGGCGCCCGCAGCGCCCCGAGTCGCTGAGGGCCGTCCGGGCCCTGGAGGAGATCCTGCGCCTGCCGGACGAGTCCCTGATCCGGCTGCTCACGGAGGCCGACGCGGACACGGCGGGCGGGCAGCCGGCGGGCCGCTCCTACCGGTCGTTCAGGGAGGCCACGGACGTCCTGGAGAAACTGCTCGTCGAACTGGAGTGCCCTGCGGACGACGGGCTGCACACCCTGGGCCACCACGAGCGGGTGGGCATCGGCTCCCGCCGGGAACTCCAGGGGCGCGAGTCCCAGCACATCGTCCGCGCCCACCGCGACGGCGTCGACCGCTTCGTGGCCGTCCACCACGGCGACCCCGGCTGCGCTCCGGAGCGGATGACGCTGCACGCCCTGGAGAACTGCCGTCCCGGCCGCGTCCGCCGGCACCACGACACCGGCATCCTCGTCGCGGAGCTCCTCTTCGACACCCGCCTGCGGGCCGGCGACACGTTCCTCTTCCGCCACGCCGTCGAGGACGGCACCGCCGGCGCCTCCCGCGAGTACGTCCGCGGCTTCGGCGCGCCGGGCGGGCAGTACGCCCTGCAGGTCCGGTTCCACGAGGCCGCGCTGCCCGCGCGCTGTCACCGCTTCACCCGGCACTCGGCGGCGGCCCCCCGCAGCGGCCGCCAGGAACTGGCGCTCAGCCGACGCCACCGCTCGGTCCACCTCGTCGAGCCGCGGGTGCGGTCGGGCATGGTGGGCATCGCGTGGGACTGGGACTGACCGGTCGGCGCGCCTCACCGGCCCGAAGGCGTCCCGCCGCGCCGCCGCGTCCCGCGGCTCAGGCTCCCGGCCCCGCGACGATCCTGCCGTTCTCGGACGTGACCGGCAGTTCGTTCAGCGCCACGGTCGCGGGTTCCCGCAGCACCTCGCCGGTCGTCGCGTCGAACTCGCTGCCGTGGCAGGGGCAGATCAGCGTGGTCCCGTCGAGCTTGTTGATGGCGCAGCCCGCGTGGGTGCAGACCGAGCTGTAGGCCTTCAGCTCACCGTCGGCGGACCGGCTGACCACGACGTTGTGGTCGCGGTAGAGCTTCGCGCTCCCCTTCGCGACCTCGCCGTCCGCGCCGAGCTCGACCGGGGCCGTGGGCGTGGCGGGCGCCGTGGTGCCGCCGGTCGGGGAACAGGCGGCGAGCCCGAGCGCCGTGGCGGGTGCCAGAGCCGCGGCCGGCGCGAGGGCCGCTCCTCGCAGGACGGTGCGGCGGCTCGTGGCGGGTCGGCCGGACATGCGGGCTCCACTGGTCGAGAGGCGGTACGGGACGGGGCGTGCCGTCGCGGCGACGGGCGCGTGCGCTGCGCGGCGGCCGTCGGCCGCCGCTGCCCCGCGCACGATACCGGTGGGGGTGCCGCGGGCCCGCGGCGGGTCGGGTCGGATTGCGCGGGCTTGCGCGGACGTAAACGCTTGCGCAAGCGTTTACGCGCTCCGTCGAATGGGATAGCGTCCCGGCCGGAACACACCGCCGCCGTCAGGGAGGGGACCCGATGCCGACCATGGCCGACGTCGCACGGCACGCCGGCGTCTCCGTGGCGACCGTCTCGCACGTGCTGAACGACACCCGTCCCGTGCTGCCCCGCACCCGTCAGGCCGTCCTCGACGCCATGGACGTGCTCGGCTACACGCCCAACACCCTCGCCCGCTCCCTGGTGACCTCCCGGACCCGTTCCATCGGGCTCGCGGTGTCGGCGATCAGCAATCCCTACTTCACCGAGATCCTCCAGGGAGTGGAGGCCGCCGCCCTGGAGGAGGGCTACAGCCTGCTGATCGCCGACCCGCACGACGACCCCGCGCACGAGCGCACGGTCGTCCAGCTCCTGCACGAGCGCCGCGTGGACGGCGTGATCATCGCTCCGTCCGCGGACCCGGGCGGGCTCCTCGCCTACCTGACCCGGCACCGGGTGCCTGCGGTCCTCCTCGACCGGATCGTCGACGCCCCGGCGGACGGCGCACCCCGCTTCGACCAGGTCTGCGCCGAGAACGCCGGCCCCATGGCCCGGCTGGTCACCCATCTCGCCGGGCTCGGTCACCGCCGCATCGCCCTCGTCGCCGGTCTGCCCGGCCTCAGCACCACCGCGGAACGGATCACCGGTTACCGGCACGGTCTCGCCTCCGCCGGTCTCCCCCACGACGAGCGCCTCTTGGTGCACGGCGACTCCGGGTCGGCCGGCGCCGAACGGGCCACCGCGGCCCTGCTGTCCCTGGGCGCCCCGCCGACCGCCCTGGTCACCGGCAACGACGCGATGACCCTCGGCGCGCTGCGGGCCCTGCGCGCACACGGGCTGACCGTGCCCGACGACATGGCGCTGTGCTGCTTCGACGACTTCGCCTGGGCGGACCTGTTCTCCCCCCGGCTGACCGCGATCGCCCAGCCCGGCCGGGACATCGGCGCCCAGGCCGTCCGCGTGCTCCTGGAACGCCTCGCCGCACCCGGCCGGCCGGCCCGGACCGTGCGGCTCCCCTGCACCTTCGTCCACCGCACCTCGTGCGGCTGCGCGGACCAGCCGGAACGGCCCCCGCGCTCCCGCGCCCCCCTGGTGCCCAGCGGCCCGGGCGTCGCGCGGCCCGGCCCGCCCGGGGCATCCGACCCGTCCGACCCGTCCGGTGCCCCGTCCACGCCGTCCATGCCGTCCGAACCGTCCGAACCGTCCGAACCGTCCGAGGAAGGAACCGCCCCGTGATCGTCGTGGCAGGTGAAGCCCTGATCGACCTGGTACCGCAGGGCACGGGTGCCCTCGCGGCTCTGCAGCCGGCCCGCGGCGGCGGCCCCTACAACACGGCCGTGGCCCTCGGCCGCCTGGGTTCCCCCACGGCCTTCTGCTCACGCACCTCGCTGGACGCGTTCGGAGAGGCCCTGCTGGACGGGCTGCGGGCGGCGGGCGTGGACGTGTCGGCGGTGCAGCGGGGGCCGGAACCGACCACTCTGGCGGTCGCCACGATCGACGGGAACGGCTCGGCCGCGTACTCCTTCCACGTCGAGGGCACCGCCGACCGGCTGTTCCGGGTCCCCGCCGACCTGCCCGCCGGGACGCGGGCGGTGTCCTTCGGCACCTGCTCCCTGGTCCTGGAGCCGGGGGCGAGCGCCTACGAGGAACTGATGCGCACCGCGGCCGCGCGGGGCCTGTTCACCGCGCTCGACCCGAACATCCGGCCCGGGCTGATCCCCGACGCCGACGCCTACCGGGCCCGCTTCGCGAGCTGGCTCCCCTCGGTGTCCCTGCTCAAGCTCTCCGAGGAGGACGCCCGCTGGCTGGGCGGCACCCCCCGCGAGTGGCTGTCCGCCGGCCCCGCAGCCGTGGTGATCACACACGGCGGCGACGGTCTGACCGCCTTCACCCGGGACGGCGCCGTCCATCCGGTGCCCGGGGAGCAGGTCGACGTCGTGGACACCATCGGCGCCGGCGACACCGTGAACGCGGCGCTGCTGCACGGTCTTTCGGTCCGGGGCGCCCTGTCTCCGGTCGCGCTCGCGGGGCTGGGCCGCGAGGACTGGCAGCGGTTGCTGCGGTTCGCGGCCCGCGCCGCGGCGATCACCTGCTCGCGGGCGGGCGCCGAGCCGCCGTACGCCTCGGAGGTCGGCGAGCCGTAGAGGAGACGGGGACGGCCCGCGTCATTCACCGGTGTGGCCCGGCCCCGGTGCCGGACCGCCGGGCCGGGGCGGTCGACGGGAACGGACGGCGCCCCGCGGGAGACCCGCGGGGCGCCGTGACCGGCTCAGGCCTTGCGGGCCCGCGCGGTCTTCTTCGCGGGCGTGGCCGCCTTCTTCGTCGCCGTGTCGTTGACGGACGCCGTGGCGGACGCCGTCCTCTTCGCCGTCGTCCCGGCCGCGACCGTCTTCTTCGCCGCCGTCCTGCGCGGGGCCTTCACCGTGGCCGCGTCGCTGATGCGGTCGGCGCCGAGGATCTCGCGCAGGAACTTGCCGGTGTGGCTGGCCGGCACCCCGGCGACCTCCTCGGGCGTGCCCTCGGCGACGACGAGCCCGCCGCCGGCTCCGCCCTCGGGGCCCATGTCGACGATCCAGTCGGCCGTCTTGATCACGTCGAGGTTGTGCTCGATGACGATGACCGTGTTGCCCTTGTCGACGAGGCCGGAGAGGACCTTCAGGAGCTTGCTGATGTCCTCGAAGTGCAGACCCGTGGTCGGCTCGTCCAGGACGTAGACCGTGCGGCCGGTGGAGCGGCGCTGCAGCTCGCTGGCGAGCTTGACGCGCTGGGCCTCACCGCCGGACAGGGTGGTCGCGGACTGGCCGAGCCGGACGTAGCCGAGGCCGACGTCCTTCAGCGTGTTGAGGTGGCGGGCGATCGCGGGGACGGCCTCGAAGAACCCGGTCGCCTCCTCGATCGGCATGTTCAGGACGTCGGCGATGGACTTGCCCTTGTAGTGGACCTCCAGGGTCTCCCGGTTGTAGCGGGCGCCGTGGCAGACCTCGCACGGGACGTAGACGTCCGGGAGGAAGTTCATCTCGATCTTGATCGTGCCGTCGCCCGAGCAGTTCTCGCAGCGGCCGCCCTTGACGTTGAAGGAGAACCGGCCGGGCATGTAGCCGCGCACCTTCGCCTCGGTCGTCTCGGCGAACAGCTTGCGGATGTGGTCGAAGACCCCGGTGTACGTGGCCGGGTTCGACCGGGGGGTGCGGCCGATGGGCGACTGGTCGACGTGGACGACCTTGTCGACGAGGTCGTCGCCGTCCACGCGCGTGTGACGCCCCGGAACGTTCCTCGCGCCGTTCAGCTCGCGGGCCAGGTGCGTGTACAGGATGTCGTTGACCAGGGTCGACTTGCCGGAGCCGGACACGCCCGTGACCGCGGTGAACACGCCGAGCGGGAACGAGACGTCGATGTCCTGGAGGTTGTTCTCCCGGGCGCCGTGGACCGTGAGCCGCCGGGACGGGTCGAGCGGGCGCCGGACGTCGGGCACCGGGATGGCCTTCTTCCCGGACAGGTACTGCCCGGTCTGCGACTCGGCGTTCGCGAGCAGTTCCTTCAGGGAGCCGCTGTGGACGACCTTGCCGCCGTGCTCGCCGGCGCCGGGGCCGATGTCGACGACCCAGTCGGCGACCTTGATGGTGTCCTCGTCGTGCTCGACGACGATGAGGGTGTTGCCCATGTCCCGCAGGCGGACGAGGGTCTCGATCAGCCGGTGGTTGTCCCGCTGGTGCAGGCCGATGGACGGCTCGTCGAGGACGTAGAGGACGCCGACGAGGCCGGAGCCGATCTGGGTGGCCAGGCGGATGCGCTGGGCCTCGCCGCCGGAGAGCGTGCCGGCCGCGCGGTTGAGGGAGAGGTAGTCGAGGCCGACGTCGACCAGGAACCGCAGCCGCTCGTTGACCTCCTTCAGCACGCGCTCGGCGATCTTCTTGTCGCGGGCGTTGAGCTTCAGCTCGCCCAGGAACTCCGCGCAGTCGCTGATGGACATCGCGGAGACCTCGGCGATGGACTTCTCCATGATCGTCACCGCGAGGACGATCGGCTTCAGGCGCGTGCCCTCGCAGGAGGGGCAGGGCACCTCGCGCATGTAGCCCTCGAAGCGCTCGCGGCTGGCGTCGCTCTCGGCGTCGCCGTGCCGGCGCTTGATGAAGGGGACGGCGCCCTCGAAGGGCGTCGTGTACACGCGCTCACGGCCGTACCGGTTGCGGTAGCGGACCTCGATCTGCGTCTTGTGGCCGTACAGGAGGGCCTTCTTGGCGCGCTGCGGCAGGCCCGCGAAGGGGATGTCCGTGCGGAATCCCAGCGCGTCCGCGAGGGCTCCGACCAGACGGCCGAAGTAGTCCTTGGTGTGGCCGTGCGACCAGGGGTGGATGGCGCCCTCGTCGAGGGACTTGTCCTCGTCGGGGACGATCAGCTCGGGGTCGACCTCCATGCGCGTGCCGATGCCGGTGCACTCGGGGCAGGCGCCGAAGGGCGAGTTGAAGGAGAAGGAGCGGGGCTCCAGCTCCTCGAAGGAGAGGTCGTCGTACGGGCAGTACAGGTGCTCCGAGTACATGCGCTCGCGCTCGGGGTCGTCCTCGGGGAGGTCGACGAAGTCGAGCACGACCATGCCGCCGGACAGGCCGAGGGCGGTCTCCACGGAGTCGGTGAGCCGGCGCTTGGCGGACTCCTTCACCGTGAGGCGGTCGACGACCACCTCGATGGTGTGCTTCTCCTGCTTCTTCAGCGTGGGCGGCTGGGAGAGCTGGACGGTCTCGCCGTCCACGCGCGCACGGGAGTAGCCCTTGGTCTGGAGCTCGGCGAAGAGGTCGAGGAACTCGCCCTTGCGCTCACGCACCAGCGGCGACAGCACCTGGAAGCGGCTCCCCTCCGGCAGCTCCAGGACCTTGTCGACGATGGCCTGCGGCGACTGGCGCGAGATCGGACGGCCGCACTCGGGACAGTGCGGCTTGCCGATGCGCGCGAAGAGCAGACGCAGGTAGTCGTAGACCTCGGTGATGGTGCCGACCGTGGAGCGCGGATTGCGCGAGGTCGACTTCTGGTCGATGGAGACCGCCGGGGAGAGGCCCTCGATGAAGTCGACGTCCGGCTTGTCCATCTGGCCGAGGAACTGGCGGGCGTACGAGGAGAGCGACTCCACGTAGCGCCGCTGGCCCTCGGCGAAGATCGTGTCGAAGGCGAGCGAGGACTTGCCCGACCCCGACAGACCCGTGAAGACGATGAGCGAGTCGCGCGGCAGGTCGAGCGAGACATTCTTGAGGTTGTGCTCGCGCGCGCCACGGACGATGAGACGGTCGGCCACGCCGGTCCGCACCTTTCTTGAGAGAAGTGACAGGGGCGGGGCCCCCGTCTTCCTCAGACTAGGGGGAGCCACTGACAACGCCGGTTCGGATTCACCGGTTGACAACAATTCCCGGCCATCCAGCATGCCCGACGCCGCCATCGACCATATAGCACATGGGTTCGATTCACGGGCATGGTCCGTCACCTTCACCCGAAGGGGTGGCGAAGCTAGGGTCGGCGCCATGACTGATCACGCCCATGACCTGGCGTCTGTACGCGACGCGACCGAGCGGCTGCTCACCGCGGTCACCGAGCTGGACGACGCGGCTGTGACAGAGCCGTCACGCCTGCCCGGCTGGAGCCGGGGGCATGTCCTGGCCCATCTGGCCCGCAACGCGGACGCCCTCGCGAACGTCCTCCGGGGCCTTCCGATGTACGTCTCCGGCGAGGCCCGGGACGCGGACATCGAGCGGGACGCCCCGCGCGCCCTGGACCTCCAGCTCGCGGACGTCCGGGACAGCGCCGCCGGTTTCCAGGAGGCGGCGGCCGCGCCCGCCGACTGGTCGCGCACGGTGGAGCTGCGCAACGGGGTCACCGACACCGCGGCCCGGGTGCCGTTCCGACGGTGGGCCGAGGTGGAGCTGCACCACGTGGACCTCGGCATCGGTTACGAGCTGGAGGACCTGCCGGCGGAGTTCACCGAACGGGAGATCGGCTTCCTCGCGGAGCGGTTCGCCGGCCGCCCCGAGGTGCCGCCGACCCGCCTGACGGACGGCACGCGCACGTGGCGCACCGGCCGAGAGACCGACGGCCCCGGCGTGACCGTCACGGGATCCCCGGCCGACCTCCTGGGCTGGCTCGCCGGACGTCGCGACGGATCGGGGCTGACCGTCGGTGGCGGACCGCTCCCGGCCCTCCCCCCGCTATAGGCTGGCCGTCATGACGTACAGCGGAGAGGTGACGGTCGGCGGCCCGGCGGACGTGCACGAGCTCAAGGACCTGATGATCACCAAGATCGCGGTCGGTCCGATGAACAACAACGCCTATCTGCTGCGGTGCCGGGCCACGGACGAGCAGCTGCTGATCGACGCGGCCGATGACGCGGACGCGTTGCTCGGCATGATCGGGGACGACGGCATCGCGTCCGTCGTCACCACCCACCGGCACGGCGACCACTGGCAGGCGCTCGCCGAGGTCGTGGCGGCCACGCACGCGCGTACGTACGCCGGCCGTGACGACGCCGAGGGCATCCCGGTGCCGACCGACGTCCCGGTCGACGACGGCGACGTCGTCCGGGTGGGGCAGGTGGAGCTCACCGCGCGCCATCTGGTCGGCCACACGCCGGGCTCGATCGCCCTCGTCTACGACGACCCGCACGGGCATCCCCACGTGTTCACGGGCGACTGCCTCTTCCCGGGCGGCGTCGGCAACACGCACAAGGACCCCCGGGCGTTCGCCCGTCTGATCCACGACGTCGAGACGAAGATCTTCGACGTGCTCCCGGACGAGACCTGGGTCTATCCGGGACACGGGAACGACACCACCCTGGGCGCCGAGCGCCCGCACCTGCCGGAGTGGCACGCGCGCGGGTGGTGACCGTCCCGCGCGTACGGGCGTGAGGCGGGCTACGCGGGACTCCCCGGTCCCCTTTGCCAGACCGTCCCGCGCGTACGGGCGTGAGGCGGGTCCGGAGCGGTGCGGGACGCGCGTCCGGCGGTGCGTGACGCGCATACGGGGCGCGCGTCATCGGACGCGCGCCCCGTGTGAACGGCGTGCACGCGCCGACGCCCCGTGCGCGCTCCCCGTACGCGTGGTGGCGCGGTCAACTGGTGGCAGCCCCGCGCGGGAGGACGACTCCCGTACGGAACGGGCCGCCGGTCCGCATTCCCCGCCCTCGGCCGGCGGCCCAGGCGCCTTCCTGCGGCTGCGGTCCGCGGCGGGAAGGCGCGCGGCGCCTCCCGCCGCGGATCGTGGAGGCGGGCCGACGGTGAGGGACGCGTTCCCGGGGACCGGTGCTCAGGCGTCGGCCCTGCCCGTCCCCGCCAGCGCGGCGACGCGTTCGACGGCGAACACGTACCCCTGCACACCGCACCCCGCGATGACTCCGTCGGCGCGCAGGGAGACGTACGAGTGGTGCCGGAACGACTCGCGCTTGTGGATGTTGGAGATGTGGACCTCCAGCACCGGCAGACCGTCGCAGGCGTTGAGCGCGTCCAGGATCGCGACCGAGGTGTGCGAGTAGGCGCCCGGGTTCATCACGATCCCGCAGTGGTCCAGGCGCGCCTCGTGGATCCAGTCGACCAGCTGACCCTCGTGGTTCGACTGCCGGAAGTCCACCGTGCCGCCGTGCGCGGCCGCCGCCTTGACGCACAGTTCCTCGACGTCGGCCAGGGTGTCGGAGCCGTAGATCTCCGGCTGGCGCTGTCCCAGGAGGTTCAGGTTGGGGCCGTTGAGGATCATGATCGGGGCGTCGGCGAGGGTGCGGGGCACGGTTCCTCCGGTCCGTTCGGGGTGGGGCGGCCCGTCGGACCGCTGCTGGGTCCCGGTTTATCACGGTGAAACGGCAGGACAGCAGGCCCTACCCTCGCGGCATGGTGATCCCCGCGTATGCGCCCAAGCCCTCACCCGGTGACCGCGTGGCCGTCGTCTCGCCGGCCTCGGGTCTGCCCGGGCTCTTCCCGCGCCCCTACGAGCTGGGCGTGCAACGGCTGCGCGAGGAGTTCGGTCTCGAACCGGTCGAGTACCCCACGACCCGCACGATGGGCGCCACACCGAGGGAGCGCGCCGACGACGTCCACGCGGCGTTCGCCGACCCGAGCGTGAAGGCGGTCTTCGCGTCGATCGGCGGCGACGACCAGATCACCGTCCTGCCGTTCCTGGACCGGGAGTTGATCCGCGCCAACCCGAAGCCCTTCTTCGGCGTGAGCGACAACACCAACCTGCTCGCCCACCTGTACAACACCGGCATCGTCGGCTACCACGGCGCGAGCGTGATGGTGGAACTCGGGCGGCCGGGGGCCATGAACCCGGTCACCGCCGACTCCCTGCGGGCGGCACTGTTCACCTCGGGCCCGTACGAACTGCGGCCCGCCGAGCGCTGGAACGACATCGACCGCGACTGGGCCGACCCGTCGACCTTCGAGGCGGAGCCGCAGACGCGGCCGGGCGGCGGATGGATCTGGCGCAACGCCGACCGCGTCGTGGAGGGCCGCGGCTGGGGCGGCAACCTGGAGATCCTCTCCTGGCTGCTGATGGCCGACCGGGAGATCTCGCACGACCTGTCCGTGTACGACGGCGGCGTGCTGTTCCTGGAGACCTCGGAGGAACTGCCGAGCGCCACGGAGGTCTTCCGCATCCTGCGCAACATGGGCGAGCGGGGCCTCCTGCGGCGTTTCCCGGCGCTGCTGATGGGCCGCGCCAAGACGTGGTCCTTCGAGCGCCCCAACAGCCCGGAGGAGGCCGCGCGGTACGCCACCGAGCAGCGCGAGGCGGTGCAGCGCGCGCTGGCGGCGTACGCCCCCGACACCCTGGCCGTCTTCGACGTGGACTTCGGCCACACCGATCCGCAGTTCGTCCTCCCCTACGGCGGGACGATCCGCGTCGACGGCCCCGCCCGGCGCATCACCGTCACCTACTGAGCCGACCGCCGGGGCGTTCCCTGGCCGCGCGCCCCCGCGCCCCGTCGTCACGGTGGGTGGCTGAGGTGTCCCGCGCGACGTGCGCACCGTGCGGGCACCGTCCGTGCCGCGGCTCGCGGCCGCCTCGCTCGCCCGGACGGCCGTCGAGTTCCACGGCTTCCTCGTCTGCGGGACCGCGGCCGCGCCGGTCCGGGCCCCTGTTCTTCCCGACGTTCTCACCGCTCGCGGGGACGCCGGCCGCCTTCGCGGCCTTCGGCGTGGACTTCGATGGCGCGGCCGCCGGGATCGGTGCTCTTCGGGCCCGTCGGGGACCGGCACGGCGGCGGCCGGTCCGCACCGTCCCCTGCCGCCGGAGGCGCGTCCGGCGACGGCGAGCGCCCGAGGCGCAGCCGGGGGCGGAAGTGAGGCCGGCCGCGGGGTGAGGGGCCGCTAGGGGTTGACCGCCAGCTCCAGGTACGCCGCGAACAGCACCAGGTGCACACCGCCCTGCAGCGGCGTGGCCCTCCCGGGCACCACGGTCAGCGAACTGACCACGACGGTCAGCGCGAGCAGCACCATGTAGGTGGGGCCGAGGCCCAGGACGAGCGGGCCGGAGAGCCAGACGGAGGCCAGGGCGACGGCGGGGATGGTCAGCCCGATGCTGGCCATCGCGGAGCCGAGCGCGAGGTTCAGGCTGGTCTGCACCCGGTCACGGCGGGCGGAGCGCAGGGCGGAGATCGTCTCGGGCAGCAGCACGAGCAGCGCGATGATCACACCCACGACGGCGTGGTGCAGCCCGGCGGCCTCCACACCGGACTCGATCGTGGGCGAGACGCCCTTGGCGAGGCCGACCACGCCGACCAGGGCCAGGCCGAGCAGGCCGAGGCTGATGAGGGCGGCCCGTGCCGACGGCGCGTCGGCGTGCTCCTCGGCGGTGATCACGTCGCCCTGCCGGGTGATCGGCAGGAAGTAGTCCCGGTGCCGGACGGTCTGGGTGGAGACGAACAGGCCGTAGAGGATCAGCGAGGACAGTGCGGCGAAGGTGAGCTGGACGGAGGAGAACTCCGGCCCCGGTTTGCTGGTGGTGAAGGTCGGCAGGACGAGGCTGAGCGTGGACAGCGTGGCGACGGTCGCCAGGGCGGCGCCGGTGCCCTCC
The DNA here is from genome assembly GCF_044328485.1 of Streptomyces sp. NPDC017936. Lineage (NCBI taxonomy): Bacteria > Bacillati > Actinomycetota > Actinomycetes > Kitasatosporales > Streptomycetaceae > Streptomyces > Streptomyces sp. NPDC017936. Next base: position 68,271 of record NZ_JBIRHK010000013.1, on the reverse strand, counting down.
GGGTTGAAGACGGCCGTGCCGTGCCGCAGGGAGGCCACCAGGAGGCACAGCCCGACGACGCCGTTGCACGTGATCATCACGGCGGCGAACACCGTGTCCCTGGCGAGCGTGGCGCTCTTGTCGCCACCGTCCACCATCAGGGTGACGATCAGGGCGACCTCGATGACCGTCACGGCCACCGCGAGCACCAGGGAGCCGAACGGTTCGCCGACCCGGTGGGCGATGACCTCCGCGTGGTGGACGGCTGCCAGGACGGAGCCGGCGAGGACCACGGTCACCAGCGCGACGATCACGCCGGGCAGGTCGCGGCCCCAGGTCAGGACCAACAGGACGACCGCGAACGCCGGCACGAGGGACGTCCACCGGTTCGCGATCGACCCGAGCCGAGCGGTCATGCAGCGATCGTCGCAGAGCGGCATGCGCTTCGCATGCCGGCCGGTACGGCCGGTGCGTCTGCCGCCCGGTGACGGCGTCCCCGGTGGGAAGGCCCGCATCCGGTGAAGTGCCGGAAGCGGAGCTCGGCACGGTGCCTAGCTCCGCTTCCGGGGACGGTCGTCGTCACGTCGCCCGTGGTCAGACGTCGATGCTGTCCTTCGCGGCGCCTTCCCTCCCGGTCCGCGCCTCCTCGGCCGCCGCCTGCTTGCGGGAGGCCCGCAGGCTGGTGATCGTGGTGACGGTCAGGACCGAGCAGATGACGCCGAGCGAGACCGGGATGCTGATCTCGGGGACGTGGACGCCGGACTCGTGCAGTGCGTGCAGGACCAGCTTCACGCCGATGAAGCCCAGGATGATCGACAGGCCGTAGCTCAGGTGGACCAGCTTCTTCAGCAGGCCGCCGATGAGGAAGTACAGCTGGCGCAGCCCCATCAGCGCGAACGCGTTGGCCGTGAAGACGATGTACGGGTCCTGCGTCAGGCCGAAGATCGCGGGGATGGAGTCGAGGGCGAAGAGCACGTCGGTGGTGCCGATCGCGAGCATCACGACCAGCATCGGGGTCATCACCCGCTTGCCGTTCTGCTGGATCCACAGCTTGGTGCCGTGGTAGCTGTCGGCGACACCGAACTTGCGCTCGGCGGCCTTGAGCAGCTTGTTCTCCTCGAACTCCTCGTCCTCCTCGTCGGCCCGGGCCTCCTGGACGAGTTTCCAGGCGGTCCAGATCAGGAAGGCGCCGAAGAGGTAGAACACCCAGGAGAAGCTGGCGATGATCGCCGCGCCCGCCGCGATGAAGACGGCGCGCAGGACCAGGGCTATGAGGACGCCGACGAGCAGGACCCGCTGCTGGTACTGCGACGGGACCGCGAACTTCGCCATGATCAGGACGAAGACGAAGAGGTTGTCGACGCTGAGCGACTTCTCGGTGATGAAGCCGGCGGCGAACTCGCCGGCGGGCTGGCTGCCGCCGAAGACCAGCAGACCGAGGCCGAAGAGTCCGGCGAGGGCGATCCAGACGACGGTCCAGATGCCGGCTTCCTTGATCGAGACGTCGTGCGGCTTGCGGCCGATGAAGAAGTCGACCGCGATGAGGGCGGCAAGGCCCACGATGGTCAGGACCCACAGGGTCGTGGAAACATCCACTGCGCCTCCGGCAGTACGTAACGGCAAGTGATCAGCGCCGTCGCGCTGCCGGAGGTCTCTTCCACCCCGGGTCCCGTCACGCGGTGCGCGCGGGACCACACGGGCCGACGCCCCGGGATCTGGCCTGATCCGTATTGACGGGTACGTCGCAGCAGGTAGGGAGTACTCCCCTCCGTACGGAAGACAGTACCCGAACTACCAAGGATTGGTAAAGAGCCAGGCAAAAGAAAGACCAAAAGCGCTGGTCAGTCGTCCTTTACGGATGCTTGGTGCGGCCGCCGGACCGGGTCAGCCGCGCCATGAACGGCGGGCCTCGGCGACCTGCGTGAGGACGTGGTGGAGCACCTGGCTGCCGTGCGGCACGAGGGGCGGTTCATAGGTCCAGGCGTGCCCGACCCAGGGGTCGGCAAGGTGGTCGTCGGGCACCGGCGTCAGACGCATCAGCCCGCGCCACAGCGGATCCAGCAACGGTCCGTAACCGTCGGCGTCCTCGCGGTCGGCGACCAGCATCAGGTGGACCCCGACGGAAGGTCCCTCGTCCGCGAGGTAGCGCAGCTGGTTCACCGCGCGGTCGTCGAAGCCGTGCGGGAAGTCGTTGACGACCAGGAGTTGCTGGGACGTGTCGAAGCCGGGCGGGAGCGAGTCGGCCGCGCCGCCCCGCACCGCCATCTGCACCAGGTCGACGCGCTGGGTGAGCCGGCCCAGGACGTCCGCCACGCCGGCCGCGCCGATCGCGGGCGGGGACGCGAGCACGCCGGTCTGCACCAGCGGGACCAGGGCCTGGGCACCCGAGCCGGCCGGGTCTATGACGTGCACGGTGAACTCGTCCGCCGGATGCACCGCCAGCAGGCGTGCCGTGTGCGCCACGGCCGACTCCATGGCGAGCCGCCGCATGTCGTGGGAGTCGGTGAAGGCGCCGTCGGACGAGCCGGTCCGACCGCTGTCGATCCACAGCCCGCGCTCCAGCGGGAGACGGATCAGCATCGGGATCCGCAGCCGCTCGCTCTCGGGCAGGTGGAGGTCGCCCAGCCGCAGGGCCATGGGCATCTCCATGGGGACGCGGTAGGCGTGCCAGGACGGGTTGTCCCAGCGGGCGTACGCCGGCGGCAGCGCGGGTTCGACGACGTCGGCCTCGGCGGCGAGCTGGGCGAGGTCCCGGTCCAGGGCCTGCCGGGCCTGGTCGACGAGCTGGGTGTGCTTGGCGCGGGCGCTCTCACGGGCCGCGTCGCCCTGGCCGCCGATGCGGCTGCGCGGGTCGGACAGGACCTCGTCGAGCTCCTTCTCCCTGCGCGTGTCGGCGAAGTCGACGGCGCTGCGGTAGGCGGCGGCGGTACGGGCCAGGTCCTCGAACATGCCCCAGACCTGGTTGTAGAGCCGCTCCTCCATGGACCAGCCGGTCGCGTCCCCGGCCACGGGCTGTGCGGGCTGCCCGGGCTGGGCCGGGGGCGCGGAGGGCGGGGGCGGCGGTGCGGTGTTCCGCCGGCGCGGATGGCTGTAGTCGACCGGGCCGCCGGCAGTGGGCGCCGTCGGCGGCGGGGCGGCCGGCTGCGGGGGGACCGACGGGTCCCCCGGCGCGGAACCCGTGGGGTAGCCCGTCCCCGGGGCCGGGGAGCCCGGCGTCTGCGCGGCGGAGCCCTGGGCTGCCGTGTACGGGCCGGCGGCGCCCTGGGTGCCCTGTCCGCCGTACGGGGAGCCGCTCGGGTCCTGGCCGAGGGCGGACGCGGCCGTCTGCCGGGAGCGGTCGCCGTCCGTCGTGCGCGGCTGGGGGGCCGGCACCGAGCGGGCCAGGCCCTGGGCCACGGCGTCGTTCACCCCGGCGGCGACCTGGTGGGCCTGCGGCAGGCCCTGGTCGGTGAGCAGCTCGGCGAGACCGCCGGCGTAGCCCTGGCCGACCGCGCGCACCTTCCAGGCGCCCTGGCGCCGGTACAGCTCCAGGGCGACGACGGCCGACTCGGCGTCGAGGCCGATGAGGGTGTAGCTGGCGACCTCGGTGCCGTCGAGGCCGGTGACCGCGACGAAGGGGGCCGCGAGGGAGCCGAAGCCGACCGGCCCCCCGACGCCCGCGGGCAGGGCGAGCAGGATGCTGACGCGGTGCACGGCCGCCGCCACGGCGTCCAGGTCCACCGCGAGGCGGTGGTCGGCCGCCGCCTGCCGCGAGACCTCGACGCCGGGCAGGACGGGTGCGCCCGGGTGGGCCACCCCTTCCACGCCGTGGATCCTGCCGTTCTCGTCGCTGAGCGTGGCACCGGCCACGATCGGCGTGCCGGCCGAGATCCTGATCTCGAGGCGGACCTCGGAGAGCGGGTGGTTCTGCCCCCGCACCAGCTCGGCCGTCATCGCCTGTCGTCCCCCTGTGTCGCGTGTGGTGTCGTGGTGTGGCGCTCGCCGGGCCCTACAGCACCGGCAGGATGGCGGGCATCAGGTCCTGGAAGGTGCGGCCGTTGGCCGGGCTGCCGAGGGCCGTCATGTTCCAGCCGCTGCCCGCGCGGTGCACCTTGGCCATGATCTGGGCCGTGTACGCGCCGCCGCCCGCGAGCGTGTAGCGGGCGAGCTCCTGGCCGTTGGTCTCGTCGACCAGACGGCAGAAGGCGTTCTGCACCTCCTGGAACGTCTGGCCCGTGAAGGAGTTCACGGTGAAGACGATCTGGTCGATGTGGACCGGGACGCGGGCCAGGTCGACGAGGATCGCCTCGTCGTCGCCGCCCTGGCCGACACCGCCGACGAGGTTGTCACCGGTGTGGCGGACGGAGCCGTCGTCGCTCACCAGGTGGCGGAAGAAGACGACGTCGACCGGCTGCTTGTCCGCGAACAGGACCGCGGAGGCGTCGAGGTCGATCTCCCGGGTGCGGGAGCCGAACAGGCCGCGCCGGGGGGCCGCCTGCCAGCCGAGACCCATGCGCACCGCGGTCAGGCTGCCTCCGTCGTTCTTCTGCAGACTGATGGCCTGACCCTTGGTCATGTTGACGGTCACGCGCTGTTTCCCCTCTCGAACTGTCCCCTGTTGCCGCGGACCCGCGGTTGACGAAAACCCTACGCAAGGGCACCGACAACGCCGTACCCGGGCCCGCACTTTGTGTCGTTCTTGCAACACAGTGCGTACGACCGCCCGGGGCCGCCTGGTCCCTCAGGCCAGGCCGGCCTCCTTCATCTGGCGCAGCTCCTTCTTCATCTCGGAGACCTCGTCGCGCAGCCGGGCGGCGATCTCGAACCGGAGGTCCGCCGCGGCGGCCCGCATGCGCTCCGTCATCTCCTCGATCTGCTCGGCGAGTTCGGCCGCGGGGCGGTCGGTCGGGACCGTCTCCTTGGCCTTGCCCCTGGCGGGCTTGGCCGCCTTCGCCCCCTGGGCCGCCTTGTCGCCGAGGGAGGGCACCGGCGCCTTGGTGCCCCGGCCGTCCTTCTTCGCGCGGTAGCCGGAGCCGAGCAGTTGCTCGGTGTCGACCTCCTCGCGGGCGATCTGGGCGACGATGTCGTTGATCTTCTTGCGCAGCGGCTGCGGGTCGATGCCGTTCGCCTTGTTGTAGGCGATCTGCTTCTCCCTGCGGCGGTTGGTCTCCTCGATGGCGCGCTCCATCGCGGGGGTGATCTTGTCCGCGTACATGTGGACCTGGCCCGAGACGTTGCGCGCGGCGCGGCCGATGGTCTGGATGAGGGAGGTGCCGGAGCGCAGGAAGCCCTCCTTGTCGGCGTCGAGGATCGCCACCAGGGACACCTCGGGCAGGTCGAGGCCCTCCCGCAGCAGGTTGATGCCGACCAGGACGTCGAACTCGCCGCTGCGCAGCTCGCGCAGCAGCTCCACGCGGCGCAGCGTGTCGACGTCGCTGTGCAGGTAGCGCACCTGGATGCCCAGTTCCAGGAAGTAGTCCGTGAGGTCCTCGGCCATCTTCTTGGTGAGGGTGGTGACCAGGACGCGCTCGTCCTTCTCGACCCGTGTGCGGATCTCGTGCACCAGGTCGTCGATCTGGCCCTCGGTGGGCTTGACCACGACCTCCGGGTCGATGAGGCCGGTCGGGCGGATGATCTGCTCGACGACCCCGTCCCCGCGCGAGAGCTCGTAGGCGCCGGGCGTCGCCGACAGGTACACGGTCTGTCCGATGCGCTCCTGGAACTCCTCCCACTTCAGGGGACGGTTGTCGAGGGCGGAGGGGAGGCGGAAGCCGTGGTCGACGAGGGTGCGCTTGCGGGAGGCGTCGCCCTCGTACATGGCGCCGATCTGCGGCACGGTGACGTGCGACTCGTCGATGACGAGCAGGAAGTCGTCGGGGAAGTAGTCGAGCAGGGTGTTCGGCGGGGAGCCCGGCAGACGGCCGTCGAAGTGCATCGAGTAGTTCTCCACGCCGGAGCAGGTGCCGATCTGGCGGAGCATCTCGATGTCGTACGTGGTCCGCATGCGCAGCCGCTGGGCCTCCAGGAGCTTGCCCTGCTTCTCCAGCTCGGCCAGGCGCTCCCCGAGCTCCTTCTCGATGTCGTTGACCGCCCGCTCCATGCGCTCGGGGCCGGCGACGTAGTGGGAGGCCGGGAAGACGTACAGCTGCTCGTCGTCGCTGATGATCTCGCCGGTGAGCGGGTGAAGGGTGGAGAGGGCCTCGATCTCGTCCCCGAACATCTCGATGCGCACGGCGAGCTCCTCGTAGACCGGGAAGATCTCGATGGTGTCGCCGCGCACGCGGAACGTGCCGCGGGTGAACGCCATGTCGTTGCGCGTGTACTGGATGTCCACGAAGCGTCGCAGCAGCTCGTCCCGGTCGATCTCCTCGCCGACCCTGAGGGGGACCATGCGGTCCACGTACTCCTGCGGAGTGCCGAGGCCGTAGATGCAGGAGACCGAGGCGACCACCACGACGTCCCGGCGGGTGAGCAGCGAGTTGGTCGCGGAGTGGCGCAGCCGCTCGACCTCCTCGTTGATCGAGGAGTCCTTCTCGATGTAGGTGTCCGACTGCGGGACGTACGCCTCGGGCTGGTAGTAGTCGTAGTACGAGACGAAGTACTCGACCGCGTTGTTCGGCAGCAGTTCCCGGAACTCGTTCGCCAGCTGGGCGGCCAGGGTCTTGTTCGGCGCCATCACGAGCGTGGGGCGCTGGAGCTTCTCGATCATCCACGCGGTGGTGGCGGACTTGCCGGTGCCGGTCGCGCCGAGGAGGACGACGTCCTTCTCGCCGGCCTCGATGCGCCGGGCGAGGTCGGCGATGGCCGTCGGCTGGTCGCCGCTGGGCTGGTAGGGGCTGACGACCTCGAAGGGCGCCACCGTGCGTTCGATCTGGGAAACGGGCCGCATGCCATCCACCGTACGACCCCCCACTGACAATGGGCTCCGATCAGCGGCTCTGCGGTGTCCGGGACGCGTGGTGGGCCACCTCGTGGCGGCTGCGCGGCGGGACCCGGCGGGCGGGGGGCGCGGCGGGGCGGCGGGCGGGGACCCCGGCCGGGTGCTCGACGGGGGTCCGGCCGGACTTGCCCATGATCATCAGCGGGTCGAACAGGACGACGACGCCGGCGAGGCAGAGGAAGGCGAGCGGGCCGATCAGCATCGGGGCGAGCAGCCCGGCGGGCGAGTCGCCCGGGGACGGCGTTCCGCCGGCGTGCAGGTCGACGCTGACGGCGGCCATGCCCGTGTAGTGCATGCCGGAGACGGCCAGGCCCATGATCAGGCCGGCGCCCACGCTCCACAGGAAGCCCCTCACCTGTCCCGCGGCCCACAGGGCGGCGGTGGCGGCGACCACGGCTATGAGGACGGAGACGGCGACGGTGAGCGTGTTGTACTGCATCCTGCCGTTGAAGCGCATGCCGGCCATGCCCAGGTAGTGCATCGAGGCGATGCCCAGGCCGGTGATGGTGCCGCCGGTGAACAGGGCCGTGCCGGTCGCTCCCTTGTAGCCGACCATGAAGATGCCTATGCCCACCATCACGACGGCGACGCCGAGGCTGGCGTAGGTGGTCGGTCTGTCGTAGTGGATCGGGGCCCCTGCGACCGTGAAGCCCGTCATCGCGATGAAGTGCATGGTCCAGATGCCGGAGCCGATCGCCGCGGAGCCGAGCGCGAGCCATCCGGGGCGCCAGGAGTGGGTCACGAGCAGGGCTCTGGTGGTGCACCGCAGACCGAGGGCGCCGCCGAGGCACGCCATGAGGTAGGCCACCAGCGGTGTGACGATTCCGTAGCTGAATCCGTCGACCGTGCCGTGCATGCGCGGTTGCCTTTCCGCCCTGTTGCTGGATGTCCCTGAGTCGCGCCCCCTCCCAGTTCGGCGCGAGCGGCCAGGGGTGACGCAGAGAGTATGACCCCGACCGGAATGGTCGAACGATTCTCCGGCAAAGAAACACGTCCTTCCCACATGTGCGGCCCCGGTGGCAGCCGCGACGCGCCTTCACGCGTGCCTGAGGCCGTCCCCGCCTCCCCTCCTCGTTGACGCTCCGCTGTCACACTGACGCTGTACGTGACCGTTCGACGCGAGGAGTACGCATGTACGCGCGCGCAGCCGCCGCCTCGGCCATCGCGCTCCTGGGCGCCGTCGCCCTGCTGCTCTTCGTCCCCCACGCGCGCGGGAGTGCCGCCCGGCCCGAGGTGATCGCCCACCGGGGTGCTTCCGCGCTGGCGCCGGAGAACACCCTGGCCGCGGTCGACGCGGCCGCGTGCCTGGGCGTCCGCTGGGTGGAGAACGACGTCCAGCGCACCAGGGACGGCGAACTCGTCGTGATCCACGACGCCAGCCTCAGCCGGACGACCGACGTCGAGGAGGTGTTCCCGGGGCGCGCTCCCTGGCAGGTGAGGGATTTCACCGCGGCGGAGATCGCACGGCTCGACGCGGGCAGGTGGTTCGGCTCCGCGTACGCGGGCGCGCGCGTGCCGACGCTGAGGGAGTACGTGCGCCGTGTCGAACGGAACCACCAGAAGCTGCTGCTGGAGATCAAGAACCCCGGGCTGTACCCGGGCATCGAGCGGGAGACCTTGAAGGTGCTGGGCGACGAGGGCTGGCTCGACCGCCGGCACCTCGCCGGCCGGCTGGTCGTGCAGAGCTTCGGCGCCGGCAGTCTGCGGACCCTCCACGATCTGGAACCGGCGGTGACGACCGGGCTGCTGGGCAGACCGCCCGTGGCCGACCTGCCCCGGTACGCGGTCTTCGCCGACCTGATCAACCCCTCCCACACGTCCGTGTCGCCGGACTACGTGGCCGCCGTGCACGCGGTCACCGGGCCGCACGGGACACCGCTGGAGGTCTTCGTCTGGACCGTCGACCAGGCCTCCGCCGCACGGACCATGGCCGGGTACGGCGTCGACGGCATCATCACCAACAGACCCGACCTGGTGCGGGAGTCCCTGCCCCGCTCGTGACGCCCGGCGTCCGCCGGCCGGTGCCGCCGCCCGCGGGACCGTTGTCGGTGGCGGGCCGTACGGTGGGCGCATGGACAGCCATGGGCAGTACGAGCAGCAGGTCGTGTGGGCCGTGGTCGGCACCGACATCGGTCCCCTGCTGCTGGCCGCGACCCGCGAGGGTCTGGTCAACGTCGTGTTCCACGCCACCGGCACCGTGCGCGACAAGGCGCTCGCCCGTCTCGCGGACCGCCTGGGCGCCGAGCCCGTCGAGGCGCCCGGCTCCCCGTTGCTGACCGAGGCGATACGTCAGGTCGAGGACTACTTCGCGGGTGCGCGGCGCGACTTCGCGCTGCCCCTGGACTGGTCGCTGATCTCCGGCTTCAACCGCCAGGTCCTGCGCGAGCTCGCCTCCGGTGTCGCGTACGGGGCGGTCGTCGGGTACGGCGACCTGGCGAAACGGGTGGGCCAGCCGGGGGCCGCGCAGGCCGTCGGGACGGCGATGGGCGCCAACCCGCTGCCCGTGGTCGTGCCCTGTCACCGGGTCGTGGAGCGCGACGGCGGGATCGGCGGCTTCGGCGGCGGCCTGGAGACCAAGCGCAAGCTGCTCGCCCTGGAAGGGGTGCTGCCCCAGCCGCTGTTCTGACCGGGGGCCGAGCGCGTCGAGGTCCGCCCGCGGCCGTGCGCGGCAGACAGGGTTCACGGGGGCGGCCCGCGCTCCGCGCGGCACCGTCAGGTGTTCCGCGGACCGCGGCGAGCGGGTCGTGCCCCCGCGGGACGACGTGGTCGAGACGTGCCGTGGGGTCCCTCACGCGTTCCCGGCCGGTGTCGTCCCCCACAGGCCGCAAGGGTTTGACCCGGGGCGCCGCCCGCCAGGGATGAGGGAGGACCGACGGACGGGAGGCGGGCACGTGGTGCTGGTGGTGTCGGAAGAGGTGCGGGAGGCGGTTGACGCGCGTCGCCCCGTGGTGGCCCTGGAGTCCACGATCATCGCCCATGGGCTGCCGCGGCCGCGCAACCTGCGGGTGGCGCTGGAGCTGGAGGCGGTCGTGCGCGCGGAGGGCGCCGTGCCGGCCACGATCGCCGTGCTGGACGGGCGGCCCTGTGTCGGCCTCGACGAAAAGCAGCTGGAGCGGGTCGCCGACGAGGACGGGATCCGCAAGCTGGGCCACCGTGACCTGCCGCTCGCCGTCGCCTCGGGGGCGAGCGGGGCGACCACGGTGTCGGCGACCGCGCTGCTGGCCGCGCGGGCCGGCGTCAGGGTGTTCGCCACGGGTGGGCTCGGTGGGGTGCACCGCGAGTGGACGGTGACCCAGGACGAGTCCGCCGACCTGGGTCTGCTGGCGCGCACGCGGATCACCGTGGTGTGCGCCGGGGTGAAGTCGATCCTGGACGTGCCGGCGACCCTGCAACGGCTGGAGACGCTGGGCGTCGCCGTGGCCGGGTACGGCACGGACCGCTTCCCCGGCTTCTACCTGTCGGACTCGGGGCATCCGGTGGACTGGAGGCTGGACAGCCCCCAGGAGGTGGCGGAGGTGATGCGGGCGCAGGACGCGCTCGGCGCGCCGGAGTCGGCGCTGATCGTGGCCCGTCCCGTTCCGGAGGAGGAGCAGCTGGATCCGGAGCTGCACGCGCGTGTGCTGGCCGAAGCGCTGCGCGCGTGCGAGCAGCAGGGGGTGACCGGTCAGGCCGTGACGCCGTTCCTGCTCGACCACCTGGTCCGGCACACCGGGGGCGCGTCCCTGAGCGCCAATCTGGCGGCGGTGCGGGGCAACGTACGGCTGGCGGCGCGGATCGCCGCGGCGTGGGCCGGGGCGTGACCGGCAGGCCGGGCGGGGCCGGCCGGCGGTCCGCTCCGGGGGCGGACTCGCCCGCGGAGGCCGGGCCGCGGCCGGTCACGGGCCGGGGGCCCGACGGGATGCGGGAAGCGCCGGGGGCGGATGCCGGGGAGCGCGCGGAGGGACCCGCGCGGAGGGGGGCGCTGCTGGTCGTCGGGGACGTCGTGACGGACGTCGTCGCGCGGCACCGGGGGCCGCTGGCCTCGGGGACGGACACGGCCGCCGTGATCCGGACGCTGCCGGGCGGAGCAGGGGCCAATGTGGCCTGCTGGGCGGCGCACTGGGGCTGTGCGGACGTCCGGCTGCTCGGCCGGGTGGGGGCGGACGGGGTGGCCTGGCACGAGCGGGAGCTGATCGGTTGCGGGGTGCGGCCCCGGCTGGTCGTCGATCCCGAGGCGTCGACCGGTACGGTGATCTGCCTGGTCGACACCGGTTCCGCGGCCGAGCGGACGTTCCTCACCGACAGCGGCGCGTCGCTGAGGCTCGGTCCCGGCGACTGGTCGGACTCCCTGCTCGACGGGGTGGGCCGGCTGCACCTGTCGGGTTACCTCTTGTTCTCCGCGTCCGGACGCGCGCTGGTGCGCACGGCGGTGACGTCGGCACGCGCGCGGGGTGTGCCGGTGAGCCTCGACCCGGCGTCGGCGGGATTCCTGCCGGAACTGGGTGCGGACCGGTTCCTGGCGCTCGTCCGGGGGGTGGACGTGCTGCTGCCCAGCCGCGACGAGGCCTGTCTGCTGACCGGGCTGCCGGACGGGGCGGACGCGGCGGCCGCGCTGAGCCGCCACGTTCCGCTGGTGGTGGCCAAGCAGGGCGCGGACGGCGCGCTGGTGGCCCGCGACGGCGCCGTGACCGGCCGGGTCCCCGCCGTTGCCGCGACGCCCCGGGACACCACGGGCGCCGGTGACGCTTTCACGGGCGCGTTCCTCGCCGCCCTGCTCGCGGGCGCCGGGCCCGGCGTCGCGGCGGCCGAGGGCTGCCGGGCGGGCGCGCGGGCGGTGGAACGGGTGGGCGGCAGACCGTCCGCGGCCGCGGACGCGGAGGTGCCGGCGGCGGACTTGTCCACGCCGACCGGCGGCAGCGGGGCGACGACGGCGCGGCCGAGGCCCGGCGACCGCACGGCACCGGTGACCGGGCCGGCGGCCGGCGCCGGCCGCCCGGCGCCGAGGACGGACCCCCGTCCCGCGGGCTGAGCCCGCCGGACGGCGGCACTCCTCGGACGGCCGGGGAACGACGCGGCGGCCGCGGCGACACGGCCGGTCCCGGACCACGACGTCACCGGGTGCCGGGCGACGACGTGCCCCCGGATGTCCGCGGGCGGCTGCACGCCGGCGGAGGGTGTCGACGCGACGGGCCCCTCCCGCTCGAGCGGAGCGGGGAGGGCAAGGTGCGCCGGCCCCGCGTCGGCTCCGGACGACGGGCCCTAGTTCTTGCGCCCCCACGCCGAGATCATCGGCGCCGTCGCGAGGTCCATGCCGCCGGAGGCGACGTTGGCGAGGTGCCGGTCGATGTCCTCGTCGGTCGCCAGTCCGGCGGCCACGAGGTCGCCGCGGATCTGTCGGACCGTCGCGGATTCCAGGGCGGCGCAGGCCGGCGAGGCGACCGGGAAGTAGGCGTCGGCCTCGACGCGGAGCAGTCCGGCTTCGCGGAGCAGACGCGGGAGCCTGCGGCCGTAGGAGAGGTCGGCGCCCCGGTCGGCGAGGAGCTTGCGGAAGCCGTGCCGGAGCCGGTTCGCCAGTTGCTGTTCGGGGCCGTGCTCCTCGGGGCACGGCAGCGGCTGCAGGGCGGGGTCGGCGTCCTCGACGAGGAGCCGTCCGCCGGAACGCAGCGCACCGGCCATCGAGCGCAGCGCCCTTTCCCGGTCCGGTACGTGGACCAGGACGAGCCGGGCGTGCACCAGGTCGAAGCCCTCTCCCGGCGGCTCCTCGGCGCCGACGTCGTGGACGCGCACCTCGACCGGCGGGCGGGCGGCCGGGGCCAGCCGCGAGGTGTCGATGTCGGTCGCGACGACCTTGCCGGTCGGCCCGACCTTCTTCGCCAGCCAGGACACCACGGAGGTGCCGCCCGCACCGACCTCCCAGCAGCGCCAGCCGGGTCCGACGCCGAGGCCTTCGAGGTGCCGGAACGTCGTGGGGTCGAAGAGGTCGGCGAAGGCGTCGAAGCGTTCTCCCGCCTCGTCCCGCCGGTTGTCGAGGAGGTACCCGTCGGATCGCGTCATGTCACGATCATCCCAGTTCTCCCTTTTCTCGCAGGGGGGTGACGCGGCCGGTGCGCCCTCACCGCGGGCGGTCGGGGGAACCGGCCCGGCGGGAGAGGGCGTCGAAGGAGCCGGACGCGGAAGACATGGAGGCTCCTGTCGCGGGCAGACCCCAGTCAGGCCGTCCACAGGCGGGAACAAAGCGGAAGGCGCCCTTCCCACAGGCTGCCGCACGGCGTGCGCGGGCCTGGCAGACTGGCGCGCCGGGGTGCGGGAACGCGCCACGAGGAGATCCACCCGAGGAGATCCAGATGACCATGGCGGGGAATCTGCGGAAGGTCACCGGCCTGAGCACGGTCGGCGGCCTGCGCAAGATGGCGCGGCTGGCCCGTCGGCGGACGCGGGTCGACCTGAGCCATCCCGCGCGCTCCCCGCTGGGTTCCTCCGTGGTGAGCTGCGTGTCGTACCAGGACGGGGCACGGGCCCCGGTCGGCGGGGATCTGACCGACACGGTGGAGCGGGTGCGCAAGAGCGGCCAGGGCTTCGTCTGGCTCGGCCTGCACGAGCCGACGAACGAGGAGTTCGCGGGCGTCGCCGAGCTGTTCGACCTGCATCCGCTGGCGGTGGAGGACGCGGTCGAGGCCCATCAGCGTCCGAAGGTGGAGCGGTACGGCGAGACGCTGTTCGCGGTGTTCAAGACGGTCTGCTACGTCGAGCACGACCAGCTCACGGCGACGAGCGAGGTGGTCGACACCGGCGAGATCATGGTGTTCGTCGGCCGGGACTTCGTCATCTCGGTGCGGCACGGCCGCCACGGGTCGCTCGGTCCGCTGCGCGAGGAGCTGGAGTCGGACTCCGCGCAGCTCGCCAAGGGCCCGTCGGCGGTCCTGCACGCGATCGCGGACCATGTCGTCGACGAGTACCTCAACGTCCTGGAAGCCGTGCAGGCGGACATCGACCAGGTCGAGATGGACGTCTTCACGCAGAGCGGCGCACGGGCCGACCCGGGGCGCATCTACCAGCTCAAGCGTGAACTCCTGGAGCTGAAGCGGGCGGTGGTGCCGCTCGGACGCCCCCTGCTGGACCTCGCCGACCGGCCGATGCGGGTGGTCGACACGCAGATACAGGCGTACTTCCGGGACGTCTCCGACCACCTCATCCGGGCCACCGAGCAGATCGCGGCGTTCGACGAACTGCTCAACTCGATCCTTCAGGCGCACCTCGCGCAGGTCACGGTCGCGCAGAACGAGGACATGCGGAAGATCACCGCCTGGGCCGCGATCGTCGCCGTGCCGACGATGGTCTGCGGGGTGTACGGCATGAACTTCGACCACATGCCGGAGCTCCACTGGAGATACGGCTACGGCATGGTCATCGGGGTGATATCCGTCGCCTGCCTGGTGCTGTACCGCGGTTTCCGGCGCAACGGCTGGCTCTGAACGGCCGCGCCGTCAGTGCCGGGCGGTGCCGGTCCTGGCGTAGACGCCCTGGGCCCATGCGGCCATCTGGTCCTCGCTCAGGTGCCGGGCGAGGTCGGCCTCGCTGATCATGCCCACCAGGCGCTTGTTCTCGATCACCGGCAGCCGGCGGATCTGGTGCTCCTCCATCTCGTGGATCACCTCGTCGATGTCGGCTCCGGCGTCGATCCAGCGCGGTGTGCCCTGGGCCAGCTGACCGGCGGTGATCTTGGCGGGGTCGTGGCCCATGGCCACACAGCCCACCACGATGTCCCGGTCGGTGAGGATGCCGCAGAGCCGCTCGTTCGTGTCGCTGATGGGCAGGGCGCCGACGTTGAGTTCGCGCATCAACTGGGCGGCGCGGTCGAGTGTTTCGTGGGCGGGGATCCACTGGGCGCCCCGGTGCATGATCTCTCCGGCGGTGGTCATGGGGTACCTCCCGGTGCCGGCCTGCCGGCGCGACGCCGAGCGCGCCGCCGTCCCGGCCGCCTGCGGTCTCACATCCCGGTGTCCTTCATTTTCGTCGGGCGGGCCGGGGGACGCACCTTCGCGGCCGGCCCTCTCGTCCCGGGCGTCCTCTCACGCCGAGAAGCCCACGGCCTCCGCGGCACGACGCGGATGATCACACGCGCCTCGTCGTCCCGCTCCGCGGGCGGATCGACGCCGAGGCGCTCGTGGGAGAGCTCGTGCGGGAGCCGCCTCTCCTCGTCCGGGACGACCCCGGCGGTGCCGCGGACCTCGACGGAGGCGAAGTCCTCGCCGTCGAGGAGGGCGCGGACAGGGGCGTCGGGGGCGGAGGCCCGCGAGGAGATCGTCACGACTCGGGCCGCGTGCAGCGGGGGTGCGGGGCCGGCTCATCCCCTCCACGCCGGATGCCGGGGGTCGTCGGCGCGGACGAGGACGTCGGCCGAGGTCACGGGGTCGGTCTCCCGGGCGTAGCGCTCGAAGGCGGGCAGTGTCCAGTGGTCGTCCTCCGGGGTGCGGCGGCGCAGGGCGGCCGGGGAGAGCAGGACGTGGACGGTCAGGTCGAAGGGGAACCAGTGGCGCAGCAGGAGGGGGCCGTGGAGCAGGAGGACGCCTCCGGGCGGGAGGTGGACGTACGGGCTGCGGGTGGCGCGGTCGGTGAGGGGGTCGCGGAGGTCGGGCAGGATCCGGCCGTCGCCTCCGGGGTCGAGGGGGCCGAACACCTCGCGCCACAGGGCGCCGGTGTCGAACCAGCCGTCGTAGTAGGCCTCCACGTCGTGGTGGCCGTGTTCGAGGCGGAGGGAGGCGGGGCGCAGGAAGCCGTGGGTGTCGACGACCCGAGCGGGGCGGCCCCGCACGCGCAGCGCCTCGGCGACGCGTCCGGCGAGGTCACCGGGGCGGGCCGCCGGAGCGCCGTCGAAGGCGACACGCGGCCAGGGGCTGCCGTCGTCCGGCGTCAGGTCGCGCAGCCGGTCGGCGAGGGAATCGCCGAGCCGTTCCCAGGTGATCGCTTCGAGTCGCACACGGCCCATGATGCGTCAGGGGCGGGCCGGTCGCGGCGGCGGGGGAACGGAGCGCGGACCGTGAGACGGGCGGAGGAGGACGACCCGGACGCCGGGACCGGGCTCCGGGACGGACACGTGGCGCCGGGCCCGCCGGGGGGAATGCAGTCCCCATGCCGGCCCCCGCGACTCCCCTGCCCCCTACGGGTCTCCTCGTCGTCCAACCGCTGCGGCGGAGGCACTGTGCCGGCTGCCGGCGCGGGCCGTTGCCGATGCTCGTCCTGGAGGACGGCGCGCCTCGCTGCCTCGACTGTGCCGACCTGGGGCACCTGGTGTTCCTGCCGCGCGGAGACACGGCGCTGACGCGCAGGTCGCGCGAGGAGAGCACGCTGTCGGTGGTCGTCGTCCGGTTCAACCGGCGCAAGGGGCGTTACGAGCGGCAGGGCGTCCTCGTGGAGGAGGCGGGGCTGGCACGGGCCGAGGCGCGGTGCCTGGCGGACGCCGAGGCGAGGCGGCGGCGCCGGGCGCGGGACGCGCGGTGGCGGGCGGCGCGGGACGCGCGGTTCACGCAGGCGTTCGCGGCGGAGATCCTGCGGCTGTTCCCCGCCTGCCCGGCGGACCGGGCCCGTGAGATCGCCGCGCACGCCTCGGTGCGGGGCAGCGGGCGGGTGGGGCGCAGCGCCGCCGGGCGGGCGCTGTCCGAGGGGGCGGTCGTCTCCGCGGTCGTGGCGTCCGTGCGGCATCTGGACACGCCGTACGACCGGTTGCTGATGAGCGGGGTGCCGCGGCACACGGCCCGGGGGCGGATCATGCCGGGCGTGGAGACGGTGCTGAGGCGGTGGGGGTGGGTGGCGGGGATCGGTTCCGCCGGGGCGTGAGCCGCCGGAGGCCGGGGAAGGCGCCGACGGCCGGGGAGGAAGCCGGGTGGCGCCGGGAGCGCGCCGCGGCGGTGCCGGGGAGGCGCGGAAGCGGTTGTCGGGCACCGCGGTGGCCCCCCGGACCGCCCCCTCCTCCGGCCTTCGGCGGCCGGTTCGGTCCCGCCTTGCGGGAAAGCGCTGTCCACACTCGGCGTGAGGGGTGGGCGAGACGTATCGTGGCCGCAGGAGCGCCGCCCGACGACGCACGGCTCGCCGCACGCGTACGAAGGAACACGGCCATGGCCGATCCCAAGGGATTCATGTCCACGCCCCGCCAGGAGTGGCCACGCCGGCCTGTCGGGGAGCGGGTCCGGGACTGGGACGAGGTGTACGTCCCCGGAGCGTTGCTCCCCATCATCAGCAAGCAGGCGGACCGCTGCATGGACTGCGGCGTCCCCTTCTGCCACCACGCCTGCCCGCTCGGGAACCTGATCCCCGAGTGGAACGACCTGGTGTCGCGGGAGGACTGGCGGACGGCGAGCGAACGGCTGCACGCGACCAACAACTTCCCCGAGTTCACCGGACGCCTGTGTCCGGCGCCCTGCGAGGCCGGGTGCGTGCTCGCCATCAACCAGCCCGCCGTCACCATCAAGAACGTCGAGGCGGCGATCGCCGACCGGGCGTGGGAGGAGGGCTTCACGCCGCCGCGGCCGCCGGACCGGCTGACCGGGCGGACGGTCGCGGTGATCGGCTCCGGGCCCACCGGCCTGGCCGCGGCGCAGCAGCTGTCCCGGGCCGGGCACACGGTCGCCGTGTACGAGAAGGACGACCGGATCGGCGGGCTGATGCGGTACGGCATCCCCGCGTTCAAGATGGAGAAGCACCATCTTGACCGGCGCATCGACCAGATGCGGGCCGAGGGGACCAAGTTCCGTACGTCGACCCAGGTCGGGCGGGACGTCATGGCCGCCGATCTGCGGGCGCGCTACGACGCCGTCGTGATCGCCACCGGGGCGACCGCCTGGCGGGAACTGCACGTGCCGGGGCGCGAGCTGACCGGCATCCACCAGGCGATGGAGTACCTGCCGCTGTCCAACCGGGTCTGCGAGGGGGATCTGGAGGCGTCGCCGATGTCCGCCGCCGGCAAGCACGTCGTGATCGTGGGCGGCGGCGACACCGGGGCGGACTGCCTGGGGACGGCCGTACGGGAGGGTGCCGCGTCCGTGACCCAGCTGGACATCTACGCCCAGCCGGGCGCCGAGCGCGACGAGGACACCGATCCCTGGCCGACGTACCCGAAGATCTACCGGCTGTCGGCCGCGCACGAGGAGGCGGGCGCCCTCCGGACGGCGCCGGCGGCGGACGCGGACGCACGGCTGTTCGCGGCGTCCACGCTCCGGTTCACCGGCGACGAGAACGGTCACGTCCGCTCCCTGCACCTCGTCGAGGTCGACGCGCGGCGCCGGCCGGTGGCGGGCACCGGCCGGACGCTGCCCGTCGACCTGGTGCTGCTCGCGCTCGGCTTCTCCGGGCCCGACCGGGAGGACGGGCTGGTAGAGCAGTTGGGGCTCGCGCTGGAGCCGCGCGGCACGATCGCGCGGGACGCCGGCTTCGCCACGAACGTGCCCGGCGTGTTCGCGGCGGGGGACGCGGCGCGCGGGCAGTCGCTGATCGTGTGGGCGATAGCGGAGGGGCGGGCGGTGGCGGCAGCCGTCGACCACCACCTGACGGGGAGTTCCCGGCTGCCGGCGCCGATCGGGCCGTACGACCGTCCGATGCGCGCGTAGGGCGCAGCGGCGAGGCCGGCGCCGGGCCGGTGGAACGGCCGCGGCTGCCGGCGCCGCGGCAACTGCGGTACCGGCGTGGCTGCCGGCGCCGCGGGCAACCGCTGGTGCCGGCGCGGACCGCGGGGGCCGCGGGGGCCGCTCGCGCGTTGCGGTGGGGGCCGCTCGCGCGTTGCGGCGCGGACTGCGGGCCGCTCGAGCGTGGCGGCGCGGACCGGCCGGTGGCGTCAGCCGCGCTCGTCGGTCCCCGCCACCTTGGCCGTCGCCAGGGCCACCCGGTTCCAGGTGTTGATCGTGCAGATCAGGGCCAGCAGCCGGGCGAGTTCGCCGTCGTCGAAGCGGGCCGCGGCCTCGGCGTAGACCGCGTCGGGGACGCCGCCGTCGGCCACGAGCGTGACCGCCTCCGTGAGGGCGAGGGCGGCCTGCTCCTTCTCGGTGAAGAAGTGACGGGCCTCGCGCCAGACGGCGACCAGGTGCAGGCGGTCCTCGCTCTCGCCGGCCTTGCGGGCGTCGTTGGTGTGCATGTGCAGGCAGTACGCGCAGTGGTTGAGGTGGGAGGCACGGATCTGGACGAGTTCGACGAGTGCCGGGTCGAGGCCCTCACGGGCGGCGGCGTCGAAGCCGACGAGGGCGCGGAAGGCCTTGCGGGCGGACCCGGCGAAGTCCAGACGGGTCCGCCCGGCCTCGGCGTCGGCGATCGCGGCGGCGGATCCCGCGGGGGTGGTGGAGGCCGTGCGGGTCGCGGTGGTGCGGGCGTCGGCAGTGGTCGTCGTGTCGCTCGGGTGCGTCGTCATGCGGACCAACCTATGGACCCGACAGACCGCCTGTAGGGTGCATTTCCATGGGGGAATCATGGGTCAGTTCCGCGGAGCGGATCGGTGCCGACCTGCTGCTGGAGCTGTCCGGGCCGGGTGGACGGCGGGCCGCCCTGACCCGGGCGCTGCGGGAGGCGGTGCGCAGCGGGAGGCTCGCCCCGGGCGCCCGGCTGCCGCCGTACCGTTCGCTCGCCGCCGACCTCGGGGTCGCGCGCAACACGGTGGCCGACGCCTACGCGGAGCTGGTGGCGGAAGGCTGGCTGACGGCCCGTCAGGGATCGGGCACGCGCGTCGCCGAGCGGGCCCGACCCCTGCGACACGCCGCACGGGTGCCCAAAAAGGCGCCTCCACGCGCGCGTGGCCCGCTGCACGACCTCCGGCAGGGCACTCCGGACGCGTCGGCGTTCCCGCGCGCGGCCTGGCTGGCGTCCTACCGGCGCGCCCTGCAGCAGGCGCCCAGCGAAGTGTTCGGGCCGGGTGACCCGGCCGGGCGCCGCGAGCTGCGGGAAGCCCTCACCGACTACCTGGCTCGCGCGCGCGGCGTGCGCACCGCGCCCGAACGCATCGTCATCTGTTCCGGCTTCGCGCACGCGGTGCGTCTGCTGTTCGGGCAGGGCGGCGGCGGGGTGCTGCGCGGTCCGCTGGCCGTGGAGGCGTACGGCCTCGGCCACCACCGGGAGCTGCTGGCGGCGGCGGGCGTGCGGACGGTTCCGCTCGCCCTGGACGCGGACGGGGCGCGCGTCGGCCTGCTGGAGCGCGAACGGGGCGTGCTGCTCACGCCGGCGCACCAGTTCCCGACCGGCGGTCCCCTGCACCCCTCGCGCCGGGCCGCCGTGATCGACTGGGCACGCGCGCGTGGCGCGGTGGTGCTGGAGGACGACTACGACGGCGAGTTCCGCTACGACCGCAAGCCCGTCGGCGCCGTCCAGGGACTCGACCCCGAGTGCGTGATCCACATCGGCTCGGTCAGCAAGAGCCTGTCCCCCGCCCTGCGGCTGGGCTGGATGGTGCTGCCGGAGCGGTACGTCGAGGGGGTGCTCGCCGCCAAGGGCGACCGGGAGGCCTGGGCGAGCGTC
This sequence comes from Streptomyces sp. NPDC017936, assembly GCF_044328485.1. Lineage (NCBI taxonomy): Bacteria > Bacillati > Actinomycetota > Actinomycetes > Kitasatosporales > Streptomycetaceae > Streptomyces > Streptomyces sp. NPDC017936. The sequence goes on along the minus strand of NZ_JBIRHK010000013.1, from coordinate 47,906 downwards.
CCGGACCAGCTGAGCCTGGCCGACTTCATCGTCTCGGGGGCGTACGACCGTCATGTGCGACGCATGCGGCAGCGGTACCGCCGGCGGCGGGACCGGCTGGTCGGGGCGCTCGCCGAGCACGCGCCGCACATCGAGGTCACCGGCGTCGCGGCGGGACTGCACGCGGTGCTGCGGCTGCCGCCGGGCACCGAGCGCTCCGCGGTCAAGGCGGCCGCCTGGCAGGGCATCGCCCTGGACGGCCTGGACGCCTTCCGCCATCCCGCGACGGCCACGGCGGCGGCGGACGGGCTCGTGGTCGGCTACGCGACCCCGTCCGAGCACGCCTACGGGGCGGCGCTGGACGCCCTGTGCGGGGTGCTGCCCCCGGACCCGGAGGCCGGCCCGGCAGCCGAGTGACCCGCGTGACCGGCGGCTCCGCCCGACGGGACCGGTCCCGGGACCCGGCTGCGTGAGACGAGCCCCGGCCTCGGACGACGGCCGGTGCGGAACCCGCCCGAGGACGAGCGCTCGGATCGTGCGGGAGGACGAGCCGCCCGGCGCCCCGCAGCCTGCCGCCGGCCCCGTCCCTCGCCGGTCATCGCCGTGAACCGTCCGGTGGGCGCCCCGCGGCGGATGTGGCCCTGACCGTGGCCCGGCACGGCACGGCCCGGGGCGGCCCGGCACGGCCCGGCACGGCGGACCGACGACAGGTCGTCGGTCCGCCGCCCCGGACACCGGGGGATCCGCCCGGACCCCCGCTTCAGCGCTTCCTTCCCACCGCCCCGTACCCCGGGATCACGCCGTCGTCCTGGCCCGGTACCGGGTCGCCCAGTTCCGGATGCCAGTCGGGGACGACCGCGACGCCGGGCTCGACCAGGTCGAGGGCGTCGAAGAAGTGGGCGAACTCCTCGCGGGAGCGCAGTGCGAGCGTGACGCCGACGGCCTTCAGCTTCTCCGTGGCCGCCGCGGACTCCTCCGGGGTGAAGTCGGCGGTGGCGTGGGTCATCATCAGGTAGCTGCCGGAGGGGAGTTCGGCGAGCAGCCGGTCCACCAGCTCGTGCGCGCCGTCCGCGTCGGAGACGAAGTGCAGCAGCGCCACCAGCGACAGGGCGATCGGCCGGTCGAAGTCCAGGATCCTCCTGGCCCCCTCGACGATGGTGGCCGGGTCGCGGACGTCCGCCTGGAGGTACTCCGTGACGCCCTCCGGCGTGCTGCGCAGCAGGGCGGCCGCGTGGGCCAGCACGATCGGGTCGTTGTCGCAGTAGACCACGCGCGCGTCGGGCGCGATCCGCTGGGCGACCTGGTGGAGGTTGGGTTCGGTCGGGATGCCCGTGCCGACGTCCAGGAACTGCCGGACGCCGTTCTGCGCGAGCCACCGCGTGGCCCGGTGCATGAAGGCGCGGTTGACCCTGGCCATGACCGGGACCCGCGGGTCGAGGGCCAGCATCTGCCGGCCCATCTCCTCGTCGACGGGGTAGTTGTCCTTGCCGCCCAGGTACCAGTCGTACATCCGGGCGGGATGGGGCTTGCTGGTGTCGATCTCGACGGCGGCGGTCGGGTCCTGCCCGGTCATGAGGCACTCCGTAAGGCACAAGAGGTAATCAACTGTGGAGCCAATTCAGTAGCAGTGCAAAGAAGTCCGAACTCAAAGAAGGACGATCACGTCAGGAGAGCAGGAAGTCCGCCTTCCCCGCCTTCGCACCCTCGATGAAGGCCGTCATCTCGTCGCTGGTGTAGATGAGCGCCGGGCCGTCCGGGTCGGTGGACTGACGGACGGCGATCCGGCCGTCGGCGAGCTTCATCGCCTCGAGGCAGTTGCCGCCGTTGCCGCCGCTCCACGGCTTGTGCCAGCCTTCGCTGCCCAAGTCCCGCGCGGGCATGCCGTTGTAGACCCGTTTGCGCGGCTTGATGCGATCCATTCACAGCTCCTTGCGGAGATCCCGGAGGATCTCCTTCGTGCGATGTGCCGTAGCGGCCTGCGCCGCCATGCGGTCCATGACCTCGAGGTGGGTCGCCACCTCGGTGCGCGCGTCGAGGTAGACGGCGCCGGTCAGGTACTCGCTGTAGACCATGTCCGGAAGCTCCGGCATGGCGAATCGGAACAGCACGAAGGGCCCGTACGTGCCGGGGTGCGGCCCCGCGGAGAACGGGGCGATCTGCAGCGTCACGTGGGGCAGCTTCGTGGCTTCGAGCAGTTTGTCGATCTGCGCGCGCATCACCTCCGGACCGCCGACCGGGCGGCGCAGCACGGTCTCGTCCATCACGACCCACAGCCGGGGCGCGTCCTGACGGGTGAGCAGTTCCTGGCGCCGCACGCGCAGGTCGACGAGGCGCTCGATGTCGTCCGGCCGGGTCTGGCCGACGGCACCCGACCGCAGGACCCCGCGCGCGTAGTCCTCGGTCTGCAGCAGACCGGGGACGAAGTGGGGCTCGTACTGGCGGATCAGGGCGGCCGCGCCCTCCAGGCTGACGTGCATCGAGAACCAGCCGGGCAGGACGTCGTGGAAACGCTGCCACCAGCCGGGCCTGTTGGCCTCCTCGGCCAGCTGCACGAAGCCCTCGGCCTCCTCGTCGCTCACCCCGTAGGCCTTCAGCAGCAGCTGGAGGTAGGGGATCTTGAGGGCGACCTCGGCCATCTCCATGCGGCGGACCGTGGCGGGTGCGACGCGGAGGATGCGGGCGGCCTCCTCGCGCTTGAGCCCGGCGCGTTCCCGCAGGTCCAGCAGGCGCCGGCCGAGGACGACCTGCCCCACCGTCGGCGCGGACCGCGGTTCGCTCACGCTCCACCTCCACGAAGAGCCCTGCCGGGGCGGCCCGTCGGTGCCGGGCTCCGGTCACGAGAAGACTGCTGACACACAGCCATGCGGCGCCATGCGAAGACCGGTCCGAAGTTCCGTACGCGTGAGTACGGAACTTCGCTGATCCCAACTGGCGCCGCTCGACATGCTGTTGCGAGCAGTGTGCCATGGCGCTTCACCGCGTCACACAGCACTCTGCATTTTTCAGAGTGACACTTGCCAAGTGTTCATGGCGGGGAGATAGTGGCAGGCGTGATTCCGTCCGCGCCCTTAGGAACAGACGCCGCCGCAGGCCTCCCCCAGGGTCTCGGTGCCGATGGGGGTAACCCCGCTCCGGCGCATTCCAGAGTGGGGGAGGCGGCAGGCCCCGGCCGGGCCGCCGCCGAGCGCCGGTTCCGGTTCGAGCTGGCCGCCCATCCGGGTTCTCCCGCACAGGCGAGACGTCTGGCACGGGCCCGGCTGACCGGCTGGTCGGTGTGCGAGGACACCTGCGACACGGCTGCCCTGGTCATATCCGAGCTGGTCACCAACGCCATCGTGCACACCGCGAGCGGCACCGTCGTCTGCGAGCTGCGCGACGGCGGCGACCTCGTGCGCATAGCCGTGCGCGACGAGGGCTGCGCTCCGGGTGAGCCGCACCCGTCCCCCCAGCGGCCCGAGGAGGAGCACGGGAGGGGGCTGTTCCTCGTCGACGCCCTCTGCCAGGCGTGGGGCGCCCAGGAGTACGGTCCCGGACTGCTGGTCTGGGCCGATCTGGCCCGCGGGGGCGAGGTCGCGCGCGGCCACGCCGAGTCCGAGGACGGCCTCGCCGTGTCCCTCGCCGACCTGTCCGAGCCCTGCGACGACCTCACCGCGTCCGACCCCGGCCTCACCCCGTCCCACGACGGCCCCACCACCTCCCGTGACGGCCTCGCCGCGTCCCGCGCCGGTCTCGTCGCCCAGCGGGGCGGTCGCGCCGTGTCCCACGACGGCCTCACCGCTCCCCGTGACGACCTCGGCTGGGGCTCCCCCCCGAAGCCGGGGCCGGCCGGCGGCTCGGACGACGAGGACGACGACGCCGACCACGCGCACCACGCCGACCAGGCGCACCGGGGCGCGGAGACGCAGGGGCCGGCCCACGGTCCGGCGGCGCGGGCGCACCACGCCCCCGGGTCCGGCGGCCCCCTGCCGCGGGTGGGTCCGCAGCGGCATCGCGGCCCGCAGACCGGCGTTCCGGCGACGCCGGCCGAAGCCGGTCGCGCCCCCGACACCCACGGCGAGACGCCCGCCCGGCGCCCGCGTCCGGGGACCGTACGGGATCTGGACCGGGACTCCGCGTGAGTGCCGCGCCCCGCCGGGGCCCGGGGCTCACCCTCGACACGCTCGTCCGTCTCCGGCGCGACCCGGGCCACGACCCGGCGCCCCGCCGGCTCGTCGTGCCCGACGGCATGACGGCCCCCCTGGGCTGCGACGCCGTCGCCGTCCCGGTCGGACTCGGCCCGCTGCTCATGCCCCACCTGCCCCGCGTCGGCTGCGTCTACGCCGACGAGACGCACTGGTGGTGGCTGGTCCCGGCGGACTCCGACTACGCCCTGGAATGGCCGGCCCCGGCGCACTACGCCCCGGGCGCGACCGTGCCGGACGCCCCGCACGGCCTCGCCCTGGTCCACCGGCCGGACGGCACGCTGCCGTACACCCCGCCGATCCCCCTCTACCTGGCGGTGTGCCGCCTCACGGGCGCCGCGCCCACGTGGACCCGCCCGATCAGCGCGTGACGCGCCGAGCGGCCGGGCGCCCCCCGGTCGCCTCGGCACGCTCCGATGCGCGGCCGCGGCATCCGCACGCCCCCGCGACGCACGGGGCGCCCGCGCACGCGCCGGCCGCGTGCGCGTCGACCGGGCGCCGCGCGCGCCGGCGGACCGTCCGCCGTCCGGGCCGCCCGGACCCTCTCCCCGCCGTCCCGCCCCTCCCGTAGGACGTACCGCGCGAGCGCGTCCCGGGGGCGTTCCCGGCGGCGTCCCCGGCGCACGCCCGCGCGCGGCCGCCGCCCCGCTCTGCGCTCTGCCCTGCCGCAGCCCCGCCAGCGATAGTGGCCACTCGTCCACGACCGGGGGAGGCCGAGGGTGCGGAAGGCGCCGAAACAGCAACGACCTGACGAGCGTGAGGTGTCCGAGTCGGAGCGGCTGCTCTTCGGGGGTCCGCTCCGCTACGACATGGGCTGGAACCAGCACCGGGACGCCTTCCTGGAGCTGAGCTTCCGCGCCATGGTGACCCGGCTGCCGTCCCTGCTGGCCGTCAGCCTCCGCCTGGCCCGGCAGGCCGACCCGCGGGCCGCCCGGGTGGTGTTGGCGGCGGAGGCGGGCCAAGGCGCGACACAGGCGGTGAGCCTGCTCGCGGTGAACTCCGTGCTGGGCCGGCTGGTCGGCGACGGCTCCATCGACGAACGGCTGCGCGGCGCCGTCCCCGCCCTGTCCGCCATGGCCGTCGTGCTGCTCCTGGGGGCGGTGCTGCGGGCCGCGTCCACGTACGCCACCGGGCGGCTGGAACCCAAGGTGGAGCGGGTGGCGACCGAGCTGTACCTGGAACGGGCGGCCGCCGTGGAGCTGGCCGCGATCGAGGACCACGCCTTCCACAAGCTGCTGGACACCGCGCAGTACGGCGCCCAGTCGGCCCGCCGGATGATCATGTACGGCACGCGGGTGGTGAACGCGGTGATCTCGCTGGCGGCGGCGGCCGGCGTGCTGACCGTCCTGCACCCGCTGCTGCTGCCCCTGCTGGTGACGATGACGCTGCCCAGCGCTTGGAGCGCCCTGACGAACGCCCGGCGCCGGTACGAGTCGTTCCACACCTGGGTGCAGCACGTGCGCGCGGGTCACCTCATCGCCGACCTCCTCACCGAGCCGGCGGCGGCGCCGGAGATCCGGGTGCACGGGGTGGGCCCCTTCCTGCTGCGGCACTTCCGCTCGATGTCGGAGACGGCGGAGGCGGAGCAGGCCCGGCTGGCCCGGCTCGCCGCCCGCACCGGGCTGTTCGCTGCCGCCTGGACGGGCCTGGCGACGGTGGCGACGTACGCCACGCTCGGCGGACTGCTGATCAGCGGGACGATGGCGCTGGCGGTGGCGGGCACGGCCGTGATCGCGATCCGCAGCGGCTCCGCGAGCCTGAACACCCTCGTCCTGGAGCTCAACCAGCTCCACGAGGAGGCGCTGTTCGTGGGCGACCTGCAACGCCTGTACGTCGAGGCGGCCGAACGGGCGATCCCGCGGGGCGGCGGCCCGCTGCCCGAGGACCCCCGGGAGATCCGCTTCGAGAACGTCACCTTCGGCTACCCGGGCGAGTCCGCCCGTCCCGCCCTCGAGGACGTCACCCTCACGCTGCCCCTCGGCCGGATCATCGCGCTCGTCGGCGAGAACGGTTCGGGCAAGACGACGCTGGTGAAGCTGCTGGCCGGGCTCTACAGGCCGGACCGGGGGCGGATCCTGTGGGACGACGTCGACGCGGCGGACGCCGACCGGCACCTGCTGGCCGAACGGATCGCGATGGTGGCGCAGGACTTCAAGCGGTGGCCGTTCACGGCCCGGGTCAACGTCGCCGTCGGCCGCTCGTCCGTGCCGATGACCGAGGAACGGCTGGCGGACGCGATCGGCGAGGCGGGCGCCGACGAGGTGGTCGCGGACCTGCCGCGCGGCCTGGACACCCTGCTGGCCCGCCACTTCAGCGGCGGGCACGAGCTGTCGGGCGGGCAGTGGCAGCGGCTCGGCATCGCGCGGGCGGCGTACCGGCGCGGCCGCATCCTGATCGTGGACGAGCCGACGGCGGCCCTGGACGCCCGGGCCGAGCTGGAGGTCTTCGAGAAGATCCGCGCGCTGGCCGACGGCGGCCAGACGGTCGTGCTGATCACGCACCGGCTGGCGTCGGTCCGCCACGCCGACCTGGTGCACGTCCTGGACCAGGGCCGGCTGGTGGAGACCGGCACCCCGGACGAGCTGCTGGCGCGAGGCGGCGTCTACGCCGAGCTGTACGCGCTCCAGGCGGAGCAGTTCACGAGCCCGCCGGCGCCCCGGACGGCGTCGGAGCCGGCGCCCCGGACGGCGTCGGAGCCGGCGCCCCCGTCCACCACCCGGACCGCGGCCCGGGGGACGGCCCCCGCGGCGGCCCAGGCGCTGCCCGCCTCGAAGGCGGGCTGACCGGCCGGAGCGTCGGCCGGAGCCGCCGGCGGGTCCGCGGTGCCGTCGGCCGGCGCGTCAGTCCACGGCGTCGCCGCCCCGGACGATCACCAGGAACGTGTCCGTGGCGAGGTCCATGACCACCTCGGCGGCCAGCCCCTCCATGCGCCGCGCGTGCGCGAACTCCTCCGCGGGCCACGACCCGCGCGGCCCGCCTGCGGGAAAGCGTTCGAGCACCGTTCGCCCGTTCACCATCTCGCACCTCCAGAAAGCGTCGTTCGTGTAGGAGTTAACGCTTCCCGGCCCCGGATCGCCTCGCCCGGTGACGGTACTGAGACACAGTTGACACCTCAACGGCGCGGATGGTGAGGTACCGGTCACCTTCCGCACATCACGGCTACGTTCCGCGCCGCGATCCGTACGTCAGGTGATCACGTCGCTCTCGCGTGAGGCGCGGCGCGCGTCCTGTGCCGGATGTGTCGCCGCACCCCGCGCGTGGGCCGGCCCGCCGCACGACGTCCCTCGCGGGGGCGCGGCCCGGCGTTCTATCCGGCGAGGGCGCGCCCGGGGATCTCCACCGGCGGGACCGCCCGCTCCCGGTGCGCGGCCAGCTCCGCGAGGAGTTCCGTCAGGAGGGCGCTGTGGCGGTGGCCGAGCCGTCCGGTGTCGTCGAGGTGGACGGCGCAGGCGGTGGTCGTGTCGACGAGGCGTTCGAGGAGCGCGGCGACCTCGTCCGTGCCCTCGGTGCGGCGGGCGAGGGCGGGCAGTTCGGCGGCGGCGAGGGAGATGGCGGTGCGGGCCTCGGCGAGGGTGCGGTAGGCCTCGCGGCGCAGGGTCCAGCGGGCGGCGCGGTCGCCGGAGCCGTCGAGGACGTGGACGAGGTAGGCGTGCGCGGCGGTCGCGGCGGCGGCGAGCCGGGCGCGCACGTGCCCGCCGCGCTCCCCCGGCATCGGCAGGTGCCCCGCGATGAGCACGATCGCGCAGGCCAGCAACGTCTCCCCGATCCGGCTGACGGAGGCCTGCGGCTCACCGCCCACCATCACCAGGGCCAGGACCAGGACGGTCACGACCGTGGTCTGGGCGGCGAAGTGCCGCGTGGAGACGGGGATGAGCGCCCCGCACACCGCGACCAGTGCCACGAGCCCTTCCGGCCGGGGCAGCACGGCGGCGAAACCCGCGAAGAGCAACGCCCCCAGCACGGTCCCCGCGGCCCGGCACAGCACCCGGGACACCAGCGGCCCGAGGTCCGGCTTGACCAGGAAGACGGCCGTCGCGGGCAGCCAGTACCAGTGCGTGTGCTGCCCGTACCAGTGGGAGTGGTGCAGGGCCTGCGCGACGGCGGCGCCCGCCCCGAAGCTCAGGCCGACCCGCATCCCGTACTCCCGCCCGCCGACCCCGAGGGCGGTGCGGACCACGTCCCCGGCGCTCCGCCGCCGTGTGTGCAGGTCGCCCCCGCCGCCCCGGTCGAAGGCGTCGGCGGCCCGGAGCAGGGCGTCGTCGAGGGCGCGCAGGGCGGGCGCCGACCGCGAGGGCGCGGGCAGCGGCCCGCACGGCGTGTGCTCCCGTACGGCGGCGGCGAGGCGCCGGGGCCCTTCGGAGGCCCGCCGGGAGACGGGCTCCCCGGCCCAGGCGAGGGCGGTCGCGGCCTCGGCGAGGGGCAGCGCGGCGGCGTACTGGGCGTGCAGCCGGCGTTCGGCGGCGGAGCTGGCGTGCCGGCGCAGGCGGGGCCCGGCGAGGGCGTCCTGCGCGTGGTCGAGGGCGGCGGTGAGGGCCGCGCGGCGGGCCGTCGCCTCCGCGGTGCCCACGGCGTCGAGGAGCCGGGCGACGGCCTCGTACACGCCGGCGACGGCGGCGCGTTCCCCGTCGAAGCGGAAGTCGCCGGCCCGTGCGCCGGGCGTGGGCAGGGCGAGGCGCAGGCCGAGCAGCCAGCCGGCTCCGGCGAGGAAGGCGAGGGCGCGCGCCCAGCCGGTCTCGGGGAGCGGCATGCCCGCCCCGATCGCCGCGCCGACAAGCAGCTGCGTGCCCGCGCTCGAGGCGACGGGCCCGATGGCGCTCATGCCGCCGGCGAGGAGCCCGAGCCCGGTGAGCACGAGGGTCAGCGCGACGGCTCCCAGGTGATCTCCCGCACCGGTTCCGGCGAGCAGCCCGCCCGCCCCGGCGAGGGCGGGTGTCCCGAGGCGCCGGACGGACGCCCGCCGGCTGCCCGGCCGGTCGTTGATCCCGGACAGCATGGCGGCGATCGCGGCGACGACGCCGAGCGTGGTGCGGCCGGCGAGCACGGACACGAGCAGCAACGGTCCGGCGGCCAGCGCCCCGCGCACCACCGCGTTCCACGGCACGGGCCCGCGCTGCGCCCGCAGGGCGTGGGCGAGCCAGGGCGGCAGAGCGGGGACCGTGCGAACGGCAAGGGTGGAACGCGGGGACACGGAGCTCCTGTCGGAACGAGGGCGGGGGTGCGCCTTCGGACGACGGCGGCCGGGGCTGTGTGCGGATCCTGCGACGGTGCTGCTGTGCTGTGCCTCCACGGTACGGGTCGATCCCGGAGAATGCGGAACGGTCGCGTTTCGGCGAGGTGACACTTCGCCGGGGTCCCGCGGTCTTTATGAACGCAACCCCTCCGGCCGGCCGTTCACGGGTGCTCCGGGCCGTCCGTGTGCTCCGCGTGCTCCGTCGAGCCTGTCGTGGCGGCCGCCGCCTCCACCGCGTCCTCGAAGAGCACCCGGGCCCGCTCCAGTGCCTCCGCGATGTCGCCGCGGCCCGCTTCCGCGACGAGGTCGTCGACGCCCCGCAGTCCGGCCCGCTCCAGGAGGCGCTTCTCGTTGGTCACCCATTCCCCGCGCGCGGCCAGGACGGCGTGCCCGGTCTGCGCGGCGGCGACGGCCAGGGCCCCCGCGGCCTCGGTCCGCCGGCCGTGGGGCGCGTGGTGGGCGGCGGCGTACCCGAGGGTGGCGCGCGCGGTGCCGTACCAGCGCTCGCACGCCGTCCGGCGCAGTCTCCCCGGGTAGGCGGGGGGCCGCGGGAGTTCGCCGCGCAGCACGCGGTTGACCGCCAGCTCGGCGACGACCAGGTAGCTCGGGATGCCCGCGAGGTGGAACAGCAACGGCTCCACCCGGAAGCGCCCCTCCTCGGCCTGCGCCCGTTCGTGCTCGACCACGTCGAGATCGCGGTAGTGGACGTCCACGCGCCGCCCGTCGATCGTCAGCCAGGCGCCCCCGTTGAAGACCCCGCCGCCCCATGCGCCGACCTCGCAGACCTCGCCCTCCCAGCCGACGGCGCGCAGGTCGGCGGGGTCGAAGGCACCGCGGTAGTAGACGGCCAGGTCCCAGTCGCTGCCGGGTCCTTCCGTGCCCTGGGCCCGGGAACCGCCGAGGGCGACGGCACGGACGGCGGGGAGGGCGGCGAGACGGTCGGCGGTGGTGGCGAGGAAGTCGGCGTCGGAGAGGGCGGGCATGAGCGCAGCGTACGGAGCGGCGGAGCCGGCCACCACGCGTTTTGGGGAGCCCTCCGCCGCCGTGACGGCCGACGGCGCCGGTCCGGCACGCTCCGGCGGCGGGCCGGCCGGTCACCCGCGCGACCGGCCGGCCCGCTGCGACCGCATCCAGCGGTGCGGGAGCACCGGGCGGGCGGCGGAGCGGTCACGTCAGGCCCGCCGCTGTCGCCGCACCGCGCAGCGCCTCCCGCAGCATCTCGGGAGTGAGCCGTCCGGTGAAGGTGTTGCGCTGGCTGACGTGGAAGCAGCCGAAGAGGTCGAGACCGTCCAGCGGCACCCGTGTCCCGTGGGCGAAGACGGGTCGTGGACGGGGCACCTGCCAGCCGGCCTCGGTGAGCGCGGGCAGCGTCGCCTGCCAGCCGAACGCGCCCAGGACGAGGACCGCGCGCAACGTCGGCCGCAGCAGCCGCAGCTCCTGGACGAGCCACGGCCGGCAGGTGTCCCGCTCCCCGGGGGTGGGCCGGTTGGCGGGCGGTGCGCAGTGGACGGGCGCGGTGACCCGCACCCCGCGCAGCACGAGGCCGTCGTCGGCGGACACCGACGTGGGCTGCGAGGCCAGGCCCACGTCGTACAGCGCTCGGTGGAGCACGTCTCCGGAACGGTCGCCGGTGAACATCCGGCCGGTGCGGTTGCCGCCGTGCGCGGCCGGGGCCAGGCCGACGATCAGCAGACGGGCGTCGGCCGGGCCGAAGCCGGGCACCGGCCGCCCCCAGTACGTCCAGTCGGCGAAGGCCGCCCGTTTGGTCCGCGCCACCTCCTCGCGCCAGGCCACCAGCCGGGGACAGGCCCGGCAGCCCGCGACACGCCGGTCGAGAGCGCTGAGGGCCTGCGGTGCGTCCATGCCTCCACCGTACGGCCGCACGGGACGGGCCCCGCCGCTCCCCCGCCTCCGCCGGATGTGCGCACCCGCGGGCACGGCCGCGGAGACGGCGTCGGGCCCGGTGCCGGCGCTCCGTGTGGGCGCCGTCCCGGACGAGGAGTACGTTTCAGGGAGGAGTGATGATCCGATGCGTACGGGCAATGAACCGGTGACAGCGCGCAGTGCGCTCAGGACGCGTCTCTGGCTGAGTGTGTGGGGGCTGCTCTGGGCGGTCTTCGGAACGGCCGCGTTCGCGCTCGCGGGCCGTCCGGGGTGGGCCGTGGCGTGCGGAGTGCTGTGGCTGGTGATCACCGTCGACCTGGCGGTGATCACCAGGCACATCCGGCAGGGGCCGCACTACCAGCCGGGCCGTGCCGTTCCGCCGTACCGGCCGCCGGAGCACCGCCGCCCTTGACGCCGTCCTCGACGCTCGTCAGGAGTCGAAGCGCGCCGCCTTCAGGTACTGGGGGTTGGGGTCCAGCGCGGCCGCGAGGCGGAAGTGGCGCCTGGCCTGGTCGCCCCGGCCCTGCCGCTCGTAGGTGCGGGCGAGCGCGAAGTGCGCGAAGGCGTTGTCCGGCTCCCGCTCGAGGACGATGGTGAACTCGAGTTCGGCGGGCCGGAGCTGCGCGGCGGCGAAGAAGGCCCGGGCGCGCAGCAGGCGGGCGGCGGTGTTCTCGGGGTGTGCGGCGATGACACCGTCGAGCAGCTTCACCGCGCCCCGCGGGTCCCGGGCGGCGAGCAGTTGCTCCGCGGCACGGAAGTCGATGACATGCGTCTCCGGAGTACGTCCGGTCGAACCGCTGGTATCGGGCACGGAAAAATCCTTCCCTCGCTGCCCGCGTTCAACGCGCGGAGCGGCGACCGCTATTCCTCCACCGGTCCGGGGGCGTCCCGGGGGGTGCGCGCCCGGTGTGCCAGATCGGCCCAGACGTCCTTGACGCGTCGTTCGAGGTCGGCGAGGGGTACGTCGTTGTCGATCACGATGTCCGCGATCTCCCGGCGCTGCTCGCGCGTGGCCTGCGCGGCCATGCGCGCGCGTGCGTCCTCCTCGGTCATGCCGCGCAGCCGGACGAGCCGGTCCAGCTGGGTCTCGACGGGGGCGTCGACGACGATGACGACGTCGTAGAGGGGGGCGAGTCCGTTCTCGGTGAGGAGCGGGACGTCGTGGACGACGACGGCGTCCTCGGGCGCGGCGTCCTCCAGGGCGCGGGAGCGGGCGCCGACGAGGGGGTGCACGATCCCGTTGAGGACGGCGAGCTTCTCCGGGTCGGCGAAGACGACGGAGCCCAGCCGGGGGCGGTCGAGGCTGCCGTCGCCGGCGAGGACGTCCTCGCCGAAGGCGTCGACGATCGCCGCGAGGCCGGGGGTGCCGGGCTCCACGACCTCGCGCGCGATGCGGTCCGCGTCGATCAGGACGGCGCCGCACCGGACGAGCAGCCGTGACACCTCGCTCTTGCCGGCGCCGATCCCGCCGGTCAGGCCCACCTTCAGCATGACGGGAAGCTTAGGGCCTGGCGCCGGCGCCCGTGCGGACGGCCCCGGGAGGGGCTCAGCCCTCCCCCTCCCGCTCCGCCAGGAACTTCTCGAACTCCCGTCCGATCTCGTCCGCCGACGGGATGTCCACCGGCTCGGCGAGCATGTTGCCGCGGGTCTCGGCGCCGGCCGCGGCGTCGTACTGGTGCTCCAGGCCCTGGACGAGGGAGGTGAGCTCCTCGTCGCCCTCCTGGATCTGGCGGTCGATCTCCGTCTGCGTGCGGTGTGCGTCCGTGCGCAGGGAGTGGGCGACGCCGGGCAGGACCAGTCCGGTGGCGGCCGTGACGGCCTCCAGGACGGTCAGGGCCGCGTCCGGGTACGGGGAGCGGGCGATGTAGTGGGGGACGTGCGCGGCGACACCGAGGACGTCGTGGCCCGCTTCCATCAGGCGGTACTCGACGAGCGCCTCGGCGCTGCCGGGGACCTGGGCCTCGTCGAAGGGGCTGCGGTGGCCGGGGACGAGGTCGGTGCGGTTGCCGTGCGGGGTGAGGCCCACGGGGCGGGTGTGCGGGACGCCCATGGGGATGCCGTGGAAGTTCACGGACAGGCGCACGCCGAGCCGCTCCACGATCTGCCGTACGGCCGCCGCGAAGCGTTCCCACTCCACGTCCGGTTCGGGTCCGGACAGCAGCAGGAACGGGGCTCCGGTGGTGTCCTGGACGAGCCGTACCTCGATGGCCGGCTCCTCGTAGCCGGCCCACCGGTCGCGCTTGAACGTCAGCAGCGGGCGGCGGGCGCGGTAGTCCACCAGCCGGTCGTGGTCGAAGCGGGCGACGACCTGGTGGGGCAGCGCGTCGAGGAGCCGGTCGACGATCTGGTCGCCGGTCTCGCCCGCGTCGATGTATCCGTCGAAGTGGTAGAGCATGACAAGTCCGGCCGACTCCTGGGCGAGCGCCATGTCGACGACGGCCAGCCCCTTCGGCTCCCATGCGTACAAACCCTGCGGATCAAGCACTTGGACCGCTCCTCCTCGTGTTCGTACTGCACAACGTGCCGGTGAGAGCGGGCATTCCCGTCCGACGGTCAAGATCGGACGACTTCGCACGGCCTCGTCGGGAGCGGCCTCGTCGGGAGGGAGCGGCGTCGGGGGGCGGCCCGCGCGTGAGGCGACGGCGCCTCCCGGGCACCCGCCCGCGGGCAGCACCGAGGGCCCGCACCTCGAAAGGTGCGGGCCCTCGGCTGTCGGCTAAGCCTCAGCGGCAGCGATCAGCTCTGGCCGCCGGCCAGCTTCTCGCGCAGCGCGGCGAGCGCCTCGTCCGAGGCCAGCGCGCCGGAGGTGTCGGCGCCCTCGGAGGAGTACGAACCGCCGGTCGCGGCCGGAGCGGCGGCCTCGCCACCCTCGGCGGCGGCAGCGGCGTCGGCCTCGCGGGACTTGATGACCTGCTGCTGGTGCTGCTCGAAGCGGGACTGCGCCTCGGCGTACTGGCGCTCCCACTCCTCACGCTGCTTCTCGTAGCCCTCGAGCCAGTCGTTGGTCTCGGGGTCGAAGCCCTCGGGGTAGATGTAGTTGCCCTGGTCGTCGTAGGACGCGGCCATGCCGTACAGGGTCGGGTCGAACTCGACCGAGGCCGGGTCGGCACCGAAGGACTCGTTGGCCTGCTTCAGCGAGAGGCTGATGCGACGACGCTCGAGGTCGATGTCGATGACCTTGACGAAGATCTCGTCGTTGACCTGGACGACCTGCTCCGGGATCTCCACGTGGCGCTCGGCCAGCTCGGAGATGTGGACCAGACCCTCGATGCCCTCGTCCACGCGGACGAACGCACCGAACGGAACCAGCTTCGTGACCTTGCCGGGCACGACCTGGCCGATCTGGTGGGTGCGGGCGAACTGCTGCCACGGGTCTTCCTGGGTCGCCTTCAGCGACAGGGAGACGCGCTCGCGGTCCATGTCGACGTCGAGGACCTCGACCGTGACCTCCTGGCCGACCTCGACGACCTCGGAGGGGTGGTCGATGTGCTTCCAGGACAGCTCGGAGACGTGGACCAGACCGTCGACGCCACCCAGGTCCACGAAGGCACCGAAGTTGACGATCGAGGAGACCACACCGGAGCGGACCTGACCCTTCTGGAGGGTCGTGAGGAACGTCTGGCGGACCTCGGACTGGGTCTGCTCCAGCCAGGCACGGCGGGACAGGACCACGTTGTTGCGGTTCTTGTCCAGCTCGATGATCTTCGCCTCGAGCTCCTTGCCCACGTAGGGCTGGAGGTCGCGGACACGGCGCATCTCGACCAGGGAGGCCGGCAGGAAGCCACGGAGGCCGATGTCGAGGATGAGACCACCCTTGACGACCTCGATGACGGTACCGGTGACGATGCCGTCCTCTTCCTTGATCTTCTCGATGGTGCCCCAGGCACGCTCGTACTGGGCGCGCTTCTTCGAGAGGATCAGGCGGCCTTCCTTGTCCTCCTTCTGGAGGACCAGGGCCTCGATCTCGTCGCCGACGGCGACGACCTCGTTCGGGTCGACGTCGTGCTTGATCGAGAGCTCGCGGCTCGGGATGACACCTTCGGTCTTGTAACCGATGTCGAGCAGGACCTCGTCCCGGTCGACCTTCACGATGACGCCGTCGACGATGTCGCCGTCGTTGAAGTACTTGATCGTCTCGTCGATCGCTGCGAGGAAGGCTTCCTCGTTACCGATGTCGTTGACCGCTACCTGCGGGGTGGTGGCGGTGGTCTCGGTGCTGCTCGTCATGTGGGAAAGGGCTCCGGTACGGACATTGAAGTCGTAGGTACTGCTTACGCCGGGAGCCCGTTTCGCTCTGCAGAAGCCGGACAGCCAAGGAAGCGCCTCACCGGCGAACCGGAGGTGACGCCTCGACAACCGAGGGGACATACAACAGATGCGAGCGCAGCCTGCTACGTCTGAGGTGCGCAGGCCCGCAGCGCAACTTGTAGCATACGGGGGCAGCCGGGCAGGGTCAATGCGCGAAGGCGCACACCCGGGGCGGATCGCCGCATTCCCGGCACACAACCTGTCTCCTGAGGCCGCGCAGGCCGCAGGAAGGCCCTGGGGTGACACGCCGGTGGCACCGCCGGGTGGGTTGCACGGAAGAGTACGACGAGGGAGCCCGTCATCCAAGAGTCCGTATCGTCCGAGCCGGCGTTCGAGCCGGAGGCCACCCGTCGCGACGCCGGCGTCGCGGAGAGCGCCCGGGCCAACCGGGGCTGGTGGGACCGCAACGCGGACGAGTACCAGACCGAGCACGGCACGTTCCTCGGCGACGACCGCTTCGTGTGGTGTCCCGAGGGCCTGGACGAGGTGGAGGCCGAGCTGCTCGGCCCGCCGGAGCGGCTCGCCGGCCGGGACGTCCTGGAGATCGGCGCCGGCGCGGCCCAGTGCTCGCGCTGGCTGGCCGCCCAGGGCGCGCGGCCGGTCGCCCTGGACCTCTCCCACCGCCAGCTCCAGCACGCCCTGCGCATCGGCGGGACGTTCCCGCTGGTGTGCGCCGACGCGGCCGCGCTGCCCTTCGCGGACGCCTCCTTCGACCTGGCCTGCTCGGCGTACGGGGCGCTGCCCTTCGTCGCCGACCCGGTGCTGGTCCTGCGGGAGGTGCGCCGGGTGCTGCGGCCGGGCGGCCGTTTCGTCTTCTCGGTGACCCATCCGATCCGCTGGGCCTTCCCGGACGAGCCGGGTCCCGAGGGCCTGTCGGTCTCCGCCTCCTACTTCGACCGCACGCCCTACGTCGAGCAGGACGACGACGGCCGCGCGGTCTACGTCGAGCACCACCGCACCCTCGGCGACCGGGTCCGCGACGTCGTGGCGGCGGGCTTCCGGCTGGTGGACCTGGTCGAGCCGGAGTGGCCGGACTGGAACACCTCGGAGTGGGGCGGCTGGTCGCCGCTGCGCGGGCGCCTGATCCCGGGCACGGCGATCTTCGTGTGCGAGCGGGACCAGCCGGGACCGGCCGGCGCCGTGCGCGGGCACGCACGCGCGTGAGGGCCCCGGGTCCGCCGACGCGCGCGGGGCCGCGTTCCGCCCGCAGGCGCGCGCACGCCGGGGCGTGATCCGCACGCGCGCGGGGGCGTGTCCCCGGGGCGTACGACACTGGGGGCGTGATCCGTGACGACGCCCTGGACGCGCTGCCCGTGCGGGCCGCCCTGCCCGCCCTGAACGACGCCCTGGACGGGCACGGGACCGCCGTCCTGGCCGCCCCGCCCGGCACCGGCAAGACGACGCTGGTGCCGCTCGCCCTGGCGGGGCTGCTCGACGCGGGGCCCGTGCGGCGGGTGGTCGTGGCCGAGCCGCGGCGGATCGCGGCGCGGGCGGCGGCCCGGCGGATGGCGTGGCTGCTGGGCGAGAAGGCCGGCGCGACCGTCGGGTACACCGTGCGCGGGGAGCGGGTCGTCGGGCGGCACACGCGCGTGGAGGTCGTCACGACCGGCGTGCTGCTGCAACGCCTCCAGCGCGACCAGGAGCTGAGCGGCGCCGACGTGGTGGTCCTGGACGAGTGTCACGAACGGCATCTCGACGCGGACACGGCGGCCGCCTTCCTGTGGGACGTGCGGGAGGCGCTGCGGCCGGAGCTGCGGCTGGTGGCCGCCTCGGCGACGACCGACACGCAGGGCTGGTCCCGGCTGCTGGGCGGGGCGCCGGTCGTCGAGGCCGAGGGGGCCGCGTTCGACGTGGGGGTGGTGTGGGCGCCGCCGGCCCGTCCGGTGCGTCCGCCGCACGGCATGTGGGTGGATCCGGCGCTGCTCGCCCACGTGGCGTCGGTGGTGCGGCGGGCGTTGGCCGAGCGGTCGGGGGACGTGCTGTGCTTCCTGCCGGGCGTCGGGGAGATCGCGCGGGTCGCGGGGCGGCTCGGCGACCTGGACGGGGTGGACGTGCTCCAGGTGCACGGGCGGGCGCCGGCGGCGGTGCAGGACGCGGTGCTGGCGCCCGGCGAGCGGCGCCGCGTGGTGCTGGCGACGTCGGTGGCCGAGTCGTCGCTGACGGTCCCCGGGGTGCGGGTGGTGGTGGACGCGGGGCTGGCCCGGGAGCCCCGGGTGGATCACGCGCGGGGGCTGAGCGCGCTCGCGACGGTGCGGGCGTCCCGTGCGGCGGCGCGGCAGCGGGCCGGACGGGCCGGGCGGGAGGCGCCGGGCGTGGTGTACCGGTGCTGGGCGGAGGCGGAGGACGCCCGCCTGCCGCGCTTCCCGTCCCCGGAGATCAAGGTGGCCGACCTGACCGCGTTCGCCCTCCAGGCGGCGTGCTGGGGTGATCCCGACGCCTCGGGGCTGGCGCTGCTGGATCCGCCGCCGGGCGGGGCGATGGCGGCGGCGCGCGGTCTGCTGACGGCGATCGGCGCGGTGGACTCCGCCGGCCGGGCCACGGAGCGGGGTGCGCGGCTGGCCCGGCTGGGGCTGCACCCCCGGCTCGGGCGGGCGTTGCTGGACGGCGCCGGGGCGGTGGGCGTGGAGCGGGCCGCGGAGGTGGTCGCCCTGCTGAGCGAGGAGGCCCCCCGGGAGTACGGCGACGACCTGGCCGCCGCCGTGCGCGCCGCCCGGCGCGGCAACGACGCGTACGCCTCGCGGTGGCGGGCGGAGGTGCGGCGGCTGCGGACCGTCGCCGCGGACCTCCCCGGCCCGTCCGCCCGTGACCGCCCGGCGACGGGGGCGGCCGTCGGGGCGTCGGCGGCCACCGCGGCGGAGGGCACGGAGGACGGGCGTGCCGGCCTGGTCGCCGCCCTCGCCTTCCCCGAGCGCCTCGCCCGGGCGGACGGCGGCTCCTGGCTCATGGTCTCCGGGACGCGGGCCGAGCTCCGGGACGGATCGGCCCTGCGCGGCGCCCCGTGGCTCGCGGTCGCGGTGGCCGACCGGCCCGTCGGCAAGGGGCACGCGCGGGTGCAGCTCGCGGCGGCCGTCGACGAGGAGGTCGCGCGGCTCGCGGCCGGCCCGCTGCTCGGCGTGCGCGACGAGGTCCACTGGTCGGACGGCGATGTCGTCGCCCGGCGCGTGGAGCGGCTCGGCGCCGTGGAGCTGGCGGTGCGGCCGCTGCGGGACGCCGACCCCGGGCTCGTGCGGGAGGCGCTGCTGGAAGGGCTACGGCAGGAGGGGCCGGCGCTGCTGCGGTGGTCGCCGGAGGCGGAGGCGCTGCGGCAGCGGCTGGCCTTCCTGCGGCTGCGCCTGGGGGATCCGTGGCCCGACGTGTCCGACGCGTCGCTGCTCGCGCGCGGGGCGGACTGGCTGGAGCCCGAGTTCGGCCGGGCCCGGCGGCGCGCCGATCTCGCGCGGATCGACGCGGGGGCGGCGCTCACGCGGCTGCTGCCCTGGGCGTCGGGTGAGGCGGCCCGGCTGGACGAGCTGGCGCCGGAGCGGATCACCGTGCCGAGCGGGTCCAGGATCCGGATCGACTACGCGAACCCCGAGCGGCCCGTGCTCGCGGTGAAGCTGCAGGAGATGTTCGGGCTCCAGGAGTCGCCGCGGGTCGCGGGGGTGCCGCTGCTGGTGCACCTGCTCTCCCCGGCCGGGCGGCCCGCGGCCGTCACCGCCGACCTCGCCTCCTTCTGGCGGGACGGTTACCGGGGCGTGCGGGCGGAGCTGCGGGGCCGTTATCCGAAGCATCCGTGGCCGGAGGATCCGGCGGGCGCCGAGCCGACGCGGCACACCAACGCGCGGCTGAGGCGGTGACCGGTTCCGGTTCGGCGCGGAGGGAGGGGCCGGGTCTCCCGGTGCGCCGGCCACGGTGACTGATGCGGCGTCAGGCGGGCTGCCCGTGGCGGCGGACGGGCGGGGGGGGAGACCACGTCGTGCACGGCGACGGCGCCCCGCTCCGGTGGAGGGGGGCGCCGTCGCCGTGCGAGGGCGGTTACGAGCCGGTCGTCGACGACTCGGACGGGCTCGGGGAGGCGCTGCCGGACGCGCTCTCCGACGGGCTCGGCGAGGGCGACGGGGCGGCCGTGACGGTCAGTTCGACCGTCAGGGTGGCCCCGCCCGTGGTGGTGATGCGCAGCAGGAAGGTGCCGGTGGTGTCGTCGGCGTACAGCTTGGGCAGCCGCAGCAGGCCGTCCGCGTCCGTCCGCAGGTCCGTGAGGGTGCGGACGGGGTTGCCGGCGGCGTCCTTGAAGTAGGGGCCCTTGTCGTTCGCGGTCGGGTCGTCGGCCGACGTGACGAGGGTGGCGGTGGCGGCGACCTTGTCCGCCGCGGCGCCCTTGTAGGTGGCCCTGACCTCGACGCGGTCGGTGAACTCGCCGCCCGCGGTGCAGGTCGGTGCGGTGCCGCTGGTGCGGGTGAGGGCGTCGGCGGCGCGGTCGGTGACGGTGGCCGTGTAGTCCAGGCCGGCCACCAGGCGGCCCACGACCGTGACGCGGACGGTGAAGGCGCCGGTCGACTCGCCCGCCTGGAGGGCGGGAGCGGTGGCGACGCCCTTGCTGTCGGTGGAGACGGTGGCGACGTTCTCGCCGCCGGCGAAGGTGGAGTCGGTGTCGCCGACGATGGTGAAGCGGATCCTGACCTTGCCGACGGCCTGGCCGGCCGCGGTCTCGGCCCGGGCGCTGATCCGCTGCGTGAACGCGTCGCCCGCCATGGCGGTGAGCTTCGCGGTGCCGGCGTCCTCGATGTGGTGGACGGTGTCGGTCGGCGTCGGCGCGGGCGTGGTGGGCGTGGTGGGCTTCGGAGGAGTGCTCGGCGCCTGCGGCGTGCCGGGCGCCTGCGGCGTGCCGGGCGTGGGGCTCGTCGAGGGCGTCGACGGCGACGGGAACGGGGACGACGGGGAGGCGCCCGTCCCGCCGGCGGTGCCGCTGTCGCTGCGGTCGGACGGCAGGGTGCCGGTGCCGTCGGGGACCTCGTGGGTGCCCTTGCGGTAGTACTCCAGCCACGACACGACGGTGTTGTAGTACTCCGTCGAGTTGTTGTAGCTGAGGATCGCCTTGCGCAGCCCGGAGTCGGTGGCCATGTCCCAGTCGTAGCGGCACAGGTAGTGGCCGGCGGCGAGGGCGGCGTCGTAGATGTTGTTGGGGTCCTTCCTGCCGTCGCCGTTGCCGTCGCGGCCGGCCCACGCCCAGGTGGACGGGATGAACTGCATGGGGCCCACGGCACGGTCGTAGGTGCTGTCGCCGTCGAAGGCGCCGTGGTCGGTGTCGCTGATGTGGGCGAAGCCGTTGCCGTCGAGGACCGGGCCGAGGATCGGCGAGATGGTGGTGCCGTCGGCGGTGACGTTGCCGCCGCGGGCCTGGCCCGACTCGACCTTGCCGATGGCGGCGAGGAGTTGCCAGGGCATGTGGCATCCGGGCTTGGTCCCGGCGAGCGCCGCGGCGGCCTTCTTGTAGGCGTCCAGGACGGTCGCCGGGATGCCGGCCTCGGTGTCGCCGCCGACGGCGGGCGTGGTGCCGGCGCTCTGACTCGGCGAGGGGACGGGGCTGTTCAGCGGCGGCAGGTCCGTGTAGTACGGCGAGTTGCCGGTGGCGCTGCCGTCGGCGGCCGTGTCGGCCGTCGGGGCGTCGGCGGCGGTCCGGCCGCCCGCCTGGCCGCCGGCCGTGACGTCGGATGCCTGGGACGCGGCGAGTGCCGCCACCGCCACCGCGGCCACGGTGGTGTTGACCGCCCCCTTGCGCAGCCTCCTGCCGAAATGCGCCGACATGAAGTGAACCCCTCCCGTGGACACCCGAGCGCCCGTCTGCCTCTGCCGTGCCCGCCCCTGCCGGGACGATGCGTGTCACTCGTCCTGTGGGGACGATCATCCCACCGTCGTGGTTGCGCTCTCCGGCGGTTCGCGCCGGTCTGTTCGCTTGTCGGGCCGTGCCCGCGAGCACGGCGACCCAAAGGACCCTACGACAACTTCTTTTGCACCGGCACCCGTTCGCACCCGGTATTCACCGCCCGGTCATCTCCGCCCGGCGCCGGCGGCCTCCCGCATACTGGTCGGGTCGTCGCACGTCCCGCCGGCCCGTCCGGCAACGTCCGCCCCCTGGAGCCCGGTTGCCGTTCACGTTGAGTCACGCCGCGGCCGTGCTGCCCGCCGTGCGCACCGACGGCACCGGCCGCGGACCGCTCGTGCCGGCCGTGCTGGTGGCGGGGGCGTTCTCGCCCGACATGACCTACTACGCCGCGAGTGCCGTGTCCGGGGCCATGGAGTTCGGGGACGTCACCCACTCCTTCGCCGGCGTGTTCACCGTCGACGTGCTCGTCGCCTGGGCCCTGGTGGCGCTGTGGCTGCTGGTGCGGGAACCGCTCGTCGCCCTGCTGCCGCGGCGCCGCCAGGCCCGCACGGCGACCCTGACGCGCTGCGGGGCGCCACGCGCGCGCGTCCGACCGTCGGCCCTGCTGCGCTGGTACGCGTCCGCGGTGCTCGGCGCGCTGACGCACGTGGTGTGGGACGCCTTCACCCACCTCGACCGGTGGGGCATGCGCCTGTTCCCCGTGCTCGGCGAGAAGGTGGCGGGCTCGCCTCTGTACTGGTACCTCCAGTACGGCGGGTCGGCCGTGGCAGCCGTCGTGATCGCGCTCTTCGTGACGTACGCGCTGCGCGGCACACCCGCCGCCGAGCCGGTCGGGGTGCCCCCGCTGTCGGTCCGGGACCGGTGGTGGGCCGGGGCGGTGATCGGCGGCTGCGCGCTCGTCGCGGCGGTGCGGCGGGCGACGCGCTGGTGGGAGTACTGGGGTCCCCGGGCCGAGCCGTACGAGCTGATCCCCACGGTGTGCTTCGGGGCGGGCGCCGGGCTGGTGCTCGGGGTGCTGCTGTACGCCGTGGGCGTGCGCGTGTGCCGCCCGGCCCCCCGGCCGCCCGTGCGGCACCCGGACGAGGTCAGCGTTCGCTGAACGGCTCGCCGGCCGGGGTCACCCCCGCGACGAAGACGGCGATGCGACGCGCCGGACGGGGTCTGCGGAACCGGCCGAGGCCGTCGAGCGCCAGGGCCAGGTAGCTGCGCGCGACGTCGAACCGGGACAGCGGGGCCAGCCGGCCGAGGCGTGCGGCGGCCGCGCGGACGGCCGTGCCGGGTGTCCCGGGGACGCGGGGGGCGGCGGCGCCGCGCGCGAAGGCGGGAAGCGGTCTTCCGAGGGGCGCCGCGTCGGGATCGACCGGCGTGCCGGGGGGCGCCGTGGCGTGCACGCCTGCGGTGGCCGTCCGGCGGTGAAGCATGCGTATACCCATGGCCGCATCCTGGCGGGCGGGGGCGGCCGGGGGCGTTTCGGCGGGGGCCACGTGGGTGAGGGCCCTTCGGGGGATGACCGGGAGTCACGGCCGGGCCCGCGGTGCGGGGGCGGCACCGCCGTCCCGCTCCCGCCCCGCGGCACCACCCCGAACAGCGCCCTCGCCGCACGCCCCGTTCGAACCGCCCGGGCCCCTAGTGCGCTGCCGACTCCCAGTCCGCCCCCACGCCCACGGACACGTCCAGCGGGGCCCTGAGCCGGACGGCTGCGGACATCTCGCGGCGGACGAGTTCCTCGGCTGCGGCGCGCTCGCCGGGGGCGATCTCCAGGACGATCTCGTCGTGGACCTGGAGCAGCATGCGGGAGCCGAGGCCGGCCTCCCGCAGCGCGCCGTCCACCTTGAGCATGGCGATCTTGACGATGTCGGCCGCCGTGCCCTGGATGGGCGCGTTGAGGGCCATCCGCTCGGCCGCCTCACGGCGCTGGCGGTTGTCGCTGTTGAGGTCGGGGAGGTAGCGGCGGCGCCCGAAGAGGGTGGCCGTGTAGCCGGTGGCCCGGGCCTCGTCGACCGCGCGCCGCAGGTAGTCCCGCACGCCGCCGAAGCGCTCGAAGTAGGCGTCCATCAGGGCGCGGGCCTCCGCCGCCTCGATGTTCAGCTGCTGGGACAGGCCGAACGCCGACAGACCGTACGCCAGGCCGTACGACATCGCCTTGATCTTGCGGCGCATCTCCGCGTCGACGGCGGTGGGCTCGACCCCGAACACCCGGGAGGCGGCGGTGGTGTGCAGGTCCTCGCCGGAGGTGAACGCCTCGATGAGGCCCTCGTCCTCGGAGAGGTGGGCCATCACCCGCAGTTCGATCTGGCTGTAGTCGGCGGTCATCAGGGACTCGAAGCCCTCGCCGACGACGAAGCCGCGCCGGATGGCCCGGCCCTCGTCCGTGCGGACGGGGATGTTCTGCAGGTTCGGGTCCGTCGACGACAGGCGGCCGGTCGCGGCGACCGTCTGGTTGAAGGTGGTGTGGATCCGGCCGTCCGCGGCGATGGACTTGATCAGGCCCTCGACGGTGACGCGCAGCTTCGCCTGCTCGCGGTGACGGAGCATGATCACCGGCAGCTCGTTGTCCGTCTGGCCGGCGAGCCAGGCAAGGGCGTCGGCGTCCGTCGTGTAGCCGGTCTTGGTCCTCTTGGTCTTCGGCAGGCCCAGCTCGCCGAAGAGGACCTCCTGGAGCTGCTTGGGCGAGCCCAGGTTGAACTCGTGCCCCGCGGCGTCGTGCGCCTCCTTCACCGCCTGCTGGACGGCGCCCGCGAACATCTGCTCCATGGCTTCCAGGTGGGCGCGGTCGGCCGCGATGCCGTGCCGCTCCATCCGGGCGAGCAGGACGGAGGTGGGCAGCTCCATGTCCCGCAGCAGGTCGGCGGCGCCGACCTCCTCCAGCTTGCCGCGGAAGGCCTCACCGAGGTCGAGGATCGCGCGGGCCTGCACCATCAGGGCCTCGGCCTCGGCGCCGTCGTCCGCGCCGAAGGCGAGCTGTCCGTCGGCCGTCGCGGCGGGGGTCAGCTCGCGGCCCAGGTACTCCAGGGACAGCGCTTCCAGGTCGAAGGAGCGGCGGCCCGGCTTGACCAGGTAGGCGGCGAGGGCGGTGTCCATGGAGACGCCGGCGACGCTCCAGCCGTGCTCGGCGAGGACGCGCATGGCGCCCTTGGCATTGTGCAGGACCTTGGGACGGTCCCCGGCGGCCAGCCAGGCCGCCCACGCGTTCTCGTCGGCCTCGTCCAGCTCCGACGGGTCGAACCAGGCGGCCGCCCCTGCGGCCGCGGCGAGCGCGACCTCGGCGACCGAGCCGGCGCCCAGCGCCCAGCTGTCGACCGTGGCGACGCCGAGCGTCTGCGTGCCGTGCTCGGCGAGCCAGCCGGCCAGCTCGCCGGTGCCCAGCACGGCGCCGTCCACCTCCACGCCGCCGGCGGCCGCCGGGACGGCCTCGGCCTCCTGGCCGCCCGGGTCGACGGCGAGGAGCCGCTCGCGCAGCGAGGGGTTCCTGATCTCCAGGGTGTCCAGGACCATCGCGACGGCCGTGCGGTCGTACGGGGCGCGCTCCAGGTCGGTGACGCCCTTGGGCAGCTCGACCGTGCGGACCATCTCGGTGAGGCGGCGGTTGAGCTTGACGGCCTCCAGGTGGTCGCGGAGGTTCTGCCCGGCCTTGCCCTTGACCTCCTCGACGCGCTCGACCAGCTCCGCGAACGAACCGAACTGGTTGATCCACTTCGCGGCCGTCTTCTCACCGACGCCGGGGATGCCCGGGAGGTTGTCCGACGGGTCGCCCCGCAGCGCCGCGAAGTCGGGGTACTGGGCGGGCGTCAGCCCGTACTTCTCGAGGACCTTCTCCGGGGTGAAGCGGGTCAGCTCGGAGACGCCCTTCGTCGGGTACAGCACGGTGACGTGCTCGCTCACGAGCTGGAAGGAGTCCCGGTCACCGGTGACGATCAGCACCTCGAAGCCCTCGGCCTCGGCCTGGGTGGCGAGCGTGGCGATCACGTCGTCGGCCTCGAAGCCCTCGACCGCGAACCGCGAGACGTGCATCGCGTCGAGCAGCTCCCCGATCAGCTCGACCTGCCCCTTGAACTCGTCCGGCGTCTTCGCGCGGTTCGCCTTGTACTCCGTGAACTCCTCGGACCGCCAGGTCTTGCGGGACACGTCGAAGGCGACCGCGAAGTGCGTGGGCGCCTCGTCACGCAGCGTGTTGGCCAGCATCGACGCGAAGCCGTAGATCGCGTTCGTCTGCTGCCCCGTCGCGGTCGTGAAATTCTCCGCGGGCAGCGCGAAGAACGCGCGGTAGGCCAGCGAGTGCCCGTCCATGAGCATCAGGCGCGGCCGCTCGCCGCCGGAGGTCTTCTCGGTCTTCTTCGATGCTGTTTCTGCCACGCCCCCGATCCTGCCACGCCCCACCGACACTCCGGCCCGGCCCGCGACCACGGCACCGGCACGGATCGCGTCACCCGCTCCCGCCCTCCGGCGGGAACGCACCGTGACAGCGGACGCAACCAATGCTCACGAGCCCCGTGCGCCCGGCCGTTCGCACCGTCGACGCAGCGTGCGACCATCGGGAACGAAGGTCAGACGGACGTCGGAGTGACACAGGCCACCCGCGCCAGCGAAGGAGCCCCGCGATGGCATCGAAGCCGCCCAAGGCCGACCCGGTCCAGGACGCGCCCCGGGTCGCCGAGCCGAAGCACGCCGCGGCGGGCCTCCCCGCCATCGGCCACTCCCTGCGGATCGCCCGGCAGCAGATGGGAGTGAGGCGCACCGCGCTGACCCTGCTGCGCGTGAACCAGAAGGACGGCTTCGACTGCCCCGGCTGCGCCTGGCCCGAGCCGGAGCACCGCCACGCCGCGGAGTTCTGCGAGAACGGCGCGAAGGCGGTGGCCGAGGAGGCGACGCTGCGCCGGGTCACCCCGGAGTTCTTCGCCGCGCACCCGGTCGCCGACCTGGCGACCCGCAGCGGTTACTGGCTGGGCCAGCAGGGCCGCCTGACGCACCCCATGTACCTCCCCGAGGGCGCGGACAGGTACGAGCCGGTCTCCTGGGACCGCGCCTTCGGCATCATCGCCGAGGAGATGCAGGCCCTCGCCTCCCCTCACGAGGCCGTCTTCTACACCTCGGGCCGCACCAGCAACGAGGCGGCGTTCCTCTACCAGCTCTTCGCCCGCGAGCTCGGCACCAACAACCTGCCGGACTGCTCCAACATGTGCCACGAGTCGTCCGGGTCGGCCCTGTCGGAGACGATCGGCGTCGGCAAGGGCAGCGTCCTGCTGGAGGACCTCCACAGGGCCGACCTGATCATCGTGGCCGGCCAGAATCCGGGCACGAACCATCCGCGCATGCTGACCGCGCTGGAGAAGGCGAAGACGAACGGCGCGAAGGTGATCAGCGTCAACCCGCTGCCGGAGGCGGGCCTGGAGCGCTTCAGGAACCCGCAGACCCCGAAGGGCCTGGCCGCGGGCGCCGCGCTCACCGACCTGTTCCTGCAGATCCGCATCGGCGGCGACCAGGCCCTCTTCCGTCTCCTCAACAGGCTGCTCCTGGAGACGGACGGCGCGGTCGACGAGCGGTTCGTCGCCGAACACACGCACGGCTTCGAGGACTTCGCCGAGGCGGCCCGCGCCGCCGACTGGGAGGAGACGCTCACGGCGACGGGCCTCACGCGCGCGGAGATCGAGGAAGCCCTGCGCATGGTGCTGGCCTCGGAGCGCACGATCGTCTGCTGGGCGATGGGCCTGACCCAGCACAAGCACTCGGTGCCGACCATCCGCGAGGTGGTCAACTTCCTGCTGCTGCGCGGCAACATCGGGCGCCCGGGCGCGGGCGTGTGCCCGGTGCGCGGCCACTCGAACGTGCAGGGCGACCGCACGATGGGCATCTTCGAGCGCCCCGCTCCGGCCTTCCTGGACGCCCTGGAGAAGGAGTTCGGCTTCGCGCCCCCGCGCGAGCACGGGTTCGACGTCGTGCGGGCCATCCGCGCGCTGCGCGACGGCGAGGCGAAGGTGTTCTTCGCGATGGGCGGCAACTTCGTGGCGGCCTCTCCCGACACGGAGGTCACCGAGGCGGCCGTGCGGCGCGCCCGGCTGACGGTGCACGTGTCGACCAAGCTCAACCGCTCGCACGTCGTGACGGGCGCGCGTGCGCTGATCCTGCCCACCCTCGGCCGCACCGAGCGCGACGTGCAGGGCGGCCGCGAGCAGTTCGTGACGGTCGAGGACTCGATGGGCATGGTGCACGCCTCGCGGGGCGGCCTGGAGCCGGCGAGCGGGCACCTGCTGTCGGAGCCGGCGATCGTGTGCCGGCTGGCGCGCCGGGTGCTGGGCGACGACAGCAAGGTGCCGTGGGAGGAGTTCGAGAAGGACTACGCCGCGATCCGGGACCGCATCGCGCGGGTGGTCCCCGGCTTCGAGGACTTCAACGCGCGCGTGGCGCGTCCCGGGGGCTTCGCCCTGCCGCACGCCCCGCGCGACGAGCGCCGCTTCCCGACGGCGACCGGCAAGGCCAACTTCACCGCGTCGCCGGTCGAGTACCCGAAGCTGCCCGAGGGCCGCCTGCTCCTGCAGACGCTGCGCTCGCACGACCAGTACAACACCACGATCTACGGCCTGGACGACCGCTACCGGGGCATCCGGGGCGGCCGCCGGGTGGTCCTCGTCAACCCCGAGGACGCGCGGGCGCTCGGGCTGGCCGACGGGACGTACGTCGACCTGGTCGGCGAGTGGAGGGACGGCGTGGAGCGGCGGGCGCCCGGCTTCCGGGTGGTGCTGTACCCCACGTCCCGCGGCTGCGCGGCCGCCTACTACCCGGAGACCAACGTCCTGGTGCCGCTGGACGCCACGGCGGACGTCAGCAACACCCCGGCCAGCAAGTCCGTCGTGGTGCGTCTGGAACAATCGGCGACCGACTGAGCGTTTGCTCAGCCGGTGCGGCAAGGTCCTGCCGCGCCGGTCACGACGAACGGAGCAGGGCGCCATGGGCGAGCAGCAGCACGTGAAGTTCCCGCAAGAGGTCCTCGACGAGTACGCGGCGCTCGGCGTCGACCTGCCGGCGCTCTTCTCGGCGGGGCACCTGGGCACGCGCATGGGCGTGCAGATCCTGGAGGCCTCGGCGGACCGGGTCGTGGGCACGATGCCGGTGGAGGGCAACACCCAGCCCTACGGGCTGCTGCACGGCGGCGCCTCCGCGGTGCTCGCGGAGACGCTCGGCTCGGTCGGGTCGATGCTGCACGGCGGCAGTTCCAAGATCGCCGTCGGTGTCGACCTCAACTGCACCCACCACCGCGGGGTCCGCTCGGGCCTGGTCACGGGCGTGGCCACGCCCGTGCACCGGGGCCGCTCGACGGCGACGTACGAGATCGTCATCAGCGACGAGGGGGGGCGCCGGGTGTGCACGGCCCGCCTCACCTGCCTGCTGCGGGACGTGAACCCGGGCGACAAGGAACGCGTGAACGGGGCGAGTTGAGCCGACGGGGACGCCGCGGGCCCCGGGCGGGCCCCGCTTCGGGTCCCCGCCCGCCGCATGCGGCCCGCCGGCCCGCTCCCGCCCGTTGAACCCGTCCTCGCCGCGCCGTAGCGTCGAGGCATGACGGCAGGAGGAGGTCCGCGGTCGCGGGCGGCGCTCGGGCGGTTACCGGTGCTCGCCGTGCTGACCGGCGGACTGCTCGCCGGGTGCGGGACGGGGGCGCAGGGCGCGGCGACGCCCGGCGCACCGTCCGCCCCGGGCTCCGTCTCCGGCTCGCCGTCGCCCGGGGCCGCGCCCCCCGAGGTCCTGTGCGCGCGGATCGTCGGGTACTGGTCGCGGGAGGTGCTGGACGGCACCGCGTACGGCGACTACCAGTCGATGGGGCTGTCCGACGGCCAGTACGAGATCCTCAGGGACGTCGTGGACGCGGCCCGCGCGGAGCGGGAGAGGGCGGGCCGCCACGAGGCCGAGGAACTGATCGACCGGGAGACGCGCACCGCCTGCGCGCGGCGGTACCGCGGCGGCGCCCCGACCGAGGGGCCCTGGCGGTGAGCGGCGTGGGCCCCGTCGAGCCGGGCGAGGGCACGCGCGCGTGGGACGCGCCCGCGTCCGACGCCCGACCCCCTCGTGAACTCCCCCTCGGGCGGGCGGCGTCGTGGTGCGCCCGGCACCGCCGCGCGGCCCTCGTCGCGGGCGCCGCGGCCGCTCTCCTGGCGGGCGCCGGATACGTCCACGTCACCCGTCCCCAACCGCCGCCACCCGACCCCGCACCGTTCCCGTCGCAGGTCGTGGCGATCGCCTACCTGGGCACGCAGGAGCCGCCCGAGGGCGCCGCGGGCAGGAGCTTCCGCTTCGGCGTCGAGGTCGTCACCCAGGCCGGCCCTCCCGTCACCGTGGCGCGGATTTCCCAGCCGTACGCCGGACTTTCCGTCTCCGTCGCGCCCTCTCCGCCATTCCGCGGAAGCCCCGGTTCCGCCAAAACGGTTGCCATCACCATGCAAGTGACTGATTGCGCGCGCACGCCGCAGCACGCCGGACTGCCTTTCCTGGATGTAACTCTACGTAATACGCGCGCAATGGAAGACCACAGTTTCATTCTCGGCGATCGCTATGCGCACGACCTCTCGGAGGCCCTGCAGGTAGCCTGCAGCAACGAGTTCGCGTCATCACCAAAGACGAAGAACACTACTGAAATCGCGGTCGCGCTTCCTGCGAGTTCTCACTATGCGGACCGGGCGAATCGGTCTGAATTCAACTCATCCACCCACTGAGTACCGCTCTGCATTACGCCGCGTCATAACAAGAGAGTCACAGCATCGGTCAGACCCTCCTCCACGTTCCCTGCACACGCTTAGAGTCACGCCCAGTCACCGCGCCATCGGATTCGAAGTCATTTCGTCCCAGCGCTCGACTCGACCCCCCGACCAGGAGGGGCCGTGCCAGGGAAAGGACTGATCGTGCGTCAACGTTCGCTCATCGCCATCACCGCCGCGCTGGCGGCGGGAGCACTCACCCTCACCGCCTGCGGCTCGCGCGACGATAGCGGTGGCTCGGACTCCGAGGGCAGCGGAGGCACCACCGTCGTCATCGGTGTCGACGCGCCGCTCACCGGCGACCTGTCCGCGCTGGGCCTCGGCATCAAGAACTCCGTGGACCTCGCCGCCAAGACGGCCAACAAGGAGAAGACCGTCGAAGGCGTGACCTTCAAGGTCGAGGCCCTCGACGACCAGGCGCAGCCCTCCTCGGGCCAGCAGAACGCCACCAAGTTCGTCGCCAACGACGACGTCCTCGGCGTCGTCGGCCCGCTGAACTCCTCCGTCGCCGAGTCGATGCAGAAGGTCTTCGACGACGCCAAGCTCACCCAGATCTCGCCGGCCAACACCAACCCGGCCCTGACCCAGGGCCCGAAGTGGCAGACCGAGAAGGCCCGCACCTACAAGTCGTACTTCCGCACCGCGACCACGGACGCCATCCAGGGCCCGTTCGCCGCGCAGTACGTCTACACCACCGCCAAGAAGAAGAAGGTCTTCGTCATCGACGACAAGAAGACCTACGGCGCCGGCCTGGCCGCCACCTTCACCGAGGAGTTCAAGAAGCTCGGCGGCCAGATCGTGGGCACCGAGCACATCGACCCCGACACCAAGGACTTCTCCGCGGTCGCCACCAAGGTGAAGTCCTCCGGCGCGGACGTCGTCTACTACGGCGGCGAGTACCCGCAGGCAGGCCCGCTCAGCAAGCAGATCAAGGCCGCGGGCGCCAAGATCCCCCTGGTCGGCGGCGACGGCATCTACAGCGCCGACTTCATCAAGCTCTCCGGCACCAGCGGCACCGGCGACCTCGCCACCTCCGTCGGCGCCCCGGTCGAGAAACTCCCCTCGGCCAAGGAGTTCGTCGCCAACTACAAGACCGCCGGATACAAGGAGGCCTACGAGGCGTACGGCGGCTACTCCTACGACTCCGCCTGGGCGATCATCGAGGCCGTGAAGAAGGTCGTCGCGGACAACGACGGCAAGCTCCCGGACGACGCCCGCGCCAAGGTCACCGAGGCCGTGCAGAACGTCTCCTTCGACGGCGTGACCGGCAAGGTGTCCTTCGACGAGTACGGTGACGCGACCAACAAGCAGCTCACCGTCTACGCCGTCGAAGGCGGTCAGTGGAAGGCAGTGAAGTCCGGCACCTACACCGGCTGACCCACACCCGCACCCATCCATGAGCCGCGCGGGGCGCTGCACCACACGCGCCCCGCGCGGACTCACATCCGGTCACATCCTCGACAATCCGAACGTCTCGGAGGACATGCGGTGAACGAACTGCCGCAGCAGCTGGTCAACGGCCTGCTACTGGGATCCATGTACGGGCTGGTCGCCATCGGCTACACGATGGTCTATGGCATCGTCCAGCTCATCAACTTCGCCCACGGCGAGATCTTCATGATGGGCGGTTTCGGCGCCCTCACCATGTACCTCTACGTGCTGCCCGACGGCACGTCGATGTGGGTTGCGCTCCCCCTCATGCTCGTCGGCGGCATCATCGTCGCCGTGCTCGTCGCCGTAGGGGCTGAACGATTCGCCTACCGCCCCCTGCGCACGGCACCACGCCTCGCCCCCCTCATCACCGCCATCGGCCTCTCCCTCGCCCTCCAGCAGGCGGTGTGGGCCTGGTACCCGGACGCCCGGTCCGCCATCACCTTCCCCCAGATCGAAGGCGGCCCCTTCGAGATCGGCAGCGTCACCATCCAGACCGGTGACCTCTTCCTGCTGATCGCCGCCCCGATCAGCATGGCGATCCTCGCCTACTTCGTCATGAAGACCCGCACCGGCCGCGGCATGCAGGCCACCGCACAGGACCCCGACACCGCCAAGCTCATGGGCATCAACACCGACCGCATCATCGTGGTCGCCTTCGCCCTCGGCGCCGCGTTCGCCGCCATCGGAGCCGTCGCCTACGGCCTCAAGTACGGCGAAGTCCAGTTCCGCATGGGCTTCATCCTCGGCCTGAAGGCCTTCACCGCGGCCGTCCTCGGCGGCATCGGCAACATCTACGGCGCCATGCTCGGCGGACTCGTCCTCGGCGTCGCCGAAGCACTCTCCACCGCCTACATCTCCGACATCCCGGGCATGGAACAGTTCGGCAGCCAGTCCTGGGCCAACGTCTGGGCGTTCGTACTCCTCATCCTCGTGCTCCTGTTCCGGCCACAGGGCCTGCTCGGCGAGCGCGTGGCGGACAGGGCGTGACACCGATGACCACACAGACCACCGCACCGCAGACGCCCGACGAGACCACGGGCACCCCCGCCCACAGCCTGGTGGGCATCCCGCCGCACCTCGGCCGCGCCCTCGCCACCGGCGGCGGCGTCCTGACCATCGTCTCCACCTTCCTCGCCTGGACCTGGACCGCCGCCTTCCCCGGCGACCTCACCGTCTACGGCTACCCGGGCGGCCTGCAGGTCCTCGTCCTCATCGGCGGCGCCCTCACCACGCTCTTCGGCCTCGCCTCCTACGGCACCAAGGGCCTGCGCTGGCTCGTCCCCGCCGGCGCCGACAGCGCGCTCAAACTGGCCGCGCTCGGCACCTTCGCCACCGCCTGGTACACCGTCCTCGCGATCAGCTCCAAGCTCGGCGGCCTCGTCAACCTCGAACCCGGCGCCTGGATCGTCGCCGTGGTGACCCTCGCCGCACTGACCGGCGCACTCGCCCTGCCCTTCCAGCGACCGCAGACCGAACCCGCCGACCCCGAGGACAGCGCCTGGGAGCAGTACCGCCACAACCGGCGCAACAACTGGACCGTCGTCAAAGCGGCCTTCGCCACCGGCCCCGTCGCACCGGCCCGCAAGCTGCCCGCCTACGCCGAGATCCTGATCATCGTCGCGGCCCTCGCCCTCGGCCTGACCGTCTTCACCTACGGCATCGGCACCGAATACGACGAACTGTTCATCGGCTTCCTGATCACCGCCGGCTTCGGCTTCGGCGCCGCCGCCAAAGCCGGACTCGTCACCCGGATCTCCGCACTCACCGCCAAGCACCGCAACGTCACCATGATCGGCGCCTTCGTCGCAGCCGCCGCCTTCCCCTTCACCCAGTCCGACGACCAGTACGCCACCATCGGCGTCTACATCCTCATCTTCGCCACCGTCGCCCTCGGCCTGAACATCGTCGTCGGCCTCGCCGGCCTCCTCGACCTCGGATACGTCGCCTTCCTCGGCGTCGGCGCCTACACCGCGGCCATGGTCTCCGGCTCCCCCTCCTCCCCCTTCGACATCCACCTGCCGTTCTGGGCCTCCGCCCTCCTCGGCGCCGCCGTCGCCATGGTGTTCGGCGTCATCATCGGCGCCCCCACCCTGCGACTGCGCGGCGACTACCTCGCCATCGTCACCCTCGGCTTCGGCGAGATCTTCCGCATCACCGTCCTCAACCTCGACGGCACCTCCGGCCCCGACATCACCAACGGCTCCAACGGCATCTCCTCCGTCCCGAACCTCGACATCCTCGGGTTCGACTTCGGCCAGGAACACACCTTCCTCGGGTTCACCATCGCCCGCTTCGCCAACTACTTCCTGCTCATGCTGCTCATCACGCTGGTCGTGGTCGTCGTCTTCCGACGCAGCGGCGACTCCCGCATCGGCCGCGCATGGGTCGCCATCCGCGAGGACGAGACCGCCGCCCTGGCCATGGGCATCAACGGCTTCCGCGTCAAACTCATCGCCTTCGCCCTCGGAGCCGCCCTCGCCGGCCTCGCCGGCACCGTCCAGGCCCACGTCACCTACACCGTGACCCCCGAGCAGTACCAGTTCGCCCACGTGGTCCCACCGAACTCGGCATTCCTCCTCGCCGCAGTCGTCCTCGGCGGCATGGGCACGATCAGCGGACCGCTCGTGGGTGCCGCCCTGCTCTACCTCATCCCGGCCAAGCTCCAGTTCCTCGGCGACTACCAGCTCTTCGCCTTCGGACTCACCCTCGTCCTGCTGATGCGCTTCCGCCCCGAAGGCCTCATCCCCAACCGGCGCCGCCAGCTCGAATTCCACGAAGAGGCCGAAGCACCCGCAGTCCTCAGCAAGACAGGGGCCTGACACACCATGACTACCGACACCACCACCAAGGACACCGCCCCGGGCGCCACCGCCCCCGGCCAGACCGTCCTCGACGCCCGCGGCGTCACCATGCGCTTCGGCGGCCTCACCGCCGTACGCAACGTCGACCTGACCGTCAACAGCGGCGAGATCGTCGGACTCATCGGCCCCAACGGCGCCGGCAAGACCACCTTCTTCAACTGCCTCACCGGCCTCTACATCCCCACCGAAGGCGAAGTCCGCTACAAGGGCCAGGTCCTGCCGCCCAAATCCTTCAAGGTCACCGCCGCCGGCATCGCCCGCACCTTCCAGAACATCCGCCTGTTCGCCAACATGACGGTCCTGGAGAACGTCCTCGTCGGCCGCCACACCCGCACCAAGGAAGGCCTCTGGTCCGCACTCCTGCGCGGACCCGGCTTCCACAAGGCCGAAGCCGCCTCCCGCGCACGCGCCATGGAACTCCTCGAGTTCGTCGGCCTCGACGCCAAAGCCGAACACCTGGCCCGCAACCTCCCCTACGGCGAACAACGCAAACTCGAGATCGCCCGCGCCCTCGCCAGCGAACCCGGCCTGCTCCTCCTCGACGAGCCCACCGCCGGCATGAACCCGCAGGAAACACGCGCCACCGAAGAACTCGTCTTCGCCATCCGCGACATGGGCATCGCCGTCCTCGTCATCGAGCACGACATGCGCTTCATCTTCAACCTCTGCGACCGCGTCGCCGTCCTCGTCCAAGGCGAAAAACTCGTCGAAGGCGACAGCGCCACCGTCCAGGGCGACGAACGCGTCGTCGCCGCCTACCTCGGCGAACCCTACGAAGACGCACCCGGCAACGAGGAGGTCACGGAGGTCGAGGCCGCCGAGGCACACGCCGAGCCCACCCCGGACGCCGCGCCCGGCAAGGAGAACGACCGATGACCGCACTGCTCGAAGTAGAGGACCTCCGGGTCGCCTACGGCAAGATCGAAGCCGTCAAGGGCATCTCCTTCAAGGTCGACGCCGGCGAGGTCGTCACCCTCATCGGCACCAACGGCGCCGGCAAGACCACCACCCTGCGCACCCTCTCAGGACTCCTCAAGCCCGTCGGCGGACAGATCAAGTTCGACGGCAAGTCACTGAAGAAGGTCCCCGCCCACAACATCGTGTCGCTGGGACTCGCCCACTCCCCCGAAGGCCGGCACATCTTCCCGCGCATGACCATCGAGGACAACCTGTACCTCGGCGCCTTCCTGCGCAGCGACAAACCCGGCATCGAGAAGGACGTCCAACGCGCCTACGACCTCTTCCCCATCCTCGGAGAGCGCCGCAAACAGGCCGCCGGCACCCTCTCCGGCGGTGAACAGCAGATGCTCGCCATGGGCCGCGCCCTCATGTCCCAGCCCAAACTGCTCATGCTCGACGAACCCTCCATGGGCCTCTCGCCGATCATGATGCAGAAGATCATGGCGACCATCGCCGAACTCAAGGCCCAGGGCACGACGATCCTCCTCGTCGAACAGAACGCCCAGGCCGCCCTCTCCCTCGCCGACCACGGCCACGTCATGGAGATCGGCAAGATCGTCCTCTCCGGCACCGGACAGGACCTCCTCCACGACGAGTCCGTCCGCAAGGCCTACCTCGGCGAGGACTGAACCAGAACCCACGCTCGACAACGACGAGGCCCGCACCCCCTCCTCCGGGAATGCGGGCCTCGCCGCCACATCAGCCGCCGAACCGCTCAGCCCTTGGACGCCTTCTTCTCCTCCGCGTCCTGAATGACCGCCTCCGCCACCTGCTGCATCGACATCCGCCGATCCATCGACGTCTTCTGGATCCACCGGAACGCCGCCGGCTCCGACAACCCGTACTCCGTCTGCAGGACCGACTTCGCCCGGTCCACCAGCTTGCGCGTCTCCAGCCGCTGGGTGAGGTCCGCGACCTCCTTCTCCAGCTCCTTCAGCTCCGTGAACCGCGAGACCGCCATCTCGATCGCCGGAACGACGTCACTCTTGCTGAACGGCTTCACGAGGTACGCCATCGCACCGGCGTCCCGCGCACGCTCCACGAGATCACGCTGCGAGAACGCCGTCAGCATCAGCACCGGCGCGATCCGCTCCTCCGCGATCTTCTCCGCGGCCGAGATACCGTCCAGCTTCGGCATCTTCACATCGAGAATCACCAGGTCCGGACGGTGCTCACGGGCGAGCTCGATCGCCTGCTCGCCGTCGCCGGCCTCACCGACGACGCTGTAGCCCTCCTCCTCCAGCATCTCTTTGAGGTCGAGCCGGATCAGGGCCTCGTCCTCGGCGATGACGACACGGGTCGTCAGCGGAGGCACGTGCGACTTGTCGTCGTCGGGCGCGTCTACGGGCTGGGGCGACTCGGGGGCGGTCACTTGGGCTCCTCGTTCAGGGCAGGGGTACTGCTGACAAGAGCCTACCTAGCTGCGGTAAGGTAGTGGGCACGGAGTCGGGGTTGACCTTCGATTCCCTGGGCCCCGGTAGTCCAATTGGCAGCAGACGATGGTCTCAAACACCATACAGTGTGGGTTCGAGTCCCACCCGGGGCACCTTCCTTGAATTCCAAGGTTGACAATCCGAAGCGGATGTCCACGTTCTCGTGAACATCCGCTTTCTCGTGGGCGCACCTGAAATTCGTCACACACAGTATCCACATGTATTTTCACAGCGCTGAAGTTCGGCAAAGAGCAGTCACGCTGTTACGGAACGGGGCGCGGAACGCCGACGTGGCGCGCCAATTCAACGTTCCACTCGGCACGGTCAGCTACTGGAAGCACATAGACCGTGCGAAGAGCGGCGAGTGTCCCGGGCGGACTCACCCCCCGTGTCCCCGCTGCGAAGGCCAGCTGGACACATCGGCCTACGCCTACCTGCTCGGCCTCTACCTCGGCGACGGCCACATCATCCAGAACCGCGCCATGCGAGCGCCCAGCCTCTCCGTCAGCTGCGCGGATGCGCACCCCGGGCTCATCGACGAGTGCGAGAAGGCCATGCGATCAGTCCTCCCCGGAAACTCGGTCAGCAGGGTCCGCCGAAAGGGCTGCCGGGAGGTGAAGGTGTACTCCAAGCACCTCTGGTGCCTCTTCCCCCAGCACGGCCCCGGCAAGAAGCACGAGCGCCGCATCGTGCTCGAACCCTGGCAGCAGGTCATCGTCGACGCTCACCCCTGGGGATTCGTCCGGGGCCTCATTCACTCCGACGGCTGTCGTATCACCAACTGGACGACCCGCGTGGTCGCCGGCGAGCGCAAGCGCTACGAATACCCCCGGTACTTCTTCGCCAACGTCTCCGACGACATCCGCCGCCTCTTCACCGACACCCTCGACAGACTCGGCGTCGAGTGGACGCACTGCACGCGCAACGGCAACCCGTTCAACATCTCCGTCGCCAAGAAGGCCTCGGTCGCTCTCCTCGACGCCCATGTAGGCCCCAAGTACTGACCTACTTGTCGTCCTCCCCGATGTGGTGCACCCGTACGAGGTTCGTCGAGCCGGAGACGCCGGGGGGTGAGCCGGCGGTGATCACGACCACGTCGCCCTTCCGGCAGCGTCCGTGGCGCAGCAGCAGTTCGTCGACCTGGTCGACCATGGCGTCCGTGGAGTCGACGTGGGGGCCGAGGAACGTCTCGACGCCCCAGGTGGCGCTCAGTTGGGAGCGGGTGGCCGGTTCGGGGGTGAAGGCGAGGAGGGGGATGGGTGAGCG
Source organism: Streptomyces sp. NPDC017936 (assembly GCF_044328485.1). NCBI lineage: Bacteria > Bacillati > Actinomycetota > Actinomycetes > Kitasatosporales > Streptomycetaceae > Streptomyces > Streptomyces sp. NPDC017936. Next base: position 9,763 of record NZ_JBIRHK010000013.1, on the reverse strand, counting down.
GTAGCGGGAGAGGCGGCGGGCGGTGTCGCCCGACTGGGTGAAGGCGACGAGGAAGGTGGCGTCGAGGAAGTCGCCGATCTCGGCTGCGGCGCGGGCGACGGCGCCGCCTTGGGTGCGGGGTTTGTTGTTGTCGGTGAGGGGTGGGAGGCCTTTGGCGAGGATGTCCTCTTCTGCGGCTGCGACGATTTTCGCCATGGTGCGGACGGTTTGGACGGTGTATTTGCCGACGCTGGTCTCGCCGGAGAGCATGACGGCGTCGGTGCCGTCGATGACGGCGTTGGCGACGTCGGAGGCTTCCGCGCGGGTGGGGCGGGAGTTGCCGATCATGGAGTCGAGCATCTGGGTGGCGACGATGACGGGTTTGGCGTTGCGCCTGGCGAGTTTGATGGCCTTTTTCTGGACGATGGGGACCTGTTCGAGTGGCATTTCGACGCCGAGGTCGCCGCGGGCGATCATGAGGCCGTCGAAGGCGGCCACGATGTCGTCGAGGTTTTCGACGGCTTGGGGTTTTTCGATTTTGGCGATGACGGGGAGGTGGCGGCCTTCTTCGTCCATGATGCGGTGGACGTCGAGGATGTCGTTGCCGGTGCGGACGAAGGAGAGGGCGATGACGTCGAGGCCGGTGCGCAGGGCCCAGCGCAGGTCGTCTTCGTCTTTTTTGGAGAGGGCGGGGACGGAGACGGCGACTCCGGGGAGGTTGAGGCCTTTGTGGTCGGAGATGATGCCGCCTTCGAGGACTCGGGTGTGGACGCGGGGGCCGTCGACGTGGGTGACTTCGAGGGTGACTTTGCCGTCGTCGACGAGGATGCGTTCGCCTGGGGTGACGTCGGTGGCGAGGCCGGGGTGGGTGGTTCCGCAGTGGTGGCGGTTGCCGGGGACGCCTTCTTCGACGGTGATGGTGAAGGTGTCGCCGTGTTCGAGGAGTACGGGTCCTTCGGTGAAGTGGCCGAGGCGGATCTTCGGGCCTTGGAGGTCGGCGAGGATGCCGACGCTGCGGCCGGTTTCGTCGGCGGCTTTGCGGACGTGTCGGTAGCGCTCCTCGTGTTCGGCGTGGGTGCCGTGGCTGAGGTTGAGGCGGGCTACGTCCATTCCGGCTTCGACCAGGGCTTTGATCTGGTCGTAGGTGTGGGTGGCGGGTCCCAGGGTGCAGACGATTTTCGCTCGGCGCATGGTTCGAGCCTATGACTTACCGCCGGGTAGGGAATTGGTTGGGGGTGTCTGCTCAACGTCCTGTGGGTGAAGGATTGTTGACAGGAGTTGAATTGTGCGGGCAGGTGCTCCGATGAGCACGTCGGCGGGTTCTGGTTTTCCTCGATCGGGTGAATTCGTGGCTGCGGGGGGGCGCGTATGAGGCGTTCGTGGGGTGGGGGGCCGGTGGTGGGGGTCGGCGTCGGGGTGGTGGGTGCGGGGGTGTCCGCCGTGGCTGTGGGCGTGGGTGGCTTGTGTCCTGCTCTGGTCGGTCTTCGGTGGTCATGGGGTGGGGGTGTGTGGGTGAGGTCATCAGATCGAAACCTGGGGGGCCTGTTCTGTTCGTCATGGCCGGGTCAGAATCTACGCGCGTTATCTACGCGCGTCGTTGACCGTCGTCCTCCGAGGGGTGCTGGACATGCCGTTGAACCGCCGGAAGTTTCTGAAGAAGTCCGCCGTGACCGGGGCGGGGGTGGCGGTCGCGGGCGCGGCGGCGGCTCCGGCGGCGCAGGCGGCTCCGGCGGGGAGGCCCGCGAAGCCGGCGAAGCGGTACGCGTTCACCGTGCTGGGGACGACGGACCTGCACGGCAACGTCTTCAACTGGGACTACTTCACGGACGGCGAGTTCGACGACAAGGCGCACAACGACGTCGGTCTGGCGAAGATCTCGACCCTGGTGAACCAGGTCCGTGCGGAGAAGGGGCGGCGGAACACGCTGCTGATCGACGCCGGCGACACGATTCAGGGCACGCAGTTGTCGTACTACTACGCGAAGGTGGATCCGATCACCGCCAAGGGTGGTCCGGTGCATCCGATGGCGCAGGCGATGAACGCGATCGGGTACGACGCGGCCGCGCTGGGCAATCACGAGTTCAACTACGGCATTCCGGTGCTGCGCAAGTTCCAGGAGCAGTGTCGTTTCCCGCTGCTGGGCGCCAATGCGTTGGACGCCGTGACGTTGCGGCCGGCGTTCCCGCCGTACAGCATGCACTGTCTGCGGACTCCGCACGGGCGGGACGTGAAGGTGGCGGTGCTGGGTCTGACGAATCCGGGGATCGCGATCTGGGACAAGGCGAACGTGCAGGGGAAGATGACGTTCCCGGGTCTGGAGGAGCAGGCGGCTAAGTGGGTGCCGAAGCTGCGGTCGATGGGTGCGGACGTGGTGATCGTGTCGGCGCACAGCGGGTCGTCGGGGACGTCGTCGTACGGTGACCAGTTGCCGTACGTGGAGAACGCGGCGGCTCTGGTGGCGGAGCAGGTGCCGGGGATCGACGCGATCCTGGTGGGTCACGCGCACTCGGAGATCCCGGAGTACTTCGTCACCAACAAGGAGACCGGCGAGCGGGTTGTGCTGTCGGAGCCGCTGAAGTGGGGGCAGCGGCTGACGCTGTTCGACTTCGAGCTGGTGTGGGAGAAGGGTCGTTGGGCGGTCGAGAAGGTGGGGGCGCGGGTCCTGAACTCCAACGCGGTGGAGGAGGATCCGAGGATCGTGAAGCTGCTGGGTGACGAGCACGAGAAGGTCGTGGCGTACGTCAACCAGGTGGTCGGGACGAACGCGGTGGAGATGCGGTCGGCGGAGGCTCCGTACAAGGACGTGCCGATCATCGATCTGATCAACCACATCCAGGCCGACACGGTGAGGGAGGCGCTGGCGGGTACGGAGTACGCGGCGCTGCCGGTGTTGTCGCAGGCGGCGGCGTTCTCGCGGACCGCGGTCATTCCGGCGGGCGAGGTGACGATCCGGGACGTGGCGGGTCTGTACGTCTTCGAGAACACGCTGGAGGCGCGTCTGATGACGGGTGCGCAGATGAAGGCGTACCTGGAGTTCTCGGCGAACTACTACGTGCAGACGGCGCCGGACGCGGTGGTGGATCCGGCGGCGCTGACGAACGCGAACGGTACGCCGGACTACAACTACGACGTGGTCGGTGGTCTGACGTACGAGATCGACATCGCGAAGGCGGCGGGTTCGAGGGTCTCGAACGTGCGGTTCGAGGGGGCGCCGCTCGCGGACGACCGGCAGTTCGTGTTCGCGGTGAACAACTACCGGGCCAACGGCGGCGGTAACTTCCCGCACGTGGCGTCGGCGAAGGTGCTGTGGGCGAACTCGGACGAGATCCGCAACACGATGATCGCCTGGGTGAAGGCGAAGGGGTCGATCGATCCGGCGGAGTTCGCGTCGGTGGACTGGAAGCTGACGCGGAACGGTACGCCGGTGTTCTAGGGGTGTGCGGTGGGGGGCGGTGGGAGCGGTCGGCCTGCCGCCCCTTGTCGTTGCCGGGGGTGTTCGGCGAGGGGGGTGAGGGGGTGTGGCTGCGGGTGGAGGCCGAAGGTGGTGAAGGCGGTTCGGGTGGGCAGGGGGTAGGTCTCCTTGCCGGTGAGGGTGTTGAGGATGTGGGCGCTGCGCCAGGCGGCGAGGCCGAGGTCGGGGGCGCCGACGCCGTGGGTGTGGCGTTCGGCGTTCTGGACGTAGACGGTGCTGCCGGTGGTGGTGATGGCGGGGTCGAGGTCGAGGCGGAAGTGTTCGTCGATGCGGGGGCGTCGGCTGTTGTCGCGGTGGAGGTGGGGGTCGAGGTGGGTGAGGAGGGTGTCGAGGGGGCGTTCTCGGTGGCCGGTGGCGAGGACGACGGCGTCGGTGGTGAGGCGGCTGCGGGTGTTCTGCTGGAGGTGTTCGAGGTGGAGGTCGATGGTGGTGCCGGTGTGGTGGGCGGTGCGGACGTGGACGCCGGGGGTGAGGACGGCGTCGGGCCAGCCGCCGTGGAGGGTGCGGTGGTAGAGCTCGTCGTGGATGGCGGCGAGGGTGGTGGCGTCGATGCCTTTGTGGAGTTGCCACTGGGTGGGGAGGAGGCGGTCGCGGACGGGTTCGGTCAGGGCGTGGAAGTAGCGGGTGTAGTCGGGGGTGAAGTGTTCGAGGCCGAGTTTGGAGTACTCCATGGGGGCGAAGGCGGGGGTGCGGCCGATCCAGTGGAGTCGTTCGCGGCCGGTGGGGCGGTGGCGGAGGAGGTCGAGGAAGACCTCGGCGCCGGACTGTCCGGAGCCGACGACGGTGATGTGGCCGGCGGTGAGGAGGGTGGTGCGGTGGTGGAGGTAGTCGGAGGCGTGGACGACGGGGATGCCGGGTGTGTCGACGAGGGGGCGGAGGGGGTCGGGGACGTGGGGTTCGGTGCCGATGCCGAGGACGATGTTCTTGGTGGGGGTGCGGTGGAGGGCTTCGGCTTGTCCGTCGGCGTCGAGCAGGGTGTGGTCGACTTCGAAGACCTCGCGCCGGGGGTTCCAGCGGATGGTGTCGACCTGGTGGCGGAAGTGGAGGCCGGGGAGGTGGTCGGCGACCCAGCGGCAGTAGGCGTCGTATTCGGCGCGCTGGATGTGGAGGCGCTCGGCGAAGTAGAAGGGGTAGAGGCGGTCGCGGCTCTTGAGGTAGTTGAGGAAGGTCCAGGGGCTGGTGGGGTCGGCGAGGGTGACGAGGTCGGCGAGGTAGGGGACTTGGATGCGGGCGCCGTCGATGAGGAGGCCGGGGTGCCAGTGGAAGGCGGGGTGTTGTTCGTAGAAGACGGCGTCGAGTTCGGTGAGGGGCTGGGCGAGGGCGGCGAGGGAGAGGTTGGCGGGGCCGAGGCCGATGCCGACGAGGTCGCGGGGGGTGTCGTGGTCGGGGGGCGGGGGCGTGGTCATGCGGGGGTGTGTCCTTCCACCAGTTTCAGCAGGGTGGTCAGGTCGTCGGGGCGGGTGTGGGGGTTGAGGAGGGTGGCTTTGAGCCAGAGGCGGCCGTCGAGGTGGGCGCGGCCGAGGACGGTGTGGCCGGCGCTGAGGAGGCGGCGGCGGGTGGCGGCCACCGCGTCGTCGGGGGCGCCGGTGGGGCGGAAGAGGACGGTGCTGAGGGTGGGGTGGTCGTAGAGGTCGAGGGCGGGGTGTCGCCGGACGAGGTCGGCGAGGGTGCGGGCGTGGGCGCAGACCTGGTCGACGAGGGCGCCGAGGCCGGTGCGGCCGAGGGTCTTGAGGGTGACGGCGATCTTGAGGATGTCGGGGCGGCGGGTGGTGCGCAGGGAGCGGCCGAGGAGGTCGGGGAGGCCGGCCGCGGTGTCGTCCGTCGCGTTGAGGTAGTCGGTGGGGTGGTGGAGGGCGGTGAGGTCGGTCGGGTCGCGGACGGCGAGGAGGCCGGCGGCGGCGGGCTGCCAGCCGAGTTTGTGGAGGTCGAGGGTGACGGTGTGGGCGGCGTCGAGGCCGGTGAGGCGGTGGCGGTGGCGGTCGCTGAAGAGGAGGGCGCCCGCGTAGGCGGCGTCGATGTGGAGGCGGGCGCCGTGGGCGGCGCACAGGGTGGCGATGTCGGGGAGGGGGTCGATGAGGCCGGCGTCGGTGGTGCCGGCGGTGGCCGCGACGAGGTGGGGGCCGGGGAGTCGGGTGAGGGCGGCGTCGAGCGCGGCCGGGTCGAGGGTGCCGGCGGGGGCGGGGACGGCGACGGGGTCGGGGAGGCCGAGGAGCCAGGCGGCGCGGGGCAGGGAGTGGTGGGCGTTGGTGCCGTGCAGGAGGCGGAGTGCGGGTCCGTGCCGTTCGCGGGCGAGGAGCAGGGCGAGGTGGTTGGATTCGGTGCCGCCGGTGGTGACGAGGGCGTCGGCCATGCCGGCTTCGGCTGCGAGGGCGCGGGTGACGAGGGTTTCCAGGGTGGAGGCGGCGGGGGCCTGGTCCCAGGAGTCGAGGGAGGGGTTGAGGGTGCTGGCGGCGAGGTCGGCGGCGGTGGCGACGGCGAGGGGTGGGCAGTGCAGGTGGGCGGCGCACAGGGGGTGGGCGGGGTCGGCGGCGCCTTCGGCGAGGGCGTGGACGAGTGCGGCGAGGGCGTGCGGGTCGCCGTGGTCGGGGAGGACGTCGCCGACGGCGTCGCGCAGGCGGTCGGCGACGGTGGTGGGGCCGCCCGCGGGGAGGGGGCCGTTGCGGGCTCGGGTGCCGGTGCGGAGGGCGTCGAGGACGGTGTCGAGCAGCGGTCCCAGTGCGTGGGGGCCTTCGGGTCCTGAGGCCAGGGGTGGCGTGCTCATGGGGCTCCTCCGGGGCGGCGCGGGGAGTCCCAGTTTGTCGGGGGTTGCGGTGAGGTGCCCGTGAAGTGGGGGGATGTGGACCCGAAAGTGGGTTGTGGGGTGGTGTGTTGGGGGGTGCGGGGGGTGTTGGGGGTGGTGCGTGGGGGGTGGCGCGGGGGGCGCGGGGGGTGGGGGGCCGCGATGTGGGGGGCGCTGGGTGTGGGGCGCGGTTCGCGGGGAGCGCGAGGTATGAGGGGCGTGGGGGCGCGGCGCGGGGGGCGCGGCGCGGGGGGGGGCGCGGCGCGGGGGGCGCGGCGCGGGGGGCGCGGCGCGGGGGGCGCGGCGCGGGGGGGGGGGGGGCGCCGCCGCCCCCCGGGCGTTTAAGGGGTGGGCCCGCGGCGCGCGCGCCTCCGGGCGGGGGGGGGGGCCACCCGCGTGCGGCGCAGCGCCGGGATCGGGTCGCCCTCGTGCAGGCAGGTCTCGCCCAGGGCGAGGTTCTCGGAGTCGACCGCGTACACGGGGAAGGCCCAGCGGCCGGCGGCTTCGGCGATGGCCGGGCCCCGGCGGGCGGCGAGGGCGACCACGTCCTGGTAGAAGCGCGGCACGTAGTCCCGTACCAGACCGGCCTGTTCGGGCTGCCAGAAGCCCTGGGCGGTGGCGGTGAACAGGTAGTTGGAGAGTTCGTCGGCCTCGAACATCGCCGTCCAGGCGGTGCGCTTGGCGTCCGGGTCGGGCAGGGCGGCCCGGCAGCGCGCGGCGCCCTCCTGGCCCGTGGCGGAGGGGTCGCGCTCCAGTTCGTCGGCGATGGCCCGCTCGTCGGTGGCGCCCAGGACGGCGAGGCGGGCCAGGACGCGCCAGCGCAGGTCGGGGTCGAGTTCGGGTCCGCCGGGCACGGTGCCGTCGGCGAGCCAGGCGGCGATCGTGTCGGGGTGGGCGGCCACGTCGATGAAGTGGCGTACGGCGATCAGGCGCAGACCGGGGTGGTCGCCGTCCTCCGTGCGGCGGATGAGGTCGCGGCAGAGGGACGACAGGGTGGCCAGGGCCGCGGGACGCCGGTCGGGGCTCAGGTAGCGGTCGGCGACCTGGGCGGTGGCGAAGGCGAGGACGCCCTGCACGACGGCGAGGTCGGTCTCGTGCGGGAGGTGGGCCCGGGCCGTCTCCAGGTAGGCGGTGGGCGGGAGTTCGCCGTCGCGGACCGCGTCGCGCAGGGCGTTCCAGACGACGGCCCGGGTCAGCGGGTCGGGCAGGCCGGACAGGCCGGTGCGGACGGTGCCGGACGACGTCGCGTCGAAGCGGACCTTGGCGTAGGTGAGGTCGCCGTCGTTGAGGAGGAGCAGTGCGGGGCGCTTGCCGATGGGGCGCGGCTCCGTCTGCGGCAGGTCGAGGTCGAGGCGTTCGCGCAGGATGAGGCGGCCCTCGTCGGGGAGGTCCTGGTCGTAGAGGCCCACGGCGATGCGGTGCGGGCGGCTGCCGGCGCGGTCGACGGTGAGGGCGCAGGTGCCGGCGTCCGCGGTGATCGTGGGGGTGAGGGTGTCGACGCCGGTGGTGCGCAGCCAGGCGTCGGCCCAGGCGTGGACGTCGCGTTCGGTGGCGTCGGCGAGGGAGTCGATGAAGTCGGCGAGGGTGGCGTTGGCGAACTTGTGGCGGGCGAAGTGGGTGTTGATGCCGGCCAGGAAGTCCTTCTCGCCGAGCCAGGTGACGAGCTGGCGCAGTGCGGAGGCGCCCTTGGCGTAGGAGATGCCGTCGAAGTTCAGGAGCGCGGAGGCGGTGTCCTCGACGTTCTCCGGGGCGACGGGGTGGGTGGAGGGCCGCTGGTCGGCGTCGTAGCCCCAGGCCTTGCGGGCGACGCCGAAGTCCACCCAGGTGTCGGTGAAGCGGGTGGCCTCGGTGAGGGTCTGGTAGCCCATGTACTCGGCGAAGGACTCGTTCAGCCAGATGTCGTCCCACCACTTGAGGGTGACCAGGTCGCCGAACCACATGTGGGCCATCTCGTGGGCGATGACCATGGCGCGGGTCTGGCGTTCGGTGTCGGTGACGGCGGAGCGGTAGACGAACTCGTCGCGGAAGGTGACCAGGCCCGGGTTCTCCATGGCGCCGGCGTTGAACTCGGGGACGAACGCCTGGTCGTAGGAGTCGAAGGGGTAGGGCTCCTCGAACTTCTCGTGGTAGCGGTCGTAGCACTGGCGGGTGATCTCGAGGATCTCGTCGGCGTCCGCGTCCAGGTAGGGGGCGAGGGAGCGGCGGCAGTGGATGCCGAAGGGGAGGTCGCGGTGCTCGGTGCGGACGGAGTGCCAGGGGCCTGCGGCGACGGCGACGAGGTAGGTGGAGATCAGGGGGGTGGGTGCGGCCTGCCAGCGGCCCTCGCCGAGGTGTTCGGTGACGCTGTTGGAGAGGACGCTCCAGCCGTCGGGGGCCTTGACCGTGAGGTCGAAGACGGCCTTCAGGTCGGGCTGGTCGAAGGCGGCGAAGACGCGCTGGACGTCTTCCATGAACAGCTGGGTGTAGACGTAGGTCTCGCCGTCGGCGGGGTCGGTGAAGCGGTGCATGCCCTCGCCGGTGCGGGAGTAGCGCATGCTCGCCTCGATGCGCAGTTCGTGTTCGCCGGCGGTCAGGCCGTTCAGGGGCAGCCGGTTGTCGTCCAGGGTCTCCGGGTCGAGGGGCTTGCCGTCGAGGGTGACGGAGCGCAGTTCGGCCGGCCTGAGCTCGACGAAGGTGTCCGCGCCCGTGCGCGCGGCGAACCGGATGACGGTCAGGGACTCGAAGGTCTCGTCACCGGTGGTCAGGTCGAGCTCGATGGTGTAGCGGTGGACGTCGAGGAGCTGGGCACGGGTCTGCGCTTCGTCGCGCGTCAGTACGGACATGCAGGCCATGCTGCCTGATGCTGGGGGCGGGGCACAGGGGCGGATCGGTACGTGGTTTTTGTCCTTTCGGTGGGGGTGCGGGTGGGGGTGGGGGCGGGCGGGGTCGGGGTGCGGGCGGGGTGGTGGTGCGGGGTGGTGGTGCGGGTGGGGCGGGGTGCGTTTTTTCAGGACGGTGTGCCGTGGACGGCGTCCTCGGCGATGCGCTCGTGGTGGCGGATCACCTCGGCGATGATGAAGTTGAGGAACTTCTCCGCGAAGGCCGGGTCCAGCTTGGCGCTCTCCGCGAGGGCGCGCAGGCGGGCGATCTGACGGGCCTCGCGGGCCGGGTCGGCTGCGGGGAGCTGGTGGCGGGCCTTGAGGTGGCCGACCTGCTGGGTGGCCTTGAAGCGTTCGGCGAGCATGTGGACTACGGCCGCGTCGATGTTGTCGATGCTGTCGCGCAGGCGGGCGAGTTCCTCGAGGACGGCGGGGTCGACGGCGTCGGGTTCGTTGTGGCTGGTGGTCATGGGGGTTCACCCTAGTGGCTCGGGGGGTGGGGGTTGTTCGTCGGCGGTCGCGGTGGGCGTGGTGGAGGTGGGGGCGGTGGGGGTTCCGGGGTTTTTGGCGGTGGGCGGCTTCCGGTGGGTGCCTGCGGGTGGGGGGTGGGTCGGGGTCGTGGGGGGGGGGGGGGGGCCCCCCGCGCGGGGGGGGCGCCGGCCACACGCCCCCCCC
>NZ_JBIRHK010000012.1:103514-287095 GCF_044328485.1 Streptomyces sp. NPDC017936 | reverse complement strand
AGCCGCCACAGATCCTCCGGACCCCCCACACCACCCGGGAACCGGCAGGCCATCCCCACGATCGCCAACGGCTCGTCCACCGCGACCACCCCACCAGCCACACCGACGGACACATCGGCGTCACCCGTGAGCGTGCGGCACAGATGTTCGACGAGCGCGTCCGCGGTGGGGTGGTCGAAGAGGAGGCCGGCCGGCAGGCGCAGGCCCGTCGCCGTCTCCAACCGGTCGCGCATCTCCACGGCGCGCAGGGATGTGAAGCCCCGGTCCTTGAACGTCCGGCCCGCGCCTCGGCCGTCATCGGAGCGTCCGTCCGGTTCGTCGTCGTCCTCTCCGAGGACGGCGGTGACGGCTGTCTCCACGAGGTCGCGCACGGCGGTCCGCAGGGCGTCCCCGCGCAGCCCGGCGAGCGGATGCTCGTCTTCGGCCTCGGAGGTCTCGGTCTCCGTGACGTCCCCGGTGATGTGGACCGCACGCGCCGGGCGGCCCTCGGTGTCGAACCGCGGCCAGTGGGAGCGCCGCTGGAAGGCGTATGTCGGCAGGTCGCAGTCCGGGGTGCCGGGCGGGAAGACGGCGGACCAGTCGATGTCATGGCCGGCGGTGAACAGTGCGGCCAGGGCGCTTGCCGCGCCGAGCGCGTCGGCGCGGTCCCGCTGGAGAGTGGTGATGACGACCGGCCTGCGCTCCTCACCGTCCAGGCAGGTGCCGACGGCGGGGGCGAGGACGGGGCTCGGGGAGAGTTCGAGGTACGTGGTGACGCCCTCGGAGTGCAGGGTGCGCAGGCCGTCGGCGAAGCGGACGGTCGCGCGGACGTGGCGGACCCAGTACTCGGGGTCGGTGATCTGCTCGACGGTGGCCACGGTGCCGGTGACGTTGGAGACGACCGGGATGCGGGGCGGTGAGTAGGTGAGGCGGCGGGCCACCGTGCGGAACTCGTCGAGGATGCCGTCCATGTGCGGCGAGTGGCCGGCGACGGTGACCGCGATGCGCTTCGTCTTGCGTCCGCGGGAACGCCACCGTGCGCACAGTTCGAGGACGGCGTCCTCGTCGCCGGAGATGACCGTGGAGTCCGGTGCGTTGATCCCCGCGATGGACACGGCGGCGGAGAACTCGTCGAGCGCGGCCAGCACCTCGTCCTCCGAGGCCTGGACGGCGGCCATGGCTCCGCCGGCCGCGGACTGGATGAGCCGGGCGCGAACGGCGGCGAGTTCGCAGACGTCGGGCAGGGAGAGGACACCGGCGATGTGGGCCGCGGTCAGCTCGCCCATGGAGTGGCCGGTGAGGTGGGTGGGGCGCAGGCCCCAGCTTTCGTAGAGGCGGTAAAGAGCGACCTCCACGGCCAGGAGCGCGGGGAGGGCGAAGTCGGTGCGGTCGAGCAGCCGGGCTTCCGGGGTGTCCGGTTCGGCGAAGATCAGCGGGCGGACGGGCTGCGGGAGGTGGCGGTCGAGTTCGTCGCAGACGGCGTCGAAGGCGGCCGCGTACACCGGGTGGGTGGCGTACAGCTCGGCGCCCATGCCGGGGCGCTGGCTGCCTCCGCCGCCGAAGAGCACGGCGAGGGGGGTGGGTCCGGCGGCCGGGGTGGGGGTGGTGACCAGGTGGGGCGAGGTGGTTCCGTCGGCGAGGGCGCGGAGTCCGTCGAGGAGTTCGGCCCGGGTGGTTCCGACGGCGGCGCCCCTGCGGCGGAAGGCGGTGCGGGTGACGGCGAGGGCGTGGCCGACCTGGTCGGACGTGGCGGAGGGATCGGCGTCGGTGAGGTGGGTGTGCAGGCGGTCCGCCTGGGCGCGCAGGGCGGTCTCGGTGCGGGCGGACACCGGCCACACGCACGGCAGACCGTCCGTCGCCGGGGCGGAGGCCTCCTGGGCGGAAGTGTCCTGGACGGCAGGTGCCTCGGAGAGGACGACGTGGCAGTTCGTACCGCCGATCCCCCAGGAGTTGACGCCCGCGACCAGTTCCCGCTCGGGACGGGGCCAGGGCCCGTGCTCGGTCTGGACCCGCAGCTGGTGGGTGTCCAGCCGGGCGTCCGGGTGGGGGCGGAGGTGGTTGAGGGTGGGCGGCAGGGCGCGGTGGTGAAGACTGAGGGCGACCTTCAGGAGGCCGACGATGCCCGCGGCGGCTTCGAGGTGGCCGAGGTTGGTCTTCACGGAGCCGACCCGGAGGGGTCCGTCGTCGCGGCCCGCTTCGGCTCCGGCCGCCCGGCCGACCGCGCCGGCCTCGACGGGATCGCCGACGGGGGTGCCGGTGCCGTGGAGTTCGACGTACTGGAGGTCGGTCGGGGCGACGGCGGCGCGACGGCAGGCGGCGAGGATCACGGCGCGCTGGGCGTCCGGGTTCGGGGTGGTGAGGCCGTCGGTGGCACCGTCGTTGTTGACGGCGCTGCCACGGATGACGCAGACGACGCGGTCGCCGTCGGCGAGGGCGTCGCGCAGCGGCTTGAGGACGAGGAGGGCTCCGCCCTCCCCCCGCACGGTGCCGCTCGCCTCGGCGTCCAGGAGGCGGACGTGGCCGTCGTGCGAGAGCGCCCCGAGCCGGCCGAGGGCGGCGGCGGACTCGGGCAGCAGGTTGAGGTTGACGCCGCCGACGAGGGCGAGCGTGGACTCGCCGCTGCGCAGGCTGGCGCAGGCGGCGTGCACGGCGACCAGGGAGGACGACTGGGCGCTGTCGATCGTGAGGCTGGGTCCGCGCAGACCGAGCGCGTAGGAGACCCGGTTGGCGATGATGCCGCGGTGGGTGCCGGTGAGGCCGTACTGGCCGGCGGTGTCGGGGCCGTGGCCGTGCAGCAGGCGGGACCAGTCGTCCCAGATCGCGCCGACGAAGACTCCGGTGCTGGAGCCGATGAGCCGGTCCGGGGTGATGCGGGCGTCCTCCAGGGCCTCCCAGGCGAGTTCGAGGACGAGTCGCTGCTGGGGGTCCATGGTGGCCGCCTCGGCGGGGCCGATGCCGAAGAAGGCGGCGTCGAACCGGTCGACGTGGGCGAGGAAGGCTCCGTGGGCGAGGGCGGGGGCGTCGGCGGAACCGAGCGTGGCCGGGTCCCACCGGTGGGCGGGGGTCTCGCCGACGGCCTCGACCCCGTCGCGCAGCAGCCGCCAGAACGCGGCGGGGTCGTCGGCCCGTGGCAGCCGGCAGGACATGCCGACAACCGCGATGGATTCGTCCGGGGTGGCAACGGTCCTGGTCGTGTCGCTCATGCCTGCCTTCGTCCCTCGTCGCTCGTGTCGCGGATGTCTCGTGTCGCACCGGTGCCCGGCGCCGCCTGGGTCGCGGTCGCCGGGCAGCCGGTGGCGGGGGTCAGCCCATGAGTGGTTGCAGCGCCTGGTTCCACGCCTCCTCGCCGCCCACCGCCGCCATGGGCAGCCAGGGGTTCCAGAAGTCGCGGTAGTGGGTGATCAGGCCGTCCTCGAAGCGGACGATGGAGACGTAGTCCTGCCGGTACCGGCCACCGGTGGCGAGCAGGGTGCAGTCACCGGGGAACTCGGCGACGAGCACTCCCTCCGGGGTGACGGCGTGGAAGACGGGTTCGCCGTACTCGACCTTGAGCTGCTGCGGCATGAAGCTCATCTGGGCGCGCAGCTGGTCCGTGCCGCGCATGACCGTGGGGAATCCGGGCGGAGCGTAGACGAACTCGAGGACTCCGTCGGGGGCGAACAGCGCGATCCATTCCTCGACACGGCCCTCCTGAATCAGCTTCAGGCTCGTGGCGAACGTCTCCTTGAGCTGGTCGGGTCCGGGGTTGGTCACGGGGTTCCTCCTGAGGGGGTGACGAGGGAACGGAAGGCGCGGTCGAGCGCCGCGTCGGGGAGCAGCCGGGTGAGCACGCGACCCGCGGCGGCGTCGCGGCCGACGGCGTACCGGGTGCGCGGCCGCCTGTCGGACAGGGCTCGCAGCACGGTCCGGGAGAAGTCTTCCGGGGTGGTCCTGCTGGTGCGCGCGCTGCGCTCGTTGCTCTCCATGAAGCGCAGGAAGGTGCCCTGGTACAGCTCCCTCAACGGCCCGGGAGCGGCGTCCAGGATGCGTGTGCCGGTGTCGGACACCTTGTTCCAGATGGGGGTGAGGATGGCTCCGGGCTGGACGACGCTCACCCGGACGCCGCTCGGGGCGACCTCCCGTCGCAGGGCGTCGCTGAACGCCTCCTTGGCCCACATGGCGGCGGCGTAGGCGCCCAGGTAGGGGATGGCGACGTTGCCGAGCCCGGACGTGACGTTGACGACTCGGCCGCCCGCGTCGCGCAGCATCGGGAGGAACGCCTGGGTGGTGGCGACCTGGCCGACGACGCTGGTCTCCAGCTGCTGCCGCAGGTCCTCCAGCGGCAGACACTCCAGGGGCGCCGAGACGCAGATGCCGGCGTTGTTGACCAGCCCCCACAGTCCCGTGTCGCCCACCTTGTCGCGCACCACGTCCTCGGCGGCGGCGACCGACGCCGCGTCGGTGACGTCGAGGATCAGCTGTTCCACTCCGGTGCGAGGTGGCTCGCCGACCGGTGTGCGCACGGCGGCGAAGACCCTGAAGCCGGCCGCCGCCAGGTACTCGGCGCACGCCTTGCCCAGACCTGAGGAGGCCCCGGTGACGACCACGGCGCGCCCGCGCGGGCTGGGGATACGGGGGGACATGAGGGCTCCTGTCAGGTGAGGGCGGCCAGCACGGACTCGACACTGGTGTCGGCCATGCGTGCGGCGCGGTCCCGGGGGACGGCCTGGTCCACGTGGGTGAAGTTCCAGGCCAGCCGGCCGTGGCTGGTGTTGACGGTGGCCACGAAGTACGCGTTCACCGACAGGCCGGTGACGAACTCGGCGTCGCTGACCTCCCAGGGGCCGATCCGGTCGGGGAAGTCGAACCGGCCGAGGTTCGACAGGCACAGGGTGATGGGCCCCTTGTCCTCCATGAAGCGGAGGAACCGGTCGCTCTTCGCGACGGTCTTGGGCGCGACGAACCCCATGGTCGCGACGGCGGTGAGGTGCTCGCCGCGGTTGCGGCGGCGGGCGAGGTCACGGCTGATGGCCCGGGCCATGGGCCACAGCGACTGTCCCGGCCGGTAGGCGACGACCGACGGCACGGTGGCGACGTACGTGCCGAGTTCGTCGTCCGTGACGGGCGGCTCCAGGGTCTCGCGGAAGGTGATCGGGGAGCCGATGGTGAGGTGGCCCGGTCCGGTGTCGGCGTCCTCGGCGACGGAAGTCACCATGGCCGCCGCCAACAGCCCGTGGACCGTGGTGCGTTCGCGTTTGCAGGCCTGGGCCAGGGCCTCGACGTCCTGCCCGTCGAGTTCGTGGTGGATGAGCCGTGTGGCGCGCTGCGCGAAGGGCACCCGACGGCTCGGCTCCAAGCGGCTGGGCTTGAGCCGTCTGGCCGCCGACTGGTCGGACAGCAACTGCGCGGCGACCTTGGCCGCCCCCTTCAGCCCCCGGTACTCCGGCGGCAGCAGTCCTTCGGGGCCGGGGAGGGCGCGCGCGGGCTCCAGCTCCGCGTCCCCACGCACTTCGCCGGTCTCGCAGCGGGCCGCGAGGTGCAGCCACTGGCGCAGCAGGCTCAGCACGGTCGTGCCGTCGGCGACGCAGTGCGGCACGGTGATGATCAAGTCGTGCACGTCGCCCCGGGAGATCGCGACGGCCCGGGCCAGCGGGCCGGTGGCCCAGTCGACGGGCTCGCTGAACTCGTGCTCGTTCAGCTCGCGTTGCCAGTGCGGCTCGCCCGGGTGCTCGTCGCCGTCGGGCAGGGAGACGGTGCGCAGGGGGATGGGCTGTCCGGTGAGCGGCACGAAGCGCGCCCTGCTGCCGTCGGCCTCGGCGCGGATGGCGGCCCGCAGCAGGGGGTGGCGGGCCTGGAGGGCGTCCAGGCCCTGGCCGAGCACTTCCTCGGGGAGGCGGCCGCGGACGCGGACGTGCCCGATGACGTTGAGCGGGGAGATCTGGTCGCAGATCCAGTACCAGCGCTCGAGCGGAGTCAGGGGCCGGGCGGTCTCGGCTGCGGGCTTCACCGGTTCACCTCCCCGGCGACGGCGCCGTGGTAGTCGAGGAGTTCGATGTTCTGTTTGTCGAGCGCCGAGCGCGGCGCGAACGTGAAGAACAGCCGGCGTCCCACCAGCTGGGGCCAGGCCTCGGTCTGTTCCAGTTCGCTCAGGGAGCGGGCGGCGGCGACGATCTTGCGGGTGCGGGGCAGCCGGGCACGCTCGTAGGCGCGCAGGGCGCCGGGCAGGTCACTCGCGCCCTCCAGGTGGTGGGCGAGGACGACGGCGTCCTCCATGGCGATGGCCGCGCCCTGGCCGAGGCTGGTCATCATCGGGTGGGCCGCGTCTCCGAGCAGGGTGACCCTGCCCTTGCCCCAGCGCTCCAGGAAGGGCCGGTCCCGGGCCGGGAACGCGGTGATCCTGTCCTCGGGCGTGGCGCGTATGCACGCCTCGACCTCCGGCGCCCAGCCGGCGTACGTCCGCTCGATCTCGGCCCGCGTGCCCCGCCACTCCCGGGCGCGCGCGGCGGGCATGTTCTTGGTGCCCCACCAGTACACCTGGCCCTTGCCGATGTTGGCGATGCCGAAGCGGCGGCCCCGGCCCCAGTAGTGGGCGCCGTACTGCTTGGTGATGGCGGGGTGGGAGACGTACGGGGTGGCGACCCAGCAGACGTATCCGGGCTCGTACGGCGTCTCGGGGCCGGCCAGGGTGCGGCGGACCGCCGAGTCGAAGCCGTCGGCGCCGATCAGGATGTCGCCGCGGGCCTCGGTGCCGTCCGTGAAGTGCACGCTCACCCCGTCGTCGTCGGCCTCGAAGTGGCCGGCCTGGGCGCCGAGCGTGATCGGGACGTCCTTGGCCGCTTCCAGGAGCAGGCGCTGGAGCTCTGCGCGGTGCAGGCCGAAGCTGGGGGCGCCGAGGCGGTCGCAGATGTCCTTGAACTCCAGGGTCCGGATCAGCCTGCCCCGCTTGGTGCGGAAGTGCAGCTGCTCCAGGATCTCTACGTTCTCCTCCAGTTTCAGGTCGATGCCGAGGGTCCGCAGGGCCAGCACCGCGTTCGACATCAGCGACAGTGCGCCGCCGACCGGCTTCAGTTCCCGGGCCCGTTCGTAGACCTCGACGTCGACACCGACGCTGCGCAGGGTTGCGGCGGCGGTGAGGCCGCCTATGCCGGCCCCGACGACCAGGGCGCGGACAGGGGGACGTGGCGTCACTTCGGTGGCCTCTCTTCCGTGAGGGCTCGGCTCACTTCCTGGACGTACGGTTCGTCGAGCAGACGCAGGTGGTCGCCCGGAACCTCGATCAGGCGGACCTGGCCGCTGGTGAGCGTGGACCAGCCGTTGAGCGGGTCCCGGTGCAGGGTGCGGGCCGCGCCGTGCATGGGTTTCAGGGCGTCGGGCAGTTCCCCGGTGGCCTTGACGAGGGTGACGTCGACCGGCAGCGGGCCGGGCTGGTAGTCGCGCAGCGCCGCCCAGTTGGCCTTGTAGACGCGGAAGAGCCGACGGACCGCCGAGCGTGCCGTGGCGGGCGCGAGGATGCCGGCGGCGGCCGCGCGGGCGGCGATGAAGTCGAGGCGGTCCTCGTCGCTGTCCAGGGTGTCGGGGAGCGGCTCGACGGGGGCGTCACCGCCCCGGTCGACCCAGATCAGCTCCCAGAAGAACCACTCGAGCATGGCCCGGTCGGCGACGTCGGGCCGCTCCCCCGGGTCGGGCGCGATCGAGTCCAGCAGGACCAGTTGCTCCACCTGACCGGTGCCCGCGGCGTGCAGCTGCCAGGCCATCTCGAAGGCGACGAACCCGCCGAAGGACCAGCCGCCCAGTCGGTAGGGGCCCTCGGGCTGGATCCGGCGGATCGCCTCCAGGTAGCCGCGGGCGATGCCGCTCATCGTCTCGACCGGCTCGGTCCCGGGCTCGGCGCCCGCGGCCTGGAGCGCGTACACCGGCTGGTCGTCGGGCAGGTGCCGGGCCAGTCTGACGTAGCAGAGGACGTTGCCGCCGAGCGGGTGGACGAGGAACAGCGGCCGACGGGTGCCCTCGGTGCGGATCGGCACCACCGAGTCGAAGCCCGCGACGGCGTCCTGCGAGCGCAGCCGTGCTGCCAGCGCGGCCACGGTCGGGGTGGTGGCGAACGCGGCGAGCGGGACCCGGGCCCCGAACCGCTTCTCCACGGCGACCATCAGCCGCATCGCGGTCAGTGAGGTGCCGCCGAGCTCGAAGAAGTCGTCGTCGACACCGGGCGCGGGGATGCCGAGGAGCTCGCCGAGGATGTCGGCGACGGCCCGCTCGTGGGCGTCCCGGGGTGCGGTGCGCGCGGCCGCCGGGGCTGCTCGGAGCGGGAGGCCGCGCAGCGCACCGTCGTCGCGTTTGCCGCTGGGGGTCAGCGGCAGGGCGGGCAACCACGCGAAATGGGAGGGCACCATGTGGTCGGGCAGCACGGCCCGCAGCCGGCTGCGCACCTCGGTCAGGTCGACCGTCTCCGGGGTGCCCACCAGGAACGCCGCCAGGTAGGACTCGCCGTCGTCGCGACGGCGGGCCACCACGGCGACCTCCTCGATCCCCGGCTCCTCCAGTGCCCTGACGGCGAGTTCGACCTCGGCGGGTTCGACGCGGAAGCCGCGCACCTTCACCTGGTCGTCGGCGCGGCCCAGCCAGACGACGTCGCCGTCGGGCAGGGTGCGGCCGAGGTCGCCGGTGCGGTAGAGCCGGGCGCCCCAGGGCGCGGTGACGAAGCGCTCGGCGGTCAGGTCCGGGCGCCCGAGGTAGCCCCGGCCGAGACAGGCTCCGCCGAGCAGGATCTCCCCGCGCACCCCGGCCGGGACCGGCCGCAGCCGTTCGTCCAGCACGTACATCTCGGCTCCGCGGATGGCGCGGCCGATCGGCGGCAGGGCGGGGAAGTCCGCCGGGTCGCCGGTCATCACGTACGAGCCGGCGAGGTTGGTCTCCGTCGGCCCGTACTGGTTCTCCAGCACCGTGCCGGGCAGGGCGGAGCAGAACCGGCGGATCTCGTCGGTCACCCTGAGCTGCTCCCCGGACGACACCAGCACCGACAGCCGCGACGGGCGCAGGCCCAGCTCCCCGGAGGCGTCCGCGAGCTGCTGGAGCGCGACGAACGGCAGGAAGGCTCGCCGCACCCGCTGCTCCTCCAGCAGGCGCAGCAGTGCCGACTGGTCACGCCGGTCCTCCTCGGAGACCAGCACGAGGGTGCCGCCGCCGGCGAGGGTGGAGAACATCTCCTGGAAGGAGACGTCGAAGCTGAGCGGCGCGAACTGGAGCGTGCGCTCCCCGGCCGCCGCGGTGGCCGCGTCCAGCTGCCAGCGCACGTAGTTGGCCCACAGCCGGTGCGGGAGCTCGACCCCCTTGGGCTCACCGGAGGAGCCGGAGGTGAACAGCAGCAGTGCGAGGTCGTCCAGGCCGACCCGGCGACGCGCGCGGGCCGTGGGCTCGTCGTCGTCGGCCCGCGTCAGGGCCAGGGACTCCGCGGGAAGCAGCAGCGCCCGCTCGGGGACGAGGCCGGCGTGCCGCGCATGGGCGACGACCCGGAACGGCCGCGCCCGTTCGATCATGCGCGCCAGCCTCCCCGCCGGGTAGGACACGTCCAGCGGCAGGCAGACCGCCCCGGCGCGCAGCACGCCCAGCACCACGGCGACCGTCTCCGGAGAGCGGTCCATCGCGATGCCCACCGGCGCCCCGGCGGGAGCCCCGAGCCCGACGAGTTCCGCGGCGACGCGGTCGGCGGCCCGGTCCAGCCGCTCGTAGCTCCAGGTGACCGGGCCGAAGACGACGGCAGGCGCGTCGGGCCGGAGCCGCGTCCGCTCGTCGATGAGCGTGAGCACGTCCACCGGGTCGGGCAGCCGGGCGGGCACGGGCAGGGGGTCCGTCAGGAAGGCGAAGTCGACGGTCTCGTCGGGCTGCTCGACGACACGGCCGAGGACCCGCCGGAAGACGTCGCCGAGCCGGTCCGCCTGCGCCGGGCTGAACGACCGCCCGTCGCAGTCGAACCTGATCCGCAGCGCATGCCCGTCACGTGGATCCACGACCGCGTTGACCAGCAGGGCGAGGTTGGTCTCCTCGTGCGTGACGAGGTCGAGCAGGGTCAGCTCGCCGCGTCCGAGGACCGCCTCCAGGGTGTGCAGCCGTACGAAGTTGAAGGCGGTCTCGGTGACGGCACCGCCCAGGTCGGTCTGGATGGCGCTGAGCGGGTAGGTCGAGTGCGGGAAGGACTCCTGCTCCTGCTGGACCACCGCACGCACCACGTCGAGCCACGTGCCGTCGGCCGTCTCCGCCTTCTCCAGCCGGAACGGCATGGTGTTCAGGAACAGCCCGGCCATCCCGTCGGCTCCGGCCACCCCGGGGCGGCCGTGGGTGACCAGGCCGGTGGTGACGTCCGGGCTGCCGGCGAGCAGCCGCAGCGTCAGGCAGTGCGCGGTGAACAACAGCAGCCGCATCGGCACCGCATGCCGACGGGCGAAGTCGTCCAGCGCACGGGTGAGCTCGTCGGGCAGCTCGATGTGCCGGACGATCAGCCGCGGCTTCCGGGGCGGCTCGTGCGGCACGTACGGGTCGAGCCGAACGGGCTCCGCCCCGGCCAGCAGCTGCTGCCAGTAGGAACGGTCGGCGGCCGACTCCAGGCTGGCCCGCTCGGCACGGACGTAGGCCGCGAACGAGGGGAGCGGGCGGTCGTCCACCGGTTCGACGTCGGCCCCCAGCCCGTGCAGGTAGTCCTGGAAGAGCTCCCGGACCAGCACGGCCACGCTCCAGCCGTCCAGGATCGCGTGGTGGAAGCTGAGCACGAGATCCAGTCGTCCCGGACGGACGTGGACCCGGAACTCGTACAGCGGCGGCTGCTCGAAGTCGTAGCGGTGGACGCGTCGCTCGGCGACGCACGCGGCGATCGCGGCATCGGCGTCGGCATCGGTGACACGGACGATCCGCAGACCGCCGGTCGCCTCGGTCCGTACCGTCTGCAGGGGTTCCGAGCAGCCGGTGAGGTCGAAGGCCGACCGCAGGGCCGCGTGCCGTGCGACGAGGCGGTCGAAGGAGGCCCGGAAGGCGGGCTCGTCCCAGTCGACGGCTTCCAGGCCGAACGCGTAGTGGAAGACGTCGTGGTAGAGCGGGGAGTCCGCCTGCTCACGGCTGTGGTAGATCATGCCGAGCTGGAGGCGCGTCACCGGGAAGGCATCGGCCAGGCCCGGGTCGCTGAGCCGGGCCCGGTCCGCGCCCGTGACCAGCTCGAACGGTTCGGGCAGGGCGTCCGGGCGCCCCGCGGTGGCGTACGGGGCCTGGGTGGCCACGGTGGTGTGGCGGACCATGTCGGCCAGCGTCAGGGCGAGCCCGCGCCGCTCGGCCGCCGCCCGGACCCTGAGCAGCAGCAGGGAGTCGCCGCCCAGCGCGAACCACTCGTCGTCGACGCCGACCCGTTCCACGCCCAGCACCTCGGCCCACGCCCCGGCCAGGATCCGCTCGACGTCCGTCGTGGGAGCGGCGTACGAGGCCGGCTCGCCGTTCGGCACGGGGGCGGGCAGGGCCGCGCGGTCCAGTTTGCCGTTGGGTGTCAGCGGGATCCGGTCGATCCGCACGAAGTGCGCCGGGATCATGAACTCCGGCAGGGCCGAGGCGAGTCGGCCGCGGATCTCCGCGTCCTCGACCGGGGCGTCGGCGACGTAGTACGCGACCAGCTGGACACCGCCGCCCGGAGAGGGACGGTCCGCGACGACCGCGGTCCGCACCGAGGGCAGCCGTGACAGCTGGTGTTCGATCTCCCCGAGTTCGACCCGGTTCCCGCGGACCTTGACCTGCCCGTCGATGCGCCCCAGGAACTCCAGTGCGCCGTCGGCGAGCCGGCGGGCGAGGTCGCCGGTGCGGTACATCCGTTCCCCTGGCGTGAACGGGTCGTCGGTGAACCGCTCGGCCGTCAGCTCGGGCCGGTCGAGGTAGCCGCGCGCCAGTCCGACGCCGGCGATGCACAGCTCGCCGGCCGCGCCCACCGGCTGCGGGTCGTCGAACCGGTCGAGGACGTACAGCCTCAGGTTGTCGATCGGCCGCCCGATGGGCACGCGGTCGACGGGACCGCCGGGGTGGCAGTCGTGGTACGACACGTCCACGGTGGCCTCGGTCGGACCGTACAGGTTGGTCAGCCCCGGTCCGTCGGGGCCGAAGATCCGGTGGAAGGCGGCCACCTGGTCCGGGGGCAGCGCCTCGCCGCTGCAGAAGATCCGGCGGACGGACGCCGCCTGAGTCAGCAGCTCCGGCTCCGCGTCGAGCAGCTCGAGGAAGGCTCCGAACATGGAGGGCACGAAGTGCAGCACGGTGACCGATTCGGCCGCGACGGTGCGCAGCACTTCCCTCGGGTCCTTCTCCGCGCCCGGCGGCAGCAGCGCGACACGGGCGCCCGCCGTGCCCCACCAGAACAGCTCCCACACGGACACGTCGAACGCGATCGGCGTCTTGTGCAGGATCACGTCGTCCGCCCCGACGGGGTAGCGGCGCTGCATCCAGGTGAGCCGGTTCACGACGGCCCGGTGCTCGACCATGACCCCCTTGGGACGGCCGGTGGAGCCCGAGGTGTAGATGACGTAGGCGAGGTCACGGGGACCGACGGGTGCGGGCGGCGGCTGCGCCGGCCCCGGGGCGGCGGGCTCCTCGTCCACGCGTCGCACGGCCACCCCTGCCGGCATCTCCAGCGGCGGTGTCCCGGGACCCGTCAGCACCGTGCGGGCCCCGCTGTCCTGGAGGACGTAGGCGATCCGTTCGGCCGGATGGCCGACCTCGACGGGCACGTAGGCGGCGCCCGCCTTCAACACGGCCAGGACGGCGACCACGGTGTGCTGCGACCGTTCCAGGAGCACGGCGACGCGGTCGCCCGGGGCCACTCCGTCGGCGCGCAGCGCCGCCGCGAGCCGCTCGGCGCGGGCGTCCAGTCCGGCGTAGTCGAGGCGGGTGCCGGTGGCGGCCTCGACCAGAGCGGTGCGGTCCGGGGTGCGCGCGGCCTGGGCGGCGAACAGGGCGTGCAGCGTCCGGGTGTCCGGGAAGGCACGGTCCGTGGCGTTGACCGCGTGGACGACCGCGGCCCGCTCGGCGTCGTCCAGCATCGGGACGGCGGCGACGGCGCGGTCGGGGTCCTCCAGCGCGGTGAGCAGCAGGGTGCGCACGTGACGGGCGAGCGCCTCGATGGGGAAGTCCGCGTCGAACACGTCGGTGGCGTAGTCGAGGTCCACCACGACCTCGCCGGTGCCGCCCTGCTCGTTGACGACGACGGCGAGGGCGTCCTGGTCGTGGACCCGGGTGGCCCCCGACGACTCGACCCGCAGGCCGGGCAGCGGTCTGCCCTGCGGCCACTGCACGTACGACAGCGTCACGTCGAACACCTGCCGGGCACGGCCGGGCCGGTCCCCGAGCAGGTCCCCGAAGGCGAGCCGCTCATGCCGCTGGAGCTCACGCGCGTCGCGCTGCACGGCGGAGACCAGGTCCCGCCAGGGCGTGTCCGCGGCCACGTGGACGACGAGCGGCAGGGTGTTGGCGAACTGCCCCACCGTCCGTCGCTCGTCCTTCCCCCGGCGATTGAACAGCGGTGTGCCGAGGATCACCGTGTCGGCGCCGTGCATCCGTGACAGGTAGACGGAGAACGCGGCCGCGACGAAGGCGAACGGCGTCTCGCCGCGCTCCCTGACCCGCTCGGTCAGCTCGCCCGGCAGCGCGAAGGAGTACCGGCCGCTGCGCCGGGCGCCGGCCGGGACGCGGCGTGGGAACAGGGCGGGCTCGACCGTCTCCAGCGCGCGCCTGAAGTACTCCCGGTCCTCGGCGTGCTGAGCCGAGGACCGGTAGCGCCGCTCGTCCGCGACGCAGTCGGCGAAACCGGGGGGCGCGGCCGGCCGGAGGCCCGCGTACCGCTGTCGTACCTGGTCGAAGAAGAGGTGCAGCCCCCAGGCGTCGGCGATCAGGTGGTGCACCGCCAGGAAGACCCGGACGGCTGTGGCTCCCTCCCTGATCAGCGACAGCCGGCACGGCGGCCCGTCGTTCAGGTCGAAGGGCCGTACGGACTCGGCGGCGATCCACTCCTCACAGCTCGCCTCGGGATCCGCGTCCCCGGAGAAGTCCAGCACCTCGACCTCGGGCGGTTCTCCGTCGGTCCGCTGGTACGGAGTGCCGTCCCGCTCGGCGAACCGCAGACGAAAGGCGTCGTTCGCCCGCACGGTATCCCGCACCGCGGCCGACAGCAGCTCGTGGTCGACTTCCCCGAGGAATCGCTGACTCAGGTGGATCGTGAACTGTGGGTTTTCGGGAAACAGCTCGTGTGCCACCCATATATCACGCTGATAAGCTGTCAAAGGAATGGATGCTGTCACGGATTGCCC
Source organism: Streptomyces sp. NPDC017936 (assembly GCF_044328485.1). Lineage (NCBI taxonomy): Bacteria > Bacillati > Actinomycetota > Actinomycetes > Kitasatosporales > Streptomycetaceae > Streptomyces > Streptomyces sp. NPDC017936. The sequence goes on along the minus strand of NZ_JBIRHK010000012.1, from coordinate 272,813 downwards.
TCAGCTCCTGGAGTCGGCGGCCGTTCGGCGGTGATGAACTCTGCCCGGCACGTCCCGCGCCATCCAGAAATTCCGCAGCCTGGTAGCCCCAGTACCAGTCACCGCAATTCCACATACTGCGTGCCGGGTTGGGTGCTTCCACTCGACGGCGCGGAATCCGTTGATTTTTTTCCGAGCAGACGTAGCGGAATGCACACGCGCTCGGGAAGAATCTGCGAGCGGACCGGCCGACCGTTCCCTCCCCAGGGGAACACCCTGCCGACAGGAGCTTCCATGAACGAGTTACTGGCCGCAGTCACTCAGGCTGCCGATCCGGACGACTTCGCCGCGCTGCCCGTTCCCGAGTCGTGCCGTGCCCTCACCCTGCGCAAGGACGAGACCGAGCTCTTCGCGGGTCTCGACAGCCGCGACAAGGACCCGCGCAAGTCCCTGCACCTGGCAGAGGTGCCGGTGCCCGAGCCGGGGCCGGGTGAGGTGCTGGTGGCCGTGATGGCCAGCTCCGTCAACTACAACACCGTGTGGAGCGCCATCTTCGAGCCGGTGCCCACGTTCGCCTTCCTCGAGCGGTACGGCCGGACGTCGCCGCTCGCGCGCCGTCACGACCTGCCCTACCACGTCATCGGGTCCGACCTGGCGGGATACGTGCTGCGCACGGGACCGGGCGTGCGCTCCTGGCGGCCCGGCGACAAGGTCGTCGCGCACTGCCTGTCCGTGGAACTGGAGTCCGCCGACGGCCACGACGACACCATGCTGGACCCGGAACAGCGGATCTGGGGCTACGAGACGAACTTCGGCGGACTGGCCGAGGTCGCCCTTGTCAAGGCGAACCAACTCATGCCCAAAGCGGGGCACTTGACGTGGGAGGAGGCCGCCGCGTCGGGATTGGTCAACTCCACCGCCTACCGCCAGCTGGTCAGCCGCAACGGCGCCGACCTGAAGCAGGGCGACAACGTGCTGGTCTGGGGGGCGGCCGGGGGCCTGGGTTCGTACGCGACCCAGCTCGTCCTGGCCGGCGGCGCCCAACCGATCTGCGTGGTGTCCGACCGGGCCAAGGCGGACCTGTGCCGGGCGATGGGCGCGGACGCGGTGATCGACCGCGGCGCCGAGGGCTACCGGTTCTGGAACGCGGACGGAACACAGAACCCGCGCGAGTGGCGGCGGTTCGGCAGCCGCATCCGCGAACTCACCGGCGGCGACGACCCCGACATCGTGCTGGAACACCCCGGCAGGGACACCTTCGGAGCCTCCGTCTACGTGACCCGACGCGGTGGCACCGTGGTGACCTGCGCGTCCACCACCGGTTACACGCACGAGTACGACAACCGCTACCTGTGGATGTCGCTGAAGCGGATCATCGGGTCCCACTTCGCCAATTACCGCGAGGCGTGGGAGGCGAACCGGCTGATCTGCAAGGCACGGATCCACCCGACGCTGTCCCGGGTCTATCCGCTGGCCGACGGCGGCCAGGCCGCGTACGACGTCCACCGCAACCTGCACCAGGGAAAGGTCGGCGTCCTCTGCCTGGCCCCCCAGGAGGGCCTGGGGGTGAGCGAACCGGAGCTTCGAGCACAACACATTTCGGCCATTACGCGATTTCGGAACGCCGGAGAGTCCGCCGCCTGACCGTGCTCTGCTGTCAGCGAAGCACCCGGGGAACCGAAGGACAGGCCCTGACCGTCGTGTTAGCGTCGAGATGGTATCCGCAGTCAACCAAAACGCCGTCCCCTTCGACGTGTTGGGACAGCGGATGCAAAGACGTGAGAAAGCTCCGGGCGGCTGCCACAAGCGTCGCCTCCATGACCTTGGAGGTCCAGTGACCTTAGCGCGCACCTATTCGTCGGACTCGCGGCTGCCGCGAAGCGAGGGCGGAATGAGCGGGATGGGAATGGGCGACCAGGTATTCCATCGACTGTTGAGCGACCGTATCGTCTTCCTCGGCAAGGAAGTCGACGACGACATCGCGAACAAGCTCACGGCGCAGTTGCTGATGCTCGCCGCGGAATCCGAAGACGACATCTACCTCTACATCAACTCCCCCGGCGGTTCGGTGACCGCGGGAATGGCCGTGTACGACACCATGCACTACATCAAGAACGACGTGGTGACGATCGCCATGGGCTTCTGCGCGTCCATGGGCCAGTTCCTGCTGACCGCCGGCGCCAAGGGCAAGCGGTACGCCCTCCCCAACACCAAGATCCTCATGCACCAGCCGTCGGCCGGACTCGGCGGCTCGGCCAGCGACATCAAGATCTACGCCGAGCAACTGCTGCGCACCAAGCGCGAGATGGCCGAGCTGATCGCCCAGCACTCCGGGCAGGACGTCGACACGATCACCAGGGACTCGGACCGGGACAAGTGGTTCACGGCCCAGGAGGCGGCGGAGTACGGGCTCATCGACTCGGTGATGAAGTCGGCCTCGGACGTCCCGGGGGCCGGCGGCACGCTCGTTTCCTGAACGGACGACGGCCCGGCGAGGTCCGCCCTCCCGAACATCGGGCACCGAGCCGGGCCGGCCGCCTCCAGCCACCGCAGCCGCACCCGACCCGAGGGAAATCGAGACCATGGCCCTGCACGATCGTCCGATCCTGGCATCCGGCGGTACACCGCCCCAAGCCCGTTACGTCATGCCGCGGTTCGTCGAACGCACGGCACAGGGAACGCGCGAGTACGACCCGTACTCCAAGCTCTACGAGGAACGCATCGTGTTCCTCGGAGTGGAGATCGACGACACCTCCGCCAATGACGTCATGGCGCAGCTCCTCTGTCTTGAGTCGATGGACCCGGACCGGGACATCGCCTTCTACATCAACTCGCCGGGCGGCTCCCTCACCGCCATGACGGCGATCTACGACACGATGCAGTTCGTCAAGCCCGACATCCAGACGGTCTGCATCGGTCAGGCCGCCTCGGCCGCGGCCGTCCTGCTGGCCGCCGGCTCCCCGGGCAAACGCACGGCGCTGCCCGGGGCACGTGTCCTGCTGCACCAGCCGCACAGCGGGGGGCAGCGCGGACAGATCTCCGATCTGGAGATCCAGGCCCACGAGATCCAGCGCGTGCGCACGCTGGTGGAGACCATCCTGGCCCGTCACTCCGGCCGGCCGGTGGAGCAGATAGCGCAGGACATCGAGCGCGACAAGATCCTTACGGCCGAGCAGGCGGCTGAGTACGGCCTGGTCGACCACGTACTGACCAACCGCAAGAACGTACTGAGCGATCGGAACAACGGAACGTCATGACAGACCGCAAGGATCGGATCCCCGCCGATCACTTCTTCTCCGCCGACCTGCGGGTGGGGCGGATCCTGGACGTCCAGGACTTCCCCGAGGCCCGCAAGCCGGCCTACCGGGTCCAGGTCGACTTCGGGGATGCGGGAGTGCTGTGGACCAGTGCGCAGATCACGAACTACTCGCCCGAGGAACTGAAGGACCGGCCGGTCGTGGGCGTGATCAACCTGCCGGACAAGCGGATCGCCGGACGCACCAGTGAGTTCCTGCTGCTCGGGTCCTACGCGGCGGACGGCCTCGTCCATCTGCTGTCCCCCGCGCCGGAGTCGACGCCGGGAGACGTCGTCGGCTGAGCGGAGCCGGCCGGCGCCGGGCAAGGGCACGACCCCGATCTCGTACCGCAAGGAAGTGCAAGGACTGGAGGCGTCGGCATGACCAGGGAAGCCCCACAGGTGGCGGGAAGCAGACTGCTCGGCACACTCGTGGACCTACGCGACGACACCTTGGGCGCCTATCTGCGCGCCCGGCAGGACTACGGGGACGTCGTGCGCTTCCCGGTCGGGCCTCCAGGACTGCGCACCCATCTGTACGCGGTGTTCTCCCCGGACGGAGTGCAGCAGATCCTGGGCACCCGGGCGGCCGGGTTCCGCAAGGAGAACTCCGTCTACGGCGAGATCCGGGCGTCCATCGGCAACGGGCTGCTGACGAGCCAGGACGACGAGTACGTCTTCCAGCGCCGACTGGTCCAGCCGCTGTTCACCCGCCGCCGCGTCGACGGTTACGCGTCCGCCGTCCACACCGAGGTGGCGGCCACGGCCGACCGCTGGGCCGCCCGGGCCGACGCGACCGTGGACGTCGGCGCGGAGATGGCCGAGTTCGCGCTGAGGGCCATCTCCCGCATCCTGTTCGGGGCCGACCTGGACGAGACCGTGGAGGTGGTCCGCCGCTGCTTCCCGGTCCTGGGCGAACACGTTCTGCAGCGGGGGGCCAACCCCCTGCGCTCGCCCAGGAGCTGGCCGACCCCCGCCAATCGTCGCGCCGCCTCGGCCCAGCAGGAGCTGTACGCCGTCTGCGACCGCATCATCGCCGAGCGCCTCGCCCTCCGCACGGCCCCCGGAGGCGACGGCGACGACATGATGACCATGCTGATCAAAGCCCGGGACGAGGACGGCTCGGCCCTGGACACCCAGGCGGTGCGGGACCAAGTGCTCGTCTTCCTGCTCGCCGGCCACGAAACCACCGCGACGGCCCTCGCGTTCGCCCTGCACCTGCTGGCTCTTCACCCCGAGGTTCAGGAGAAGGCCCGTGCCGAGGTCGACGACGTCCTCGGCGGCCTGGCTCCGGGCGCCGACGACCTCGACCGGATGCCGTACATCACGATGGTGCTGAAGGAGGCGATGCGGCTCTACCCGTCGGTGGCGATCATGGGCCGCAAGGCGGTCGCCGACACCGAGATAGGCGGCTTCCGCATACCCGCGGGCGCCGACGTCTACGTCAGCCCCTATGTGACACACCGGCACCCCGACCACTGGAAGGACCCGGAAGCCTTCGACCCCGAGCGCTTCACTCCTGACGCGGAGGCGGAACGCCCCCGCTACGCCTTCTTCCCGTTCGGCGGCGGGCCCCGGGCATGCATCGGTCAGTATTTCGCGATGCTGGAGGCCACCCTCGCTCTGGCGACCCTCCTCCAGCGATTCGCCCTGACAGCGGTCGACACCGAGATCCCCCTGGAACTCGGGATGACGATGCGTGCCGCCGGCCCTGTGCGCGTGCGCCTCACCCCACGCTGAGGCAGCAGCGCTGACGCCGCTCACTCGCGTGGTGTCCCGTGCAAGGAACCGTCGCTGGAAGCCACCGTCCGACAGAGCGCCTGACGAGGGGGAGCAGGGATGAAGACCTCGCTGAACTGGGACGGCGAAGCCGTCATCGCAGTGGATCAGCGTGCGCTGCCCGGAGAGTACCGGCTGCTGCGGCTGGCCTCCGTGGACGAACTCATCGGCGCCATCCGGACCTTGGCGATTCGCGGAGCGCCGGCCATCGGCCTGGCCGGCGCCCTGGGAGTGGCCCTGTCCGCACGTCTGCACGCGGCCGCGGAGGACGCTCTCACCGAGGCGGTGACAGCCGACGCGGACCGTATCGCACATGCCCGTCCGACCGCGGTGAACCTCGAGTGGGGAGTCCGTCGCGCACTCGGCCGACTGGACGACGGCCCGGAAGCCGTACTGGCCGAGGCGCTCGCGATGATCGAGGAGGACACCGCGACCAACCGTGCCGCAGCCCGGCGCGCGGCCGATCTGGTGCTGTCGCTCACGGACAGGCGCCCGCTGCGCCTCCTCACGCACTGCAACACGGGACGGCTGGCCACCGCCGCGGGCGGAACAGCGCTGGGAGCCATCCTCGAACTGGCCGAACGCGGTTGCGTGGAGGAAGTGCTCGTCGACGAGACCCGGCCGCTCCTCCAGGGCAGCCGTCTGACCGCCTGGGAGCTGAGCGAGGCAGCCGTGCCTCACCGGATATGCGTCGACTCCGCCGCGGCGGCCGCCATGGCACGGGGAATGGTGGACTGCGTCCTGGTGGGAGCCGACCGGATAACCGCCAACGGCGACGTGGCGAACAAGATCGGCACCTACGGGCTCGCCGTGGCGGCCGCCCACCACGGGATTCCCTTCCTCGTCGTGGCCCCCGAATCCACCTGGGACCGGTCCCTGCCCGAAGGATCGGCCATCATCGTCGAGGAACGCGATCCGACCGAGGTCACCCACTGTGCGGGGACAGCCGTGGCACCTGCCGGCGCGGGCGTCTACAACCCGGCGTTCGACGTCACTCCCACGAGCCTCGTCACCGCGACCGTGTCCGAGGAGAGGACGGTGCTCCGCCCCGGCACGGCGCTCCCCGGGACATCAGCCGGCCCGACCGCGGCGACCCCGCTGTCGGCCCGGATCGAACGGCTGCTCCTCGCCTTCCCCGACCACCCCCGGCCCGGGATCGTCTTCCGCGACCTCGCGGGGGTGTACTCGCAGCCTGGTCTGCTGGCCGAACTCGCCGACCACGTGACACGTCACTTCGACGGAGGTTTCGACCGGGTCCTCGCCGTGGAAGCGCGCGGGTTCCTCCTCGGCGCGGCGCTCTCCGTCCGTGCGAACGTCCCGCTCACCCTTGCCCGCAAGCCGGGCAAGCTGCCGGGTCCGGTGCACGGGGCCGAGTACGAACTGGAGTACGGCACCGACCGGTTGGAGATCCAGGAGGGGGCGATCGCCTCCGGTGAGCGCGTGCTGTGCGTGGATGACCTGCTCGCCACCGGTGGAACCCTTTCGGCCGCGGCGGCCCTGGTGGAGGCCGGCGGTGCCCAGGTCGCGGGCCTGGCGGTGGCGGTGGCGTTGGCCGGGCTCGGAGGAAGCGAGCGACTCTCCCGGTACCCGCTGCTGGTCCTGCACGAAGTGAAGGAAACGGACGGCGAGGGGGAGCAGGCATGAGCGTACGGCCTCCCGGACGGACCGGGACCGGTCACGGATCCGGGCATCACTCACGGGATCCCTGAAGCATCCTGCAGGAACCCGCGTCCACTCGTCCCCACACATCCCCTTGGGCCTGAAATGACACGACTGATCACCTGGCCGGACTCCGGCCCGCAGACCGTCCTCCGCAAGACGTCCGAGCCGGCCGAGATCGCCGCCGCCCTCGCCCCGCTCCGGGTGCGCTACGAGCAGTGGCCCGTGCGTCACGAGGTGCCGGTGGACGGCGACAGCGACACGGTCATCGCCGCGTACCGCAGCGAGATCGAGAAGCTGACCGAAGAAGAGGGGTTCGTCACCGTCGACGTCGTCTCCCTGCACCCCGGTACCGACCCCGACTGGCCGGCCCGCGCCCGGGCGGCCCGGGAGAAGTTCCTCGACGAACACACCCACGACGACGACGACGAAGTGCGCTTCTTCGTCGCCGGAGCCGGGATCTTCTACCTGCACCTGGCCGGCGAGGTCCATGCCGTGTACTGCGAGAAGGGTGACCTGCTGGGGGTTCCGAAGGGGACGCCCCACTGGTTCGACATGGGTGCTCGGCCCTCCTTCACCGCGATCCGGTTCTTCCACGAGGAAGACGGCTGGATCGGCAACTTCACCGACTCCGGCATCTCGCGCCGGTTCCCCGACTTCGACGAGTTCCGCGCCGGCTTCGCCGAGGAGCGGGAAGGGTGACCGTCGCGTTCGCAGCGGACGCCGTGGTGCTCGACATCGAGGGCACCACCAGTGCCACCGCGTTCGTGACGGAAGTGCTGTACCCGTACTCGCGGCGACAGTTCGGCACGCTCCTGAACGAACGGAGCCACGAAGCCGACGTACGCCGGGCGATGGACCAGACACGCCGTCTGCTCGGGGAACCGGAGGCGGACGCGGCACGCATCGAAAGGGCTCTGCACACCTGGCTGGACGAGGACCGCAAAGTCACGCCGCTGAAGACGTTCCAAGGCATCGTATGGGCCGAGGGGTTCGCGCGCGGCGACCTGGTCTCGCACTTCTACGACGACGTGCCGCCCGCCCTGCGTCTCTGGCACGCCGGGGGCGTAGGGCTCCACGTGTACTCGTCGGGCTCGGTGGCGGCCCAGCGCGCCTGGTTCGCGCACAGCGCCGGTGGCGACCTGCTGCCCCTCGTCGACGGCCTGTTCGACACCGAGAACGCCGGTCCCAAGCAGTCCCCCGAGTCGTACCGGGCCATCGGCGCGGCCCTCGCCCTTCCCGCCGGCCGGATCCTGTTCCTGTCCGACCGGCCGGCCGAACTCGACGCCGCTCGCGCGGCCGGCTGGCTCACCGCGGGGGTGCGCCGTCCCGGCGAGCCGTACCACCGGCACGGCGCCGGGGGTCACCCCGAGGTCGGGTCCTTCGCCGATGTCCGAGTCAGCCCGGCCGATGCCGACGATGCGAGGAACCCACGGTGACCGAACGCGCGACCGACCTCGATCCCGGCCTGGCAGAGGCCGGGGCCGTGCTGGCCGCCGAGGCGGCCCGCTTCGCCTCCCTCGGCTGGATGCGGGGCACTTCCGGCAACCTCTCGATGGTGACGAGCCGTGATCCCCTGCGCCTCGCGGTCACGGCCAGCGGCATGGACAAGGGAGAGCTGACGGAGAGCGACGTCGTCCTGGTCGACGCCGCCGGCAACGCCGTCAGCGGCGGCAGGCCGTCGGCCGAGGCGGCGCTGCACGCCCGAGTCGCCCGGCTGACCGGCGCGGACGCCGTCGTGCACGTCCACACCATCGCTTCGGTCGCCGTCGCGGAGCGCTGCCCCGAAGGGGTCGTCCTCCGCGGCCTCGAAATGCTCAAGGGCATCGGCCGGCCGACACACGCCGAGGAAGTGATCCTCCCGGTCATCGCGAACAGCCAGGACATGACCGTCCTCGGCGACCGCCTGGAGGCCGCCCACGATCCGCGCGTGCCGGCCGTGGTCGTGGCCGGACACGGCCTGTACGTGTGGGGCGCGGACCCTCGACAAGCGCGGCACCACACGGAAGTCGTGGAGTGGATGCTGGAGCTCGAACTGGCCAGACGCTGACACCGCGGCGTGCCGGGCCGGCCGGGCCCGGCCGCGCTCGCCCTCCGCGGAGACCGCCCCGGGCGCCGCCCGGCCGAGCCCGTCGGGGCGTGGGCCGCCGAGGGGCACGCCACCACGAACTGAGATACTCATCACACCTCGGGCCCCCGAACACCTCACGGGCCGGCCCTCACCGACCGCTGCGGACACCGGGCCGACGGCGGTCCTCACGCTGATGTCAGCAGGCCGCATCAAGCCCGAGAGCCCACGCTGACCTGCGCGAACCATGCGAAACGGGCCCATCGTGATCACGATGGGCCCGTTTCGTCGGTGCGACCGGGGCACTTTCTACGGTGCTCCGTTGTGCGCGAGGGGGGAGTTGAACCCCCACGCCCTTGCGGGCACTGGAACCTGAATCCAGCGCGTCTGCCTATTCCGCCACCCGCGCATTGGGTGTGTCTTCCGGCTCGTGGGCTTTTCGGCCCCGCGCCTTCCGACATGCAGAACATTAGCACGCTGCCGAGGGTGCGTTCACATCCCTTCCCCGGGGGCAGGGGACACCGGAAAGCGTCCGGCAACCCGCGTACGTCTCGGCGACGACCAGTTCACGTATCAACCTCGTACCTATGACGACCGTCTCCCCCGGAGCCGGGCGAGGTCCGCAGTCAGGTGCGGGACACTGGTCCTCGGTCGCCTCTACGATCCTGGGCGGAAGACAGGTGCGCAGGAGGGCGTCGACACCGGTCGACGGGGTCGACAGGGGGAACCAGCCGATTCACCGGCGCGTGGATACGATCAGTAAGCAGTACCAGGTAAGCAGCAGGACGCGGGACGCAAGTCACGACGGAGGAGGTGCCCCATGGGAGTCCTGAAGAAGTTCGAGCAGCGTCTCGAGGGTCTGGTCAACGGCACCTTCGCCAAGGTCTTCAAGTCCGAGGTCCAGCCCGTCGAGATCGCGGGAGCGCTCCAACGCGAGTGCGACAACAACGCGACGATCTGGAACCGCGACCGCACGGTCGTGCCCAACGACTTCATCGTGGAGCTGAGCGCGCCGGACTACGAGCGCCTCAGCCCCTACTCCGGCCAGCTCGGCGACGAGCTCGCCGGCATGGTGCGCGACTACGCCAAGCAGCAGCGCTACACCTTCATGGGCCCGATCAAGGTCAACCTGGAGAAGGCGGACGACCTGGACACCGGCCTGTACCGGGTGCGCAGCCGTACGCTCGCCTCCTCCAGCAGCCAGCAGGCGCCCGAGAGCGCGCCCGCGGCCGGCGGCCGGCGTCCGGGCGGCTACGGCTACCCGCCCGCCGGCGGCGCCCCTCCCATGCCGTCCTCCCCGCCGCCCGGCGGCCGCCCCGGCGGCTACGGCTACCCGCCCGCCGCGGGGGCCCAGCGCCCCGGTGCCACCGGCGGCGGCCTGGCCGGCGCCCCGCAGCCCGGGTCCCGCACCCGCCACTGGATCGAGATCAACGGCACCCGCCACCAGATCTCCCGCGCCACGCTCGTGCTGGGCCGCAGCACCGAGGCCGACGTGCGGATCGACGACCCCGGCGTCTCCCGCCGGCACTGCGAGATCCGGACCGGTTCGCCCTCGACGATCCAGGACCTCGGGTCCACCAACGGCATCGTGGTGGACGGGCAGCACACCACCCGCGCTACGCTCCGCGACGGCTCGCGGATCGTCGTGGGCAGCACCACCGTTATCTATAGGCAAGCCGAAGGGTGAAGCGGGGGCAATGTCAGAGCTGACCCTCACGGTCATGCGGCTGGGTTTCCTGGCCGTACTGTGGCTGTTCGTGATCGTGGCCGTGCAGGTCATCCGCAGCGACCTGTTCGGTACGCGCGTCACCCAGCGCGGCTCGCGCCGGGAGAGCGGGCGCCAGCAGCAGGCCGCCCGGCAGGCCGCGCCCCCGCAGCAGCGCCAGCAGGCCGGCGGCGGCCGCCAGCGCCGTAACGCCCCCTCCAAGCTGGTGGTGACCGAGGGCACCCTCACCGGCACCACCGTCGCGCTCCAGGGCCAGACGATCACGCTGGGCCGCGCGCACGACAGCACGATCGTGCTGGACGACGACTACGCCTCCAGCCGCCATGCCAGGATCTACCCGGACCGCGACGGCCAGTGGATCGTCGAGGACCTGGGCTCCACCAACGGCACGTACCTCGACCGAACGCGGCTGACGACCCCGATGCCGATCCAGCTGGGCGCGCCGATCCGCATCGGCAAGACCGTCATCGAGCTGCGGAAGTAGTGCTACATCATGAGTGAGCGCGAGCGGAGCGAGCACGCGGCGGCGGCCGGCACCCCGGGCCCCGGCGCGCTCCCGACCGGAGGGTGGGCAGTGTGGCTCGACACGACCGGCTGTACCCGGGGCCGACGGGCGAGGTGGGCATGAGTCTGTCACTGCGCTTCGCCGCCGGATCGCACAAGGGGATGATCCGGGAGGGCAACGAGGACTCCGGTTACGCCGGTCCGCGCCTGCTCGCCATCGCCGACGGCATGGGCGGCGCCGCCGCCGGTGAGGTCGCCTCCTCCGAGGCGATCTCCACGATCGTCGCACTCGACGACGACGTACCCGGCTCCGACGTGCTCACCTCGCTCGGCGCCGCCGTGCAGCGCGCCAACGACCAGCTGCGCTCCATGGTCGAGGAGGACCCCCAGCTCGAGGGCATGGGGACGACGCTGACCGCACTGCTGTGGACCGGGCAGCGACTCGGCCTGGTGCACGTCGGCGACTCGCGCGCCTACCTGCTGCGCGACGGCGTGCTGACGCAGATCACCCAGGACCACACCTGGGTGCAGCGGCTGGTCGACGAGGGCCGCATCACCGAGGAAGAGGCCACCACCCATCCCCAACGCTCCCTGCTGATGCGGGCGTTGGGCAGCGGCGAGCACGTCGAGCCCGATCTGTCGATCCGTGAGGTCCGGGCCGGCGACCGCTACCTGATCTGCTCCGACGGCTTGTCCGGCGTCGTCTCCCACCAGACCCTCGAGGACACCCTCGCCAGCTACCAGGGCCCGCAGGAGACCGTGCAGGAGCTGATCCAGCTCGCGCTGCGCGGCGGCGGACCCGACAACATCACCGTCATCGTCGCCGACGTCCTCGACCTGGACACCGGCGACACCCTGGCCGGGCAGCTGTCCGACACCCCGGTCGTGGTCGGCGCCGTCGCCGAGAACCAGAACCAGCTGAACGACAACGGCATCATGCAGACCCCGGCCGGACGCGCCGCCGGCCTCGGCCGGCAGGGCCGCGGACAGGGCGGCGGGGAGTTCGGCCCGCCCGGCTCCGGCGACGTGACCGGTTTCATCCCCACCGGGGGATTCGGCGACTACACCGACGACGACTTCGTCAAGCCCCGCAAGGGCCGCAAGTGGCTGAAGAGGTCCTTCTACACCGTCCTCACGCTCGCCGTCATCGGCGGCGGGCTCTACGGCGGATGGCGCTGGACGCAGACGCAGTACTACGTCGGCCCCAACGGCGAACACCTCGCGCTGTACCGCGGCATCAGCCAGGACCTGGCCTGGGTCTCGCTCTCGGAGGTCGAGAAGGACCACCCCGAGATCGAACTCAAGTACCTCCCCGAGTACCAGCAGAAGCAGGTCGAGGCGACGATTTCCGCGAGCAGCCTGGCCGGCGCCCGCAAGAAGATCGACGATCTGGCCGTGCAGGCCTCCGCGTGCAGGAAGCGGGCGGAGGCGGCCACGGCCGCCCGGAGCGGGAAGGCCCCCAAGACCGGCGAGGCCGAGGCCGGAGGCACCGCGGGAACCACTCCCACCTCCCTCACGTCCAAGGCGTCACCGAGCCCCTCGGTGTCCGCGTCCCCGTCCGCAACCGCGACCGCCACTCCCAGCCCCGGCCCCACCCTCTCGGAGGAAGAGCAGAAGGTCGTCTCGCTGTGCGGTAAGCAGTAGGCAAGCCGTGAGAGGCCCTGTCACACCATGAGCAGTACTACCAACACGCCGACGCACCACACGTCCACGATCGGCTCCATCGGCACCCCGAGCCGACGCAACACCGAGCTCGCGCTCCTGGTGTTCGCCGTCGTCATCCCGGTGTTCGCCTACGCCAACGTGGGCCTCGCCATCAACGAGCAGGTGCCGTCCGGCCTGCTCAGCTACGGCCTGGGCCTCGGCCTGCTGGCCGGCGTCGCCCACCTCGTGGTCCGCAAGTTCGCGCCGTACGCCGACCCGCTGCTGCTGCCGCTGGCCACCCTGCTGAACGGGCTCGGACTGGTGGCCATCTGGCGGCTGGACCAGTCGAAGCTGCTCCAGTCCATCGAGCAGGCCGGCACCGCCGCGCCCCGGCAGCTGATGTACACGGCGATGGGCATCGCCCTGTTCATCGTGGTGCTGATCTTCCTCAAGGACCACCGGGTCCTCCAGCGCTACACCTACATCTCCATGCTGGGCGCGCTGTTCCTGCTGCTGCTCCCTCTGGTGCCCGGCCTCGGCCAGAACATCTACGGCGCCAAGATCTGGATCAGCGTCGCCGGTTTCTCCATCCAGCCCGGTGAGTTCGCCAAGATCGTGCTGGCGGTCTTCTTCGCCGGCTACCTGATGGTCAAGCGGGACGCGCTCGCCCTGGCCAGCCGCCGCTTCCTCGGGCTGTACCTGCCGCGCGGCCGCGACCTCGGCCCGATCCTGGTCGTCTGGTTCATCTCGATCCTGATCCTGGTGTTCGAGACCGACCTGGGCACCTCGCTGCTGTTCTTCGGAATGTTCGTCATCATGCTGTACGTCGCCACCGAGCGGACCAGCTGGATCGTCTTCGGTCTGCTGATGTCCGCGGCCGGCGCCGTCGGCGTGGCCAGCTTCGAGCCGCACGTCCAGCAGCGCGTCCAGGCCTGGCTCGACCCGATGAAGGAGTACACGCTCTCCCGCCAGGGCGTCGCCGGCCACTCCGAGCAGGCGATGCAGGCGCTGTGGGCGTTCGGTTCCGGCGGCACCCTCGGCACCGGCTGGGGCCAGGGCCACTCCGAGCTGATCCGGTTCGCCGCCAACTCCGACTTCATCCTCGCCACCTTCGGCGAGGAGCTGGGCCTGGCCGGCGTCATGGCGCTGCTGCTGATGTACGGCCTGATCGTGGAGCGCGGCGTGCGCACCGCCCTCGCCGCGCGCGACCCGTTCGGCAAGCTGCTCGCGATCGGCCTGTCCGGCGCGTTCGCCCTCCAGGTGTTCGTCGTGGCCGGCGGTGTGATGGGCCTCATCCCGCTCACCGGTATGACGATGCCCTTCCTGGCGTACGGCGGTTCCTCCGTGATCGCCAACTGGGCCCTGATCGGCATCCTGATCAGAATCAGCGACACCGCGCGCCGTCCGGCCCCCGCCCCCGCCTCCCACCCCGACGCCGAGATGACCCAGGTGGTCCGCCCGTCATGAACAAGCCCCTGCGCCGGATCGCGATCTTCTGCGGACTCCTGATCCTCACGCTGCTCATCCGGGACAACTGGCTGCAGTACGCCAAGGCCGACGACCTGGCCACGGACGACGACAACCGCCGCGTCAACATCGCGCGCTACGCCACCCCGCGCGGCGACATCATCGTCGACGGCAAGGCCATCACCGGGTCGGTCGAGGTCACCAGCGGCGACTACAAGTACAAGCGCACCTGGACGGACGGCGCCATGTGGGCGCCGGTCACCGGCTACTCCTCGCAGGCCTTCGGCGCCAACCAGCTGGAGAAGCTCGAGGACGGCATCCTCACCGGCAACGACGACCGCCTCTTCTTCCGCAACACGCTCGACATGATCACGGGCAAGAAGAAGGAGGGCGGCAGCGTCGTCACCACGCTGAACGCCGCCGCGCAGAAGGCCGCCTACAAGGGCCTGGGCAACAAGAAGGGCGCCGTCGCCGCGCTCGACCCGGCCACCGGCAAGATCCTCGCGCTGGTCTCCACCCCGTCGTACGACCCGTCGAAGTTCGCCGGGGCCTCCGACAAGGACGCGGCGGCCTGGAAGGCCGTCCAGAAGGAGAACAACCCCGACAACCCGATGCTGAACCGGGCGCTGCGCGAGGCGTACCCGCCGGGCTCGACCTTCAAGGTCGTCACCGCGGCGGCCGCGCTGGAGAACGGCGAGGTGTCGGGCATCGACGAGGCCACCGACGCCCCGGACCCGTACAAGCTGCCGCAGACGACCACGCCGCTCACCAACGAGCACGGTGAGTGCGAGAACGCCACCCTGCGGTACGCGCTCATGGTGTCGTGCAACACCGTCTTCGCGAAGATGGCCGACAACGTCGGCAACGAGAAGATGATCGAGCAGGCGGAGAAGTTCGGCTACAACAACGCGGAGCTGGACACCCCGGTCCGTGCCGCCGAGAGCGTCTATCCCGAGGACAACCGGCCGCAGAACGCCATGGACGGCATCGGCCAGGCCTCCAACCGGGCCACCCCGCTCCAGATGGCCATGGTCGCCTCCGCGATCGCCAACGACGGCAAGCTGATGAAGCCGTACATGGTCGACCAGCTCAAGGCCGCCAACCTCGACACCATCGAGACGACCGAGCCGCAGGAGCTGTCCCAGGCCGTCTCCTCGGAGACCGCGCAGAAGCTCCAGCAGATGATGGAGACGGTCGTCAACGACCCGCAGGGCACCGGCGGCAACGCCAAGATCTCCGGCGTCACGGTCGGCGGCAAGACCGGTACCGCCCAGCACGGCCTGAACAACAGCGAGAAGCCGTACGCCTGGTTCATCTCCTACGCGAAGCTGTCCGACGGCAGCGCGCCGGTGGCCGTGGCCGTCGTCGTCGAGGACGGCTCCGCCGACCGTGACGACATCAGCGGCGGCGGTCTGGCGGCCCCGATCGCGAAGGCCGTGATGAAGGCAGTCATCGACAGCAAGAAGTGACCCCGATCACGTTGCCTGCACATCAGTGCACGTTGCGATACCGGTCCTGTATCGGGTGACGGGCTTGGCCAGGTCACGCAGCGCCGTCCGGGTACGGTATGCCCGGACGGCAGCCTTCGACCGCACACGTGTGCCGGTCGGGACCGACGGAGAGGGCTGGTAGGTAGCTATGGAAGAGCCGCGTCGCCTCGGCGGCCGGTACGAGCTGGGCCACGTGCTCGGCCGTGGTGGCATGGCCGAGGTCTACCTCGCGCATGACACCCGCCTGGGCCGCACCGTGGCGGTGAAGACACTGCGCGCGGACCTCGCGCGCGACCCTTCCTTCCAGGCCCGGTTCCGCCGGGAGGCCCAGTCGGCCGCCTCGCTCAACCACCCCGCGATCGTCGCGGTCTACGACACGGGCGAGGACTACATCGGCGAAGTCTCGATCCCGTACATCGTCATGGAGTACGTCGACGGCTCCACGCTGCGCGAGCTGCTCCACTCCGGCCGCAAGCTGCTGCCGGAGCGGACGCTGGAGATGACCATCGGCATCCTCCAGGCCCTGGAGTACTCGCACCGCGCCGGCATCGTGCACCGTGACATCAAGCCGGCGAACGTCATGCTGACCCGCAACGGCCAGGTCAAGGTGATGGACTTCGGCATCGCCCGCGCGATGGGCGACGCCGGCATGACGATGACGCAGACGGCCGCGGTGATCGGCACCGCCCAGTACCTCTCCCCGGAGCAGGCCAAGGGCGAGCAGGTCGACGCGCGGTCCGACCTGTACTCCACGGGCTGCCTGCTGTACGAGCTGCTGACCGTCCGGCCGCCCTTCGTCGGCGACTCCCCGGTGGCCGTGGCCTACCAGCACGTCCGCGAGGAGCCGCAGCCGCCGAGCGTCTTCGACCCCGAGATCACGCCCGAGATGGACGCGATCGTGCTGAAGGCCCTCGTCAAGGACCCGAACTACCGCTACCAGTCCGCCGACGAGATGCGCGCCGACATCGAGGCCTGCCTCGACGGCCAGCCGGTGGCGGCCACGGCGGCGATGGGCTCGGTCGGCTACGGCGGCTACCCCGACGACCAGCCGACGACGGCCCTGCGCTCCACGGACGCCGGCGCCACCTCGATGCTGCCCCCGATGAACCCGGACGACGGCGGCTTCGGCTACGACGACCGCCCCGACCGGCGCCGCCAGAAGAAGTCCAACACCTCGACGGTCCTGCTGGTCGTCGCGGCGGTGCTGGTGCTCGTCGGCGCGATCCTGATCGGCAAGTGGGCGTTCAGCGGCAAGGCGGAGGACAAGCCGTTCGCGGCGCCGAACTTCGTGGGCCAGACCCTGGAACGCGCCCAGACCATGGCCACCAACGTCGACCTGGAGCTGAAGGTCACGAAGGCGCCCTGCGAGGACCAGCCGGCGAACAACGTCTGCAAGCAGGACCCGGCGAACGGCGCCGACGTCAACAAGGGCGACACCGTCACCCTCACCGTCTCGACGGGCGCGCCGAAGGTGGCCGTGCCCAACGTCACCGGCAAGAGCCTGGAAGAGGCGAAGTCGACGCTGGAGGGCGACAAGTACCAGTTCGCCGTCGACACGAAGGAAGAGGTCTCCCCGCAGGAGCCCGGCACGGTCCTGGCCCAGGACCCGGAGCTCGGCACCGAGGTGGAGAAGGGCTCCAAGATCACCCTCACCATCGCCAAGGCGGAGGAGAAGGCGACCGTCCCGGACGTCACCGGCAAGACCTGTGACGAGGCCAAGGCGCAGATGGAGGCCAACGACCTGGTCGGCAACTGCACCGAGGTCGACACCCAGGACCAGAACCAGGTCGGCAAGGTCATCCAGACCACGCCGTCCGCCAACTCCCAGGCGGACAAGGGCTCCACGGTCCAGATCCAGATCGGCAAGAGCACCCAGACCCAGGTCCCGGGCAACCTCCAGGGCATGAAGCTGAAGGACGCCAAGAAGGCCCTCACGGACGCGGGGCTGACCGTCGGCAACATCAGCGGATCGAGTGACGACAACGCCACCGTCATCAGCTCCGACCCGCAGCCGGGGAGCACGGTGAACAAGGGGCAGACGGTCAACCTGATCGCCGTCGGCAACAACGACGGCAACAACAACGGCGGCAACAACAACGGCGGGACGATCTTCTTCGGAGGAACCAGCGGCTAGCCCGCACCGCCCGTGCCACGACGTGGGGCCCTGCCGGTCGATCCGGCAGGGCCCCACGTCGTTTCGTCTTCCCGTCCCGCGGCTTCCCCCCACCGCGTCGTTCCGCCCGTGGCCCGCCGCCCGCGCCGTCCGCGCGTCGTGCGCCGTCCGCCGGCCCGGATCAGCGCAGTTCCGCCGGCGGCGTGCGGTCCGCGTCCACCTTCTCCACGCGGTCCAGCTCGCCCCACACCACGTAGCGGTAGCGGCTCGTGTAGACGGGGGTGCAGGTGGTCAGGGTGATGTACTTGCCGGCCTTCTTCTTGCCGGACTCCTCGGGGACCGC
This sequence comes from Streptomyces sp. NPDC017936, assembly GCF_044328485.1. Lineage (NCBI taxonomy): Bacteria > Bacillati > Actinomycetota > Actinomycetes > Kitasatosporales > Streptomycetaceae > Streptomyces > Streptomyces sp. NPDC017936. The sequence goes on along the minus strand of NZ_JBIRHK010000012.1, from coordinate 254,746 downwards.
GCCGAGGACCTCGACGTTGTACTTCGAGGTCTCGGGCAGGACGGCGTACACCGTGTAGACGTACCAGTTGTCCCGCGTCTCGAAGACGATCGGGTCGCCCTTCTCCAGCTTGTCGATGTTGTGGAACTTCGCGCCGTGACCGTCGCGGTGGGCGGCCAGGGCGAAGTTGCCGTCCTTGCCGCTCGTGGGGAGCGTGGCCTCGACGGGGTCGGTGTAGTAGCCGGCGACGCCGTCGTTGAGGACCTTGGAGGAGGTGCCCTTCTCGACCAGGACCTCGCCGTTCTTCATCGCGGGCACGTGCAGGAAGCCGATGCCGTCCTGGACGTCGAGCGCGCCCGGCCCGGTGTGCTCCTGGGCCCAGGTGTCGCGGACCTTGTCGCCCTGCTGGTCCGCCTTGCGGTCGGCGAGGACGTTCGTCCACCACAGTGAGTAGACGACGAAGAGGCCGAGCAGCAGCCCGGCCGTGATGAGGAGTTCGCCGAAGACACTGACCGCCAGGGCGATCCGGCCGCCCCGGCGGCGCGGTGGCGGTGACGCGGACGCGTCGGTGTGCTCTGCGTGCTCAGTGCCGTCGGTGGTCGCTGCCACGATCATCTGCCCCTACTCGACGAGCGCATCCGGCTTGCCCTTGCTGCGCGGCCGTTCCTCGACCATCTTGCCCCAGACGATCAACCGGTACTTGCTCGTGAACTCCGGTGTGCACGTCGTGAGGGTGATGTACCGGCCCGGCCCGGTGAATCCGGACTGCGGCGGCACGGGCTCGAGGACGCTCACGTTGCTCGGCGAGGTCACCGGCAGCATCGACGCCATCTTGTAGACGAAGTACTCGTCCTGCGTCTCGACGACGATCGCGTCGCCGGGCTGCAGCTTGTTGATGTACCGGAACGGCTCGCCGTGGGTGTTGCGGTGGCCCGCGAGTCCGAAGTTGCCGGTCCTCGCGTCGGGCATGGCCGTCTTCAGGGGGTCCTCGCCGTAGTGCCCGACCATGCCCTTGTCCAGCACCTTCTTGTTGCTGATGCCCTCGGCGATCGGCACCACCACGTCCAGCTCGGGGATGTGCAGGATGGCGAAGCCCTGTCCCGGGGAGAAGGTCCCCGGGTTGCGCTTGCCGCTCGCCCAGTCGTTCTGGAGGCTGCTCGCCTCCTTGTCCGCCTGCGCGTGCGCGCGGACGTTCGTCCACCACAGCTGGTAGGTGACGAACAGCAGCATCAGCACACCGGTGGTGATGAACACCTCGCCGACGGCCCGGCTGGCGACCACGGCCGCCCCCGGTCTGCGCGCCCGCGCCTGCCGGCGGGCCTCCACCCGCGAGAGCGGCCTCGCCTCCGCCGGGGCCGCCGACCCGCCCCGGGCCGGGCGGGCGGCCTCCGCGTCGGCGCCACGGCGGCCGTGACGGCGCTTGGCGGCTTTCCTGCGGGCCGCTCGGCCGCCCCCTGGGGGTCGAGTGACACCAGAGGCTGCCGGGGCCCCAGAAGCCGATATGGACGCGCCGCCGAACACGGAATCCGGCGACTGCGGTATCCGCAGGGCCACCGTCTCCTCGTCGAGGGGAGGCTCGTACGGCGCGCCGCCGTACAGATCCTCGCGTTCGGGGCGCAGCGCGGTCACGCCGTGGCCCTGCCCACCACCGGGGCCAGCCCCGCCGACCTCGCCACGGCGCCTTCGTCACCGCACTCCACCAGCCAGTTGGCCAGCATCCGGTGCCCGTGCTCGGTCAGCACCGACTCGGGGTGGAACTGCACGCCCTCGACGGGAAGTTCCCGGTGGCGCAGGCCCATGATGATGCCGTCGTGCGTGCGGGCGGTCACCAGCAGCTCGTCCGGGACCGTCGCCGGCTCGGCCGCCAGGGAGTGGTAGCGGGTCGCCGTGAACGGCGAGGGCAGCCCGGCGAAGACGCCCCGGCCCTCGTGCTCCACCAGCGAGGTCTTGCCGTGCAGCAGCTCCGGCGCCCGGTCCACGACACCGCCGTACGCCACCTGCATCGACTGCATGCCCAGGCAGACGCCGAAGACGGGCACGCCGGTCGTCGCGCAGTGGCGGACCATGTCGACGCAGACACCGGCCTGCTCGGGCGTGCCCGGGCCGGGGGAGAGCAGCACCCCGTCGAAGCCGTCCTGGGCGTGGGCCGTGGAGACCTCGTCGTTGCGCAGGACCTCGCACTCGGCGCCCAGCTGGTACAGGTACTGGACCAGGTTGAAGACGAAGCTGTCGTAGTTGTCGACGACGAGAATGCGCGCGCTCACTGGTTGTCCACCGTCACATCGTTGAAGGGAAGCAGCGGTTCGGCCCACGGAAAGACGTACTGGAACAGGACGTACACGACGGCCAGGATCAGCACGATCGAGATCAGCGCCTTCACCAAGACGTTTCCCGGCAGATGCCGCCAGATCCAGCCGTACATGCCGTCCCTTCCGTCGCACCACGGCACCAGACTCACGCCGTACCGCACCAGACTAACGGCGCAGAGCCTCCGGTTCTCCTGCCTCCACGGGCTGCGTGGAGTCCAGGTGCGCCCAGACGATCAGCCGGTGACTGTGCCCCCATTCGGGATCGCACGTGGTCAGCGTCAGATAGCGTCCGGGACGCGTGTACCCCGACATACGTGGGACAGGGTCGATCACCTCGACGTCCGTGGGAAGTGTTTTGTAGGGCCCTTGATCGATCCGGTACGTGAACCAGGTCGTCCCGTCCGTCAGCACCACCGCGTCACCGCGCCCGAGCCGGGGAAAGTCCTTGAAGGGGTCGCCGTAGGTGCGGCGGTGCCCGGCGACGGAGAAGTTCCCGGTCCCTCCGAGCCGCGCGGTCCCCGCGTAGTGCCCGAGCCCCTTCTTCAGGGTGCCGGTGGACGTCCCCTCGAGCACGGGCTTGTTCCACGTGAAACCGAGCCGCGGGATGTACATGATCGCGAAGGGCTCGCCCTTCCGGTACGGCGCCGGCGGCGCGGGGCTCGACGGGGCCCGGCCCGCCGAGGCGCCGGGCGCGGGGGCGGTCTGCCGCGCCCACTGGTCCCGCAGGCGGTCGACCTGGTCGTCCATCACGTGGTCGGCCCGCACGCCCGTCCAGAACAGCACGTAGACGAAGAAGAGCACGAGCACGGTGCCGACGGTGACGCACAGCTCGCTGACGGTCCGGACGATCACGCGCACCGGCGGCTCCCGTGAGGCGGTACTGCGGCTACTCCGGCTGTTCCACCGGCTTCGCGTAGTGCAGGTCCACTGTGCCCGAGTAACCGGGCAGAGTCACCGTGCCGTCCTCGGTGACCTTCCAGCCGAGACCGTAGACGTTGACGTACACCATGTAGTTCTGGATCGCCTGGGAGTCCGCGAGCGCCTGCTGGAGCTTCTCCGGGTCCCCGACCGCCTGGATCTTGTACGGCGGGGAGTAGACGCGGCCCTGGAGGATCAGGGTGTTGCCGACGCAGCGCACGGCGCTGGTGGAGATCAGCCGCTGGTCCATGACCTTGATGCCCTGGGCGCCGCCCTCCCACAGGGCGTTCACCACCGCCTGGAGGTCCTGCTGGTGGATGACCAGGTAGTCGGGCTGCGGCTCGGGGTAGCCGGGGAGCTTGGCGGTGGCGTTCGGCGGGGCGTCGTTGAGCGTGACCGTGATCGCCTCGCCCTTGACCGCCTGGGTGCCCGCCTCCTCCTCCAGCCGGGCGAGTTTCTCGTCCTCGGCCTTGGTGCTGCCGTCGTCGGCCTCGGCCAGCGTCTCGACGTCGTCCCGCAGGGCCGCGTTGGACTCGTCCAGCTCGCCGTTCTTGCGGCTGCGTTCCTGGATGAGGTCGGAGAGCTTCAGCAAGGACGTGTCCGTGCGGATGTTGGTGCCCTTGGCGGTGTCGAAGCTGGTGAAGAAGATGAGTCCCGCGAGGGCGAAGACGCCCACGGTGAGCACCCGGACCGGCCGGAAGCGGTACCGGCCGACGGGAGCAGAACCCGTTGTACCCGTCCCGGGGGAGTCGGCAGAATTGCTCAACGTACCCTTATCTCCTTCGGCGCCGTGGAAGCACTACGCTAACGGACGCCCGGGGGAGCGCTCAGTGTCCCCTTGTACGCTGCCCCGAGCCCGACCCAGTTCCCTGCGCGGCCACGCAGCGCATCGACAGGAGAGACCCTCGTGCCGAAGTCACGTATCCGCAAGAAGGCCGACTACACGCCGCCGCCGTCGAAGCAGGCGACCGCGATCAAGCTGAACAGCCGCGCCTGGGTCGCGCCGGTGATGCTGGCCATGTTCCTCATCGGACTCGCCTGGATCGTCGTGTTCTACGTGACCGACGGCTCCCTGCCCGTCGACCAGCTCGGCAACTGGAACATCGTGGTCGGCTTCGGCTTCATCGCCGCCGGCTTCGGTGTTTCCACACAGTGGAAGTAGCCGCGGAGGCACCTCTTCCCAGCGGTGCCCACTGAGTTATCCACAGCTCCGACGGATTTCCACACCCCGCCTGGGGAAAAGAAAGACGATCTGTGGATAACCCGTCGAGGGTTGACGCCGGTACGACTGACGCACCGGCCGCCGCAAATTTGTTCGCCCCCTGCCTGACCTGGGCACATGCCCGGCCGGAGACAGGGGGCACAGGTGTTCACGCACACTGTGCACAAGATCGGGCACTCTGTGGAAACAATCAGGCACTCTGTGGAAACAAGGGTGCTCAGGTGAGCTGAGCAGTCCTCAAGAGGGTCATCACCACGGCGATCACCAGCACCAGTGCACAGGTGCCGTACTGCACCAGGGCGCGGCGCTCGCGCGGGGCGTGGATCATCCCGTAGCCGATGACCACGCCGGCGACCAGGCCACCGATGTGGGCCTGCCACGAGATGTTGAAGCCGGGGTTGAAGGTGAAGATCAGGTTGATCACCAGCAGGGCGATGATCGGGCGCATGTCGTAGCGCATCCGGCGCATCAGGACGATCGTGGCGCCGAACAGGCCGAAGATCGCGCCGGAGGCGCCCAGCGAGGGCTGGTTCGGGGCGGCCAGCAGGTACGTCAGGGCGCTGCCCGCGAGGCCGGAGACGACGTACAGCGCGAGGTACCGGGCCCGGCCGAACGCCTGCTCCAGGGGGCCGCCGATCCACCACAGACTGAGCACGTTGAACACGATGTGGAGGACACCGCCGTGCAGGAACGTCGAGGTCAGCAGCCGGTACCACTGGCCCTCCGCGACGCCCTCGATCGGGCTGGAGAACGAGAACTGCGCTCGGCCGAACAGCTCGAACCGGTTGGTGAAGCTGTCGCCGACGGAGAGCTGGACCAGGAAGGCGGCGAGGCAGAGGCCGATCAGGATCTTGGTGACCAGACGGGGGTCCTCCGTCACCGTGCCGCCGGCGAGGGTGCGCGGACGCGACGCCGAGGGCGCGTGACCCGTGCCGGAGCCGCTGCGGACGCAGTCCGGGCACTGGAAGCCGACCGACGCGCTGACCATGCACTCGGGGCAGATCGGACGCTCGCAGCGGGTGCAGCGCACGCCGGTCTCCCGGTCGCCGTGCCGGTAGCAGACGGGCAGGCCGTTGTGGGCGTCGTCCCGGTGGCTGCCTGGCGCCTGGTCCATGGGGTCCCCCAGAGTCGTCGTCATGCAAGGCTTTGCCCCGCTCCTCCATACGGATGAGCGGGGCACATGGTTCCCGGCGGAACCGTCCGTCGAGCCGCCGGCGCCTGCCGGCCGGCGCTTCCCGGGCTGCTAGCGCTTCTCGACGACGACCGACTCGATGACGACGTCGTTGAGCGGGCGGTCCGTGCGCGGGTTGGTCTGGGTCGAGGCGATGGTGTCGACGACCTTCTGGCTCGCCGCGTCGGTGACCTCGCCGAAGATGGTGTGCTTACGGGTCAGCCAGGCCGTCGGGGCGACGGTGATGAAGAACTGGGAGCCGTTGGTGCCCGGACCCGCGTTGGCCATGGCCAGCAGGTAGGGCTTGTCGAAGCGGAGGTCCGGGTGGAACTCGTCCTCGAACTGGTAGCCGGGACCGCCGGTGCCGTTGCCCAGCGGGTCACCGCCCTGGATCATGAATCCGCTGATCACCCGGTGGAAGACCGTGCCGTCGTAGAGCTTCGCCGAGGACTTCTCGCCGGTGGCGGGGTGGGTCCACTCGCGTCCGCCGGTGGCGAGGTCGACGAAGTTCTTGACCGTCTTGGGGGCATGGTCCGGGAAGAGCCGGACCTCGATGTCGCCGTGGTTGGTCTTCAGGGTGGCGTACAGCTGCTCGGCCACGATCTGCCTTCCGTTGTCTTCCTGTGACCCCACGATCCTCGCACGCCCGGTGCCGTACGTCGCCCGACGACCTCTTCCCTCGCCGGAACAGGTCGTTTCGCGTACGGAAAAGCACTCAGTCGTCCGCGGCGGAAGCGGGCGGAGCCGATCCGTGGCATTGTCGACGACAAGCTCCCGTTGCCCTGTATTCACCCCCTCTTGTATCCGATCACTACGACTCGGGACGTTCGGCACCCGTATGCCCGTCCGAGAATGCCCCGCCGGCAGTCGGCAGGCATGATCCGTAAAAGGGTGGAAAGTCGAAATACCGTACGCCACCGAGGAGGAGGAACCCGTGACCCGCATCGACAGCGTGCGCGCCGCGACCGGCTCGGCAAAGGACAGCGTGCTGCACGCCGCGGAAGTGGTGGCGCCCTACGCCGACACGGCCAAGGAGAGGGCCGCGCTCTATGCGCACGAGGCCCGCGTACGGCTCGCACCCAAGGTGTCGCAGGCCGCCGAACAGGCCCGCGTCCAGTACGGCGCCCACGTCGCGCCCCGCCTGGAGCAGGCGCGGACACACGTCCCACCGAAGGTCGACTACGCCGCTCATGAAGCGGCACTCCGTACGCGCCTGGTCGCGCGGCAGGCCGCCGACTATTCCCGGCCGAAGATCGAACAGGCGATGGCCGCGGCCGGACCCGTGAAGACCGAGGCCGCTGCCCGGAGCGCCGCCGCGCTGGCCGCGCTGCGCGGTCAGGTGACGCCGAAGGACGTCCAGAGGCTGGTGCGCAAGCACCGGCGGCGGGCCAAGGCGGGCAAGCTCGCCAAGGTCCTGGCCGTGGTGGGTGTCGTGGGCGCCGGCGCTTTCGCGGCCTGGAAGTGGTGGGACAAGCAGGCCAACCCGGACTGGCTGGTCGAGCCGCCCGCCGCCACGGAGGTCCCCGCCGACGGCGGACTGGCCTCGGTGGACGGCACCAGCGGCACCACCGCCCTGGACCCCGAAGTCCAGGCCAAGGAAGCCGAGGAGGAGGCCGCGAACCGGGAGGACCGCAGCTGATCCGCACCCCTTCGGCCACGAGAACAACACGCCGTGACGACGGGCACACCGCGTGTGCGGGAGCCCTGCGGCGGCGTTTCACGTGAAACGCCCCTGCGATCTCCCTTCCCGGGGCCGCAGGGGCGTTTCCGCGGCACAAGTGCCCCCGACGCCCGAGGCGTTGCCCCTGCTTGCACAGAAAGCCCCTCTGACCTGCACTTCCGCAGGTCAGAGGGGCTTTCTGAGGTGTGGAGCCTAGGGGAGTCGAACCCCTGACATCTGCCATGCAAAGACAGCGCTCTACCAACTGAGCTAAGGCCCCTCAAGAGAGGCGTCCGGCAGGAGGAGAACCTCCGGCGGGCGCCGCAGACCAGAGTACCGGGTCACCCCCCGGATCTCGCAAAAAGATTGGGGGTCCCCGTCGATGACCACGCTCCGTAAGATGCTCGGCGGGGTTCGCTACAGCGAACCGCGGTTTCAGGGGAAGCGATGGGGAGACGCACATGGATGCCGCACAGCAGGAAGCCACCGCAAGAGCGCGGGAACTGCAGCGGAACTGGTACGGGGAGCCGCTGGGGGCGCTCTTCCGTAGGCTGATCGACGACCTCGGCCTCAACCAGGCTCGTCTCGCGGGGGTACTGGGTCTGTCGGCGCCGATGCTGTCGCAGTTGATGAGCGGCCAGCGGGCGAAGATCGGCAACCCGGCGGTGGTGCAGCGCGTGCAACTGCTCCAGGATCTGGCGGCCCAGGTCGCCGACGGCAGTGTCAGCGCCGCCGAGGCGACCGAGCGCATGGACGAGATCAGGAGGTCGCAGGGGGGCTCGGTGCTGAACAACACCACGCAGACGACGAGCGGCTCCGGGGCCCCCACGGTCAAGCGGGTGGTCCGCGAGATCCAGTCGCTGCTGCGCTCGGTGGCCGCCGCGGGCGACATCATCGACGCCGCCGACAACCTCGCCCCGACCCACCCCGAACTGGCCGAGTTCCTGCGGGTGTACGGCGCCGGCCGCACCTCGGACGCGGTCGCGCACTACCAGTCCCACCAGAACTGAGCCCGCCGGCCCGGTGACCGAAGGGGGTTCGGCAGCCGGGCCGACAGCAGGGGGGACAGCGGCAAGAGGTGGCGGTGGGGGCGATCGCGGTCGGGCAGGGGGGTCGACACGCTCACCGCGGGGGTAGCGAGGGGGTAGCGGGGGAAACCACAGGGGGAGGAGCGACGCACTGCCATGGGTGAGGTCTTCGCCGGACGGTACGAACTCGCCGACCCGATCGGCCGCGGAGGGGTGGGCGCCGTCTGGCGTGCCTGGGACCACCGGCGCCGTCGTTATGTGGCCGCCAAGGTGCTCCAGCAGCGCGACGCCCACACGCTGTTGCGCTTCGTCCGCGAGCAGGCGCTGCGGATCGACCATCCCCACGTCCTCGCCCCGGCCAGCTGGGCCGCCGACGACGACCAGGTCCTGTTCACCATGGACCTGGTGGCCGGAGGTTCGCTGGTCCACCTCGTCGGCGACTACGGCCCGCTGCCGCCCGCGTTCGTCTGCACCCTCCTCGACCAACTCCTGTCCGGGCTCGCCGCGGTCCACGCGGAGGGTGTCGTGCACCGTGACATCAAGCCCGCCAACGTGTTGCTGGAGGCCACCGGGACGGCCCGGCCCCGGCTGCGGCTGTCCGACTTCGGCATCGCGATGCGGCTGGGCGAACCGCGCCTGACCGAGACCAACCTCGTGGTGGGGACGCCCGGTTACCTCGCGCCCGAGCAGATGCTGGGCTCCGACCCCGACTTCCCCGCCGACCTGTTCGCCGTGGGCCTGGTGGCGCTGTACCTGCTGGAGGGCGCCAAGCCGGACGCCAAGGCGCTCGTCCAGTACTTCGCGGAACACGGAACTCCCCCGGCCCCCAAGGGGATCCCGGAGCCGCTGTGGCAGATCGTGGCCGCACTGCTCCAGCCGGATCCGGCGGCCCGTTTCCGCACGGCCACCGGAGCCCGCAAGGCGCTGGCCGCTGCCGTGGAGCTGCTGCCCGCGCCAGGCCCCGACGAGGAACAGATCGAGATCTTCGACCAGATCGGGCCGCTTCCCGCGGGGTTCGGACCGCAGGGGCCGCTGAAGCGCGCCCCGGGCATCACGGTGAAACCGTCGCCGTCGACCGGTGAGCACACGTGGCCGCGGCAGGACACGGGATCCCGCGCCCCCGCCGGCCCCGGCACCGACTCCCTCCCGGCCTGGCCGGGAACGGGGTCCGTGCCCTCCGGCAGCGCGCGTCCGGACCCGACGGCTTCCGGCGCGGGTCCGGGGCCGAGGACCCCGGGCGTGGGACACGGCTCCGTGGCCCACGGCGGCCCGCAGTCGGGCTCCGTGGTCTCCGGATCCCTGTCGTCCGGTCCGGGGACGGGTGCCGACTCGGTCCCGCGTCCGGGGCCGGACTCCGCGCCGGGCGACCCGCGCCGGTCCACGCACCCGACGCCCCCGTCGGCGGTCCCCGTGCCGCCCCACCCGTCCGCCGCGCCCGCGCCGTCCATGTCGGACACCGGCAGCTTCCACCTCCCGCCCCCGCGGCCCACGACGCACACCCCGGTGCCCGGCCGCGCGCCCGCGCCCCCTCCGCTTCCGCCCCGGGCCCCCGTCCGCCCGTACGAACCGCCCTACGCGCTGCGCCCCGGCGAGCAGCGGGCCGGCACGTCCACCGCTTCGTACACCGCCCAGGACCCGCAGGCCCCGTCCTCCTCACCGGCCTGCTCCCCGCCACCGTCCCCCGAGCAGCCGTCCCCCGCGTCCACGGCGACCGGCGGGCCCGAGGGGGTCCGCCGGGGGCACCGCCGGGTCCGTGCCGCCCGCCGGCCCGGCCCGCCGGTCAAGGTCGCGTTGCCGCTGCTGCTGCTGGCGCTGGCCTGTTACGCCGTGGGGTTCTGGGCGCTGGCGCGCATCTGAGCGGCGGCACGGCGCCGGGCCGTGACCGTCCACACGCCGAGCACCAGGAGCAGTGCGCTGCCGGTGCCGATACCGCCCGCCGCCACCGCCTTCATCGCGGTGCCGCCGCCCCCGGTCGCCCCGGTCCCGCTCCCCCCGCCGCCGGACACCTCGCCGCCCGTCACGGCCTGTCCGCCCGTCGTGTCGGCGTCGAAGACGCCCCGCGGCTGCGGCTGCCCGGCGTACCCCGGCCCGGACTCCACGGCTCCGTCGACCCGGATCCGGAGCTTCACGCCGTACGGCCCGTCCCCGAAGCGGTCGGCGACGCGCGCGGAGAGGTGGAGCACGAGGTAGTACGAGCCGGCGAACCGCAGGTTCCCGGCCGGGCCGGCGGGGGCGTAGCGGTTGGCGTACCGGACCGGCGGCAGCGGGGCCAGGGAGGCCGACGTCTGCCGGCCGCCGTAGCCGATGTCCGTGTCCACCACCTCGGCGCGCACCGGGTTGTGGAGGGTCATCTCCAGTGCGGGCACCACGAAGCCGGTGTCCTTCTCCGCGCTGTCCAGGTCGACGGTGGCCGACAGCTGCTGCCCCCAGCCGACGGGCACCTTGTAGAAGAGGGTCTGGCCGGGGGTGATGTCGTCGCGCCAGACGCCCTGCCGCAGGGCGGTCGCCCCGGCGAAGCCCTCGCCGCCCCGGCGGGTCACGGCCTCTCCGGCGAAGGGCGCGGGGGTGGCGGGGGTCCCCGTTCCGGGCGCGTCCGTCGGGCCGGCCTTCTCCAGGGGCGGCTCGCCGGCGGGCGCGAGCTCCAGTTCCCAGGGCCGGTCGGAGTCGCCGTCCGACCCGGAGCGCTGGACGACGACGTAGTACGTGCCGGCCTCCTGGCACAGCTGCTTGCCGGCCCGGATCTCCCGCGCGCCCCAGGCCGTGAGCGGACGCGGGCTGCGGGACGCCCCGACCGTCACGGAGTCGGAGGAGCACCGGACGCCGTCGGCGTTCTGGACGGAGACCTTGATCCCGTCACCGCTGCCGAGCGCCGCGCCGGAGCGGGGGACGGCCGTGACGGAGACGTACGCGGTCGAGGCGTCGTCGAGTTCGAGGCGGTAGAAGGCCTTCTCGCGGCCCGTGAAGGAGCTGCGGTAGACGGTGCCGGGAGTCAGGCGTTCGGCGTCGCCGGTGCCGGTGGCCGCCGTGACGCTCCGGGCGTCGCCGGCGAAGCCGTAGGAGGGGACGGCCGCCACGGCGACCGCTCCCGGGAACGCCACGCAGGACACGGCGGCAGCCGCCGCCACGGCGGTGACCCTCACGACGGCCCTCGGCCTGGCGGCCCACCGCTCCGCACGCCGGCCCATCCCACGCCCCCTCGCCCTCACCGGCACCCGGTCCTGCCCGGACCCGGCACGGCCCGTCCGCCCGGACCCGGCCGGGGCCCATCCTGCCCCGCCGGCCCGCGCACCGCCCCCGCGATCCGTACGAGCGTCCGGAACACCCCTCTATCCGGGAAGGGCGCCGCACGCAACACGAGACCCGCACACAACACGAGACCCGGGAGCAACACAAGACCCCGGCCGCACACGGCGGCCGGGGTCTGTTCGGTTTCCGGTGTCTGTCCTCACGAACCCGTGGGCACGGAGTCGGTCGCCTCCGTCCACAGATCCTGCTCGGCGCGATCCGCCTGGATCTGGCGGTACACGAGGAGCCCGCCGATGGCGGCCAGTGCGACCAGGAGAAGCTTCTTCACCGCGCGACCTCGTCTTTCCTTGACGTAGGGGACCTCTGGCGCCCGACTATACACACCGACCGATATCGATCGGTGACCTGCGTCGGCCCCTCGGCTCCCGCCCTCGACGGCGCGGTGAGGGGCCGGGGACGAAGCGGGTCGGGCTCTCCGACCAGAGGGTGATCACACCGCCACGGAGCCCTCTTCGCCCCACTCGATCCCCTTTCGGTATTTTTCTCCCTTCTTGCGCCCATCCGAGTGGTGTTCATCCGAACATCCCCCCGTGGCGAGCGTCGGTCCACCACATCCCGAGCCCCGTACACATGATGGGCAAAGTACGCAAATCGCCCGACCCGAAAGTGAGGGGACTTGGCCGAGAACCGGGTCATGAAGCTGTGGACCACCATCGTCACCGCCTTCCTCGCCCTGTGCGCCGCACTCGGATTCGTCACGACGACCGCCACGACGGCGGTGGCACGGACCGAGCCGACGCGCAACAGCGACAGCAACGGCAACACCGTCCACCCGATCGTGCCGGAGTCCCCCTGGGCCCGGTTGTTCGCCCGGTCTCTGCCTCCCACGATGAAGCAACGCATCCGCGCCGAGGCGCACGGCAAGTCCCCCAGCTGCCGCGCCCGTCCCCTGCCCGAGGAGGAATCCGCCGACCACCTCCAGGGCGACTGCGACAGCGAGCCCGCACCGGAGGAGCCCGCCCCATCGATCCCGCCCCAACGCTGAGGATCCGGCACCGACACGACGTAACGGCGACTCGAGCACAGCGCGAAACGAAGCAGGCCCGGAAGCTCCGCGAGGAGCCCCCGGGCCTTCGCCGCGACCGGTCCCGCCGGGCGGGACGCCCTGACCGACCTCAGGCCGAGCCGTGGTCGTCGGCCGGCCGCGCACCGCACCGCACCGCACCGCACCGGACCGCACCGGACCGCACCGGACCGCACCGGACCGCACCGGACCGCACCGGACCGCACCGGACGAAGAACGCCGGACGACACATCGGTGAGCCCCCCGTGCCCGACCCGCACGACGTGAACGACGAAGACCCGGGCGACCGGCCGCACGGCGTCCCCCGCCGGGCCCCGCCCCCTCGGGCGGCCGGAAGCCGTCCAGGGGCCGCGCGCCCGGGAGTCGCCCGCCGACGGACGCTCGCGCGCCGCTGACGGCTAGCCGATGGTGATGGCCTGGGACGGGCACCTCTCGGCCGCCTCCCGCACCCGCGGGTCGTCGCCCGCGTCCTCGCGCCCCGGGACGACCGCGCCGTATCCGTCGACCTCGGTGAAGACGGACGGCAACCGGTAGGCGCACTCACCGGACCCGTAGCAGCGGTCGGGGTCCACGGAGATCCTCATCTGCACTCCCGTCGCGACACGCACCGAGCAACCGTCAGGACGTGACTGCCCTTCGCGCGACCCGCCCAACCGGCCCGCGGCCCCGGCACGGCGAACCGCCGCCGTCCCGCCGTCTGCCGTCTGCCGTTCGGGACGACGCGTCCCCCGCGTCCGCCCGGCGCCTTCCCGCACGCCGCACCGTTCGGCACCGGTCCCTCCCCTCGTGCGGACCGCTGCCGAACGGTGCGAGTGGCGTCGGTCCGTGCCGTGAGGCATGGACCGAGACGGGCGGGGAACCCGTGGGCGGTGCGACAGCGGCCCGACCGGACGCTGCCGCGCGGGTCCCCGCGCGATCAGGTGACGGAAGCGTCGCGACCGTCCGGGAAGGCCGGCGGAAGTCGGCCGGGAACATTCGGCGCCATGAGCTGTCTCCAAGCGCGGTGCTGGTGGCCTGTTCGGGCGACGCCCGGGTGGTGCGTGACTGCGACGGGATCCTGCCAGTCACCGGCCCGTGCCGAGGAGGTTCCGGCGTCCGGTCACCGGCTCGGCCGCAGGTCAGCCGTATAAGGTGAGTTTTCCGGACCGGATGCGGCGGCGGGAAGCAAAGGGGTGGGGACCTTGAGTTCCGGCTCAGGGGCACGGACAGCCTTCGCGGAACGTCTCGCGCTGCTGTACAGGGAGGCCGGCAACCCTCCCCTCAAGCGCGTGTCCGAGGCGGTCGCCCGCCTCCAGCGGGTCGACGAACGCGGGCGTCCCGTCCGGGTGTCCGCCCAGCGGATCAGCGACTGGCGACGCGCCAGGAACGTACCCGCGCAGTTCCCCGCCCTCGCGGCCGTACTGCACGTCCTCATCCCCGACGCGCGTCGGCTGCGCCCCGTACCGGTCTCCGCCGGGCTGTACGACCTGGCCTCGTGGCAGCGCCTCTGGGAGCGCGCGCTGGCCGACCCGGCCGGCGACACCGAGACGTCCCGCGAGGAGAGGCTCCCGGGCGGGTCCCCGCCCGTCCCGGGGGGCGTGTGCCCCTACCGGGGCCTCGCGTCCTACCGCCAGGAGGACGCCCGGTGGTTCTACGGCCGGGAGCGGAGCACCGGGGCGCTCGTCGCCCAGCTCCACGCGGCGGAGGCGACGGGGGGCCTGGTGATGCTCGTGGGCGCCTCGGGCGCGGGCAAGTCCTCCCTGCTGAGCGCGGGCCTGGTGCCCGCACTGCGCGGCGGCCCGCCGGGGGACGAGGACGGCCCGGCCCGCACGGTCCTCCAGCTCGTCCCGGGGGCCGATCCGCTGGCGGAACTGGCCGGCGCGATCCCGGAACTCGCCCGGGTCCTCACCGGGACCGCCCCCGCGCCCGTCCCCCCGGCCGGTGCCGCGGAGGGCGGCGGCACGGAGGCGGAGTCCCCCGGCACCACCGGCTTCGCCCACGCGGTCCGGGCCGCCCTCACGGCCTGGGCGCACGGGGACGCCACCGCCTCCGAACGCCCCGCCCGGCCGGTCGTCATCGTCGACCAGTTCGAGGAGACGTTCACTCTCTGCCCCGACGAGGGGACGCGGCGCGCCTTCATCCAGCTCCTCCACGCCGCCTGCACCCCCGCCGCCCCGGGCGAGGCGGCCCCCGTCCTCGTCGTCCTCGGCGTCCGCGCCGACTTCTACGAGCAGTGCCTGGGCCATCCCGAACTGGCCGACGCGCTGCAGCACCGGCACATGGTGCTCGGGCCACTGACCTCCGCGGAGTTACGGGAAGCGGTCACCGGCCCCGCCAAGGCCGTGGGACTCGAACTCGAGCCGGGCCTCGTCGAACTGATCGTCCGTGAGGTCGGCGCCGACGGCCCGCGCGGCGCGCACGGCGCGGGCGTGCTGCCGCTCCTCTCCCACGCCCTGCTCGCCACCTGGCAGCGGCGCAAGGCGGGCCGGCTGACGCTGGCCGGGTACCGGGCGGCCGGCGGCATCCAGGGGGCGGTCGCGGCGACCGCCGAACGCGCCTGGTCCGGTCTCGACCCGGCGGCCCGTACGGCCGCGCGGCTGCTCCTGCTGCGGCTGGTCCGGCTGAGCGAGGACGCCCAGGCCACCCGTCGCCGCGGGACCCGGCGCCGGCTGACGGCGGAGTCGACCGACCCGGGCAAGACGGAGCAGTCCCTCGAAGCGCTGGTGCGCGCCCGGCTGGTGACGCTCGACGCGGAGACCGTGGAGATCACCCACGAGGCGCTGCTGCACGCCTGGCCGCGGCTGCGCGACTGGATCGACGAGGACCGCAACGGCAACCTGTTGCGCCAGCGCCTGGAGGAGGACGGCAGGGCCTGGGAGGGCTCGCACCGCGACGCGTCGCTGCTCTACCGCGGTTCGCGGCTGGAACAGGCCCGCGCCTGGGCCAGGTCCGCCGGCGACACCTCGCTGACCCGCAGCGCGGTGGACTTCCTGGCCGCCTCGGTCAGGCTGCGCAGACGCACGGTGTGGATCGGCCGGGCCGCGGTGGCGACCCTGGTGGTCCTCGCGCTCCTGGCCTCCGGAGCGGCGGTCGTGGCGTGGCAGCAGCGCAACGACGCCGTGTTCGAGCAGGTGGTCGCCGAGGCCGACCGCGTCCAGTACACCGACCCCTCGCTCTCCGCCCAGCTCGACCTGGTGGCGCACCGCCTGCGGCCCGACGACGCGGGCACGGCCAACCGGCTGATCTCGATCGTCAACGCACCGCTCGCCACACCGCTCCTCGGCCACACCGGCGCCGTCTACCTCACCTCGTTCAGCCCGGACGGACACCTCCTGGCCACCGCCGGCTACGACCGCACCGTGCGGCTGTGGGACGTGAGCGACCCGGCCCGCCCCGAACCCCTGGGCAAGCCCCTCACCGGCCACACCAGTTGGGTGAGCAGCGCGGTCTTCAGCCCGGACGGACGGACCCTCGCCAGCGCCGGCGACGACGGCACGATCCGGCTGTGGGACGTCCGGGACCCCGCCCGCCCCCGGCCGCTCGGGGCGCCGCTGACCGGCCACAAGGGCACGATCTACCTGCTCGCCTTCAGGCCCGGCGGGCGCGTCCTGGCCTCCGCCGGCGAGGACCGCACCGTACGGCTGTGGGACACGGCCGACCCCCGCCGCCCCGCCGCGCTCGGCACCGCCGCCGGCCACACCGCCGCCGTGCGCTCGGTGGCGTTCAGTCCCGACGGCAGGACCCTGGCGAGCGCCGGCGACGACGGCACGGTCCGGCTGTGGGGCGTGGACGCGCCGGAGCGGCCGGAGCCCCTGCGCACCCTGACCGGCCACACGGACCTGGTGCACTCCGTGGCCTTCAGCCCCGACGGCCGCACCCTGGCCAGCGGCGGCGCGGACGACACCGTCCGCCTGTGGAAGGTGACGGAGCCGCGCCGGGCGGCCCAGCTCGGCCCGCCGCTCACCGGCCACACCGCCCCCGTCTGGTCGGTGGCCTTCAACCCCGAGGGCACCCTGCTCGCCGCCGCCAGCGCCGACAGCACGGCGAGCCTGTGGAACGTCAGCGATCCCGCGTACCCGTCCCAGATCGGTGAGCCCCTGGCCGGGGGCAGCGGTGAGATGTACGCCCTGGGCTTCAGCCCGGACGGCCGCACCCTCGCCACCGGGAACGGCGACAGCAAGGTGCGGCTGTGGTCGATCCCGACGTCGGACATGATCGGCCGCAGCGGAGCGTTCCGCCCCGACGGCCGGGTGCTGGCCACGGCGGCGCGCGACGGCAGCGTCCGGCTGTGGAACGTGGAGGCCCCGGACCGGCCCGTCCTGCTGAACGCCCCCTTCATGCCCGGGGACGACGGCCAGCGCTCGCTGGTGTTCTCCCCGGACGGCCGCACCCTCGCGGTGCTCACGGGAGGCCGGACGGTCCACCTGTGGAACGTCGCCGATCCCGCCCGGCCCCTCTCCTACGGGCCGCCCCTCGTCCTGGGCACCCGGTTCATGGGCCCCGAAGCGCTGGCGTTCAGCCCGGACGGCCGCACCCTCGCCACCGCCCACGACGACCGCACCTTCCGGCTCTGGAACGTCACCGACCCGTCGCACCCCCTCCCCCACGGCGCCCCCCTCACCGGCCACAAGGGCTACGTCAACGCCCTGGTCTTCAGCCCGGACGGCCGCACCCTCGCCAGCGGCAGCGCGGACGGCACGATCCGCCTGTGGAAGGTGACCGACCCCCGTCGCCCCGCGCTCCTCGGCGCCCCCCTCACGGACCACCGGGGCCCGGTCAACACCCTCGCCTACAGCCCGGACGGCCGCACCCTGGCCGGCGGCGGCGACGACGACACCGTCCGCCTCTGGAACGTCACCGACCCCCGTGCGGCCACCGCGGTGCGCGCGCCCCTCACCGGCCACACCGAAGCGGTCGTGTCCGTGACGTTCAGCCCGGACGGCCGCACCCTGGCCAGCGGCGGCCACGACAACACGGTCCGCCTCTGGAACGTCGCCGACCCCGCGGACGCCACCGCCATCGGCCAGTCGATGAGCCCGAACGCCAGGACGGGCAACTTCCTGTCCTTCAGCCCCCGCGGCCGCATGCTCGGGGTGTCGAGCGGCACGGACACCGTCCGGCTCTGGAACCTCGACGTCGACCGGGCCATCCGCCACATCTGCTCGACCACCCGGGGCGTCCTGACCCGCGACGTGTGGCACGAGTACCTGCCCCGTCTCTCCTACGAGCCGCCCTGCGACCAGTGACCGCGAAGTGATCCGCGCCACAACGTCCCGGCGCGTCCGAGCGGTCCCCTCCCTCCGGTCAACCGGCCTTGTTAGCCTTGGCCATGGCCCGGCCGCCGGCGCATCCCCCGTCGCCGGCGACCGGGCCTTTCGCCGCCCCGCGCGGACCGACGTCCCGGAACACCCGCTCCACGCCCCCGGCCCACCGATACGCGGACCCCGTGAGCCCACAGCCCACACGCCGAAGACCCCCGGTCCATCCGGACCGGGGGTCTTCGTGCTGGTGGGGCTAACAGGATTTGAACCTGTGGCCTCATCCTTATCAGGGATGCGCTCTAACCAACTGAGCTATAGCCCCGCCGCGCTCTGCGGTGTGTGTCCCGCGCGCTGACTCCTGAAGATTAGCGCACGACCAGCGCAGTCCCAAAATCGATAGGCGGGGGAGCGGGTCCGGCGGGTTCAGCCGCAGCTCACTCGTCCTCGGCCAGCGTCAGCTCGACGCCGCCCACGAAGCCCGCGGAGAGGTTGTAGATGAACGCGCCGAGCGTCGCGAGGGCCGTCGCGAGGACGACGTCGATGACCGCGATGATCGACGTGAACATCAGGACGTTGGGCAGCGACAGGAAGGCCTGCAGGTCGAAGCCGTTCGACTCGTTCGAGCCGGTCGCCTCCGAGATGGTGCCGCCGACCGTCGAGAAGACGCCCATCGCGTCCATGACCATCCACAGGACGGCGGCCGCGACGATCGTGCAGATGCCGAGCGCGATGGAGAGCAGGAAGCTGACCTTCATCACCGACCACGGGTCGGCCTTGGCCACCCGCAGCCGCGCCTTGCGCACCCGGGGCGTGGTGCGGGCGCCGGTGCGCGGACGGCGCACCGCGCCGGCCGCGCCGTCCTGCGCCGGGTAGGCCTGCGGCGGGTGGTACGGCCCGGAGGGCTGCTGCGGCTGCCGCTCGCCGGGCAGCGGGGAGACCCCCTGCTGGGTCTGCGGTCCTCGGGTGTCCGTCACGGTTCCCCCTCGGGATCCCTGCGATCCCTGTCCGTCGGGCGAGGGCGAGTCGGCCGAAGACGCCTTGACCGGCTTCAACTGCGTGGTGTGCGTGTCCAGCGCCTGGCCGTCGGCGCCCCGCGCGTCGGTCGTACGCGCGGCCTTCGCCCCCGTGGCGGAGCCACGGCCGCCGTCGTCCGTTTCCTTGCCGGCAGAGGTGCCGGCCGACGTACCGACCGAACCGGCGCCCGTGGCTCCGCTCACGATGACTCACTCCTCGTGCTACTCGGCCGAGGGCGACTCACCCTCGTCCGTGCCGCTGGTCGCGGCGTCCTCGGCGGTGTCGGCCTCGGCAACGTCGCCGTCGACCTCCTCCGCTTCCCGCCCCGCCTCGGCGTTACGTGCGATGCCGACGACGGCATCGCGCTTGCCCAGGTTGATCAGTTGGACGCCCATGGTGTCACGGCCCGTCTCCCTGACCTCGTTGACTCGCGTACGAATCACACCGCCGCCCAGCGTGATGGCGAGGATCTCATCGGTCTCCTCGACCACCAGCGCGCCGACGAGCGAACCACGGTCTTCGACGATCTTGGCGGCCTTGATGCCGAGACCGCCGCGACCTTGGACGCGGTACTCGTCGACGGCGGTCCGCTTCGCGTACCCGCCGTCAGTGGCAGTGAACACGAACGTACCGGGTCGAACAACATTCATCGAGAGCAGCTCGTCGCCCTCACGGAAACTCATGCCCTTGACACCCGAGGTGGCACGGCCCATCGGGCGCAGGCTGTCGTCCGTGGCGGTGAACCTGATCGACTGTGCCTTCTTGCTGATCAGCAGCAGATCGTCGTCGGCCGAGACGAGTTCCGCACCGATCAGTTCGTCGTCGGAACCGTCCTCCCGCTCACGGAGGTTGATCGCGATCACACCGCCGGAGCGAGGCGAATCGTAATCCTTCAGCGGCGTCTTCTTGACCAAGCCGGCCTTGGTGGCCAGCACCAGGTACGGCGCCGCCCCGTAGTCGCGGATCGCGAGGATCTCGGCGATCGCCTCGTCCGGCTGGAAGGCCAGCAGGTTGGCGACGTGCTGGCCGCGTGCGTCCCGGCCCGCGTCCGGGAGCTCGTAGGCCTTCGCGCGGTACACGCGGCCCTTGTTGGTGAAGAACAGCAGCCAGTGGTGCGTGGTCGACACGAAGAAGTGGTCGACGATGTCGTCTTCCTTGAGCTTCGTGCCGCGGACGCCCTTGCCGCCGCGCTTCTGGGCCCGGTAGTCGTCCGTCTTGGTGCGCTTGACGTAACCGCCGCGCGTGACGGTGACGACGATGTCCTCCTCGGCGATCAGGTCCTCGATGGACATGTCGCCGTCGTAGGGCACCAGCTTGGTCTTGCGGTCGTCGCCGTACTTCTCGACGATCGCCGCCAGCTCCTCGCTGACGATGCCGCGCTGGCGGACCGGGGAGGCGAGGATCTCGTTGTACTCGTTGATCTTCGCCTGGAGTTCGTCGTGCTCCTGGACGATCTTCTGGCGCTCCAGGGCGGCCAGTCGGCGCAGCTGCATCTCGAGGATGGCGTTGGCCTGGATCTCGTCGATCTCCAGGAGGCCCATCAGGCCCGTGCGCGCCACGTCGACGGTCTCACTGCGCCGGATCAGCGCGATGACCTCGTCGATGGCGTCCAGGGCCTTCAGCAGGCCGCGCAGGATGTGCGCGCGCTCCTCCGCCTTGCGCAGCCGGAAGCGCGTGCGGCGGACGATGACCTCGATCTGGTGCGCCACCCAGTGACGGATGAACGCGTCCAGGGAGAGCGTGCGCGGCACGCCGTCGACCAGCGCCAGCATGTTCGCGCCGAAGTTGGTCTGCAGATCGGTGTGCTTGTAGAGGTTGTTCAGGACGACCTTGGCGACCGCGTCGCGCTTCAGCACGATGACCAGACGCTGTCCCGTGCGGGACGACGTCTCGTCACGGACGTCCGCGATGCCGCCGATCTTGCCGTCCTTCACCAGGTCGGCGATCTTCTGCGCGAGGTTGTCGGGGTTGACCTGGTAGGGCAGCTCCGTGACCACCAGGCACTGGCGGTTCTGGATCTCCTCGACCTCGACGACCGCGCGCATGGTGATCGAGCCGCGGCCCGTCCGGTAGGCCTCCTCGATGCCCTTGCGGCCGACGACGAGCGCGCCGGTCGGGAAGTCGGGGCCCTTGATGCGCTCGATCAGCGCGTCCAGGAGCTCCTCGTGCGAGGCCTCCGGGTTCTCCAGGTACCACTGGGCGCCGGCCGCGACCTCGCGCAGGTTGTGCGGCGGGATGTTGGTCGCCATGCCGACCGCGATGCCGGCCGAGCCGTTGATCAGCAGGTTCGGGAAGCGGGCCGGCAGGACGGTCGGCTCCTGGGAGCGGCCGTCGTAGTTGTCCGTGAAGTCGACGGTCTCCTCGTCGATGTCGCGGACCATCTCCATCGACAGCGGCGCCAGCTTGCACTCGGTGTAGCGCATCGCCGCCGCCGGGTCGTTGCCCGGGGAGCCGAAGTTGCCGTTGGAGTCCACCAGCGGCATCCGCATCGACCACGGCTGGGCGAGGCGCACCAGGGCGTCGTAGATCGAGGAGTCGCCGTGCGGGTGGTAGTTGCCCATGACGTCGCCGACGACGCGGGCGCACTTGTAGAAGCCGCGCTCGGGGCGGTAGCCGCCGTCGTACATGGCGTACAGCACGCGGCGGTGGACGGGCTTGAGGCCGTCCCGGACGTCCGGCAGCGCACGCGAGACGATGACGGACATCGCGTAGTCGAGGTACGAGCGCTGCATCTCCGTCTCGAGCCCGACGGGCTCGACACGCATCGCGACTTCGCCGCCCTCTTCAGGGGTGGCGGGGCCAGAGGGAATGTTCGGGGTCTCGTCGGCCATTGCTGGTGAAGATCCTTCCTGGTGCGGTCAGCTGAGACCGACTCAGATGTCGAGGAAGCGGACGTCCTTGGCGTTGCGCTGGATGAACGCGCGGCGGGCCTCGACGTCCTCGCCCATCAGGACCGAGAACAGGTCGTCGGCCTGGGCGGCGTCGTCGAGGGTGACCTGACCGAGGACCCGGTGCTCCTGGTCCATGGTCGTCACGCGCAGCTCTTCGGCGTTCATCTCGCCGAGACCCTTGAAGCGCTGGATCGAGTCCTCGCGGACGCGCTTGCCGCGCTGCCGGCCCATCTCGATCAGCGCGTCGCGCTCGCGGTCGGAGTACGCGTACTCGATGTCGTCCCGGCCCCACTTGATCTTGTACAGCGGGGGGCGGGAGAGGTACACGTGCCCGGCCTCGACCAGCGGCCGCATGAAGCGGAACAGGAAGGTCAGCAGCAGGGTGCTGATGTGCTGGCCGTCGACGTCGGCGTCCGCCATCAGGATGATCTTGTGATAGCGGAGCTTCTCGATGTCGAAGTCCTCGTGCACGCCGGTGCCGAAGGCGGAGATCAGCGCCTGGATCTCCTGGTTCTGCAGGATCTTGTCGATCCTGGCCTTCTCGACGTTGAGGATCTTGCCGCGGATCGGGAGGATCGCCTGGTACTGCGGGTTGCGGCCGGACTTGGCCGAGCCGCCGGCGGAGTCACCCTCGACGATGAAGATCTCGCACTTGGTGGGGTCGTTCGACTGGCAGTCGGAGAGCTTGCCCGGCAGGGACGCCGACTCCAGCAGGCCCTTGCGGCGGGTCAGGTCGCGGGCCTTGCGGGCCGCCACGCGCGCGGTGGCCGCCTGGATGCCCTTGCGGACGATGTCCGCCGCCTCGTTCGGGTTGCGGTCCAGCCAGTCGTTGAGGTGCTCGTAGACGGCCTTCTGGACGAAGGTCTTCGCCTCCGTGTTGCCCAGCTTGGTCTTGGTCTGGCCCTCGAACTGCGGCTCGCTCAGCTTGACCGAGATGATCGCGGTCAGACCCTCGCGGATGTCGTCACCCGTGAGGTTGTCGTCCTTGTCCCGCAGCAGCTTCTTGTCGCGCGCGTACTTGTTGATCAGGTTCGTCAGCGCGGCGCGGAAGCCCTCCTCGTGGGTACCGCCCTCGTGGGTGTGGATGATGTTCGCGAAGGAGTAGACGCCCTCGGAGTAGCTGCTGTTCCACTGCATCGCGACCTCGAGGGACAGGTGCTTGTCCCTGTCCTCGGCCTCGAGGTCGATCACCGTGGGGTGCACCACGTCGCCCTTGCGGGAGTTGAGGTACTTCACGAAGTCGACGATGCCGCCCTCGTAGTGGTACGTGACGGTCCTGACCTCGTCCTTCTCGTCCGCACCCGCCTCGTCCGCCCCGGCGGTGGCCTTCGCCGACTCGCGCTCGTCGGTGAGCTTGATCGTCAGGCCCTTGTTGAGGAACGCCATCTCCTGGAAGCGCCGCGAGAGCGTCTCGAAGGAGTACTCGGTGGTCTCGAAGATGTCCGGGTCGGCCCAGAAGGAGACCGACGTGCCGGTCTCCTCGACGGCCTCGTGCTGGGCCAGCGGCGCCGTGGGGACGCCCATCTTGTAGTCCTGCGTCCAGCGGTGGCCGTCGGTCCTGACCTCGACGGCGACCTTGCTCGACAGGGCGTTGACGACGGACACGCCGACGCCGTGCAGACCGCCGGAGACCGCGTAGCCGCCGCCGCCGAACTTGCCGCCCGCGTGCAGCACGGTCAGCACGACCTCGAGGGCCGGCTTGCCCTCGGAGGCGACGATGCCCACCGGGATGCCGCGGCCGTTGTCGGTGACCCGCACGCCGCCGTCGGCCAGGATCGTCACGTCGATGGTGTCCGCGTGCCCGGCCAGCGCCTCGTCGACCGAGTTGTCGACGACCTCGTACACGAGGTGGTGCAGACCGCGCTCACCGGTGGAACCGATGTACATACCGGGTCGCTTGCGGACGGCGTCCAGGCCCTCGAGGACGGTGATGGCGCTGGCGTCGTACGAGGCGGTGACCTCGCTGCTCGAGGCGTCGGCCTCGCCGTTCACGCCGGCGTCGGTGGACGGGATGTTCTCGTTGGGGTTGCCGGAATCGGCCACGAAGCGCCCTTTCTGGCACAGCACGAGCCGGGCTCGTCGGCGGGTTGCCGGAGCGGCTGCGGCATGTTGCGTCGGTAAGCCTTGATCAGCGTTGCTCAGCGTCTCCCGGGCGGTCCCCACGTTCGGGGCGGGATCGGCTTCCAGTCTACCGGTAGCGCTGACAGTGATGGGGGTTTGCCGGTACCTGAGTCCTCACGTGCCGCCCTGAACCGACCTCGGCCGGGTCCCCATATACGGAGCAGGGCTCCAAGAGGCTCACAGAGGCACTCAGCGCTTCCAGGCGTCAACCCTTGGCTACCGGGGAGTCAGCTCCGTGTCCGCCACCGCGCGCGGGCGCGGCGAACGACGGCCGGGGCGGTCCCGATGGCCCGCCCCGGCCGTCGCACACGTGACATACATCACCCGTAGGTGTCGCCGGGACCCGTGCTCCCGGGGGCCCTCAGGGGGCCGTAACGGCGGGCGGGACCACCGGGGCCCTGCACCCGGATCTGCCGCACCCGGCCCTGCCCCAGGTCCTCGTTGAGACGGGCGACCAGCGTCGGCGCCAGCAACCGCAGGTTCGTCGCCCAGGCCGTGGAGTCGCAGCGGACGACCAGGACGCGCTCGTCCTCGTCGTACCGCTCCGGCACGCAGTGCTTGGCCACGTCCTCGCCGACGATCTGCGGCCAGCGGCCCATCACCCCGCCCACCGCGGCCGGCGCCTCCCAGCCGCGCTCGGTGAGCAGCCGGTTGATCGCGGCGCCGAGCGCCATCGGATCGCGGCCGTCCGCCCGCGCGCCGGAGCGCAGGCCGCCCCCGCGCCGGGCCTGCCGCTTCTGCTGCGCCGCGTCCCCGCGCGCGCGTGCCTGTTCGCGCGCCGCCCTGAGCGCCACGCGCGCGAGGTCCACGCCTGAGGGCTCGGGAGCCTTCTTCTTCGGGTCCTGATCGGTCATACGCGTTCCACCGTCCCGTCCGACACCGCGTACCGCGCTCCCACGAGCACATGCGGTACGTCGTCGTCGACCGCGGCCGTCACCAGCACCTGCTCACCGGGCGCGACCAGCTCCGCCAGCCGCTCCCGCCGACGGGCGTCCAGCTCGGCGAAGACGTCGTCGAGGACGAGCACCGGCTCGTTGCCCTCGGCCCGCAGCAGGTCGTAGGAGGCCAGCCGCAGCGCCAGCGCGTAGGACCAGGACTCGCCGTGGGAGGCGTACCCCTTGGCGGGCAGCTGACCGAGTTTGAGCACCAGATCGTCCCGGTGCGGGCCGACGAGGGTGACGCCCCGTTCGATCTCCTGCTTGCGGACGTCGGCGAGCGCGGCCATCAGCTGCTCGTAGAGGTGCTCGCGCGTGTGCGCCTCGCCCGGCGCCGACGGCTTGTACTCCAGGGCGAGGGGGCCGCCGCCGGGGGCCAGCTGTTCGTACGCCTTGTCGGCGAGCGGCTGGACGGCGGCCACCAGGTCGAGCCGCTGGGCGAGCAGTTCGGCGCCCACGCGCGCGAGGTGCTGGTCCCACACGTCCAGCGTGGACAGGTCCAGGGAACGGCCGCCGTGGCGACGGGCCAGCGCGGCCGACTTCAGCAGGGTGTTGCGCTGCTTGAGCACGCGCTCGTAGTCGGAGCGCACCCCGGCCATGCGCGGGGAGCGGGCGGTGATCAGCTCGTCCAGGAAGCGCCGGCGCTCACCCGGGTCGCCCTTCACCAGGGCGAGGTCCTCCGGGGCGAACAGCACGGTCCGCACGATCCCCAGCACGTCCCGGGGCCTGACCTGGGAGGACCTGTTGATACGGGCGCGGTTGGCCTTTCCCGGGTTCAGCTCCAGCTCGACCAGCTGCTGCCGGTCGCCCTGACGGACCTGCGCCCGGATGACGGCGCGGTCGGCGCCCATGCGGACCAGGGGGGCGTCGGAGGCGACGCGGTGGCTGCCGAGGGTGGCGAGGTAGCCGACGGCCTCGACGAGGTTGGTCTTGCCCTGTCCGTTCGGGCCGACGAAGGCCGTGACGCCCGGGTCGAGCGGGACTTCGACCCGGGCGTAGGAGCGGAAGTCGGCCAGCGACAGATGCGTGACGTGCATGGTCGTTTCGCCGACCTCCCGGGCGTGGCGGACCGCCGGGCGGTCCTGTGGACTACTTCTTCTCGACCGCGTGGCCGCCGAACTGGTTGCGCAGCGCCGCGATCATCTTCATCTGCGGCGAGTCCTCCTGGCGGGAGGCGAACCGCGCGAACAGGGACGCGGTGATCGCCGGAAGCGGTACCGCGTTGTCGATGGCGGCCTCCACGGTCCAGCGGCCCTCGCCGGAGTCCTGGGCGTAGCCGCGCAGCTTGTCCAGGTGCTCGTCCTCGTCGAGGGCGTTGACCGCCAGGTCGAGCAGCCAGGACCGGATGACCGTGCCCTCCTGCCAGGAGCGGAACACCTCGCGGACGTCCGTGACGGAGTCGACCTTCTCCAGCAGCTCCCAGCCCTCGGCGTAGGCCTGCATCATGGCGTACTCGATGCCGTTGTGGACCATCTTGGCGAAGTGGCCGGCGCCGACCTTGCCGGCGTGCACCGAGCCGAAGTCGCCCTCGGGCTTGAGCGCGTCGAAGACCGGCTGCACCTTGGCGACGTTCTCCGCGTCGCCGCCGTACATCAGCGCGTAGCCGTTCTCCAGGCCCCAGACACCGCCGGAGACCCCGCAGTCGACGAAGCCTATGCCCTTGGCCGCGAGCTCCTCGGCGTGCTTCTCGTCGTCGGTCCAGCGGGAGTTGCCGCCGTCCACGACGACGTCGCCCGGCTCGAGGAGCCGGGCCAGCTCGTCGATCGTCGACTGGGTGGCGGCGCCGGCCGGGACCATCACCCACACCACGCGCGGGCCCTCGAGCTTGCCCACGAGTTCTTCGAGGCTGTGGACATCGGCGAGGTCCGGGTTGCGGTCGTATCCGACGACGGTGTGGCCCGCGCGGCGGATCCGCTCGCGCATGTTGCCGCCCATCTTGCCGAGGCCGACGAGACCGAGCTCCATCAGTTGTTCCTTAGGTCGCTGTGTGGCGTGCGGGGCACCTTCGTACCCGTGTCCGAGCCTAAACCCGGACCCTCACGCACAGCTGTGGGCGTACGCGCTCAGACGTACGGCCCCTCGGCGCGGTCCCCTGCGGCTGTGCCCACAGGCCGGAGCCGCGCGTCCACGACCTGTGGACGACGTCGGACGGTCCGGCCGCTCGCCGGGGGCTGCGGCCGAGCCGACCGTCCGGGATCGCTCAGCCGCTCAGCCGCACCGGCATGATCAGGTACTTGTAGGCCTCGTCCGCCTCGGCGTCCACCGCCGGCTTGCCGCTGAGCAGCGCGGGCTTCGTGGACGTCGTGAAGGACAGCTGGGCGACCGGGGAGTCGATGGCGCTCAGACCGTCCAGCAGGAAGGTCGGGTTGAAGGCGATGGAGATGTCGTCGCCCTCGAGCTGGGCGTCGACCCTTTCCACAGCCTGTGCGTCGTCGCTGGAGCCGGCCTCCAGGATGAGCACGCCCTGCTCGAAGCTCAGCCGCACCGGGGTGTTGCGCTCGGCGACCAGGGCCACGCGCTTGACGGCCTCCACGAAGGGGGCGGTCTCGATGACGGCGATGCTGTTGAACTCCGTCGGGAACAGCGTGCGGTACTTCGGGAGGTCGCCCTCCAGCAGACGCGTCGTGGTCCGCCGGCCGGCGCCCTCGAAACCGATCAGGCCCTCGCCCGCACCCGAGCCGGAGAGCGCGAGGGTGACACTGTCACCGCTGGTCAGCGCCTTGGCGGTGTCCAGGAGCGTCTTGGCGGGCACCAGGGCGACGGCGGAGGCGTCCGGGTTCTCCGGCTTCCACAGGAACTCGCGGACCGCGAAGCGGTAGCGGTCGGTGGAGGCCAGCGTGACGGTGTCGCCCTCGATCTCGATGCGCACACCGGTCAGGACGGGCAGCGTGTCGTCGCGGCCGGCCGCGATGGCGACCTGGGCGGCCGCGGAGGCGAAGACCTCACCGGGGACCGTGCCCGTGGCGTTCGGCATCTGCGGCAGCGACGGGTACTCCTCCACAGGCAGCGTGTGGAGGGTGAAGCGGGACGAGCCGCAGACCACCGTCGCCCGTACACCGTCTGTGGAAATCTCCACCGGCCGGTTGGGGAGGGCGCGGCAGATGTCCGCGAGCAGGCGGCCGGAGACGAGGACCGTGCCCTCCTCCTCGACCTCGGCCTCCACCGACACGCGCGCCGAGACCTCGTAGTCGAAGCTGGAGAGGCTGAGGGCGCCGTCCTCGGCCTTCAGCAGGAGGCCGGCGAGGACAGGCGCCGGCGGACGGGCCGGGAGGCTGCGCGCCGCCCAGGCCACTGCCTCCGCGAGTACGTCGCGTTCCACCCGGATCTTCACTCTTGCCGCCTCCTGCTGTTGCCGGCGCTTCTCGCCCTGCCTGGCCTTCGTCGTCTGTCTCGGTGTCGTCGGCCCCTACGAGGGGCAAGGACCACCGAGGACCAGTCTGACGCACAGCACTGACAGTAGGTGCCTCTCGGGGTCAAGTCGTGACGAGGGGCAGCCGGGCAGCGAGGGGCGAGTTGTGCACAGGACCCTCTTCGAAACGGATTCCGAGCTCTCTATGGTCGGGAGTAGTAGTAGGGCCTGTGGATACCGTGGATAACTTCGTTTTCGCAGCTCAGCAGCGAGATTTTGTCCACGGGCCCTGTGGGCGGAGACGGTGGACAACCGGGGTCGTCTGTGGAGAACGGAAAGTTCTGCACACCCCGTGCACAGGCAGGGGCCACTTCTCCCCAGCTCCGTCCCCAGCTTTACCCGTCTTTCCCACAGCCCAATCAGGCAACCTCGTGTGACGCCTTTCACTCGACGCGGTGAGGAGGCGCTTCTGCTTGCCGAACAGTGGACAGGCATGTGGAGAAGCCGCTTCTCTCTGGGGACAACGGGCTCGAGCCTGTGGGCCGCCGGTGGACAACTTCGTGCACAGGGTGTGGACGGTCTCGTTGTCCACACCCTGTGGAGATCCTCTGTCCACGGATCCACAGCCGGTTGACCTGCCCTGATGATCCTGCGACAGGGCCCCCTGTGGAAACCGTCTGGACAACTCCGCGGTCCCCAGGCTGTGGAGGGGAAAAAGTCACCGAATCTGTGGAGAGCGGCCGTAACCCGGCGGGGAATCGAATGGCGGACGACAGACGGGGTGGCGGGCGGACGACGTGGCGGACGACGCGGCGGCCGGTTCGGGGGCGTCGGACGGCCTCTTCAGGGGGTGGCGGAGCGCCCCTCCGAGGGCGTGGGGCCGTCATGCGGGCGCGCGAGCTCGTCCTCCGGGGGGCGCGAGCTCGTCCTCCGGGGGTGCCTGAGGCAGTCGTCGGCGGTGTCTGAGGCGGTCCGTCGCAGGGCTTGAGGGAGCCCGTCGCGGTGTCGGCTGTCCGTCGCGGTGTCGTCGCGTGGTGGTCTGTGGCGACTGCTCGGAGGAGCCCGGTGGACCGGGCGGGGGTCCTCGGCGGGGCGGGGACGGTGCGCCGGGCCGGTGCGGGGGAGGCGTGTCCGCGCCGCGGGTGGTCCCGCGGCACGAAGAGGGCGCCCCGGGATCTGCTCTCGGGGCGCCCTCGAGGGTGCGTGCGGCTCCGTCAGCCGGCCTTGATGCGGTTGGTCAGCTCCGTCACCTGGTTGTAGATGGAGCGCCGCTCGGCCATCAGGTTGCGGATCTTGCGGTCGGCGTGCATCACCGTGGTGTGGTCGCGGCCGCCGAACAGCGCGCCGATCTTCGGCAGCGAGAGGTCGGTCAGCTCACGGCACAGGTACATGGCGATCTGGCGGGCGGTGACGAGGGCCCGGCCGCGTGAGGTGCCGCACAGGTCCTCCACGGTCAGCCCGAAGTAGTCCGCCGTGGCGCTCATGATCGCCGTCGACGTGATCTCGGGCGCCGAGTCCTCGCCGCCGGGGATGAGGTCCTTCAGGACGATCTCCGTCAGTCCCAGGTCCACCGGCTGCCGGTTGAGGGACGCGAACGCCGTCACCCGGATCAGCGCGCCCTCCAGCTCGCGGATGTTGCGCGAGATCCGCGAGGCGATGAACTCCAGCACCTCCGGCGGAGCGTTCAGCTGCTCCTGGACCGCCTTCTTGCGGAGGATCGCGATACGCGTCTCCAGCTCCGGCGGCTGGACGTCGGTGATCAGACCCCACTCGAAACGGTTCCGCAGCCGGTCCTCCAGCGTGACCAGCTGCTTCGGCGGCCGGTCGCTGGACAGGACGATCTGCTTGTTCGCGTTGTGGAGCGTGTTGAAGGTGTGGAAGAACTCCTCCTGCGTCGACTCCTTGTCCGCCAGGAACTGGATGTCGTCGACGAGCAGGATGTCCATCTCGCGGTAGCGCTTGCGGAAGCTGTCGCCCTTGCCGTCACGGATTGAGTTGATGAACTCGTTCGTGAACTCCTCCGAGCTCACGTACCGCACGCGCGTGCCCGGGTAGAGGCTCCGCGCGTAGTGCCCGATGGCGTGCAGCAGGTGCGTCTTGCCGAGCCCCGACTCCCCGTAGATGAAGAGGGGGTTGTACGCCTTCGCGGGCGCCTCCGCGACGGCGACCGCCGCCGCGTGCGCGAAGCGGTTGGACGCGCCGATGACGAACGTGTCGAAGAGGTACTTCGGGTTCAGCCGCGCGGTCGGCTCACCGGGGCCCCCGGCCGGCGCGGGCTGCGCGGATGTGGGACCGGGCCCGCCGACGCCGGGCTGGGCGGGACCGGTCGGCCCGCCGCGGTGCGGGCGCCCGCCGACCGAGGGCTCGGGCAGCTCACGCCGGCCGGAGTCCCGCTGGTCGTAGTCGGGGCGCGACGGCTCGTAGTCGGGGCGCTTCTGCTCGTACGACGACGGCTCGTAAGGCGGCCGTTCCATCGCCTGCGGACGGTAGTCCTGCGGGGGCGAGCCGTAGGCGTCCTGCGGCGGCGAGGCGTAGGGGTCGCGCTCGGGGAAGCCGAGACGCTGCTGCTGCCAGCCGTAATCGTCCTGCGCGGACCGCGGCCAGGCGCCGGGCTCGGGACGCTGGTACTCCGAGGGGTACGCGGGGCGGGCGGTCGGCAACGGGTCCTGGTGCGGCCCCTGGTCGCCGGAGGGCCCCGGCGGCTGCTCGGCGCGGTGGCGGCCGTAACCGTCGTACTGGCCGTCGTAAGGCCTGTCGTACGTGCTGTCGTACGGGCCGCCGGCGGGGAGCTCCGGTTCCTCGTACCGGGGCTGGGCGGGGGGCGCCGGCGGGGCCGGAGGCTCGCCGGCGGTCTCGTCGACGGTGATCGCGATACGGATCGGACGGCCGCACTCGCGGCTCAGCGTCTCGCTGACGATCGGGGCCAGACGGCCCTCCAGCACACCCTTCGCGAACTCGTTCGGCACGGCGAGCAGGGCCGTGTCGGCGACCAGCGCCAGCGGCTGGCAGCGGCGGATCCAGTGCTCGTCCTTCGCCTCGACGCCCTGTCCGCGGCCCTCTCCGAGGAGCTGCTCCAGTACGCGTGGCCACACTGCGGCAAGATCGGCAGGTACGTCAGCCACAGGGCACGCTCTCTCACAGGTCCCACGAAGGTGTGACGGTGGGACGGGTCGGGGTTCACATCGGGTCGGGCGAGGGACAAAGGAACGAATCGGAGTTCAGCCACGGTAGTCAGCGCGGCGGCTACGGTTCAAGTTGTTGTCCCCAGGCTGTGGACAGTGTTCCTCAGTAGCCGCCGGTTTGACCGGATGGCGTAGCCCCGCGTACCGTAACCAGGTCGAGTTGTCGATGGCTGCTGCCGCCTGCCTCCGATGGGCACAGATCGCGTCAGGTGATCGGGAAGCGGTGCACTCGGGCGTTGACGCGAGCTACTCGTGGGCGCACGGTGACAGCCAGGACGGCACCCGCCACCACCGATTTGATTACTGGAGCCCCCGAGTGAGCAAGCGCACCTTCCAGCCGAACAACCGTCGTCGCGCGAAGACCCACGGCTTCCGGCTGCGTATGCGCACCCGTGCCGGCCGCGCGATTCTCGCGTCCCGCCGTAGCAAGGGTCGCGCCCGTCTGTCCGCCTGATCCCGGTCAGGTCATGCCGTCGTGCTGCCCACCGAGAACCGGCTGAGGCGGCGCGAGGACTTCGCGACCGCGGTACGGCGAGGCCGTCGGGCCGGACGCCCGACTCTCGTCGTCCACCTTCGAAGCGGTGCCACGGACCCGCACGCGCCTGGGGAGAGCGCTCCCCCGACGCGTGCGGGTTTCGTCGTGAGCAAGGCCGTGGGGGGAGCGGTCGTGCGCAACACGGTGAAGCGCAGACTGCGTCATCTGATGCGCGATCGAGTCGCCCTCTTCCCCCCCGGTAGCCTGGTAGTCGTACGAGCGCTGCCCGGTGCGGGCGACGTCGACCACGCACAGCTGGCCCAAGACCTTGATGCCGCCGTACAACGGCTGCTGGGAGGGGGCGCGCGATGAAGTACCCGCTGCTGGCCCTGATCAAGATCTACCAGTGGACGATCAGTCCGCTGCTCGGGCCCGTGTGCAAGTACTACCCGTCGTGCTCCCACTACGGCTACACGGCCATCGACCGGCACGGCGCGATCAAGGGAACGGCCCTCACCGCCTGGCGCATCCTGCGGTGCAACCCTTGGTCGCTGGGGGGTGTGGACCATGTCCCGCCGCGGAAGCGACCGCGGTGGCACGAAATGCTGCGCGACGCCTGGCGTGCACGCAGGGGCGGGACCTCCGCCGCCGAAACGGCCACCGAAGAGAATGTTTCTTCGAGCCCGGCCGCAGAGACTTCGTCCCATGCCCAAGGAGCATGATTAGTGGACACGATTGCCAGCCTCTTCAGCTTCATCACGACACCCGTCTCCTGGGTCATCGTCCAGTTCCACAAGGTGTACGGGGCCATCTTCGGCCCTGACACCGGGTGGGCCTGGGGCCTGTCCATCGTGTCCCTGGTGATTCTGATCCGTATCTGTCTGATCCCGCTCTTCGTGAAGCAGATCAAGGCGACGCGGGCGATGCAGACGCTCCAGCCGGAGATGAAGAAGATCCAGGAGCGCTACAAGAACGACCGTCAGCGCCAGTCCGAAGAGATGATGAAGCTGTACAAGGAGACGGGCACCAACCCGCTCTCCTCGTGCCTTCCCATCCTGGCGCAGTCGCCGTTCTTCTTCGCGCTGTACCACGTGCTCAACAGCATCGCGAACAACGACACCATCGGCGTCATCAACCAGAGCCTGCTGGAGAGTGCCCAGAAGGCGCACATCTTCGGGGCGCCGCTGGCGGCGAAGTTCACCGACAGCTCCGCTGACGTCGCGGCGCTCGACGCCTCGCTGACCACCGTCCGCATCGTGACCGCGGTCATGATCGTCCTGATGTCGGCCTCGCAGTTCTACACGCAGCGCCAGCTGATGACGAAGAACGTCGACACCACGGTGAAGACGCCGTTCATGCAGCAGCAGAAGATGCTGATGTACGTCTTCCCCATCATGTTCGCCGTCTTCGGCATCAACTTCCCGGTCGGTGTCCTCGTCTACTGGCTGACCACGAACGTGTGGACCATGGGCCAGCAGATGTACGTCATCCACAACAACCCGACCCCGGGTTCCAAGGCTCAGGCCGCCTACCTGGAGCGCCTGCACAAGCGCGTCGAGCACCACGGCAAGACGCGCGGTCGCGGTGAGAAGGCCATCGTCAAGGCCATCGTGGCCAAGGGCCGTGACCGCAACGAGTTCGAGCGCAAGTTCATCAACGGGCTGGGCAAGGCGGGCCTCGTGGCCCAGGCCGACGGCACCGTCGTGAAGGGCGAGGCCCAGGCCG
Organism: Streptomyces sp. NPDC017936; assembly: GCF_044328485.1. Lineage (NCBI taxonomy): Bacteria > Bacillati > Actinomycetota > Actinomycetes > Kitasatosporales > Streptomycetaceae > Streptomyces > Streptomyces sp. NPDC017936. The sequence continues at coordinate 221,197 of NZ_JBIRHK010000012.1, read as the reverse complement.
CCACCCTGACCGAGGACGGCACGCCCACCACCGCGGCCGCGGCCAAGCGCCAGCAGCCCAAGCGCCAGAGCAAGTCCCAGCGGCAGTCCGGAGGGCCGAAGGCGGCCGGCGAGGCCCCCACCACCTCGCTGAGCAAGTCCGACGAGCCGCAGGACGCCAAGCCCACGGGTGCCGCCAAGCCGAAGCCCGGCTCCACTGGCTCCAGCAGCGGCCGCAGCAGGGCCCAGTCCGGTCAGCGCAAGGGCGGCCCGCAGCGCCCCAAGTCCCCGTCCAAGAAGTAAGAAGGAGCCCATCCCGTGACGGAAGGCACCACCCCCGCCGCCGCCGAGGGTGCAGACACCCTGACCCGCCTGGAGCAGGAGGGCGAGATCGCGGCGGACTACCTCGAGGGTCTGCTGGACATCGCCGATCTCGACGGCGACATCGACATGGACGTCGAGGCCGACCGCGCCTCCGTGTCGATCATCAGCGACACGGGCAGCCGTGACCTGCAGAAGCTGGTCGGCCGGGACGGCGAGGTGCTGGAGGCGCTGCAGGAGCTGACGCGCCTGGCCGTGCACCGGGAGACCGGCGACCGCAGCCGACTGATGCTGGACATCGCCGGGTACCGCGCGACGAAGCGCACCGAGCTCTCCGAGCTGGGTGCCAAGGCCGCGGCCGACGCGAAGAACAGCGGTGAGCCGGTGCGGCTGAAGCCGATGACGCCCTTCGAGCGCAAGGTCGTCCACGACGCGGTCAAGGCGGCCGGCCTGCGCAGTGAGTCCGAGGGCGAGGAGCCGCAGCGCTTCGTCGTCGTGCTCCCCGACTGAGTTCGGTACGCACGTCCCTCCGGCCCCGTCTGTTGCGCAGGCGGGGCCGGTCTTTGTCAGCCTGATAGTTCTGGTGGCCGGCGCCGAGTGCGCCGATGCGGTACGGAAGGACGGTCCCCGTGACGGAGGCAGCGGAGCTCCCCCCTGCGCCCGAGCAGGCACGCGAGGTATTCGGCGATCGCTTCGCTGATGCGGTCCGGTACGCCGAACTCCTCGCCGAGGCAGGTGTGCAGCGCGGGCTCATCGGCCCCCGGGAGGTGCCCCGCCTCTGGGAGCGGCACCTGCTGAACTGCGCGGTGCTCTCGGAGGCAGTACCCGAGGACGTGACCGTGTGCGACGTCGGCTCAGGCGCCGGTCTGCCCGGGATTCCCCTGGCGCTCGTCCGTGACGACCTGAAGATCACCCTGCTCGAGCCGCTTCTGCGACGCACCAACTTCCTCACCGAGGTCGTCGAGCTGCTGGGCCTGGATCACGTGACCGTCGTGCGCGGTCGCGCCGAGGAAGTCATGGGCAAGCTGCCGCCGGTCCATGTGGTGACCGCCCGGGCGGTGGCGCCGCTGGACCGTCTGGCCACCTGGGGCATCCCGCTGCTGCGCCCCTACGGGGAAATGCTGGCGCTGAAGGGGGACGCCGCGGAGGAGGAGCTGAAGAGCGCGGCCACCGCACTCACCAAGCTCGGCGCGGTCGGCACCTCGATCCTGCACGTCGGCGAAGGCATCGTCGATCCGCTCTCCACGGTCGTGCGGGTCGAGGTCGGGGAGAGCCCCGGTGGTGTGAGGTTCGCGGCCAAACGGGCCAAGGCGGCCCGGACGGGGCGTACGCGCCGCCGGCGCTGACCCGACCCTGGAGAACACCCGTACTCCACACAAGCTGCCCCACCCGCGCATGACGGAGTGTCGCGAGAGTTCGGCCCCGGGCGCTGTGCATCGTGTTTCACGTGAAACGTCGCTCACTGCTCCACGGCATCATCAGCCGGGGCCGCGCCGCTGCCGAACCCCGCGACCGGAAGCCTCTCGGCTCACTCGACAAGGGACCGGAGTTGTCCACAGAGGTGGATTTCTCCACAGAAGACCAGACCTCACTGGTTCACGACCCCGAAGACATGGGAGGCTCTGTTCATTGCGAGCCTGAAGTCGAGGAGAGTGAATCCTTGCGGTCCGACGCCAACATCGCGGGACCGATGACCGATCCGGTCCCCGGTCCCCGTACCGAGTCGATGGGGGAGGATGTTTCACGTGAAACACCGCCCCCGATGGACGACACACCGATCGGTCGTGCTGCCCAACTGGCGGTGGAGGCGCTGGGCCGCGCCGGCGAAGGTCTGCCACGGCCCGAGCAGACCCGCGTCATCGTGGTCGCCAACCAGAAGGGGGGCGTGGGCAAGACGACGACGACCGTCAACCTTGCCGCTTCCCTGGCCCTGCACGGTGGTCGTGTCCTGGTGATCGATCTCGACCCACAGGGCAACGCGTCCACCGCCCTCGGGATCGACCATCACGCCGAGGTGCCGTCCATCTACGACGTGTTGGTCGAGAGCCGTCCGCTCGCGGAAGTCGTCCAGCCGGTCCCTGATGTCGAGGGTCTCTTCTGCGCTCCGGCCACGATCGATCTCGCCGGTGCGGAGATCGAGCTGGTGTCCCTGGTGGCACGTGAGAGCCGACTGCAGCGAGCGATCCAGGCGTACGAGCAGCCGCTGGACTACATCCTCATCGACTGCCCGCCCTCGCTGGGCCTCTTGACGGTCAACGCGTTGGTGGCAGGTCAGGAGGTCCTCATCCCGATCCAGTGCGAGTACTACGCGCTGGAAGGGCTGGGCCAGCTGCTGCGCAATGTCGACCTGGTACGGGGGCACCTCAACCCCACGCTGCATGTGTCGACCATCCTGCTCACCATGTACGACGGCCGTACGCGCCTCGCGTCGCAGGTCGCGGAAGAGGTGCGCACCCACTTCGGTGACGAGGTGCTGCGGACGAGCATTCCCCGCTCGGTCCGCATCTCCGAGGCGCCGAGCTACGGGCAGACGGTGCTGACTTACGATCCTGGATCGAGTGGTGCCCTCTCCTATCTTGAGGCTGCCCGAGAGATCGCGCTGAAGGGCGTCGGAGTCGGCTATGACGCCACCCACGCCCATATCGGCGCCCAGAACAATCCGAGCATGGTGGAGGGGATCCAGTGAGTGAGCGACGAAGGGGGCTGGGCCGTGGTCTGGGCGCGCTGATCCCTGCTGCCCCGACCGAGAAGGCGCCGGCTGCGGCTGCGGTGGGAGGTGGCACGTCGGCGTCCCCCGCAGCGGTCCCGCTGCTGACGACCGACCGTGGAGTGGCGGCGGCCAAGGTGACGACGCTGCCTGTTTCACGTGAAACCGAGGAATCGTCGGCGACCGGTGCTCCGGAGACGCCTGCGCCTCCCCTGGGTGCTCACTTCGCAGAGATTCCCCTCGACGCCATCACGCCGAACCCGCGCCAACCGCGTGAGGTCTTTGACGAGGATGCCCTCCACGAGCTGATCACCTCCATCAAGGAAGTCGGTCTCCTCCAGCCGGTCGTGGTACGGCAGCTGGGCCCCGGGCGCTATGAGCTCATCATGGGTGAGCGGCGCTGGCGGGCCTGCCGTGAGGCGGGCCTGGAGGCGATCCCCGCGATCGTGCGGGCCACGGAGGACGAGAAGCTTCTTCTGGACGCCCTCCTGGAGAACCTCCACAGGGCTCAGCTGAACCCGCTGGAAGAGGCAGCCGCCTACGACCAGCTGCTGAAGGACTTCAACTGCACCCACGACCAGCTGGCGGACCGCATCGGTCGCTCGCGCCCGCAGGTCTCCAACACGCTGCGTCTGCTGAAGCTCTCGCCGGCGGTTCAGCGTCGGGTCGCTGCCGGGGTGCTCTCCGCCGGTCACGCCCGGGCCCTGCTCTCGGTCGAGGACTCGGAGGAGCAGGATCGACTGGCCCACCGGATCGTGGCCGAGGGACTCTCGGTGCGGGCGGTCGAGGAGATCGTCACCCTCATGGGCTCCCGCCCGCAGACGCCTCAGCGTTCCAAGGGACCCCGCGCCGGTGGCCCTGTCTCCCCGGCGCTCACCGACCTCGCCACCCGCCTCTCGGACCGCTTCGAGACGCGGGTGAAGGTCGACCTGGGCCAGAAGAAGGGCAAGATCACCGTCGAGTTCGCCTCCATGGAGGACCTTGAGCGCATCCTCGACACCCTCGCCCCCGGTGAGGGGCCGGTCCTTCAGAAGGGCCTGGTCGAAGGGGAGGGTGCGGAAACGGAAGGCTGAGCCGTCCGGCTTCCGAGCTTTCGTCCGCCGATCGCTGGAGCGAGCCGTGTCCGGTGTATACCGGAACACGGCTCGCTCTTTGCTTTCCCGCAGTATCGAGGGAATCGCATCGTGGATACGATGCGTGGGGGTATGGCGCATCCACCGGGCAGCACCTCTGAGGGGGAGGCGGGGGCCATGCGGACGATGAGCCGAACGGGACTGGTGAGCGCGGGACTGGGACTGGGCGCGGTCGGAGGGTTCGTCGGCAGCCTGCTCAGGGAACGGAACGCTCTGACAGCCGCTCGCGGCGCGGCGGGCGCAGGAAGCGAGGAACAGCCTTCATGGGGCGTCGGCTCGTACCGCTCACGTTGGACAACCTTCAGGACCTTCCCCAGCGCTGTCGCTCGTGCGTCTTCTGGGAACTGGATCCCGTCAGCGGCGAGGCCGCGGTAAAAGCCGGAACAGGCGCCGCGGAGAAGGAGGCCTGGATCTCCGGCGTCCTGCTGGACTGGGGCTCCTGCGGCCGGGTCGTCTACGTCGACGACGTCCCCGTCGGCTTCGTGCTCTACGCTCCGCCGGCTTATGTGCCTCGCTCGACAGCTTTCCCCACGAGCCCGGTGTCACCCGATGCGGTGCAGCTGATGACGGCCTTCATCATGCCGGGTTACCAGGGACAAGGGCTGGGCCGGGTGATGGTGCAGACGGTCGCCAAGGATCTGCTGCGCCGGGGCTTCAAGGCGATCGAGGCGTTCGGTGACGCCCGCTGGAAGGATCCGGCCTGTCTGCTTCCGGCCGACCACCTGCTGGCCGTGGGGTTCAAGACGGTCCGCCCGCACCCTGCTCACCCCCGGTTGCGGCTGGAGCTGCGTACCACGCTCTCCTGGAAGGAAGACGTGGAAATGGCGCTCGACCGGTTGCTGGGAGCAGTCCAGAAAGAGCCGGCGCTGCGACCGCTGTGAGCGGTACTCGTATGCGGGGCGCGCGGGCTCGGATACGCCTGGGACAAACGAAAGGGCCAGCCCTTTCGGGCTGGCCCTTCGTGTTTCACGTGAAACATCGGCCGCCGGTGCGACGACTCAGAACGTCACTCGGCGATGAAGTCCTCGAGGTCGCGGACGATCGCGGCCTTCGGCTTGGCGCCGACGATGGTCTTGGCGACCTCACCGTTCTGGTAGACGTTCAGGGTCGGGATGGACATGACGCCGTACTTGGCGGCCGTACCCGGGTTCTCGTCGATGTTGAGCTTGACGACCTCGATCTTGTCACCGTACTCGTTGGCGATCGCCTCGAGGGACGGAGCGATCTGGCGGCACGGTCCGCACCAGGCGGCCCAGAAGTCCACCAGGACGGGCTTGTCGTTCTTGAGGACGTCCTGCTCGAAGGAGTCGTCGGTCACGTTCTTCAGGTCGGCCACGGCGGGCTCCTTTAACTGGGTGCGGTAGGGCGGTAGGGGGATCAGACAGCGGTCTTCTCGGGCTCGGCGTGCTCCTCGTCAGCGAGGGCAGCGAGGAAGCGCTCCGCGTCCAGAGCCGCGGAACAGCCGGTCCCGGCCGCGGTGATCGCCTGACGGTAGGTGTGGTCGACCACGTCGCCGGCAGCGAAGACACCGGTCACGTTCGTCCGGGTGGAGGGGGCGGCGACCTTCAGGTACCCCTCCTCGTCCAGGTCGAGCTGACCCTTGAAGAGTTCGGTGCGCGGGTCGTGGCCGATCGCGATGAACAGGCCCGTCACCGGCAGGTCGGAGAGCTCACCGGTCTTGAGGTTGCGCAGCTTCAGACCCGCCAGCTTCTGGTCACCCTGGATCTCGGCCACCTCGCTGTCCCAGACGAACGTGATCTTCGGGTCGGCGAAGGCGCGCTCCTGCATCGCCTTGGAGGCGCGCAGGGTGTCCCGCCGGTGGACGATCGTCACGGACTTGGCGAAGCGCGAGAGGAAGGTGGCCTCCTCCATCGCGGTGTCGCCTCCACCGATCACGGCGATGTCCTGGTCCTTGAAGAAGAAGCCGTCACAGGTGGCGCACCAGGAGACACCGCGGCCGGACAGCGCGTCCTCGTTCGGCAGGCCGAGCTTGCGGTGCTGCGAGCCGGTGGTGACGATGACGGCCTTGGCCTGGTGCACGGTACCGGCGGTGTCCGTCACCGTCTTGATCTCACCGGAGAGGTCGACGGAGACGATGTCGTCGGGAACGAGCTCGGCGCCGAACCGCTCGGCCTGGGCGCGCATGTTGTCCATGAGCTCGGGGCCCATGATGCCGTCCTGGAAGCCGGGGAAGTTCTCCACCTCGGTCGTGTTCATGAGCGCGCCGCCCGCGGTGACAGCGCCTTCGAACACCAGCGGCTTCAGCGACGCGCGTGCGGTGTACAGCGCCGCCGTGTAGCCGGCGGGCCCGGAGCCGATGATGATCACGTTACGGACGTCGCTCACGGCTTGATTCCTCGTCTCTGGTCTGCGTCGTTCGACCGGTGGGAGCCTCTCTGAACTCTCACCCCACCCAACGGATCCTAAGGGGCGCGCATTCCCGTTGTGCCCGGGCACACGGAGGGACGGACACCGTACGGGATAACCACGCAGGACCCGGACGAAGCCTTGCCCGTCAGCGCTGTGTGTACGTGTCCTTCAAGAGGAGCTCGGCCGGGCCGGCCGACCCCTGCCGGACGCACGTGGCGTCCATCAGGTAGACGTTCACACGGGTGGCGTCGGAAGGGTCGGGCAGCACGACCAGCAGAGCGTCCCTCCCTTGGTACCGGCCCTGTTCGACGGCGAGGGCCGTCCCGCTCTGACCGATCCCCTTCTGGACGCAGGGCGGAACAGTGGGCTGCCTGAAGGCCCTGGTGCTGGGACCTTCAGGTTCACCCTGAATGCCGACCTCGCCCGGGCTCTTGGAGCCCTGGGTCGTGGCGAGGAGTTCAGTGACCTGCTGCTCCAGGGTGCTGTGAGCGAAGGTGTCGACGGCTGTGGACGCCGACGGATGGGCGGAGGTGCCGGAGCCCGAGTCCTCCGTCAGTGACGACACCAGGAACGAACCGAGTCCCAGCGCGGCGACAGCGAAGACGGTGCTCAGCGCAGCGACCGTGCGTCGCCTGCCCCGAGCATGTTCCTTACGGCCCGGGCCGGTGGTGGCGCTACGGGCGTGGCCTGCGGGGCGGGACGTCCCTGCCGATGTTTCACGTGAAACGTACGGGGCGGGCTGGACGTCGCTCTCGGGTATGGAAACGGGCAGACCGTCCTCGGACGTGCTCGTGGCTTCCGACGCGGTGGCGCTCGGCAGCGACTCCGCGGCGAGTGCGGCATCGATGCGGTGGGCGACGTCGTCGGGCATGCGCGGCGGTCCCGAGACCGCGCCCAGGAGACCACGGATCTCCTCCAGCGACGCATGGACGTCCGCGCAGAGTGCGCACGCCTCCAGGTGCTGACGGACGGCGGAGCTGCGAGAGGGCGGCAGCAGGCCCTCGGTGAGGTCGGAGATCTCCGCGACGTCCGGGTGCCCGCTCGTGTCCGTCGTCGATGTCACGCTCGCCCACCTCCGCCCTTCACAGCAGCTGAATCGCCCGTCCCGGCGCCGGACGGTCCCTCCTCATGAGGACCCGCTGCGGGTGGGACGGATGTCCCCTCCGCCCGGTTCCGTCCCCCGGCCGTTTCTTCCTCCGCGTTTTCTTCCTCGGCCTCGGTGTGTCCCGGGCGAAGATGCGTGAGCAACGGCAGCAGCTTGGCTCTGCCCCGGGCGCAGCGGCTTTTCACCGTCCCGGCCGGCACGTCGAGCATGCGGGCGGCTTCGGCAACGGGGTATCCCTGCATGTCGACGAGCACGAGTGCGGCGCGCTGGTCGGGCGGGAGCGTGCCGAGCGCGTCCAGCAGCTGGCGGTGGACGTCGTTGCGCTCGGCCGGAGCCGAAGCCGACTCGTGCGGCTCCAGCAACTGCTCCAGGCGTTCGGGGTCGTCGACCGGCGAGGTCCTGCGGGAGGCCACCTTGCGGGCGCGGTCCAGGCAGGCGTTCACCGTGATGCGGTGCAGCCAGGTCGTGACGGCGGACTGGCCGCGGAAGGTGTGGGCGGCGCGGTAGGCGGACACCAGGGCGTCCTGGACCGCGTCAGCGGCTTCCTCGCGGTCGCCGAGAGTGCGCAGGGCCACCGCCCAGAGCCGGTCGCGGTGGCGTCGTACGAGCTCACCGAAGGCGTCGGGGTCGCCCTTCACATGGCGGGCGAGGAGGTCCTGATCGCTGGCGTCGCCATGTGTGGTGCCATCTGCCATCAGACCCCCTCCCCCTGTGTCCGCGGTGAGCTGTCAGCCGGTGAACTTCACGTCGGTGATGGCCTGCTTGTAACCGGAGCCGCTGTAGTTGGCGGAGTCGTTTCCGGAATACGGCATCGCGGTCAGCCACACCAGCACGTAGCGGCTCTTCGCCGGCTTGGCGACCGCCACCTTCGCAGAGGTGTCGCTCGTCGTCACCTCACCCAGCTTGCTCATGGAGCTCAGCGGGGTGGACGAATCCAGCGAGTCGGTTGCGTAGAGCTGGACCGTGGTGTGATCGCCGCCGTACCGGAGTGAGAGCGTCGCGGTCGACACCTCCTGGGCGGAGCCGAGGTCGTAGACGATGCCGACACCAGGCTTGATCACTATCTTCGGACCGTCCTCGTAGCTGTTGGTCCGCCATCCCGTCGTCGTGCTGCCGTCGTACGTCAGGTCCACGTCGCCGGGATGCTGGGCGTCGCCCGCGGCCACGTACTCCTGGGCACCCTCGATCGTGAGCTGCCTGACGGGCTTGATCTTGTCGCTGTTGTTGTCGTTCCCGTCGGTGGTCTGCGTCTGGTTGGTGTCGTCGGGCTTGTCACCCTGGTCCATCAGGGCGTCCGCGAGCTGCCAGCTGCCCAAGCCCAGGGCCGCGATCAGGAGGGCCGAGACGGCCCACTTCAGCGCCCTGCCGGTACGGCTCTGCAGCGGTGGAGGCGGAGCCGGCACCGGCTGCGTGGCGCCCGGGTGGGCGACGGGGCGGCCGTACGTGCCCTGCTGGTACGTCGTCCGCTGGTACTCCGGGGGCGCGGTGAACGCCGGCTCCGGCGGGCGGATGCGGGGCATCTCCCCGATCGCCTTCACCAGCTCCTCCGGCGTGGTGCAGGCGGCCTCGTGCCGGGACGCGGTGGCCCCGTCGTTGACGAGGGCCCGCATCGTCAGCTCCGACAACCCGCGATGGACGCCGGCACGCACCTGGTCGGGTGGGATGAGCCCGATGTCCTTGGGCAGCCCGGACAGGCCGTATGCGTCGCTCTCGTACGGCCAGCGCTGGGTGAGCGCCGCGTACAGCAGCGCGCCGATCGCTTCGGTGTCGGCGCGCTGCGGAGTGTCGGAGCTGACCCCGCGCAGCGCGGCGTTCACGGCGAGGCCGCGGATGCGCCACTGGCCCGTGGAGGTGCGCAGTACGGCGTTGGGGTTCAGGCGCAGGTGCGCGAGGCCCTCGCGGTGGGCGGCGGCCATGGCGGAGGCGACCTGGCTGACCATCTGGTAGGCGTCGTGCGGTTCCAGCGGCCCGGAGGCGAGGAGGGTCGTCAGCTCGGTGGCGTCCGGCAGCCACTCGTGGACGACGTAGACGAGGTCGTTCTCCTCGACGGCGTCCAGTACCTGGACGAAGCGGGGATCGCCGAGCAGCGCGGAGGAGCGCGCCGCGGCCAGCACGGAACGGGCCCGGCTGTGGTCCGCGGGCAGGACGTGGACGCCGACGGCACGACGGAGTTTCTCGTCGACCGCACGCCAGCTGCTGAAACCGTCCAGACGGGTGACGCAGTCCTCGAGACGGTAGCGTCTGGCGAGCTTGTGACCGCTGTGCAGTTCCGGCGCCGAGGCCTTCCCAGGACGCTCCGTCCCGCCGCTCCCCTGTGCCTCGTCGCTGTCCGTGTCCCGCTCCCGGTTCTTGGCCACCCCGTCGGCCGTGGACTGGTCCGCCTGCGCGGTCAGCGGCTCGTCACCGCTGTTGTCTGCCACGTCGACGGCAGCCGTACTCCGTTCCGCCACCGTCGTTCCTGCCTCCCCATTCATTGCGCGCCGCCCGACCTCGTGCGCGCCGTCCGACGCCGAAACCAATTGTGCCCACAGTCCGCCGCTATGCACGACACGCGGCGACGGACGATGGTTGTGCGCCTACCCCCTGATCCAGGGCCTGCGCAGCCTCTCATACCGGGGACGCAGGGTCCGGCACGCACCTCGGCGGAGTCGTCGTCGGCTGCCGGCGCTCGGCATCGACGTCCTCCCCCGCACTGCATCTGTACGTACCGGATCCCGCTCGTGCTCGTTCACAGGTGCTGATCCTTTCCTCCGCCCCGATCCGCCGGACGGGCCCTAGCGGCCCAGGCGTCCACGGACCATGCCGACGAGCGAGTTGAGCTCCTCGATGCGCATGCGGCGGGCGGCGACGAAGAAGATGCCGAGCAGCACCGCCCCGCCGGCCAGCAGCGCGGCGAGGGAGCCGAGGACGCCCTGGCCCAGGCTGTGACCGATGCCGTAGCAGGCGGCGCCACTGAGCAGGGCGGCCGGCACGGAGGCGATGCACAGGCGCGCGTAGGTCCGCAGGACGCGGGAGCCGTCGAGGTCGCCACCGAGCCGCTTGCGCAGCCGGCTCCAGGCGACGCCGACGCCGATCGCGTAGGCCAGGCCGTAGGAGGCGGCCATGCCGATCACGGCCCAGCGGGGGTCGAGCACGAAGTAGCAGACCGCCGAGGCGCCGGCGTTGACCGCGGCCACGATGACGGTGTTGTAGAAGGGGGTGCGGGTGTCCTCGTACGCGTAGAAGGCGCGCAGCACCACGTACTGCACGGAGTAGGGGATCAGGCCGAGGCCGAAGGCCATCAGCATGAAACCCATGTTGGTGGCCTCGCTGGTGCCGGACGAACCGAAGATCAGAGTGCACATCGGGATGCCGAGCGCGAGGAAGCCGAAGGCGATCGGGACGATCGCGACGGCCGTGGTGCGCAGTCCCTGGGAGATGTCGTCCCGGACCGCGCCGGCGTCCTCCTCGGCCGCCGAGCGGGAGAGACGCGGCAGCAGGGCGGCCATCAGGGAGACCGTGATGATGGCCTGCGGCAGGCCCCAGATCAGCTGGGCGTTGGCGTAGGCGGCGAAGCCGGTACCGTCGACGGGCGAGTCCTTGCCGGCCGCGGTGGACAGCTGGGAGACGACGATCGCGCCCGCCTGGTTGGCGAGGACGAACAGGAAGGTCCACTTGGCGAGCGTGACGGCCTTGCCGAGGCCGTGGCCCTTCCAGTCGAACCGCAGCCGCAGCCGGAAGCCGGTCTCCCGCAGGTACGGGATCATCGCCAGGGCCTGGACGACCAGGCCGAGCAGGATGCCCACGCCCAGGAGCCGCTGGCCCTCCGGCGGGATGGACGTGACCTTCATGCCGGAGTCGGCGGCGGTGCCGTAGACCCAGATGAACATGCCCAGCGTCACGATGATGACGATGTTGTTCAGGACCGGTGTCCACATCATCGCGCCGAACCTGCCGCGCGCGTTGAGGATCTGCCCCATCACGACGTGGATCCCCATGAAGAAGATCGAGGGCAGGAAGTAGCGGACGAAGGTGATGCCGACCTCGTTGGCGGCCGGGTCGCTGGCGACCGGGTCGGACAGGAGACGGATCAGGACGGGGGCCGCGGCGACCGAGGCGAGCGTGAGCACGCCGAGCGCCACGACGACCAGGGTCAGCAGACGGTTCGCGTACGCCTCGCCGCCGTCCTCGTCCTCCTTCATGGCGCGGACGAGCTGGGGGACGAAGACGGAGTTGAGGCCGCCGCCGACGGTCAGGATGTAGATCATCGTCGGAAGCTGGTAGGCGACCTGGAAGGTGTCACCGAGCAGACCGACGCCCAGCGCCGAGACGATCAGCGCGGAGCGGATGAAGCCGGTGAGGCGCGAGACCATCGTGCCCGCCGCCATCACGGCGCTGGACTTCAGCAGGCCCGAGGCCCGCCCGCCCTTCTTGGCGACCGTGGCGGCAGCCGGTGCCGGCTCCGCCGCCGGGGCGGCCGCCGGTCGGGCGCCCAGGTCCATGGTCTGGTCGGTGAGGGACGCCGAGGAGGCCTGGTACGACGCCACCGCTCCCGGCCCGCCCGGGGAGGCCACCGGATTCGGGACCGCCGGGGGCTCGGAGGAGGGCCGGACGCCGCCCTGTTGCTGGTCCCGGAAGAGATGCGCGAAGGCGTCCGGCTCGTGGCGCTCCTCCCCGGAGTGCGTGACGAGGTCGTCGACGCCGACGAACTGGGTCGTGCGGGGATCGTCGCCGTACGGCAGGTACTGGGTCGGGCCGTCCGGCTCGGGCGCCGGCGTCTGGGCCCACATGCGCGGGTCGGGGGCGTACGGCGACTGCTGCGGCGGTGCGTACAGCGGCTGCTGAGGCTGGTGCGTGCCCGGGGGCGGCGGGGGGTGGGCGGCACGGTCGTAGAGCGCCTCGGTGACCGGGTCCTGCGCGGTGAGGTCCTGGGCCCGGTAGGGGTCCTGGTCGTAGGCGTCCTGGAGGTACATGTCCGCGGGGTGCTGCGGCGGCACCTGGCCGTGCTCGGGCGGCGGGCCCTCGGGGTAGCCCGAGCTGCCCGCGGCCTGGCCGCGGTCACCGTCGTACGGCGCGTTCATGGTTACCCCACCTCATCGTCCCGGGCCCACCGGCCACGACATCCTCAACGGTCCACTCTCTCACCCGTGCCGGAAGGGTCGACCCTTTCCACCGCGGTGTCCGGCGCCCCGTCACTCGGCTGCACCGGCTCGTCCGCCCCGGACCGGACACCGGATTCCTCGGGGAGACGGTCCTTCGGCTCCTGCGCCGTGGCAGGGGTGTCCGGCGTCTCGTCCGCCTCGTCGCGGGTGTCGTCCTCGGCCTCGCGGGCCGCGGCGCGCTTGCGCTGGGTGTACATGCGGAAGCCTGCCAGCACCAGCAGCAGGACGCCGCCGCCGATGACCAGCATCACGGTGGCCGTGATCTCCGTGACCTTCACATCGAAGGTGACCGGGGCCCCGTACGGCCGGCCGTCCTCCGTGTAGAGCTGGGCGACCACCGACGTCTGACCGTTGACGTTGGCGGACGTGGTGAACTTCACCGTCGTGCTGTGCCCGCCCGACACCGCGATGGGCTGCTCGAAAGAGGCGTTGCCACCGATCTCGAGACGGGTCGGATTGGTCGAGGTGAGCCGCAGCCTCAGGTGCTCGACGCCCTGCACGAGGTTGTTCTGCACGGTGACCGGGATCGTGGCGCTGCGTCCGGAGAGCTTGGTATCCGACTTCTGGATCAGCTTGACCTGGTCGGTCAGGGTGTCGAGGTAGTTCTGCACGCCTTGGCGGAAGGAACTCGCCGCCGTGCTCCGGCCCCGCCACGACGTGGACATCTCACGGTTGACGGCCCGGCCGAAGGGGGTCGCCGCCCGGGATTCGTCGGTGAGGATGACCTTGAAGTTGTCGAGCTTGGCCTGGGTGGTCGCGATCTCCTCGAAAGCCGACCGGGACAGTTCCCGGTTGCGCAGCGAGGAGAGGTACTTCGATCGCGCCGGCACCTTCGTGGTGGCACCGGCGTCGGGCTTGGCCGCGGCGGCCGCGGTGAGCTGCTGGGGCTGCGACCAGGTGCCGTCCTGGAGAGCGGTGACCGCCCTCGCCATCACCTGGGCCTGGCTCGCGGTCGGCATCCGCTGCGGTGCGACGACGACGGTGCGCTGCTTGTCCGTCTGCAGGTTCAGCGCCAGGCTCTGCGCGAGGAACTCCTGTACCGCGAGCGTGGACACGGAGGCCCTCGCCAGGTCGCCCTGGAACACCGTCGACAGCCGCGCGTCCGCGACCACCGCCGTGGTGCCACCCCCGATCGGCCGGGCCGCGGAGGGCGTGTACGACAGGCTGCCCGTCTCCCGCAGGCTGTCACTGCGCGCGATCACCTTGTCGGCGCCGGCGGAAGTGGCGATCTTGACGATCGAGGGGTCGACGGCCCCCTCCACAGGCCAGGCGAAGTCGGTGCTGGGAGTGACGTGGAGCACCGTCTCCACCGTGACGGCGGCGACGTCGGTGGCCGCCTTGAGCTGGCTCAGCGAGCCGGTGGCACCGGTGCCGTTGTGAGCGAGGGAGGCCAGGTCCGGATCAGCGAAGGGCAGGGCGACGACCTCCTTGCCCCGCACCGCCTCCTGCAGGTGGGCGAGCCACTGCTTGGCCACCGCCTGATGCGTGCCGGCCGTGGTGGTGGTGCCCTCGCCGCGGAGGTCGTAGGTGCCGGTCATGGCGTCGACGGAAGCCAGCAGGTCCGGGTCGATCACCCAGGTGACGTCGAGGGCCTTGCCCAGGCTCACGAGCTGGTCGAGACGGCCGCCGGGTGAGATCTCCTCGGCGAGGTCGTCGTTCAGGAAGATCGGCGTCTGCTGCTTGTTGGAACCGGTCTCGGCCGTCATGTGGACGGTGGACATCAGCGGCCACAGCACGGTCGTCCTCGTCGTGGTGTCCGCCTTGTCGGGCTGCCACGGCAGGAACGTCCGCTGGATGCCCAGCAGCCGCGCCCACGGCTTCGCCGCGGTCTCGCCCGAGAGCGAGACGCCCAGGGGGTAGACCCCGTCGTCCCCGAGGTCGAGCGCGTCGACCGGTACGGCGATGCTGAAGGGCTGCGCGACGCCCGGCGTGAGCTTGGCGAACTTGGCGACGTACTTGCCGCCCACTTCCTCACCGGCGGGGGCCGAGAGGTCGTCGGCCTTCCTGGTGGCGGACTCGATCGCCGAGCGGGTCGTCAGCGCGGAACCCACCCGCAGGTCCACCTGGGCGTCCGTGACCGCTTGCTTGCCGTTGTTGGTGACCGTGCCGGACACGGTGAGCGTGTCCCCGTCGCTGGGGGCGCTGGGGGTGAGCGTGTCGACGGCGACGGCCACGGTGCCCGCGTCGGAGGCTTCCCTGACCGACGCCTGACCCTCGGCGTGTGCCGGGGAGGCGGGCAGCTGGAGCAGGCCGGCCAGCAGAGGCGCCCCCGCGAGCAGTGCTCCGGTGCGCCGCAGCCACCGGCGGGCAGGTGAGGGAGTCCCCGGGAAGTCTGCAGCCTCGGCCACGCGTTCGTCCGTCCCTCGTCGTCGTCAGTGGTGGTCGTCGGAAAGTGCGTCCACGCATGGTAACGAGGAGCGCTGAAGGTAAGTGCCACGGTCTGCTTCGCAAGATCGGCGAAGACGGCCGTGCCGTCCTCTATGTTCACGTATGAAGGGACGCACCCGCGTACGTCACAAGTGCTGATCTTGGGCGGCTGTCGGAGGAGGTGTCCGCACTCCTTGATCGGGGCGCCTGGCCCGCCGCGGCACGTACCCTCTTCTGTTGTGCCGAACGCCAACGAAGACAACCTCAGTGTCCTGAGCCAGGTGCAGCACCGCGCGGTGAGTGAACTGCTGCGGGTCGCCCCTGTCGCCGACGACCTCGCCCGCCGTTTCCAGGAAGCTGGGTTCTCACTCGCCCTGGTCGGTGGCTCGGTACGGGACGCGCTGCTCGGCCGGCTCGGCAACGACCTGGACTTCACGACGGACGCGCGTCCCGAGGACGTGCTGAAGATCGTCCGGCCGTGGGCGGACGCCGTCTGGGAGGTCGGGATCGCCTTCGGCACCGTGGGCGTGCAGAAGGACGGCTACCAGATCGAGGTCACCACCTATCGGTCGGAGGCCTACGACCGGACCTCCCGCAAGCCCGAGGTGTCCTACGGCGACTCCATCGAACAGGACCTCGTCCGACGTGACTTCACCGTCAACGCGATGGCCGTGGCGCTTCCGGAGAAGGAGTTCATCGACCCGCACGGCGGCCTCGACGACCTCGCGGCCCGGGTGCTGCGCACCCCGGGCACGCCCGAGGAGTCCTTCTCCGACGACCCGCTGCGCATGATGCGCGCCGCCCGCTTCGCCGCCCAGCTCGACTTCGAGGTCGCCCCCGAGGTCGTCACGGCGATGACGGAGATGGCCGGCCGCCTGGAGATCGTGTCCGCCGAGCGAACCCGGGACGAGCTGAACAAGCTGATCCTGTCCGCGCACCCCCGCAAGGGGCTGGCGCTGCTGGTGGACACCGGGCTCGCCGACCACGTTCTGCCGGAGTTGCCCGCCCTGCGGCTGGAGAGGGACGAACACCACCGGCACAAGGACGTCTACGACCACACGCTGATCGTTCTGGAGCAGGCGATCGCACTGGAGGAGAGCGGCCCCGACCTGACACTCCGCCTGGCCGCACTGCTGCACGACATCGGCAAGCCGCGCACCCGCCGCTTCGAGAAGGACGGCAGAGTCTCGTTCCACCACCACGAGGTGGTCGGCGCGAAGATGACCAAGAAGCGTATGACGGCCCTGAAGTACTCCAACGAACTCGTCAAGGACGTCTCGCGCCTGGTCGAACTCCACCTCCGCTTCCACGGGTACGGCGCCGGCGAGTGGACCGACTCCGCCGTCCGTCGCTACGTGCGGGACGCGGGCCCGCTGCTGGAGCGTCTGCACAAGCTGACCCGCTCGGACTGCACCACGCGCAACAAACGCAAGGCGGCCGCGCTCTCGCGGACCTACGACGGGCTGGAGGAGCGCATCGCCCAGCTCAAGGAGCAGGAGGAGCTGGACGCGATCCGGCCCGACCTCGACGGCAACCAGATCATGGAGATCCTGGGCACCGGCCCGGGCCCCGTCGTCGGGAAGGCGTACAAGTATCTGCTGGAGCTTCGGCTGGAAAACGGGCCGATGGAGCACGACGAGGCGGTGGCGGCCTTGAAGGAGTGGTGGGCCGGGCAGAGCTGAACCGGGAAGCCGGGTCATGTTTCACGTGAAACATGACCCGCAGGGATGCGAAGAGGGCGATGTTTCACGTGAAACATCGCCCTCTTGGCGTCTGCTGCCTTACTTGTCCTTCAGGCAGAGCAGGAAGTCGCTTCCGTCGCCGCTCTCGGTGTAGGAGTACTGGAAGTCCTTGGCCTTCTCCTCGCACTTGCTCTCGGCCGTGAGGGCCGTGTAGTTGCCCTCGATCTTGGCGAGCACCACGTACTGGGCCTTCGAGTCGCCGCAGTCGACGACCTCGAGGTCCGGGTTGTTGTCGTCGCTGCTGCCGCGGTGCATGCAGTCGCCGACCTTCGCCGTGTTGGCGTCGTCCTGGCTGGCTATGTAGCCACCGGCGATCACGCCGATGGCGGCGACGACGAGGACGACGTTCTTGATCGTCTTAAAGCTGACCTTGCGGCGGGGCTGTGGCGGCACCGGCGCGTAGGGAGCGGCACCCTGCGGGGGGAGCCCCGGCTGACCGGGCTGCTGGGGGTAGCCGCCCTGGGGCGGGTACGGGGCCTGAGGCTGGTTCTGGGCGAACGGGTTCTGGCCCTGGGGCGGCGGAGTGGTCACTTGGGGGTCCCCCTAGAACATGGGTGAGTGCGTGCGCAAGGAGCGCATAAGACCCACGTAAGTTATCGGTCCCCACTGACAAGCCAGTAGCCAGGACGGGCTCTGTGTCACTGATGTGACACTTATCGGCGATCAAAACGGGCCATACCCACCGCTACCAGTCCGTAGATAACGGCGACTGTTATCACCAGCACCGCCGAGCGGCCGTTCGGCGGCAGCATCAGGGCCGCGACCGCCGCCGCTCCGACGAAGGCGACGTTGAAGAGCACGTCGTAGAGCGAGAAGATCCGGCCGCGGAAACCGTCGTCGACCGCGGACTGGACGATCGTGTCCGTGGCGATCTTGGCGCCCTGGGTGGTCAGGCCCAGGACGAACGTCGCGACCAGCAGAGGAGCCGTGGCGAACGGAAGACCGAGGGCGGGCTCCAGGATCGCGGCGGCCCCCGCGCACACGACGATCCAGCGGCCCGCCCCGAGTCGCCCCACGGCCCCCGGCGTCACGACGGCCGCCGCGAAGAAACCGGCGCCGGAGATGCCCAGGGCGACTCCCAGCAGCGCGAGGCCGTCGTCGGTGTCGGAGGTCAGGGTGTACCGGCACAGCATCAGCAGCATGACCAGCAGGGCGCCGTAGCAGAACCGCATCAGGGTCATCGCGCCGAGCGCCCAGGCGGCCTCCCGGCGGGCCGGCTCGGCGAGGTGCCGGATGCCCGCCACCAGGTCGCGGGCGGTACCGGCGATCGCCGTCATGAGCCGGGGCTGGACCAACGCGCGGTCGGGGCCCAGGAGCTCCCGCGCCATGCGCAGCGATGCGAGCGCCCCGCACAGGTACAGCGCCGCTCCCAGCAGCACGACGGCCGCGTCGGAGTCCGCGGCCGCCAGCCGGACGACGAAGGCGAGGCCGCCCCCCGCCGTCGCGGCCAGGGTGCCGGCGGTCGGGGAGAGGGAGTTGGCCATCACCAGGCGCTGGGCGTCGACCACACGCGGGAGAGCGGCGGACAGGCCCGCGAGGACGAAGCGGTTGACGGCGGTGACGCACAGCGCCGAGGCGTAGAAGAGCCAGCCGGGGACGTGACTGACCATCAGCACGGCGGTCACCGAGGCCAGTGCGGCGCGCAGCAGGTTGCCGTAGAGGAAGACCTGACGGCGGCGCCAGCGGTCCAGCAGAACGCCGGCGAAGGGGCCGACCAGGGAGTAGGGAAGCAGCAGGACCGCCATCGCGGAGGCGATCGCGGCGGCCGAGGTCTGCCTCTCCGGAGAGAAGACGACGTACGTGGCGAGCGCGACCTGGTAGACGCCGTCGGCGGACTGGGAGAGCAGCCGTACGGCGAGCAGGCGCCGGAAGTCGCCGAAGCGCAGCAGGACGCGCAGATCGCGGTGGACGGCCATGGGGCACAGCCTCACATACGCAGAAGGCTCCCGGACCACATGGTCCGGGAGCCTTCTGCGGCCCTGGCAGGAGCGACTCGATGAGCTTTAGCGCTCGACCTCACCCTGGATGAACTTCTCGACGTTCTCGCGGGCCTGGTCGTCGAAGTACTGGACCGGCGGGGACTTCATGAAGTAGCTCGAGGCCGACAGGATCGGGCCGCCGATGCCGCGGTCCTTGGCGATCTTCGCGGCGCGCAGGGCGTCGATGATGACACCCGCGGAGTTCGGGGAGTCCCAGACCTCGAGCTTGTACTCCAGGTTCAGCGGGACGTCACCGAAGGCACGGCCCTCGAGGCGGACGTAGGCCCACTTGCGGTCGTCCAGCCAGGCGACGTAGTCGGACGGGCCGATGTGGACGTTCTTCTCGCCGAGGTCCCGGTCGGGGATCTGGGAGGTGACGGCCTGCGTCTTGGAGATCTTCTTGGACTCCAGGCGCTCGCGCTCGAGCATGTTCTTGAAGTCCATGTTGCCGCCGACGTTCAGCTGCATCGTGCGGTCCAGGATGACACCGCGGTCCTCGAACAGCTTGGCCATGACGCGGTGCGTGATGGTGGCGCCGACCTGCGACTTGATGTCGTCACCGACGATCGGGACGCCCGCCTCGGTGAACTTGTCCGCCCACTCCTTGGTGCCGGCGATGAAGACCGGGAGGGCGTTGACGAAGGCGACCTTGGCGTCGATGGCGCACTGGGCGTAGTACTTCGCCGCGTCCTCGGAGCCGACGGGCAGGTAGCAGACGAGGACGTCGACCTGCTTGTCCTTGAGGACCTGGACGACGTCGACCGGCTCCTCGGCGGACTCCTCGATGGTCTGGCGGTAGTACTTACCGAGGCCGTCGAGGGTGTGGCCGCGCTGGACCGTGACACCGGTGGTGGGCACGTCGCAGATCTTGATGGTGTTGTTCTCGGACGCGCCGATGGCGTCCGCGAGGTCGAGGCCGACCTTCTTCGCGTCCACGTCGAACGCGGCGACGAACTCGACGTCACGGACGTGGTAGTCGCCGAACTGCACGTGCATCAGGCCCGGCACCTTGGACGCCGGGTCGGCGTCCTTGTAGTACTCCACGCCCTGCACCAGCGATGCGGCGCAGTTGCCCACGCCGACGATGGCTACGCGAACCGAACCCATTCCGGTTGCTCCCTGTGTGTACGAGTGAGGCCCTGACTGGGCGCTCACGTGGCGGTGTCGTCGGGCGTATCCGTCCCGGGGGTGCCCCCGGAACGGGGCAGGCCGCCCGTCGCTCCAGATGTGGTGTCCTGCTGAGCGGACCCCCCGGACGCGGAACCCCTCAGATCCCGTCCGGCCCGCTCGCTCTCGATGAGCTCGTTCAGCCAGCGCACTTCGCGCTCCACGGACTCCATCCCGTGGCGCTGGAGCTCAAGCGTGTAGTCGTCGAGGCGCTCCCGGGTGCGTGCGAGGGAGGCGCGCATCTTCTCCAGGCGCTCCTCCAGCCGGCTGCGCCGGCCCTCCAGGACGCGCATGCGCACATCACGCGAGGTCTGCCCGAAGAAGGCGAAGCGAGCGGCGAAGTGCTCGTCCTCGTACGCGTCGGGCCCCGTCTGCGAGAGCAGCTCCTCGAAGTGCTCCTTACCTTCCGCCGTCAGCCGGTAGACGATCTTGGCGCGGCGGCCCGTGAGGGGAGCGGTGAGGGCGTCCTCCGGGCTGTTGCTCGCTTCCTCGATCAACCAACCGTTGGTGACCAGCGTCTTGAGGCAGGGGTAGAGCGTGCCGTAGCTGAACGCACGGAACACTCCCAGCGACGTGTTGAGTCGTTTGCGCAGCTCATAGCCGTGCATCGGGGACTCGCGGAGCAGGCCGAGCACGGCGAACTCGAGGATGCCGGAACGCCGGCTCATCCATCGCCTCCCCTCTGCCTCGACCCGTCATGACGGGCGTCCTGACCGCTTTATCTCGCGCTGATGTATCGACTCGATACATCACGACGATAGAACGGCCTTCCGGGTGCGACAAGAGGGAGGATGGTGAACGGGGTCACATCGCCGATTCGTCACGGGCAAGTTGTCCGCTTTGATGGGAACTTCGGGACCAGGGGGGTTTTGACGGTGCGTAGTCTGTGCGCCATGCAGACCACCGGGACTCGCGTGACGTCGGGGGGCGTCGAGGTCCCCGGTGCCGTACGGGTGAATACGCAACCGACCGCATCCGTACTTCGGGGGGACAGGAAACCAGCCGCCGTTTCCAGGCGCGCACGGATGCGCCTGCCCGAGGAGTAATCGTTCGATGAGCGAGCACCGTCGCAAACCGCCGCAGCCGCAGGAAGGCGGACGTGCCGCGGCCCGACGCGGCCAGTCCGGCTCGTCCTCCGGCCGCCGTGCGGCACCGCGAGGCGCCACAGGGTCTCCTTCCGACTCGTACGGGTCGGGGCTCCACGGGCCGGGAGGCGAGGCGCGGTCGTACGGCGGCCGTGCCGAGACCCGCCGCGCGGGACAGAGGAGCACGGGTGGCCGGCGCGGAGGGGCAGAACCCGCAGGGGGCCGCCGTGGCGTCCCCAGTGGCCCTCCCGGCCGGGGCAGAGGGCGTGTCGCGCCCGACAGGAAGCGGCTGATCGACTACCCGCGTGCCGACAAGGACGGCTGGCGCCGCTGGACGCCGTCCTGGAAACTCGTCGCCGGCCTGTTCGTCGGCTTCGTCGGCTGTCTGGTCGCCGTGGCGGGCATCGGGTACGCCATGGTCGCGGTCCCGAAGGTCGACGAGACGGCGACGGCGGAGAACAACGTCTACTACTGGAAGGACGGCAGCCAGATGGTTGCCACCGGTGGTGAGACGAACCGCCAGATCATCGACCTCTCGCAGATCCCCGAGGCGATGCGCTGGGCCGTGATCTCCCAGGAGAACAAGACCTTCTACGACGACAGCGGCATCGACCCCAAGGGCATCGCGCGCGCCGTGTTCAACATGGCCCGTGGTGGACAGACGCAGGGTGGCTCGACCATCACCCAGCAGTACGTCAAGAACGCCATGCTGAACGACCAGTCGCAGACGATCTCCCGGAAGTTCAAGGAGATCTTCGTCTCGATCAAGGTGGGCGCCACGGTCGACAAGGACGAGATCATGGCCGGCTACCTGAACTCCGCGTACTACGGGCGCAACGCCTACGGGATCCAGGCCGCCGCCCGCGCGTACTTCAACAAGGACGCCATCAAGCTCAACGAGGGCGAGTGCGCCTTCCTGGCCGCCATGCTCAAGGGCGCGACGTACTACGACCCGGCGGGCGCGGTGTCCATCGACACCTCCGCGACATCGGATGCCAACACCAAGCGCGCGCTGGTCCAGATGCAGGACACGCTCGACAAGATGGTCGAGTACGGGCACCTGAGCCCCGACGTGCGGGCCAAGTACACCAAGCTCCCCAACTGGCAGAACCCGCGTTCCAACACCCAGCTGAGCGGGCAGGTCGGCTACCTCGTCGACCTCGCCAACAGTTACGTGGTCACCCACAGCAAGGAAACGGGGATCACCCAGGAAAAGCTGCAGCAGGGCGGCTACTCGATCTACACGACCTTCGACAAGAAGAAGGTCGACCAGCTCACGGAGGCCGTCACCAAGGTCTACAAGGCCAACATCAAGCCGGAGAAGCGTCCGGAGACGGACACCCACGTCCAGTTCGGCGGGGCGTCGGTGAACCCGGCCACCGGCGCCATCGAGGCCATCTACGGCGGTGCGGACGCGACCAAGCACTTCACCAACAACGCCGACCAGACCGGTGCCCAGGTGGGTTCGACGTTCAAGCCGTTCGTTCTCGCCGCCGCGATGAGCTGGGGCGTCCGCGACCCCGACCTGGGTTCCTCGCAGGCGCAGGACGAGCGCACCATCGTCTCCCCCAAGAGCCTGTTCAGCGGAAAGAACAAGCTCAAGATCAAGAACTACGACGGGACGGTCTGGAAGAACGAGAAGGGCGAGGAGTGGCTGCAGACCAACGACGGCCAGGTCTCCTACGGCTCCGCGCCCAACTACAAGATCGACCTGCGTGAGGCGATGCGTGAGTCGGTGAACTCCGCGTTCGTGCAGCTCGGCATGGACGTAGGCCTGGACAAGGTCAAGGAGGCCGCGGTCAACGCCGGCATCAAGGAGAGCACCCTCGCCGGCACCACCTTCCCGTCGTTCTCCATCGGCATCTCCGACCCGAGCGCGATCCGCATGGCGGGCGCCTACGCCACCTTCGCGGCCAGCGGCAAGCAGCGGGACCCCTTCTCCGTCGAGAAGGTCACGGGCAAGGAAGGCGTGCTCTACACGCACAAGACGGCGACGAAGGAGGCGTTCACCTCGAAGGTCGCCGACAACGTCACGGACATCCTCAAGACCGTGGTCGAGGAGGGCACGGGTACCGCCGCCCAGCTGGACGGGCGGGACGTGGCCGGCAAGACCGGTACCACCGACGGCAACAAGTCGGCCTGGTTCGTCGGCTACACCCCGCAGCTGTCGACGGCGATCACCATGTTCCGGTACCCCGACGACGAGACCCAGAAGAACCGCACGTTCCTGGAGATGTTCGGCACGGGCGGCCAGGAGAAGATCCACGGTGCCTCGTTCCCGGCGGAGATCTGGCACGACTACATGGACGAGGCCATGGAAGGCCTTCCGGTGAAGAGGTTCCCCGAGCCCGAGCCCATCGGTGAGGTCCTCAACAAGGACCCGGAGCCGTCTCCCAGCCCCTCGGTCACCGAGACCGAGGAGGAGAGCCCGTCGCCCTCCCCGACTCCCAGCGAGACGGAGACCGAACCCTCGCCCTCCCCGAGCGAGACGTGCAACAGGTTCTTCGGCTGCGAGGAAACCTCGGGCGGCGGGAACAACGGCGGCGGCAACGGGGGCAGCGACGAGACGAGTCCGTCACCGTCCCCCTCGGAGTCGGAGGACACCACGAGAGGCAATCAGAGCGGCGGCCTCTTCGGAGGATCGACCGGTTAACGGTGTCATCGCCCCGAGCGGGCGTTTCACGTGAAACATCCGCATGTTTCACGTGAAACGAGGGCCGTCCCACGGCAGCAGGTGGGGCGGCCCTCGGCTTTTTCCTAGGTCCGTACGGCAGGATGTGGCCCATGCCCAGTGCAGAATCGACGCCGACGCGCGTGCACGAGCCGGACCCGGTACGGCCGACCAGGGACGACGAGGTCGCCGGTGCCGGCAGCGAGCTGATCGGTGGCCCCCTCGGGCGGCACGCCCTGACGGGGACGTCCTGGCTGACTCCCGTACGGGTCGTCGCGCTCGTGGCGATCGGGATGTTCGCCCTCGGGCTGGTCCAGAAGGCGCCCTGCTACAACGGCGCATGGTTCTTCGGCGCCAGCTCCCAGTACACGCACGCGTGCTATTCGGACATCCCGCACCTCTACCAAGGGCGCGGGTTCGCCGACGGGCTCGTGCCGTACTTCGACAAGCTCCCCGGCGACATGCAGTACCTCGAGTACCCGGTGCTGACCGGTGTGTTCATGGAGGTGGCCAGCTGGCTGACACCGGGCAGCGGCAGCATCCAGCACCAGGAGCAGTGGTACTGGATGGTCAACGCCGGGATGCTGATGGCGTGCGCGGCCGTCATCGCCGTCTGCGTGGCCCGCACGCACGCCCGGCGCCCCTGGGACGGTCTGCTGGTCGCCCTGGCACCCGCCTTCGCGCTGACCGCCACCATCAACTGGGACCTCCTGGCGGTCGCTCTGACGGCCGTCGCCATGCTGATGTGGTCGCGGGGCCGCTCGCTGGGTTTCGGGGTCCTGCTCGGGCTCGCCACGGCCGCCAAGCTCTATCCCGTCTTCCTGCTGGGCCCGCTGTTCGTCCTGTGCTGGCGGGCGGGGAAGTGGCGGGAGTTCGGCACCGCTCTGGGAGGCGCCGTCGTCGCCTGGCTGGTGGTGAACCTGCCGGTGATGCTCTTCGCCTTCGAAGGCTGGTCGAAGTTCTACACGTTCAGCCAGGAGCGGGGCGTCGACTTCGGTTCCTTCTGGCTGATCCTGGCCCAGAACTCCAGCGACCCCCTCACCACGGACAGCGTCAACACCCTGGCCACGCTGCTGGTCGTGGTGTGCTGCGTGGGCATCGCGGGGCTCGCGCTCGCCGCTCCCCGCCGCCCCCGCTTCGCTCAGCTCGCCTTCCTGATGGTGGCGGCCTTCATCCTCACCAACAAGGTCTACTCACCGCAGTACGTCCTGTGGCTGGTGCCGCTGGCCGTGCTCGCCCGGCCGAAGTGGCGCGACTTCCTGATCTGGCAGGCGTGCGAGGTGGCGTACTTCCTCGGCATCTGGATGTACCTCGCCTACACCACCAGCGGTGACGCCCACAAGGGCTTGCCGACCGACGGCTACCACTGGGCCATCGGCGCGCACCTGCTGGGGACGCTGTACCTGTGTGCCGTGGTCGTGCGGGACATCCTCATGCCGGAGCGGGACGTGGTGCGGCAGGCCGGTGACGACGATCCCTCGGGCGGTGTGCTCGACGGTGCGGAGGACGTCTTCGTCCTCGGTGCGGCCACCCGTCCTCCCCGCCACGCCGCGCCCTTCGACGGGGCGCAGGTGGGGTGGGGCAAGCAGGGGACCGACAGTTCGCCCTGAGTGAACAGGACGCTTCCGCGTCATACGAAAGGCCGTACACGGAGTCCGTGTACGGCCTTCGTCATGGCCCTGTTCCGGCGACTCAGCGGTCCACGAGCCGGTCGAACTGGGTGGTGGTGTGCCGCAGATGAGCCACCAGCTCGTCTCCGACGGTCGGCTCGGGAGCGTCCGCGGGCACGAAGAGGATGGACACCTGCATGTGCGGTGGCTCGGCGAACCAGCGCTGCTTGCCGCCCCACACGAACGGCGAGAGATTCCGGTTCACCGTGGCGAGGCCGGCGCGAGCGACGCCCTTGGCGCGCGGCATGACGCCGTGCAGGGCCTTCGGGGCCTCCAGGCCCACCCCGTGCGACGTTCCGCCCGCCACGACCACCAGGAAGCCGTCGGAGGCCGCCTTCTGCTGCCGGTAGCCGAAGCGGTCGCCCTTGGCGACGCGGGTGACGTCCAGGACGGCGCCGCGGTACTCGGTGGCCTCGTGGTCGCCCAGCCACAGCCGCGTGCCGATGCGGGCGCGGAAGCGGGTCTGCGGGAACTGCTGCTGCAGCCGGGCGAGTTCCTCGGCCTTGAGGTGGCTGACGAACATGGTGTGCAGCGGCAGCCGGGCCGCGCGCAGCCGGTCCATCCAGCCGATGACCTCCTCGACGGCGTCGGAGCCGTCGGTGCGGTCCAGCGGCAGGTGGATGGCGAAACCCTCCAGCCGGACGTTCTCTATGGCGGCGTGCAGCTGCGGCAGGTCCTGCTCGCTGATGCCGTGCCGCTTCATCGAGGACATCACCTCGATGACCACGCGCGCGCCCACGAGGCCGTACACGCCGTCGATCGAGGAGACCGAGCGCACGACGCGGTCCGGCAGCGGCACGGGCTCCTCACCGCGCCGGTACGGCGTCAGCACCAGCAGGTCGCCGCCGAAGAAGTCCTTGATGCGCGCGGCCTCGTACGTCGTGCCGACGGCGAGGATGTCCGAGCCCAGCCGGGTGGCCTCCTCCGCCAGCCGCTCGTGCCCGAAGCCGTAGCCGTTGCCCTTGCAGACCGGGACGAGTCCCGGGAACTGCTCCTGCACGTGCTTGTGGTGCGCCCGCCAGCGCGCGGTGTCGACGTAGAGCGTGAGCGCCATGGCCGGACCTGGAACCTTTCTCGTGGCTGCGGTGTGTCAGAGAGGGGGGAGCTGTCGGAGCCGTTGAGGCCATTGAAGCGGTGAGAGCCGCCGGTGCGTGCTCAGCGCCGCGACATGTAGATGTCGAGCGCCTTGTGGAGCAGCTTGTTCAGCGGGAAGTCCCACTCGCCGAGGTATTCGGCGGCCTGCCCGCCCGTTCCGACCTTGAACTGGATCAGGCCGAAGAGGTGGTCCGACTCGTCCA
This sequence comes from Streptomyces sp. NPDC017936, assembly GCF_044328485.1. Lineage (NCBI taxonomy): Bacteria > Bacillati > Actinomycetota > Actinomycetes > Kitasatosporales > Streptomycetaceae > Streptomyces > Streptomyces sp. NPDC017936. The sequence continues at coordinate 194,463 of NZ_JBIRHK010000012.1, read as the reverse complement.
GCGAGTCGGAGATGCCGCGCAGGTCGTAGACGGTGGCGCCGAGCGCGTAGGCGTCGCGCAGCATCCGCCACTGCATCGCGTTCGAGGGGCGGAACTCCCGGCCGATGTTGTCGGAGGCTCCGTAGGAGTACCAGACGTGCCCGCCGACGATCAGCATCGTGGCCGCCGACAGGTTCACCCCGTTGTGGCGGGCGAAGTACAGCCGCATGCGGTTGGGGTCCTCGGTGTTGAGGGCCGTCCACATGCGCTGGAAGTAGGACAGCGGGCGCGGCCGGAAGTGGTCGCGCACGGCCGTGATCTCGTACAGCCGCTGCCATTCCTCGAGGTCGTGGTAACCGCCCTGGACGACCTCGACACCGGCCTTCTCGGCCTTCTTGATGTTGCGGCGCCACAGCTGGTTGAAGTTCTTGTGGACCTCTTCGAGGGAACGGTTCGCCAGCGGCACCTGGTAGACGTAGCGCGGCTGGACGTCGCCGAAGCCGGCGCCGCCGTCCTCGCCCTGCTGCCAGCCCATGCGGCGCAGCTTGTCCGCCACTTCGAAGGCGCGCGGCTCGATGAAGTCGGCCTCGATGTCGCGCAGCCGCTTCACGTCCGGGTTCTGGATGCCCGCCTTGATGGACGTGGCCTCCCAGCGCCGGATGATCACCGGCGGGCCCATCTTCACCGAGAAAGCGCCCTGCTGCTTGAGGTGCGCGAGCATCGGTTCCAGCCACTCGGTCAGGTTCGGCGCGTACCAGTTGATGACCGGGCCCTCGGGCAGATAGGCCAGGTAGCGCTTGATCTTGGGCAGCTGACGGTAGAGGACGAGACCGACGCCGACGAGCTCACCGGTCCTGCTGTCGAACCAGCCGAGGTTCTCCGAGCGCCACTCGGCCTTGACGTCGGCCCAGGCCGGAACCTGCATGTGGCTCGCCGACGGCAGGCTCTGGATGTACGCCAGATGCTGCTCGCGACTGATCGTCCTCAGGGTCAGGCTCATTCGGGGCGCTCCTCGGGCTGGTGTGTCCCCATGGGAACAGGGGCTCCGGCTCTAGCGCCGAAGCCTACTGCGCCTCGGGAGCGGCCCGACTGGGCGTACGGCAGCTTCGCCCCGGCCTTGTCGGCGGCCGGGGCGGTTCACCGGGCGCTCAGGCGTCCTCCGCGTCTTCGGCCGACGCCGGCGTCCGGGGTCCCGGGCCGGCGTCGGCCGACTCGTCAGACGCCGCCGAAGAGGCCGCCGTTCGCCATGCCGAGCATGAAGCCGACGCCGGAGGCGCCGAGACCCAGGATCAGGAAGAAGCGCTGGCGGGTGGTCTCGGAGATCCACTGTCCGTAGGCGCCGGTACCGATCCCCACCAGACCGGTCCAGGAACTGAGGAGATGCAGGTGGTCGAACTGTGCCGTGACGAAGGACACCACGCCGAGCACCAGGGTCACCGCCATCAGGGCGTCCTGGACGGGGTGGGACTTGCCGTCGGTGGCGAAGAGGGAACCGACTCCGGTGTTGGGTCGCAATGCTCGTGCCATGGGGCACCTCCTGCGGAAGGCGGCGCATCGTAGCGCCATACACACCCGATGTGTACAGATTGACGGCCACCGCCGCCGGATTTCAACCGGAAGCCGGTGTGCAGGTAGTCTGTACCGTCTGCACCGGTGTCTGCCCAGGCACGCCCAGGGACTCCGCCCAGCTCAGAGCGGGGACGTCGCAAGCCGACCCCCGATTGTCAGTGGCGGCCGATACCGTTGCGTACGCATCACAACCCTCCTGCCACGGAACGACCGTGGCCGCTGAGTCCGAAGGAGGTGGGTTCCACATGCGTCACTACGAGGTGATGGTCATCCTCGACCCCGATCTCGAGGAGCGCGCTGTCTCCCCGCTGATCGAGAACTTCCTCTCCGTCGTCCGTGAGGGCAACGGAAAGGTGGAGAAGGTCGACACCTGGGGCCGTCGTCGTCTCGCGTACGAGATCAAGAAGAAGCCCGAGGGCATCTACTCGGTCATCGACCTGCAGGCCGAGCCTGCGGTCGTCAAGGAGCTCGACCGCCAGATGAACCTGAACGAGTCGGTCCTCCGGACCAAGGTCCTCCGTCCCGAGACCCACTGAGCGTCCCCGCTCAGCCGATCTCGGGAATCTGAGTAGCCACACAAGCAGCCAGCAGCAAACCCGCCGAGAGGTTCCCCCATGGCAGGCGAGACCGTCATCACGGTCATCGGCAATCTTGTCGATGACCCCGAGCTGCGCTTCACCCCCTCCGGTGCGGCGGTCGCGAAGTTCCGTGTCGCGTCCACTCCCCGCACCTTTGACCGCCAGACGAACGAGTGGAAGGACGGCGAGAGCCTCTTCCTCACCTGCTCGGTCTGGCGTCAGGCGGCGGAGAACGTCGCCGAGTCGCTCCAGCGAGGCATGCGCGTCATCGTGCAGGGCCGGCTGAAGCAGCGGTCCTACGAGGACCGCGAGGGTGTCAAGCGCACGGTCTTCGAGCTGGACGTCGAGGAAGTCGGCCCCAGCCTGCGCAACGCCACGGCCAAGGTCACCAAGACCTCCGGCCGCGGTGGCCAGCAGGGCGGCGGCGGCTTCGGCGGCGGCCAGCAGGGCGGCGGCTGGGGCGGCGGCCCCGGTGGCGGCCAGCAGGGCGGCGCGCCCGCCGACGACCCGTGGGCCACCGGCGCTCCCGCCGGTGGTGGCCAGGGCGGCGGTGGCGGCTGGGGTGGAAACTCCGGCGGCGGTGGCGGCTACTCGGACGAGCCCCCCTTCTAGGCCTTCGGGCCCGGTCTTCCGGGCCTGCTCGGGTCGAGGGCGGGTCGTATCCCAACTTCTTGATCACACAGGAGAAACACCATGGCGAAGCCGCCTGTGCGCAAGCCGAAGAAGAAGGTCTGCGCTTTCTGCAAGGACAAGGTCACGTACGTGGACTACAAGGACACGAACATGCTGCGGAAGTTCATTTCCGACCGCGGCAAGATCCGTGCCCGCCGCGTGACCGGCAACTGCACGCAGCACCAGCGTGACGTCGCCACGGCCGTCAAGAACAGCCGTGAGATGGCGCTGCTGCCCTACACCTCCACCGCGCGCTAAGGGAAGGGTGACAGAAACATGAAGATCATCCTCACCCACGAGGTCTCCGGCCTCGGTGCCGCGGGCGACGTCGTCGACGTCAAGGACGGCTACGCTCGCAACTACCTGATCCCGCGGAAGTTCGCGATCCGCTGGACCAAGGGCGGCGAGAAGGACGTCGAGCAGATCCGTCGTGCTCGCAAGATCCACGAGATCCAGACCATCGAGCAGGCCAACCAGGTCAAGGCCCAGCTCGAGGGCGTGAAGGTCCGCCTGGCCGTCCGCTCCGGCGACGCCGGTCGTCTCTTCGGTTCCGTCACCCCGGCCGACGTCGCCTCGGCGATCAAGGCTGCCGGCGGCCCCGAGGTCGACAAGCGCCGCATCGAGCTCGGTACGCCGATCAAGACCCTGGGCGCCCACGAGACGTCCGTGCGTCTGCACCCCGAGGTTGCCGCCAAGGTCAACATCGAGGTTGTCGCGGCCTGACCGCTGCACTCGGCTTGATGAGCTGAGAAGGGGCCGCACCTTCCCGGTGCGGCCCCTTCGGCGTGTTCGGGTCCAGGACGGCTCCGCCCCTGTTCCAGGTGAAACGCCGGTTTCACGTGAAACGGTCAGCGCGTCGCACCGGTGACCACCCAGTGCCCGGAGCGGGCTCGCAGCCACAGAGTCAGCATGCGGACCACCATCATCAGCGTCATCGCACCCCACAGTGCGGTCAGCCCACCACCGAGAGCCGGCACCAGCAGGGCCGCCGGCGCGAAGACGGCCAGGGTGAGCACCATCGCCCGGGCGAGATAGGGGCCGTCACCCGCGCCCATCAACACGCCGTCCAGGACGAACACGATGCCGCAGACCGGCTGGGAGAGCGCCACCACCAAGAGGGCGGGGAGTGCCGCGTCCTTCACCACCTGGTCACCGGTGAACAGCGGCAGGAAGACCGGGCGGCTGATGACCACCAGCAGGGCGAGGACGACACCCACGGCGATGCCCCACTCCACCATGCGACGGCAGGCGGCGCGGGCGCCCTGGGCGTCGCCGGCGCCGAGACAGCGCCCGATGATGGCCTGCCCGGCGATGGCGATGGCGTCGAGAGCGAAAGCGAGCAGGCTCCACAAGGACAGAACGATCTGGTGCGCCGCGATGTCCGCGTCGCCGAGACGGGCGGCGACAGCGGTGGCGATCATCAGGACTGCTCGCAGGGACAAGGTGCGCACCAGCAGGGGCGCGCCGGCCTGGGCAGAGGACCGTATGCCGACGGCGTCCGGTCGCAGTGAGGCGCCGTGGCGGCGGGCGCCCCGGATCACCACGACGAGATAGGCCGCCGCCATGCCGCACTGGGCGATCACGGTTCCCCAGGCGGATCCGGCGATGCCGAGGCCGGCGCCATAGACAAGGCCGGCGTTCAGGGCGGCGTTGGCGACGAAGCCGGCGACGGCGACATAGAGCGGTGTCCTGGTGTCCTGGAGGCCGCGCAGGACACCGGTTGCGGCGAGGACGACGAGCATGGCGGGAATGCCGAGCGCCGAGATGCGCAGATACGTCGTGGCGTGCGGAGCTGCCGTGTTCGAGGCGCCGAAGAATTCCACGAGCGCCGGAGCCGTGGGCAGAACGGCCGCGATCACGGCGACCCCGAGTATCAGGGCGAGCCAGATGCCGTCCATGCCTTGCCGGATGGCTGCAGGAAGGTCGCCCGCGCCCACGCGGCGCGCCACGGCCGCCGTGGTGGCGTAGGCGAGGAAGACGAAGATGCTGACGGCGGTGGTGAGAAGGGCTGAGGCAACTCCCAGACCGGCCAGTTGCGCGGTCCCGAGGTGGCCCACGATCGCACTGTCGGCCATGACGAAGAGAGGCTCGGCGACGAGTGCGCCGAATGCCGGGACGGCCAGTGCGACGATCTCGCGATCATGCTGTCGCCGGGACGCTGCGGGGGGCGCGGCAGCTTGTGTCATGACCGCCAATGTAGTCGTCCACAGGTAATGGATGCAATCCGCAAGTGACCCTTACTCGCCGTGCGGCCGCAGCTCCTCTCGCCCGGCGTTCGAACCGATCTTGGTCCGACTGGGAAAGTTTTTCTTCTGCACAGCCCGTGGATGTCGAAAGTGCAGGTCAGGCGAGTTCCACAGGCAAAGAAGAGGGCTTGTTCACAGGGCTGTCCACCGCGTCGTGCACAGGTTTCGCGGAGTTGTCCACAGCATCCGGGGCATCGTCCACATGGCCTGTGGATAACCAGATTGGCTGACGGTGCCTGCGGGCCTACGGTTGTCCGGCGCCCGCTCCGCTCGCCGACTGTGAAACCCTCACAAAACCGGCACCCCAGCACCGGAGTTGGGCCTCTCAATTGTCAGTGCCGTGCCGTAGGAATGAGAGGCGCGGCGAGGTCCGCTCCGCGGACGGGAGGAGGTGGCTCGGTGAGCACTTCCGAGCCCTTGGACGATCCGTGGGCCGACAGCGGGCCCAGTGATCGTCTGCCCTCCGCCCGCCGACGCAGCGACGGCGGCCGTGGCCGCGACGAACAGCACGACCGCGACCGGGACAACGGCGCGTGGGACGGCGGGAGCCCGACTTTCGAGCGGGTGCCGCCGCAGGACCTCGACGCCGAACAATCCGTCCTCGGCGGCATGCTGCTGTCCAAGGACGCCATCGCCGACGTCGTGGAGATCCTCAAGGGCCACGACTTCTACAAGCCCGCGCACGAGATGATCTTCCAGGCGATCCTCGACGTCTATGCGAAGGGCGAACCGGCCGACCCCATCACGATCGCCGCCGAGCTCACCAAGCGCGGCGAGATCAACAAGGTCGGCGGCGCCGCGTATCTGCACACCCTCGTCCAGACGGTGCCGACAGCGGCCAACGCCGAGTACTACGCGGAGATCGTGCACGAGCGTGCGGTCCTGCGGCGCCTGGTCGAAGCCGGCACCCGCATCACCCAGATGGGGTACGCGGGTGACGACGACGTCGACGAGATCGTCAACCGCGCCCAGGCCGAGATCTACGCGGTCACCGAACAGCGCACCAGCGAGGACTACCTGCCCCTCGGCGACATCATGGAGGGCGCCCTCGACGAGATCGAGGCGATCGGTTCACGCAGCGGCGAGATGACCGGTGTCCCCACGGGCTTCACCGATCTCGACTCGCTCACCAACGGCCTGCACCCGGGCCAGATGATCGTCATCGCGGCCCGTCCCGCCATGGGCAAGTCCACGCTCGCGCTGGACTTCGCCCGGGCCGCGTCGATCAAGCACAACCTGCCGAGCGTCATCTTCTCCCTCGAAATGGGCCGCAACGAGATCGCGATGCGCCTGCTGTCCGCGGAGGCCCGCGTCGCCCTGCACCACATGCGCTCCGGCACGATGACGGACGAGGACTGGACGCGGCTGGCACGCCGGATGCCCGAGGTCTCCTCCGCGCCGCTCTACATCGACGACTCCCCCAACCTGTCGATGATGGAAATCCGTGCCAAGTGCCGCCGCCTCAAGCAGCGCAACGACATCAAACTGGTGATCATCGACTACCTGCAGCTGATGCAGTCCGGTGGCTCGAAGCGCGCCGAGAGCCGCCAGCAGGAAGTCTCGGACATGTCCCGCAATCTCAAGCTTCTCGCCAAGGAGCTGGAGGTTCCCGTGATCGCGCTTTCGCAGCTCAACCGTGGCCCCGAGCAGCGCACGGACAAGAAGCCCATGGTGTCCGACCTGCGTGAGTCCGGCTCCATCGAGCAGGATGCCGACATGGTGATCCTGCTGCACCGCGAGGACGCGTACGAGAAGGAGTCGCCGCGGGCGGGCGAGGCGGACATCATCGTGGGCAAGCACCGTAACGGTCCGACTGCCACGATCACCGTGGCCTTCCAGGGCCACTACTCGCGCTTCGTGGACATGGCACAGACCTGACCGGACCAGACGGCGGCAGCGGGAGTGCACGCGAACACCGTCTCGCGCCCTGGGCGAAACGACCTCGACGCAGGCCGGGCGGCCGGGTGAACTGGGCCCATGACGACACCTCAGGATGAGCTGCTCCCCGGCACCCGGCGGGCGCTGCTGCACCGGATCGCCGTGGCCCAGGCCGAGGGGCGGGCCCCGTCGCTCGTCGCCGCTGTCGTGCGCGACGGGCGGGCGGTGTGGCACGGAGCGCGGACCTCGGTCGACGGGCACGGCCCGGACAGGAACGTGCAGTACCGGATCGGCTCGATCACCAAGACCTTCACCGCCGTGCTCGTGATGCGACTGCGTGACGAGGGAGCGCTCGACCTCGGGGACCCGCTGGAGAAGCATCTGCCGTGCACCGGAACGGGGGAGGCGACGATCGCCCAACTGCTCGCCCACACCGGGGGACTGGCGGCCGAGTCGCCCGGTCCCTGGTGGGAACGGACGCCGGGCGCGCTGCGTCCCGAGCTCGCCGATGTCCTCGGCGACCAGCCCTTCCTCCATCCCGCAGGGCGCCGATTCCACTACTCCAACCCCGGATACAGCCTTCTGGGCGCCCTTGTCGAGCAGCTCCGCGGAGTGCCCTGGGACGAGGCGCTACGACGCGAAGTGCTCGAACCCCTGGGCCTGGACCGCACCACCACACGGCCGCAGCATCCGCACGCGGGCGGCTGGGCGGTGCACCCGTGGGCCGATGTGATGCTGCCGGAGCCCACCGAGGACTTCGGGCGGATGGCCGCAGCCGGTCAACTCTGGTCCACCGCCGGCGACCTGGCACGGTTCGCCGCCTTCCTGGCCCACGGGGACGACCGGGTGCTGAGCGCGGAGACCCTCCGGGAGATGCGGACGCCCGCGGCCCCGGCCGAAGAGACGGATCTGAGGGACGGCAGCGCCTACGGGCTTGGTCTACGGGTGGAGGCCCGGTCCGGCCGGCTGCTGGTGGGCCACTCCGGGTCCGTCCCGGGTTTCCTGGCGAGCCTCACGCTCAGCGTGGACGACGATGTCGCCGCCGTGGTGCTCAGCAACTGCACCTCCGGACCGATGGTCTCTCAAGTGGCCGCGGATCTCGTGTGCATCGTGGCCGAGGCCGAGCCGCGCTTCCCCGCCCCGTGGCGCCCGTTGCGGGAAGTCGATCGCACCGTCCTGGAGCTGGCCGGCCAGTGGTACTGGGGCACCAGTCCCTTCGCCCTGCGTCTCACGGCCGACGGCCTCCTCTCCTTGGGGCCGCTTTCCGGTGGAGGCCGGCGTTCAGGGTTCAGGGCGAACGGCGACGGGTCCTGGACAGGACTCGAGGGCTACTTCGCCGGTGAGGTCCTGCGGGCCGTACGACGCCCGGACGGCACGGTGGACCACCTGGACCTCGGGTCGTTCGTGTTCACGCGCCAGCCGTACGACAACGGGGCTGATGTACCCGGTGGCGTCGACACCGGCGGATGGCGGGGGATCGGCTGACGCATGCGGTGCGCGACCGGCTGAGCAAGCCGGAAGCGGGGGAGACGAGGGCGGCCACGTTTCACGTGAAACATGGCCGCCCTCGGTCGGCGGTACCGGGCGTCGGTTGCCTCAGAGCGGAAGCTTGAAGCCGACATGTGAGGCCACGAAGCCCAGCCGCTCGTAGAAGCGATGGGCGTCTGTGCGTGTGTGGTCGGAGGTCAGCTGCACCAGCTGGCAGTTCTCCCGCCGGGATTCCTCGATCGCCCACTCGATGAACCGCGTGCCCAGGCCGCTGCCCCGCTCGTCGGCGTGGACGCGCACGCCCTCGATGATCGACCGGGTCGCTCCGCGCCGGGACAGGCCGGGCACGATCGTCAGCTGGAGGGTGCCCACCACGCGACCGTCGCGCACGGCGACGACCAGGCGCTGGTTCGGATCGGCACTCAGCCGTTCCCAGGCGGCCCGGTACGGGGTGAGGTCGTCCGGCGACTCGCGCTGGGCGCCCAGCGGGTCGTCCGCGAGCATGCCGACGATCGCGGGGATGTCCTCTGCGACGGCGGCCCGCATCTCAAGATCTCCCATGGCCGCACCCTATGCGGGAGTGGGCGCCTTCAGTGACTCCACGACCCGGACCAGGGGGGCCAGGTTCGGGTCGCGTGCCGCCTCGTCGAGAGCTTCGCGGAGTGCCGCGTCATTGGTCGGGCGGGCCTCGTCGAGCAGTTCGAGGCCGGCCTCGGTGACGTTGGTGTAGATGCCGCGGCGGTCCGTGGGGCACAGGTAGCGCTCGAGCAGCCCCCGGTCCTCGAGCCGGGTGACCAGCCGGGTGGTGGCGCTCTGGCTGAGGACGACCGCGTCGGCGACCTGCTTCATCTGCAGATGGCCCCCTTCGCCGTCGTGCTGGCGGCTGAGCACGTCGAGCAGCGAGTACTCGCGCACGCTCAGGTCGTGCCGGGCCTGCAGTGCGCGCTCGATGTGGGCCTCGATCCTCCCGTGCAGCAGGGAGAGGGCGCACCAGCCCTGGGCGAGGGCGGTGAGCGCGGGGTCCGTCGCAGTCATGGGTGTCTTCCTCCGTCCCGGAGCGGCTGAATCCAGGATAGAGCAGCTCCGCAATAGTCAGCTGTTGCCTATATCCCGCGTCTGCAACTATTGTGGACGCACGCAAAGCGCTCCTGCAATCGTTTGGGAAGGTGTACCCCCATGCCTCTCGCGCTACTGGCCCTCGCGATCGGGGCCTTCGGAATCGGGACGACCGAGTTCGTGATCATGGGCTTGCTGCCCGAGGTCGCGGGCGACTACGGGGTCTCCATCCCCACGGCCGGCTTCCTCGTGACCGGCTACGCGCTCGGCGTCATGCTCGGCGCCCCGCTGATGACCGTCCTCGGCACCAAGGTGTCCCGCAAGCGGATGCTGATGCTGCTGATGGGCCTGTTCATCGTCGGCAACCTGCTCTCCGCCGTCGCCCCTGCCTTCTCCGTCATGCTGATCGGCCGGGTGATCGCCTCGCTCGCCCACGGCGCCTTCTTCGGCATCGGCTCCGTGGTCGCAGCCGACCTGGTCGCCCCGGACAAGAAGGCCGGCGCCATCGCCATGATGTTCACCGGCCTCACCGTCGCCAACGTCGTCGGTGTCCCGCTGGGCACCCTGGTCGGACAGAGCGTCGGCTGGCGCGTCACCTTCGGGATCGTCGCCGCGCTCGGCGTCGTCGGCCTGGCGGGCATCGCCCGGCTGGTCCCGGACATGCCCAGGCCGGAGGGCGTACGCCTGCGCCACGAACTGGCCGCCTTCAAGAACGCCCAGGTCCTGCTCGCCATGGCGATGACCGTCCTCGGCTTCGGCGGGGTCTTCGCGGCCATCACCTACATCGCGCCGATGATGACCCACGTGACCGGCTTCGCCGACGGGTCCGTCACCTGGCTGCTGGTCCTCTTCGGGCTCGGCATGGTCGGCGGCAACCTCGTCGGCGGCAGGTACGCCGACCGCGCCCTGATGCCGATGCTCTACGTCTCCCTGGGGGTCCTGGCGGTCGTCCTGGCGCTCTTCACCCTGACCGCCCACAACAAGGTCCTCGCGGCCGTCACGATCGCTCTGATCGGCGCCCTGGGCTTCGCCACCGTCCCGCCGCTGCAGAAGCGCGTCCTCGACCAGGCGCACGGCGCCCCGACGCTGGCCTCGGCGGTCAACATCGGCGCCTTCAACCTCGGCAACGCCCTGTCGGCCTGGCTCGGCGGCCTGGTCATCGCCGCCGGCCTCGGCTACACCGCGCCCAACTGGGTCGGCGCCGCCCTCGCCGCGGCCGCCCTGGTGCTGGCCCTCGTCTCGGCTGCGCTGGAGCGCCGCGACAGCGCCCCGAGCGCCGTCGTCGCCGGCAGTCCGAGCGTCGAGCGGCCGGCCGCCGTCCACCACTGAGCCCCGTCACCACCACAACCTCAGCACCACGACCAAGGAGAACTCCCCCTCATGAGCACCACCGCTGTCGCCCCCCTGACCATCGACGAGGCCGAGACCCTCATCACGGCCGCGCGCCGCGCCGCCGAGGCCGCCGGGGCCACGGTCAGCGTCACCGTCCTGGACGCGGGCGGCCATCTGCTGGCCTTCCGACGGGACGACCGCGCCGTACTGATCTCCGGCGAGACGAGCACCCGCAAGGCGTACACGGCGCTGCAGCTGAACACGCCCACCGCGGACCTCGTCGACGCCGTACAGCCCGGCGCTCCCTTCCACACCCTGCCCACCGCGCTCGACCGGCCGCTGCTGTTCATCGCCGGCGGTGTACCGGTCCGCCGTGACGGTCGCCTCATCGGTGCGATCGGGGTCGGTGGCGGCGCTCCGGAGCAGGATCACGGCTTCGCCACGGCCGCCCTCGAGACGCTCGCCTGACGGGACCGCGTCCCCGCGGGCGCATGAGAAACGCCGGTTCCCGACGAGCGAGGGGACCGGCGTCGCCGTGTCCGCGTCAGCCGGCCGCCACCGTCAGCGGAGCGAACCGACGGTTCCAGTCGCCCGGCAGTTCCGGGATCCCGTGGGTCATGACGGCATTGAAGGCGACGGACCGCAGCCCCCGCTCCTTCACCCACGCCAGCAGCTCCTCGTGGCGCACGTCGATGTCGGTGCGCAGGGGCCGGTCCGTGTGGGCGGCGAGGGCCGTCAGGAGTGCCTTCGCCGTCTCCGTGTCCCTCGCGATCAGCGGGCCCACCACATGGGTGTCCATGTTGGGCCAGGCGGCCGCGTAGCCGGTGATCCGGCCGTCGTCCTCGGCGACCCGCACCTGGTCGGCGAAGGCGGGCAGCCGGGCTATCACGTGGGTGCGGTCGGCGCCGAACACCTCCCCGTCGAGCCGGATGATCGTGCTGAGGTCCTCGGCCGTGGCCGCACGGGTGGCGACGCCGGGACCCGGTCCGTCGGACGTGAAGTGCCCGACCACCATCTCGGCCCGGCCCGTGACCTCGAACCCCAGCTTCTCGTACAGCGGACGGCCGTTCGGCGTCGCGTGCAGGGTCAGGGGGGTGGTGCCCATCGTGGAGACGACGTGCCGCATCAGGTACCGGCCGATGCCCTGGCGGGCGTACCGCTCGGCGACCAGCACCATGCCGATGGCACCGAGTTCCGGCCGGCCGTGCGGGCCGTACTCGGTGACCACGCAGGCGCTGACCAGGCCACCCTGCGGGTCGTCGATGCCGTACCCCTTGCCCGCGCTGAGGAGGAGGCCCCACTTGTGTTCTTCCCGGGGCCACCCCCGGTCCTCGGACAGGTCGGCGCAGGCGGTGAGATCGCGGTGCGTCAGGCGGCGAACGGGAAAAGAGGCGGGGGAAGGAGTCGGCACGCAGGTCAGGCTGTCCGACCATCACCTGCGACGTCCACCTGTTTCCCGGTGAGGCGCGTGCTTTTGGCCATGCCACGATCAGCTCCACAGCGTGCCGGCAGGCCGCCGGCGTTTCCCGTGCGCCACGTCGTGGCCGGGGAGCTCGTCGCCGTCGGGCGCCGGACGCCACCTCCGCCGGGCTCAGGCGCTGAACGGCGTTCCGGTTGTCACCCCAGGTCGGGCGCGTGCATGGCACGTACGCCCTCGATGTTGCCGTCGAGGTAGTGCCGCAGTGACAACGGCACGAGGTGAACGGAGGCGATGCCGACGCGGGTGAACGGAACCCGGACGATCTCGTACTCGCCGACCGGCTCGTCGATCTCGGGGCCGTGCCTCAGGGTCGGGTCCATGGACCCCAGACGGCAGACGAAGAAGTGCTGGACCTTCACCCCGGTGGCGCCGCCGTCCTCGCCGATGTGCTCGACGGTGTCGACGAAGCAGGGCACCACATCGGTGATCTTGGCGCCGAGCTCCTCGTACACCTCACGGTGCAGAGCCTCGACGACGGTCGCGTCCTCCGGTTCGACCCCGCCCCCGGGCGTGAGCCAGTACGGATCCATACCAGGCTTGGTGCGCTTGATCAGGATCAAGTCGTCGCCGTCCAGCAGAACGGCGCGGGCGGTGCGCTTGACCACGGGTCGGACGGTCATGGGAGAAATGTGGCCCGGCTGGTTCCACGTGAAACATCGCGAGAGGTCACCGGACGAGCTCGTTCCGTGAGGTCACGGGGAGGCCGTTCAGCACCAGTCGGCAGCCGTCCTGAGCAGCCCTTCGTGCGCCCGCGCGATGTGCGGCATCGCCAGTGTGCCGGTGCGCACCACCAGCACGTACGTCCGCAGCGGCGGCACCGCGGGCTCGTGGAGCTCGACGACGTCACCGCGGTCGAGCGCGGCCGCGCACAGGTAGCGGGGCAGCACCGCCAGACCGGCGCCCGCGATCACACAGGCGAGCACGGCACGCAGATCGGGAACGATGACGGTGCCCGAGGCGGCGGGACGCGAGTCGAAGACGGAGGCCCAGTAGCGGGAGACGAAGGGCAGCGACTCGTGGACCTCCACGACGGGGAGGTGCTTCAGCACGGACGCGTCCCTGCGGTGCGGTCTCTGCGCACCGATCGGCTCCGCCCGGTGCGGGGAGGCGATGAGGACGTGCTCCTCGTCGCACAGGGGGGTGGCGGTGAGGAGGCCGCCGCGGGGCCGGACCGTGCTGATGGCGAGGTCGTGGTGCCCGGCTGCCAGACCTTCCAGGACCTCCTCGGTGGTACCGAAGGAGGCGCGCAGGGCGAGGCCCTGTCCGTCGTCGCCGGACAGCTCGGTGAGGGCGGGCAGAGCCCGCTCGGCGGTGAACTCGGGGGGTCCGGCGAGATGCAGGGTCCGTACCGAGGACTCGTCGTCGAGTCCGGTCTCGGCGATCTCGACCAGCGCGTCGAGGTGCGGAGCGGCCTTGTGGGCGAGCTCGTCGCCGATGGTCGTCGGAGTGACGCCGCGGGCCTGGCGCAGGAAGAGGGGGCGCCCCAGCTGCCGTTCCAACGTGCGGATCTGGGAGGTCACGGCCGGCTGGGACAGCCCCAGCAGCGCGGCGGCGCGAGTGAAGGAGCCGGCCCGGTGCACGGTCACGAAAGTGCGCAGCAAGGCCAGATCCATGGAACGCCGCCCCTCCCCCTGTCCTGTCCCGGCCCCCGAGGCAGGGCCTCACTATAAATAAGTCGATAGGTCTCTGTCGCTACCGTGATTGGACACTGACACAGAGTCAACTAGCCTTGGTCACGCGGTTCTTCGCGCGCAGAACCGCGGACGGTCCGAGCCACGAGGGGGGAGGCTCGGACCGTCCGATGTGCGTAACGGGACACCGCGGGGTGCCCGTCGACGTTCACCGCGCCGACTCCTCCAGCGCGCGCAGCACATCCGCCACGAGGTCCTCGGGATCCTCGGCGCCGACCGACATGCGGATGAAGCCCTCCGGCACCGCGTCCCCGCCCCAGCGTCCGCGCCGTTCGGCCGTCGACCGCACCCCGCCGAAGCTCGTCGCATCGTCCACGAGCCGCAGCGCCTCCAGGAAACGCTCGGCACGCTCGCGGGTGGGCAGTGTGAAGGAGACCACGCACCCGTAGCGCCGCATCTGCTGCGAGGCCACCTTGTGGGACGGGTCGTCGGGCAGCCCCGGATACCGCAGCCCGGTCACCTCGGGCCTGCCCCGCAGCGCCTCGGCGACGGCCAGGGCGGCCGCCGTCTGCCGGTCGACGCGCAACTGCAGCGTGGCGATCGACCGGTGCGCGAGCCAGGCCTCCATCGGCCCCGGAATCGCTCCGACGATCTTGCGCCAGCGCCGTACGGCCGTCATCGGCTCGCCCGCGCGTCCGGTGACGTAGCCGAGGAGGACGTCGCCGTGTCCCGTGAGCTGCTTGGTGCCGCTGGCCACCGAGAAGTCGGCGCCGAGCGCCAGCGGACGCTGCCCGAGGGGCGTCGCGAGCGTGTTGTCGACGGCCACCAGGGCGCCGCGCCCGTGCGCCGCCTCGACGAGCCGCCGGATGTCGCAGACGTCGAGCCCGGGGTTCGACGGCGACTCGATCCACAGCAGCTTCGCGCCGTCGAGGACACCGAGCTGGGCGTCGCCACCGGTCGGCGCGGTGCGCACCTCGATGCCGTACGCCTCCAGCTGGGCGCGGACCAGGGGCAGCGCCTGGTAGCCGTCACTGGGCAGAACGACGGCGTCCCCGGCGCTCAGCTGGGAGAACAGCACCGACGAGATCGCGGCCATGCCGGAGGCGAAGGCCAGTGTCTCGACGCCGTCCTGTCCGGGCGCCTCCAGCTCGCCGATGGCCCGCTCCAGGTGGGTCCACGTCGGGTTCTCGTCGCGGCCGTAGGTGTACGGGCCCGTGGGCTCGCCCGGCAGGTGGAAGTGGGCGGCGAACACCGGACCCGGCAGGGTCGGCTCGTACTTCTCGGGCTCGGGCAGGCCCGCCCGCACCGCGCGCGTGCCCTCGCCGGCGGGCAGGTTCCCGGCCTTGGCGGAATCGTTCATACCCCTCGTCCTTCCACGTGCTCACGTACCGCGGCGAGCAGACCGTCACTCGCCTCCTCCACCATCTCAAGGCATTCCTCGAAACCGTCCCGGCTCCCGTAGTAGGGGTCGGGGACGTCGAGGTCGTCGCCCGCGGGTCCGGCAGGCGCGTGTGCCGCGCGGGACGAGGGCCGGCCGGGCGACGGAGGGGCGTAGGAACGCAGCAGACGCACCTTGCGGGCGTCCTCGTCCGTGGGCGCGAGGCGGCGCAGGGCCCTGAGGTGGCCGGAGTCCAGGGCGATCACGAGGTCGAGGTGCTCGAACCACGACCGCTCGAACACACGGGCCGTGTGCGCGACGGCGTAACCGTTCTCCTCCAGGACGGAGACGGCGCGCGGGTCGGCGCTCTCGCCCGCGTGCCAGTCGCCCGTGCCGGCGCTGTCGACCTCGACCAGCCCGTCGAGGCCGGCCTCCGCCACGCGCGCGCGGAACACCGACTCGGCCATCGGGGAACGGCAGATGTTGCCGGTGCAGACGAAGCAGACGCGGTAGGTCATCGCGGACTCAGTCCTCGTCGGGCAGGACGACGTTGAGGGCCCAGGAGACGACGGAGATGATCAGGCCGCCGACGACGGCCGTCCAGAAGCCCTCGACGTGGAAGCTCAGGTCGACCTTGTCCGCCAGCCACGAGGTGAGGAGCAGCATCAGCGCGTTGACGACCAGCGTGATCAGGCCGAGCGTGAGGACGAACAGCGGAAAGGTCAGCACCTTCACGACGGGCTTGACCACGATGTTGACCAGTCCGAAGATCAGCGCCACGACTATCAGGGTGCCGATCTTCCTGCCGGTGCTGTCACCGGTCAGAGTGATCTTGTCGAGCAGCCAGACGGCGACCGCCAGGGCGCCCGCGTTGGCGATCGTCTTGACTACGAAATTCTTCATGTGTCTGATCGTGGCAGAAGAGATCGGCTGCGAGCGTGGACGAGGGCGATGAAGGCATTCCGGCTGGACGAACTGGAGGCGGAGCGAGCCGCCAACGACGGTGCCTACCTGCAGTTCCTGCACGAACGGAACATGTCGGTCGGGCTGTACGCGCTCGACGCCGGGGACCACGATCCTCAGAATCCGCACGCTCAGGACGAGGTGTACTTCGTCGTGAGCGGGCGTGCGTCGCTCACCGTCGGCCTGGAGACGACCCAGGTGGCACGCGGCAGCGTGGTGTACGTGCCGGCCGGGGTCGCCCACAAGTTCCACCACATCAGCGAGGACCTGCGCGTCCTGGTCGTGTTCTCACCGCCCGAGGGCTGATCGTCTCCGTCCCGGAGCCGAGTGCGGGCTCGGGGTTCCCTAGGGGACCGGTCAGGGGAGGACAAGGGGTGCGAGGCCCCCGTCGGCAGGCTCGTCGGACCTAGCATCGACGGCAGGACATCGAAGGGGTCCGGCCCGTGCGAGGTGCCGGACATCGGACTGAACGAGGATGAGGACGAGGGCGATGCGAGAGATCTTTGCTGGGCTGCCGTGGTGGGTGAAGTGGGTGGCGGTGCCGGTCATCGCCCTGGTCGTGTTCGGCGGTCTGATAGCCAGTGTCGTCGGTTTCGTGATCGGCCTGCTCTTCAAGCTGCTGGTGTTCGTGGCACTGGTGGGCGGACTCGTCTACGTCGTACGGAAGTTCACGTCGAGTTCCTCGTCGCGCGGCGACTGGTGAGCGGTCGGGAGGCCGGAGACCGGTAACAGGAATCGCCGGTTCCCTCGGCCGGGGGAAGTTTCCCGGACGGCCGGTCCGTGAGCGGTGGCGGACGGTTAAAGTCCGGAGCCCGGCGCGGGGACGACCCCGCGAGCGGCGTATCCCCCCTCCCGTGTTCCCCGCACGGGCCGCCCTCTCGCGCTTCGGGAGCGACTCTTGCCCACGGTCGACACCGCATCAGCGACACCGTTCGCACCCCCTGCCCGTCCGTGTTCCACCGCGACTCCGCGCCAGCGTCCGCCGAGCGGAGGCGTCCCCGAACAGCCGCACTCCGCGATGACGCTCATCAGTTCCGTGCAGCGCGCGATGCGGCTGCTGGAGGCGGTCGCGGAGCACGCGTGCGGGGCTCCGGCCAAGCAACTGGCCCGCGAGACCGGCCTCGCGCTCCCCACGGCGTACCACCTGCTGCGCACCCTCGTGCACGAGGGATACCTCCGGCGGGACAAGGGGTTGTTCTTCCTCGGAGAGGCGGCCGAGCGGCTGGGCAGCAGCGGAGCCGCGCAGAAACGTCGCAGCACGGTCGTCGACACTCTCGCCCAATGGCGTGATTCGATCGGTGTCCCCGTGTACTACGCGCTGTACCGCGACGGTGAGATCGACGTCATGTGCGTCTCCGACACCCCGGGCATCCCGGCCGTCGAGGAATGGGCCGACTTCCGCGAAACCGGCCACGCGCACGCCATCGGGCAGTGCCTGCTGTCGCAGCTGGACGAGCGGTCCCGCCGCGACCACCTCGATCGCTACCCGGTGCAGTCCATCACCCCGTACACCGTCCGTGACGACCACACGCTGATGCGGCGGCTGGCCCGCTTCCGGCGTATGGACACGGTCGTCGAGCGCCAGGAGTACGCACTGGGCACGGTGTGCGCCGCGATCCCGATCACCGTGGGCGCGACCGCGGCCACCGTGGCGATCTCCCTGCCCGTCCACCAGGCCGACCGACTGCCGACGGCGGCACGGCAGTTGCAGAACGAGGTCGGCCGGATGCTGGGATCGCTCGCGATCTCTATCAGTATCTGAAAAATCACTCCTTGTGATCTGTCGTGTACGTTCAGCAAGATGCCTTGCACTATCAGGGGTTCATTCCCAGCCAGTTCACGGCCATGCGGGGTTAGGCGATGCGAGAGTCCGTACAAGCGGTTCAGGCAGAGGTCATGATGAGTTTTCTCGTCTCGGAGGAGCTCTCGTTCCGCATCCCGGTGGAGCTGGGCTACGAGACCTGTGATCCCTATGCCGTACGGCTCACTTTCCACCTGCCCGGGGACGCCCCCGTGACCTGGGCGTTCGGGCGGGAGCTGCTCATCGACGGGGTGGGGCGGCCGTGCGGCGAGGGAGACGTGCGCGTATCGCCCGTCGATCCGGACTCGCTGAGCGAGGTGCTGATCCGGCTTCAGGTCGGGGCCGACCAGGCGGTGTTCCGTTCCTCGGCGGCGCCGCTCGTCGCCTTTCTCGACCGCACGGACAAACTCGTGCCGCTGGGCCAGGAGGGGGCGCTCGCCGACTTCGACGCCCACCTCGAGGAGGCACTGGACCGGATCCTCGCGGAGGAGCAGAGCGCCGGCTGAGCGGTCGGCCGAACGGGGGAACGTTTCGACGCGGGGCGGGGCTCCGCAGGAACGCTTCTTCTGGGACGTCGCGGTCACGGACCGCCGGACCCTGCGTCCCGGACGACAGGGAGACCCGGTATCCGGCAGGCGGTGGAACCCGGCTGCCGGGAAGACAGGGCGGGGGCGCCCGGGTCCGTCCTCGGCAACGGCTCGGACGCCCCCCCCCGCACATCAGCGCTTGCGTCGTCTGCCCCGGCCGCTGCGGGCGGTCTGGGGCGCGGGGACCGCCGTACCGGCCGGTGAGGCCCCCGGCGCCGCCTGCGCGGCTGCGGCGGCCGCCCTGCCGGACTCCGGTCGGTCGGCCGAGACGACCAGGGCCGCGAGGGCCGTGGTCACCGGAACCGACGCCACCAGACCGATCGAGCCCACCAGTGTGCGCACGATCTCCTCGGCGACCAACTCGCTGTTGGCGACCGTGCCGACGTTGCTCTGGGCGATCGAGAAGAGCAGCAGCAGCGGCAGGGCGGCGCCGGCGTAGGCGAGGACGAGCGTGTTCACCACGGAGGCGATGTGGTCACGGCCGATCCGGATGGCGGCCCGGTACAGCCCCCGCCAGCCCATGGACGGGTTGGCCTCGTGCAGTTCCCAGACCGCCGACGTCTGGGTCACCGTCACATCGTCGAGGACGCCGAGCGAGCCGATGATGATGCCCGCGAGCAGCAGACCGCTCATGTCGATCGACGGATACAGGCCGTGGATCAGGCCGGTGTTGTCGTCCGTGTTGCCGGTGAGCGCGGCCCAGTCGATGAAGAGCGAGCCGAGGACGCCGATCAGCGACAGCGAGATGAGTGTGCCGAGCACCGCGACGGACGTACGGGCCGACAGGCCATGACACAGATAGAGCGCGATCAGCATGATGGCGCTCGACCCCACCACCGCCACGACCAGAGGGTTCGACCCCTGGAGGATCGCGGGCAGGATGAAGAAGTTCAGGATGAGGAAGCTGATGGCCAGGGCGATCAGCGCCATGACACCCCGCAGCCGGCCGACGACCACGACGGCGAGGGCGAAGATCAGGGCGAGCACCGTCATCGGAACGCGACGGTTCACGTCGGCCACCGAGTACTGGAGGTCCTTCGGCGCGGCGGGCTCGTAGGCGACCACGACCTTCTGGCCCTCGTCCAGCTGTCGTGACTGGTCCGGCTGCACGATCTCCGTGAACGTGCGTCCCTTGTCCTGACCCGTGTCCACCCGGATCGTGGCCCGCTTGCAGGTGCCGTTCGCCTGCTGCTGGGCGGAGGAGCCCTCGGCCGTGGAGGTGTCGCCGGTCGGGGCGCCGCCCGAGCCGTTCACCGACGAGCAGCTCAAGGTCTCCACCTTGGTCACCGTCGCGTGCTGGGTCTGCCGGTCGAAGCCGACGCCGGTGCGCTCGTGCGCCGGGGCGCCGCCGGGCCACAGCACGACCAGCCCGGCGAGCACCGCCACGGCGAACGGGACGAGGACGGCCGTGATGACCTTGCGCAGGTGCAGGGAGACGGGGGCGGCCGGGCCGTGACTGTGCGAGTGCCCGTGCCCCCCGCCTGAACCGGGTCCGTGCCCCTCGCCGGAACCGTGCCCGCCACCGGAACCGTGCCCGCCACCGGAACCGGGACCCGGCCCACCGCTGTGGCCGCCGTCCGGGGCGTGCGCGTGGAGGTGAGCGCCGGCCGGGTCACCGGCGGCGCCGTGTCCGCCCATGCCCGGGCGGTAGTCGTCCCTGCCGGAGCCGTACTCGCCTCTGCCCGGACCGTATTCGTCCCTGCCCGGCCCGCGCTCGCCGCCACCGGGCCCGTCGAGCCTCCGAGGCTCACCGGGCCCGTACCCGCCGCTCGGCGTCCGACCGTTGCCGGGGCCCCGCGCGCCATGGACCTCAGAGCGACCGTCGCCGGACCCGGGCCCCGGGGCGTGCCCGCCGCCGAAGGCGCGGTCGTCTCCGGGTGCGGGGATCCGGCCACGGCCGGTGCCGGGCCCGTGGCCGTTTCCGGCACCCGGCCCGCGGGGTGGTTCGGGTGGTGGATACGGAGGCTGGTGTGTCGTGGTCACCGCCCGATCATCGCAAGAACGAAGAGGGCCCCCTGTTCACCGCGCCCGAACTGCCGCTAGCGTGGGGGCACCTTTGCACACGCGGGAGCTCGGAGCACCGGGCTGAGAGGGCGCTGACCTCCGTCTTCGCGATGTTTCACGTGGAACGTCACCGACACCAGGTGATGTTTCACAGGAAACGTCGGCAGGCGGTAGCCGCTGCGTCGACCGCTGAACCTGTTACCGGGTAATGCCGGCGTAGGGAGTAGGTCTCATGACCAACAAGGACGCACGCACGCCTGCCTCCGCGCAGATCTCCGCCGAGAGCTCTGCCCACGGGGAGGCCGGGAAGTCCATCGGCTGGCACAAGGCGTATGTCGAGGGCACCCGCCCCGACCTGCGGGTGCCGGTCCGCCAGGTGCACCTCACCAACGGACGGTCGGTCACGCTGTACGACACCTCCGGCCCGTACACCGATCCGCACGTCGACACCGATGTCCGCAGGGGCCTGCCGCCGCTGCGGGAGAACTGGATCACCACGCGCGGCGACACCGAGGAGTACGCGGGCCGCCCCGTCCGTCCGGAGGACGACGGGATCAAGCACACCTCGCCGCGTGGTGGCCTGCGCAACCTCGACGCGGTCTTCCCGGGGCGTCCCCGTCTGCCGCGCCGGAGCCGTGACGGCAAGGCGGTCACCCAACTCGCGTACGCGCGCCGGGGGGAGGTCACCCCGGAGATGGAGTACGTGGCGATCCGGGAGAACGTGTCGCCCGAGGTGGTCCGTGAGGAGATCGCGGCGGGCCGTGCCGTCCTGCCCGCGAACGTCAACCACCCGGAGATCGAGCCGATGATCATCGGCAAGCGGTTCCTGGTGAAGGTCAACGCCAACATCGGCAACTCCGCCGTGACGTCCTCCATCGAAGAGGAGGTCGAGAAGATGACCTGGGCGACCCGCTGGGGAGCCGACACGGTCATGGACCTCTCCACCGGCCGCAACATCCACACCACCCGCGAGTGGGTGCTGCGCAACTCCCCCGTCCCCATCGGCACGGTGCCGCTCTACCAGGCCCTGGAGAAGGTCGACGGCAAGGCCGAGGAACTGACCTGGGAGATCTACAAGGACACCGTCATCGAGCAGGCCGAGCAGGGCGTGGACTACATGACGGTCCACGCGGGGGTACGTCTGCCGTACGTCCCGCTGACGGCGAACCGCAAGACCGGCATCGTCTCCCGCGGCGGCTCGATCATGGCGGCATGGTGCCTGGCCCACCACAAGGAGTCGTTCCTCTACGAGAACTTCGAGGAGCTGTGCGAGATCCTCGCCGCCTACGACGTCACGTACTCGCTCGGTGACGGTCTCCGGCCGGGCTCGATCGCGGACGCCAACGACGAGGCGCAGTTCGCGGAGTTGCGCACGCTCGGGGAACTCAACCGGATCGCGAAGCGCTTCCACGTCCAGACCATGATCGAGGGCCCGGGACACGTTCCGATGCACAAGATCAAGGAGAACATCGACCTCCAGCAGGAGATCTGCGACGAGGCTCCCTTCTACACGCTCGGCCCGCTGACGACGGACGTCGCACCGGCGTACGACCACATCACCTCCGGCATCGGTGCCGCGATGATCGCCTGGTGGGGCACGGCCATGCTCTGCTACGTCACGCCCAAGGAACACCTGGGTCTGCCCAACCGGGACGACGTCAAGACCGGCGTCATCACCTACAAGATCGCTGCCCATGCGGCCGATCTCGCCAAGGGCCACCCCGGGGCGCAGGAATGGGACGACGCGCTGTCCGACGCCCGGTTCGAGTTCCGTTGGGAGGACCAGTTCAACCTGGCCCTCGATCCGGACACGGCCCGTGAGTTCCACGACGAGACCCTGCCCGCGGAGCCGGCCAAGACCGCTCACTTCTGCTCGATGTGCGGGCCGAAGTTCTGCTCGATGAAGATCTCCCAGGACATCCGTCGCGAGCACGGTGGGTCACGTGCGGAGATCGAGGAGGGGATGGCGCAGAAGTCGAAGGAGTTCGCGGCGGCGGGGAACCGCGTGTATCTGCCGCTGGCGGACTGACGCCGGTCCCGCTCCGTACGGCGCCGGCTGTACGGCTTGCGCTCCCCTGTGGCGGGGGGCGCAAGCCGAAGGCCTACTCCGGCTGGTGTTCCGGGCCGCCGAAGTCCGGGCTGGTGTAGTCCGGGCTGCTGTAGCTCGGGCGGGAGCCGCCGGTGCGCCCGTCGTCGGGGCTGGTGAAGCCCGGGCGGTCGTAGCCGATCTTCGGCAGACGGCCGGTGGGCGCCTGCGGGGCCGGCTCGGAGTGCGACGCGGCGGCCGTGCCGGGGTCGGCGAGGGCCTCGCGCAGGAACGGCACGATGCCCCGTTCGAGCAGGGCTTCCCGCCAGGCTTCCCTGGCGCGGGCCACCTCGTCGCGCAGTTCGTCGTACGGGCCGGCCTCCACGGAGGGCCGGTTGCGCAGCGCGGTGAGGAGGAGTCCGACGGTGGCGACGAGGATGGCGGCCGCGGCGATGGCCCCGAACGCCCATCCGGCGGTGAGCATGGCCTGGGCGAACGACTGCCCGGGGCTGAGCATGCTGAGGAGGTAACCGACGAGCAGGAAGATCACCGCGGCGGTTCCGGCGAGAACGGGGGTGAGGACGGCGGCGATGGCGACGGCGCCCGCCCCGGCGCCCTCGGCGACCTGCGCGGCCTCTCCCATGGTGGTGGCGAGCCCCAGACCGCCCACGCCCGGCTCACCGGAACCGGACTCGTGGGCGGGTGACGACGGGGTGGACGGCGCCGGGTGGCGCAGTTCCTCGCGGACCTTCACGTAGTGCTGGTACTCGGTCGCCGCGGCCGCCGCGATGAGCGCGGTGGCGTTGAGCGCCATGGTGCGCAGTTGTTCGGCGTTCAGCCGCTGTCCGACAGCGGTCAGGTGCGGGTGGTGTGGTGCGGAGCGCAGCGCCTCGTCGAGGACCCGCTCGTACTCCTGGCGGTCCTCGCTGTGCAGGTGCTGCGGAACGCTGTTCATGTGCATCCCCCGATGCTCCGTAGGGCTTGGGGCTCGCATGCCAACGAGCCGTCGGGCAGAAACGGAGGGGAGCCTGCTACGGATAAGCCGATGGTAGAGCGGCGACGGCCTGAGGTAACAGGGGGTTCGCGGAAATTGGCCCCTGGCCTGCGGTGTCGTCGGACGTCTCCGGCGCGGGGGAGCGCCGGAGACGTGAACGGTCAAACGATCAGCGGCAGTTGCTGGACCAGCAGCTTTCCGGCCATCGTCACGCCGCCGTCCATCGCGATGGCCAGCCCGTCGGCGTAGACGTGCGGTCCCTCGACGACGGGACCGGCCGCGTCGTCGCCGTCCTCGGAGCCGACCTCGCCCAGCAGGTACGGGATCGGGCTGTGGCCGTGAACGATGCGGGTGCCGCCGTACGTATCCAGGAGCGAGCGGACGGCGTCGGCGCCGCCTTCGTCGCGGAAGGAGAAGCGCTTGGTGAACTTGCGGAACAGGTCCCAGACTTCGTCCGCGTCGTTACGGGTGATCGTCTCGCGGACGGTGTCGTTGACCGCCTCGATCGAGTCGCCGTAGTCGAGGTAGGCGGTGGTGTCGGAGTGCACGAGCAGATGACCGTCGACCTCCTCGATGGCGTCGAGGCGGGCCATCCACTGCAGGTGGTGGTCCTGGAGGCGGTCCATGTCGGACTTCTGGCCGCCGTTGAGCAGCCAGGCCGCCTGGAAGGTGGCGGTGCCCGCGCCGGAGTTGACGGGGGTGTCGCCGAAGCGCTTGGCGCCGAGCAGGAGCAGCTCGTGGTTGCCCATGAGGGCCTTGCAGTAGCCGCCGGCCGCGGCCGCTTCGGCGGACAGGCGCATGACGAGGTCGATGACGCCGATACCGTCCGGGCCGCGGTCGGTGAAGTCGCCCAGGAACCACAGCCGGGCGGTGCCCGCGCACCAGCGGCCCGCCGCGTCGACCAGGCCCTTCTCCTGGAGGGCGGCGACCAGCTCGTCGAGGTAGCCGTGCACGTCGCCGACGACGAACAGCGGACCGGGTCCGTTCGCGGGCAGCGGGGCCTGGACCGCCGCCGGGTCGACGGTCACCTGCAGGGTGTCGCCCCGGTTGATGACGGGCAGGTCCCGCTGGGTGGGCGTGTAGCCCTCGGGGTGCTCGAGAGGCTCCTCGAGGGGCGGCGCGACGTTCCCGGGATGGCTGTCGTGCGCGTACGGACCGGTCTCGTGGACATACGCGGGCACCCGGAAGTCACGCACCGTCGCCGTACGTTCCACCTCGGGTCCCTGACCGGCCCCCTGAGTCATCAGACCCCTCCACCATCGCGCCGCATCTGCACCGCTTCGGACTGCCTGGTCGCAACGGTCCGCGGTGCCGTGCGCCCATCATAGGAACGCGGATCGTGCCGTGTGATGACCCAGGGGTGGTGAATCGGAGCAAGGCTCCAGTTCGGCGCGGCTTTCGCCCCGATTGGGCCCGGGTTCGGCCGTCCCCGCTCACCCTGCGAACACTCACTCGACTCTCTCGCCTCACGCATCTCGGCGCGTCACGGGCGAGTCGTGGGACCGGCGCGTCGCGCTCGCGGCCCCCGCGTGCCGTCCGGTTCCGATGAGATCACCGGGTGTCGCGGCCCGGGCGGCATCCGGCCCGGCCGTCGCGGGCCTCGCGGTTCGGTGCCCCTGTGCGGTGCCGTCACCGTGGAACCCCTGCCCGGCACCCCGGGCGACGGCCCGCACGTCGTCCCTCTCCGTACGTGTCCGTCCGGTGCCCGACCCGGCCTCCCCGGCCCGCCGACTGGGCGGCAGCGCGTGCAGACGTCCCCGTGCCCCTCGAGATCCCGCGGTGACGCCCTTCAGATCCCTTCGGGAGCCCGCGGCGGACTCACGGTCGTGCGCTGCGCGCGTCGCTGGGACGAGGTACGCACGATCAGTTCGGTCGGTATCACCTGTTCGACGGGCCGGTCCGACTGGAGGCCCTCGATGGCGTCGATGAGGAGCTGGACCACCGCCGTGCCGATGCGGCGCGGCTTCAGGGACAGCGTGGTGATGGGCGGCTCGGTGCTGGCGTACACCGTGGACTCGCTGCAGCACACCAGCAGCAGGTCCTCCGGTACCCGCAGTCCGTAACGGCGGGCGGCGGCGAGCAGATCGGTGCCGTTGGGGTCGAACAGGCCGTAGACGGCGTCGGGACGGTCGGGGCGGGCCAGCAGCCGGTCGGCGGCGACGGCGCCCGCACACGGATCGTGGGCGGGGTAGGCCTCGTAGACCGGGTCCTGGCCGACCCGTTCGCACCAGCTGAGGTAGGCGCTGGTCGACAGGTGGGTGTACGTGTCGGTGGTGGTGCCGGTCAGCAGGCCGATGCGACGGGCACCGGCGTCGGCGAGGTGGTCGAGGATGTCGAGGACGGCGGCCTCGTGGTCGTTGTCGACCCAGGCGGTGACCGGGAGCTCGCCGCACGGGCGGCCGTCGGAGACGACGGGTAAGCCCTGACGGACGAGCTCACCGACCACCGGATCCTGGTCGGAGGGGTCGATGACGACCGTGCCGTCCAGGGCGACGTTCGACCACACGTCGTGGCGCGAGGTCGCGGGGAGGATGACGAGCGCGTAGCCCCGGGCGAGGGCCGCGGAGGTCGCGGCGCGCGCCATCTCGGCGAAGTACGCGAACTCGGTGAAGGTGAAAGGTTCATCCCCGTACGTCGTCACGGTCAGGCCGATGAGGCCCGACTTGCCGGTCCGGAGGGTTCTGGCCGCTGCCGAGGGGCGATAGCCGAGTCGGTCGGCGACCTCGCGGACGTGGCGTCGGGTGGCATCCGGGAGCCTGCCCTTGCCGTTGAGGGCGTCGGAGACGGTCGTGATGGACACTCCGGCGGCGGCGGCCACGTCCCTGATGCCCGCTCGGCCCGGCCGGCTGCCTCGGCGTGAGGTTTCCGCGCGGCTCACCTGGTGCTTCCCTGCTGCTGTCATGGCGAGCCGATAGTAGGGCTCATCCGGTGGGGTAGGGCGGACGCATATGCACGCGTTGACAGGCACGTTTCTGC
This sequence comes from Streptomyces sp. NPDC017936, assembly GCF_044328485.1. Lineage (NCBI taxonomy): Bacteria > Bacillati > Actinomycetota > Actinomycetes > Kitasatosporales > Streptomycetaceae > Streptomyces > Streptomyces sp. NPDC017936. The sequence continues at coordinate 167,825 of NZ_JBIRHK010000012.1, read as the reverse complement.
ATGATCGAAAAAGGCCATACCCCTGCGAACGCAAGCTGGTTGAGGCAATCCATGTCAGTACGTGGGGTGTGGGCACGGATGAGCCTGCCAAGGCACCGATGTTTCGAAGAGGTCTCAACTCACCTGCACGAGGGATGCGCGCCAAGGCGCGAGCCACCGGCGCGTAGATATATGTGAGGCGCGCCCCCGATTCGTACGCCTTCCTGTGGTGATGTCGCTGATGTGGGCCTGTGGAGCGTGGGACGGGGCCGTGGGCCGGGGAGGAGGTGCGCGGGTGCGGGGTGGCGATCGCGGGATCCGCGTGCGGGTGCCGGGGCGGGGGTCATGAGGTCGGAGGGCGGTGCCGGGGCGGTGATCGAGGGGTCCGTGGCCGACTGCTCGTCCACAGCTGTTCGCACCCGGGCCGAATCCTCATAAGGTGAGCAGTATTGAAGCCGGTGGTGGTCACGAGGAGGACTGCGGTGAGCGAGACGAGCCCCAAGCTGCGCGCCGAGCTGGAGGGGATCCCCACCTACAAGCCGGGCAAGCCGGCCGCGGCCGGTGGCCCCGTGGCCTACAAGCTGTCCTCGAACGAGAACCCGTACCCGCCCCTGCCGGGTGTGCTGGAACGGGTCACAGCCGCTGCCGCGTCCTTCAACCGTTACCCGGACATGGCGTGCTCGGGACTGGTGGACGAGCTCTCCGAGCGCTTCGGTGTGCCTGCGGCCCACGTCGCCACCGGCACCGGTTCGGTCGGCGTCGCCCAGCAGCTGATCCAGGCGACGGCGGGGCCCGGTGACGAGGTGATGTACGCCTGGCGGTCCTTCGAGGCGTACCCGATCATCACGCAGATCAGTGGTGCGACGTCGGTCCAGGTGCCGCTGACCCCGGGGTACGTGCACGATCTGGACGCGATGGCGGACGCGATCACCGAGCGGACCCGGCTGATCTTCGTCTGCAACCCCAACAACCCCACCGGGACCGTTGTGAAGCGGGCGGAGCTGGAGCGGTTCCTGGACCGGGTGCCTCGTGATGTGCTGGTCGTGCTCGACGAGGCCTACCGGGAGTTCATCCGCGATCCCGAGGTGCCGGACGGCGTCGAGCTGTACCGGGACCGGCCCAACGTCTGTGTGCTGCGGACCTTCTCCAAGGCGTACGGCCTTGCCGGGCTGCGGGTCGGTTTCGCGATCGCCCATGAGCCGGTGGCGGCGGCCCTGCGCAAGACGGCGGTGCCGTTCGGCGTCAGCCAGCTCGCCCAGGAGGCGGCCGTCGCCTCGCTGCAGGCCGAGGACGAGCTGTTCGGACGCGTGGGCTCCCTGGTCTGCGAGCGCAAGCGCGTGGTCGAGGGGCTGCGCGAGCAGGGCTGGACCGTGCCGGAGACGCAGGCGAATTTCGTGTGGCTCGGGCTCGGTGAGCGCACGGGCGCCTTCGCGGCCGCATGTGAGCAGGCCGGGGTCGTGGTCCGGCCGTTCGCGGGCGAGGGAGTGCGGGTGACGGTCGGGGAGGCCGAGGCCAATGACATCTTCCTGAAGGTGGCGGAAGGGTTCCGGAAGGAGCTGTAGGACGGTCCGACCCCCGTTCGACAGTTGCCGGGCGCCTTGGTTTCACGTGAAACCAAGGCGCCTTTGTCGTTTCCCGGCCCGGCGCTCGCCCCGGGTGACAGGAGTCACGCACATTGGTGACCCCCGCCGACAAGGTGTCGAACGGCTATGCGTCATACTTGCTTGTGAATGTGAACGCTTTCACAAGCGTGCGAGGTTAAGGAGCGGCGACGTGGACCTGGCTTTGGCGCCGGAGACTCTGGCGCGCTGGCAGTTCGGCATCACGACCGTCTATCACTTCCTGTTCGTGCCCCTGACGATCTCGCTGGCCGCTCTCGTGGCCGGCCTGCAGACCGCCTGGGTGCGCACGGAGAAGGAGAAGTACCTCAGGGCGACCAAGTTCTGGGGCAAGCTCTTCCTGATCAACATCGCGATGGGCGTGGTCACGGGCATCGTGCAGGAGTTCCAGTTCGGCATGAACTGGTCCGACTACTCGCGCTTCGTCGGCGACGTCTTCGGTGCCCCGCTCGCCTTCGAGGCCCTCATCGCGTTCTTCTTCGAGTCCACCTTCATCGGACTGTGGATCTTCGGGTGGGACAAGCTGCCCAAGAAGATCCACCTGGCCTGCATATGGATGGTCTCGATCGGCACGATCCTGTCGGCCTACTTCATCCTCGCGGCCAACTCGTGGATGCAGCACCCGGTCGGCTACCGGATCAACGAGGCGAAGGGACGGGCCGAGCTCACCGACTTCTGGCATGTGCTCACCCAGAACACCGCGCTCGCCCAGGCCTTCCACACCCTCTCCGCGGCCTTCCTCACCGGTGGTGCCTTCATGGTGGGCATCTCCGCCTTCCACCTGGTGCGCAAGAGGCACATCCGCGAGATGAAGACCTCCCTGCGGCTGGGTCTGGTCACCGTCGCCATCGGTGGTCTGCTCACCGCGGTCAGCGGTGACGTCCTCGGCAAGATCATGTTCGATCAGCAGCCGATGAAGATGGCCGCGGCCGAGGCACTGTGGGACGGCGAGGCTCCGGCACCCTTCTCCGTCTTCGCGTACGGCGACGTCGACGAGGGCCACAACAAGGTGGCCGTCGAGATCCCCGGCCTGCTGTCCTTCCTCGCCAACGACGACTTCAGCTCCTATGTCCCCGGGATCAACGACGTCAACAAAGCGGAGCAGGAGAAGTTCGGGCCCGGCGACTACCGGCCCAACATCCCCGTCGCCTACTGGGGCTTCCGCTGGATGATCGGCTTCGGCATGACGTCCTTCGCCATCGGCCTGGCCGGACTGTGGCTGACCCGCAAGAAGTTCATGCTGCCGCAGCACCTGCGGGTGGGTGACGACGAAGTGCCCCACCTGGTCCTGCTTCCGAAGAAGGCGCTCAGCCCCAAGCTCACCAAGCTGTACTGGCTCGCGGCGATCTGGACCCTGGGCTTCCCGCTCCTCGCCAACTCCTGGGGCTGGATCTTCACCGAGATGGGCCGACAGCCCTGGGTCGTCTACGGCGTCCTGCGCACCACCGACGCGGTCTCCCCCGGCGTCTCCCAGGGCGAGGTCCTCACCTCGATGACCGTCTTCACGGCCCTGTACGCCGTCCTCGCCGTCGTGGAGGTCAAGCTGCTGGTGAAGTACGTGAAGGCCGGCCCGCCCGAGCTCACCGCGGCCGACCTCAACCCGCCCACGAAGATCGGCGGCGACTCCCGTGACGCCGACAAGCCGATGGCCTTCTCGTACTAGGCCGAGGGAGCTGCACAGTCATGGAACTGCACGACGTCTGGTTCGTCCTGATCGCCGTCCTGTGGACCGGCTACTTCTTCCTGGAGGGCTTCGACTTCGGGGTCGGCGTCCTCACCAAGCTGCTCGCCCGCGACCGGCCCGAGCGGCGGGTGCTCATCAACACCATCGGGCCGGTCTGGGACGGCAACGAGGTCTGGCTGCTCTCGGCGGGCGGCGCCACCTTCGCCGCCTTCCCCGAGTGGTACGCCACGCTCTTCTCCGGCTTCTACCTGCCGCTGCTGTTCATCCTGGTCTGCCTCATCGTGCGGGGCGTCGCCTTCGAGTACCGGGCCAAGCGGCCCGAGGAGAACTGGCAGCGCAACTGGGAGCACGCGATCTTCTGGACCTCGCTTCTCCCGGCGTTCCTGTGGGGCGTGGCCTTCGGCAACATCGTGCGGGGCGTGAAGATCGACCGCAACTTCGAGTACGTCGGCGGTCTCGGGGATCTGCTCAACCCCTACGCGCTGCTCGGCGGTCTGGTGACCCTGACGCTGTTCACCTTCCACGGGGCGGTGTTCACGGCCCTCAAGACGGTCGGTGACATCCGGGAGCGGGCGCGAAAGCTGGCGTTCAAGGTCGGTCTGGCGACCGCCGTCTTCTCCCTGGTCTTCCTGCTGTGGACCCAGGTCGACGGCGGTGACGGCAAGAGCCTGGTCGCGTTGGCCGTGGCGGTCGTCGCATTGGTCGCGGCGCTCGTCGCGAACCAGGCCGGCCGGGAGGGATGGTCGTTCGCCCTGTCCGGCGTCACCATCGTGGCCGCGGTGGCGATGCTGTTCCTGACGCTCTTCCCGAACGTCATGCCGTCGACGCTCGACGATCAGTGGAGTCTTACGGTGTCCAACGCCTCGTCGAGCCCCTACACCCTGAAGATCATGACCTGGTGTGCGGTGATCGCCACACCGATCGTGATGCTCTACCAGGGCTGGACCTACTGGGTCTTCCGCAAGCGGATCGGTACGCAGCACATCGCTGAGCCTGCGCACTGAGTCCGAGATGGGGCATGTTTCACGTGAAACATGCCCCCGTGAGAAGAGGGTGTGTTTCACGTGAAACCGATCGACCCGCGTCTGCTCCGGTACGCCCGCGCCACCCGCCTGTTCCTGCTGGCGGTCGTCGGACTGGGTGCCGTCGGAGCGGCCCTGGTCATCGCGCAGGCGATGCTCATCGCCGAGGTGGTGGTCGGCGCCTTCCAGCACGGACTGTCGGTCGGCGAACTCCGCTCCCCCCTGCTGTTGTTGGTGGCCGTGGCGATCGGCCGTGCCCTGGTCTCCTGGCTCACCGAACTCGCCGCGCACCGTGCGAGCGCTGCCGTGAAATCGGAGCTGCGGGGGCGGCTGGTGGAGCGTGCCACGCAGCTGGGGCCGGGATGGCTGAGCGGGCAGCGGACCGGTTCGCTGGTCGCTCTCGCCACGCGTGGCGTGGACGCTCTCGACGGCTACTTCTCCCGCTATCTGCCGCAGTTGGGGCTGGCGGTGGTCGTTCCTGTCGCGGTGCTGGCGCGGATCGTGACCGAGGACTGGGTGTCCGCTGCCATCATCGTCGGCACTCTTCCTCTGATTCCCGTCTTCATGGTGCTGATCGGCTGGGCCACGCAGTCGCGGATGGACCGCCAGTGGCGGCTGCTGTCACGGCTGTCGGGGCATTTCCTGGACGTGGTGGCGGGGCTGCCCACGCTGAAGGTGTTCGGCCGCGCCAAGGCACAGGCGGAGTCCATCCGACGCATCACGGGTGAGTACCGGCAGGCGACCATGCGGACCCTGCGGATCGCCTTCCTCTCGTCGTTCGCGCTGGAGTTGCTGTCGACGCTCTCCGTCGCCCTGGTCGCCGTGACGATCGGTATGCGCCTGGTGCACGGCGAGATGGACCTCTACATCGGTCTCGTCATCCTCGTCCTGGCACCGGAGGCGTACCTGCCGCTGCGGCAGGTCGGGGTGCAGTACCACGCGGCCGCCGAAGGGCTCGCCGCGGCCGAGGAGATCTTCTCCGTGCTGGAGACGCCGGTGCCGGCGTCGGGTGACGGCGCGGTGCCGACGGGCGGTGTGGCCTTCGACGGTGTCACCGTCCGCTATCCCGGACGGTTCACCGACGCCGTCCGTGATGTCTCCTTCAGCGTTCGGTCCGGGGAGACGGTCGCGCTCGTCGGCCCGAGCGGCGCGGGAAAGTCGACCCTGCTGAACGCGCTTCTGGGATTCGTGCGGCCCACCGAGGGACGGATCCGGGTCGGGGGAGCCGACCTCGCCGACATCGACCCGGAGCAGTGGCGGTCCCGGATCGCATGGGTGCCACAGCACCCGCACCTGTACGCCGGGACGATCACCGAGAACGTGCGGCTGGCGCGTCCGGACGCCGATGACGACGCCGTACGCCGGGCGCTCGCGGATGCGGGGGCACTGGAGTTCGTGGACGCGCTGCCCGCCGGGGAGCGGACGGTGCTCGGCGAGGACGGAGCCGGGCTGTCCGCCGGACAACGGCAGCGGCTCGCACTGGCCCGGGCGTTCCTCGCGGACCGGCCGGTACTGCTCCTGGACGAACCGACGGCCGCCCTCGACGGGGAGACCGAGGCCGAGGTCGTGGCGGCCGTGCGCCGGCTCGCGGCCGGGCGGACAGTGCTGCTGGTGGTGCACCGTCCGGCGCTGCTGGCGGTGGCGGACCGGGTCGTACGGCTGGCGGAGGCCGAGGTTCCCGCGCGCGGTGAGGCCGTGTCCAAGGGCGCTTCCGCACCGCTGGAGGACACGGCATCCGCCGCCGCGTCCGACACCGCGGCCATGCCCGCGGCGGCCGGCGGCGGCGCCCTCGCCCGGGTGCGCGCCATGGCCGGCGCCCGGCGCGGCCGGCTCGCCCTCGCGCTCCTGCTCGGAGCCCTGGCCCTCAGCAGTGCCGTCGGACTCATGGCCACCTCCGGGTGGCTCATCTCGCGGGCCTCGCAGCAGCCGCCGGTGCTGTACCTGATGGTGGCCGTGACGGCGACCAGGACCTTCGGCATCGGACGGGCCGTGTTCCGGTACGCCGAGCGGCTCGTGTCGCACGACGCGGTGCTGCGGATGCTCGCCGACACCCGGGTCGCCGTCTACCGGCGACTGGAGCGTCTGGCACCCGCCGGACTGCGTACGACCCGCCGGGGTGATCTGCTGACACGGCTCGTCGCCGATGTGGACGCGCTGCAGGACTACTGGCTGCGCTGGCTGCTGCCCGCCGGTGCCGCCGCCGTCGTCTCGGCCGGGTCCGTCGCGTTCACCGGATGGCTGCTGCCCGAGGCCGGTGCGGTGCTCGCGGCCGGGCTGCTGGCGGCCGGGGTGGGCGTCCCGCTCGTCACCGGCGCCGTGGCCCGCCGGGCGGAGCGCCGGCTCGCACCCGCCCGGGGCGTGCTCGCCACCCGCACCGCCGATCTGCTCACCGGCACCGCCGAACTGACCGTCGCCGGCGCGCTGCCCGCCCGTACCGCCGGGGTGCGGGCGGCCGACTCCGTGCTCACGCGGATCACCTCGCGGGCCGCCACCGCCACCGCGCTCGGTGACGGGCTGACCGCGCTCGTCACCGGTCTGACCGTCACGGCGGCCGCCGTCGTGGGGGCGCAGGCCGTCGGCGACGGCCGGCTGGGCGGCGTGACGATGGCCGTCGTCGTCCTCACTCCGCTGGCCGCCTTCGAAGCCGTGCTGGGGCTGCCGCTGGCCGTCCAGTACCGCCAGCGGGTGCGCAGGAGCGCGGAGCGGGTGTACGAGGTCCTCGACTCCCCCGAACCGGTGCGGGAGCCGCAGCACCCCCGGCAGGCGCCCGCGTCGCCGTTCCCGCTCGTCGTCAAGGGGCTGACCGCCCGGTACGCCGGGCAGGACCGGGACGCGCTCGCCGGTGTCGACCTCACGCTGGCACAGGGGCGCCGGATCGCCGTCGTGGGACCCTCCGGTTCCGGCAAGACGACGCTCGCGCAGGTGCTGCTGCGCTTCCAGGACGCGGGCACCGGCTCGTACACCCTCGGCGGGGTCGACGCGTACGCACTGGCCGGCGACGACGTGCGCCGACTGGTCGGGCTGTGTGCGCAGGACGCGCACCTCTTCGACAGTTCGGTCAGGGAGAACCTGCTGCTGGCGAAGAAGGACGCGACGGAGGACGAACTGCGGAGCGCGCTCGCCCGGGCCCGTCTCCTGGAGTGGGCCGACAGCCTGCCCGAGGGACTCGACACGCTCGTCGGCGAGCACGGCGCCCGGCTGTCCGGCGGACAGCGGCAGCGGCTCGCGGTGGCCCGTGCGCTCCTCGCCGACTTCCCCGTGCTGGTGCTGGACGAACCCGCCGAGCACCTCGACCTGGCGACGGCCGACGCGCTCACCGCGGACCTGCTGGCCGCCACCGAGGGCCGTACGACGCTCCTCATCACCCACCGGCTGGCCGGTCTGGAAGCGGTGGACGAGGTGGTCGTGCTGGAGGAGGGACGGGTCGTGCAGCGCGGCGCGTACGCGGAGCTGGCCGCTGCCGAGGGGCCGTTGCGGAGGATGGCCGAGTGGGAGGCCGCCGCGGAGCAGCTGGTGGGCGCGCGCTGACCCGCCGGAGCCGGATCGCGCGGGGCGAGTCGGCCATTCGGGGCTGACGGTCCCCCGGGCGTACGACTTGAACAGGACCGGGGCGGGACGGCCGGGACACGATCGCTGACATGCGCTCATCTCACCGTCGTCCGCTGCTCGCCCTGGTCCTGTTCTGCGCGGCCGCGGGGCTCGCGGCACGGCCGGCCGCGGACGGGGAGTCCGGCGGGGACGACCCCGCCCGGGCCTCCGGGAGCAGCGCGCAGGTGGTGCGGCTGTACGAGGACGCCGCCGCGGCCACCCGACGGTACGAGGCGGCGCGTTCGGAGGCGGAGGCGCAGCGGGCCGAGGCCCAGCGGCTGGAGAAGCTCCTCGACCGTGAACGGCGGGCGGCCGCCGCCCTGCGTGATGACCTGGGACGCATAGCGAGCGCCCAGTACCGCGGCAGCGGCGGCCTGCCGCTCGTCGCACAGCTCGTGATGGCCCGCGGTCCCGATGACCTGATGCGCGGTCAGCACCTCTTCTCGCAGGCGAGCCTCGGTGTCGCGAACGTGATCGCCAGGAGCCGGCGGGCCGAGACGCGGCTGGCCGCCGAGGAGGCACGGGCGGCCGCGGCCTGGCGGGCGCTGGACCGGCGCAACACCCGACTCGCCGCGTTGAAGAACGACATCGAGCAGAAGCTGGAACAGGCGCGCTGGCGGTTGCAGGGGGAGGCGGACGCGTCGGTCGCGGCCGGTTCGTGCCGGGGCGCCGTGCGGCTCGGTCAGCCGCCGGCGCAGTCGGCCCGGGTGTGGGTACCGCCCGTCGAGGGGTACGCCCTGTCCGCGAGTTTCGGCAGCGGTGGTTCCCACTGGGCGAACCGGCACACCGGGCAGGACTTCGCGGTGCCGATCGGGACGCCCGTGCGGGCGGTCGGCGCGGGCCGTGTGGTGCGGGTGGCGTGCGGCGGCGCGTTCGGCGTCGAGATCGTGCTCGAGCACGCCGGCGGCTACTACACGCAGTACGCCCACCTAGCGGCCGTCACCGTCGACCAGGGCGAGACGGTGGCTCCCGGGCAGTGGATCGGCCAGTCGGGGACCAGCGGCAACTCCACCGGACCCCACCTGCACTTCGAGGTGCGGGTCACGCCGGAGATGGGGTCGGCGGTCGATCCGGTGCCGTGGCTGGCGGCCCGCGGGGCGCCTGTCGGCTAGGACCGTCGTGGACGGCTCAGCCGGAGGACCGGGCCCGCTCGGCGATCAGCCGCTCGATGACGACGGCGACCCCGTCGTCGTTGTTGGCGACCGTCTGCCCGGAGGCCGCCGCGACCACGTCCGGGTGCGCGTTGCCCATGGCGTACGACCGGCCCGCCCAGGTGAGCATCTCGACGTCGTTCGGCATGTCCCCGAACGCGACGACCTCCTCGTGCGAGATGCCGCGTTCGGCGCAGCACAGGGCGAGCGTGCTGGCCTTGGAGACGTCGGGACCACTGATCTCCAGCAGGGCACTGGGGCTGGAACGGGTGACGTTGGCGCGGTCGCCGATCGCGAGCCGCGCGAGGGTGAGGAAGGCGTCGGGGTCGAGCGTGGGGTGGAAGGCGAGGATCTTCAGCACCGGTTCGTCCGCTCCCGGGGCGCCGGGGGCCAGCAGCTGCTCGGCGGGCGCGAGGGCGTCCGGGATCTCCAGGTGCATCTTCGGATACTCCGGCTCCTGGTAGAAGCCGTAGGTCTGCTCAACGGCGTACATCGTGCCGGGCGCGGCCTCGCGCAGCAGCCGTACGGCGTCCAGCGCGTTGTCCCGGGCCAGCTCGCGGACCTTCACGAACCGGTGGGTGCCGGCGCCGCCGTGCAGGTCGACCACGGCGGCGCCGTTGCCGCAGATGGCCAGGCCGTGCCCGTGGACGTGGTCGCTGACGACGTCCATCCAGCGGGCCGGGCGTCCGGTGACGAAGAAGACCTCGATCCCCGCTTCCTCGGCGGCGGCCAGGGCCGCGACGGTGCGTGGGGACACCGACTTGTCGTCGCGCAGAAGGGTGCCGTCGAGGTCGGTGGCGATCAGCCGCGGCGGGAGGCCGGCGGCCGGGGACACGGGCTGTCGAGTCGCTGAGGTCACCGGGTCATTCTCCCGTATCCGCCCGCACGGCCGTGCGAGAGACCGCACAGATGAGACACGTGCGGCTCATCGGCGAGGCTTACGGCGCTCACCGGTAAGGCCGACGGCGGCCCAGGTGCGGGTGGGCGGCCGAGGTCAGCGCAACTGGGCGGGCGCTTCCATCGCGATCTGCTCGAAGACCTTGTCGTCCGCGGCGAAGTCGGAGTCCGGGATCGGCCAGTGGATCACGAGCTCCGTGAAGCCGAGCTCCTGGTGTCGGCCCGCGAAGTCGACGAAGGCGTCCAGAGACTGCAGCGGACGGCTGCGGTCCGGCGTGAATCCGGTGAGCAGGATCTTGTCGAGCGCCTGGACGTCCCGACCGAGGGCCACGCAGGCGTCCGTGAGCTTCTCGATCTGAGCGCGGATGGCCTGAAGCGACTGCTCGGGGGTGCCGTTCTCGTACAGCTTGGGGTCGCCGGTGGTCACCCAGGCCTGCCCGTGACGGGCCGCCAGCCTCAGCCCGCGCGGTCCGGTCGCGGCGACGGCGAAGGGCAGCCGGGGGCGCTGAACGCAGCCCGGGATGTTGCGCGCCTCGTGCGCCGCGTAGAAGTCGCCCTCGTACGACACCGAGTCCTCGGTCAGGAGCCGGTCGAGCAGGGGCACGAACTCGGTGAAGCGGTCGGCGCGCTCCCGAGGGGTCCACGGCTCCTGGCCCAGGGCGGTGGCGTCGAAGCCGGTGCCGCCCGCGCCGATGCCCAGGGTGACGCGGCCGCCGGAGATGTCGTCGAGGGAGATGAGCTCCTTGGCCAGGGTCACCGGGTGGCGGAAGTTCGGCGAGGTCACCAGCGTGCCCAGGCGGAGGCGGTCGGTGACGGACGCGGCGGCGGTCAGGGTCGGGATCGCGCCGAACCACGGACCGTCGCGGAAGCTGCGCCAGGACAGGTGGTCGTAGGTGTACCCGGTGTGGAAGCCGAGCTGCTCGGCGCGCGTCCACGTCGAACGGCCTCCCTCGTTCCAGCGGCGGTAGGGGAGGATCACGGTGCTCAGGCGCAGACTCATGGCGTCGAGCGTATGCGGCGGACCGCGTTTCACGTGAAACGCTCACCGCACGTGTCTCACCGGACACGGAGGGGGATGGCGGCGGCCTCGGCGACGGGGAGGTGGTCCATGAGGGTGATCACGCCGACGGGGGTCTCGGGCGCCCGGTGGCCAGAACTCAGTGCGGTTCCGGGAACCGCAGGTACCGGGGCGGCACCGCCTGCGTCAGCCACACGCCGTTCGCACTGACGTGGAACACGTGGCCGTCGCGGTGCATGGCGCCCGCGTCCACGGACAGGACCACGGGCCGGCCGCGGCGGGCCCCCACCCGGGTCGCGGTCTCCCGGTCGGCCGAGAGGTGCACGTCGTGCCGGTTCATGGGCCGCAGCCCCTCGGCGCGGATCGCTTCCAGATGGCGTGCCACTGTCCCGTGATAGAGGTACGGCGGTGGGGCCGCCGGGGGCAGACCGAGGTCCACCTCGATGCTGTGGCCCTGGCTGGCCCGGATGCGGGTGCCCTCGATCGCGAAGCGCTTCTTGTCGTTGGCGGCGACCACATGGTCCAGTTCGGCCCGGGTGAAGGGGAAGCCGTGGGCCGCGGCGGCCGCGATCAGAGTGTCGATCTCGACCCAGCCGCCCTCGTCGAGGGCGAGGCCGATGCGTTCGGGCTGGTGACGCAGGTGTTTCGAGAGGTACTTCGACACCTTCACGGTGCGTCTTTCGTCCATTCCCCCAGCATGGCGGGGGAGACGCGGATCACGCATCGTCTTTTGCGCCCGGCGCTTGCCTCCCGGGAAACTGTGGTGCCGGCGCAGGGGACGGGCTGAACCCGTGGACCGCCGGACCGGGGCGGCGATGGCGCGACAAGGGCACGTACGCATCGATGACGCGGTCGGCGACGGGCCGAGCCGAGCGCCGGCGGACACAGGTGGCCCGCCGATCGTCCGGCCGCCCGCAACCGCGTCACACCGGCGGCTTCACACGGGCCAGACGCCGCAACCACCCGGGCGCGAAACGCGACAGCGCGTAAGCCGCCCGTGCCTCCGGAGTCACGGGGACCAGGGCCTCGTCGTGGGCCACCGCTCGGAGAATCGCCTCGGCGACCTTTTCCGGCGGGTAGCGGCGCATGCCGTACCAGCGGGCCGCCCGCTTCCGGCGACGCTCTTCCTCTTCGGCGTCGACCCCGACGAACCTCGCTGTGGCGGTGATGCCGGTGTTCACCAGACCGGGACAGACGGCCGTGACGCCGATGTCCTTCCCGGCCAGTTCGGCGCGCAGGCACTCGCTCAGCATGAGCACGGCCGCCTTGGAGGTGCTGTAGGCGGGCAGGACCCTGCTCGGCTGGAAGGCCGCCGCCGAGGCGGTGTTGACGATGTGGCCGCCCTGACCGCGCTCGATCATCTGCCGGCCGAAGAGACGGCACCCGTGGATGACGCCCCACAGGTTGACGTCCAGGATCCGCTTCCAGTCCTCGGGCGCCGTGTCGAAGAAGGAACCCGACAGCCCGATGCCCGCGTTGTTCACCAGGACGTCCACCACGCCGTACCGGGACAGGACGTCGGCGGCGAGCTTCTCCATCGCCTGCTCGTCGGAGACGTCCACGGTCTCCGCCCAGGCCTCCGGCGCGCCGAGCAGCAGGGACTTCTCGGCGGTGCGGGCGGCGCTGTCCGCGTCGCGGTCGACGGCGATCACGCGCGCACCGGCCTCCGCGAAGGCGAACGCCGTGGCCCGTCCGATGCCGCTGCCCGCGCCGGTGACCAGCACGAGTTGGCCGCCGAAGCGTTCGGCGTGGGGGCCGGTGGCCCTGCGCGACGCCTCACGGACCCCGCCGCCCTCGGAGGCTTCCGTCGACGTGACGAAGTCGGCGATCCAGGAGGACAGCTGATCCGGCCGGGTCCGTGGCACCCAGTGCTTCGCCGCGAGCGTCCGCCTCGTCAGCCGCGGGACCCACTCCTCCAGTCCGTCGTACAGCCGCTCCGACAGGTAGGCGTCTCCGAGGGGCGTGACGAGCTGCACGGGCGCGTGCGCGTGGGCGTCGGTGCGGGGATGGCGCAGCCGGGACCGGACGTTGTCGCGGTACAGCCAGGCTCCGTGCGCGGCGTCCCGGGGGAGCGATGGCGTCGGGTAGTCGCCGTGCGGGACCTTCTCCAGTCGCCGCAGGATGCCCGGCCAACGCTTGCCCAGCGGACCGCGCCAGGCGAGTTCCGGCACGGCGGGCGTGTGGAGCAGGTAGACGTACCAGGACTTGGCGCCCTGGCCCAGGAGTTGGCCGATCCTGCGTGGTGTGGGGCGCCGCAGGCGCCGGTTGATCCAGTGGCCGAAGTGGTCGAGGGACGGACCGGACACCGACGTGAAAGAGGCGATCCTGCCCCGGGTGCGCTCGACCGTGACGAACTCCCAGGCCTGGACCGACCCCCAGTCGTGACCCACCAGGTGCACAGGCCGGCCGGGGCTGACCACGTCGACGACCGCGAGGAAGTCGTCCGTCAGCTTCTCGAGGGTGAATCCTCCGCGCAGCGGCTCGGGAGCGGAGGAACGGCCGTGGCCGCGCACGTCGTAGAGCACCACGTGGAAGCGGTCCGCCAGTCGGGACGCGACCTCCGACCACACCTCCTTGCTGTCCGGATAGCCGTGCACCAGGACGACCGTCGGCCGCCCGGGATCCCCCAGCTCGGCCACGCACAGCTCGATCCCGCCGGTCCGCACCCGGCGCTCGCGCGCACCCTCCAGTGCCGTCACTCGGCCTCCACCTCCGCTTTCGCCCGTGCCTCCGGCCGGCTCCCCCGCACCGGGCGGCGCTGCGCGAGGAGGGGCCATCGGTCTTCGCCGTCGTCGAGCCGCCTCTTCCCGTCCGCCGGAACGGCCGACCACGGTACGTGTTCGTAGCGTGACCCCGCCGAATCTGGCACTTGTCGGAGAGAGCGTCAATGGGGCGGGGACCGGGGCTGCGGATCAGCGCCGTAGCTCTCAGGCAGGGGATCCCCTACGGTCCCCTACACCTGAGGTCTGATGCGAAGACGGCTCTGCGGTCTGACGATTTCCGTGGCGTGCGTCACTACGTTCGGTGGTGTGACTGTGATCGCGACCGAAAGCCTGAGCAAGCGGTTCCCCCGGGTGACCGCGCTCGACCGGCTGTCCGTGGACGTCGGACCCGGTGTGACCGGACTCGTCGGCGCCAACGGCGCCGGCAAGTCCACCCTGATCAAGATCCTGCTGGGTCTCTCGCCCGCCACGGAGGGCCGCGCCGAGGTGCTCGGCCTCGACGTCGCCACCAAGGGCGCCGCCATCCGTGAGCGTGTCGGCTACATGCCGGAGCACGACTGCCTGCCGCCCGACGTCTCGGCCACCGAGTTCGTCGTGCACATGGCCCGCATGTCCGGTCTGCCGCCGACGGCCGCGCGCGAGCGCACCGCGGACACCCTGCGCCACGTCGGCCTGTACGAGGAGCGCTACCGCCCCATCGGCGGCTACTCGACCGGCATGAAGCAGCGCGTGAAGCTCGCCCAGGCCCTCGTCCACGATCCGCAGCTGGTCTTCCTGGACGAGCCGACCAACGGCCTGGACCCGGTCGGCCGCGACGAGATGCTCGGGCTGATCCGCCGCATCCACACCGACTTCGGCATCTCGGTCCTGGTCACCTCCCACCTCCTGGGCGAACTGGAGCGCACCTGCGACCACGTCGTGGTCATCGACGGCGGCAAGCTCCTGCGCTCCAGCTCCACCACCGACTTCACACAGACCACCACCACCCTCGCGATCGAGGTCACCGACACCGACGAGCACCCCGACGGCACCCGCGCGGTGCGCGAGGAACTCCACGCGCGCGGGGTCGACGTCCTCGACTCCCAGAGCGGCCTGCCGGGCGCCGGCCACATCCTGCTGCTGACCGCACAGGGCGAGGAGACGTACGACGTGGTGCGGGACGTGGTCGCCGACCTCGGTCTCGGCCTGGTGCGCATGGAGCAGCGCCGGCACCACATCTCCGAGGTCTTCAAGGACAGCGACGAGCAGCGGAAGGAGGCCGTCGGCCATGGCGGTTGAGCATCCCGTCACCACCCCCCCGGGTGACCAGTCCCGTATCCACAACATCGGCTACCGCAGTTATGACGGGCCGCGCCTGGGCCGCGCCTACGCCCGCCGCTCCCTCTACTCGCAGTCCCTGCGCGGCGCCTACGGCCTCGGCCGTTCGGTGAAGTCCAAGGTGCTGCCCATGCTGCTCTTCGTGGTGATGTGCCTGCCCGCGGCCGTCATGGTCGCCGTCGCGGTCGCCACGAAGTCCAAGGAACTCCCGCTGGACTACACGCGGTACGCGATCGTGATGCAGGCCGTCATCAGCCTCTACGTCGCCGCGCAGGCGCCGCAGTCCGTCTCGCGCGACCTGCGCTTCAAGACCGTGCCGCTGTACTTCTCCCGGCCGATCGAGACCGCCGACTACGTGCGTGCCAAGTTCGCCGCGCTCGCCTCGGCGCTGTTCGTCCTCACCGCCGCACCCCTGCTGGTGCTCTACGTGGGCGC
This sequence comes from Streptomyces sp. NPDC017936, assembly GCF_044328485.1. Taxonomy (NCBI): domain Bacteria; kingdom Bacillati; phylum Actinomycetota; class Actinomycetes; order Kitasatosporales; family Streptomycetaceae; genus Streptomyces; species Streptomyces sp. NPDC017936. Next base: position 152,392 of record NZ_JBIRHK010000012.1, on the reverse strand, counting down.
CCTGCTGGCCAAGCTGGACTTCGCCGACCAGACCGAAGGGTTCGCCCAGGGACTCGTCTCCGTGGCACTGCTCTCCCTGCTCTTCGCCGGTCTCGGCCTGGTCGTCGCCGCGGTCACCCCGCGCCGCGGCTTCGGCATCGCGGCCGTCATCGCCGTCCTGACCATCTCCTACGGCGCGGTCTCCACCCTCCAGGCCATCGCCGACGCCCAGGGCAGCACCGGCGCGACACCCTGGATCGGTCTCTTCTCGCCGATCACGCTCATCGACGGAGTGCAGTCCGCCTTCCTCGGTGCGACCTCGGCGTTCCCCGGCGGGATCGGCCCCTCCAAGGGGGAGGGCGTGGTCTACGTCCTCGTCACCCTGGGCCTGATCGCCGCCAGCCACGGCCTCCTGATGCGCCGCTACCGGAAGGTGGGACTGTGACCACGCTCTCCCTCGACCACGTCTCCCGCTGGTTCGGCAACGTGGTCGCCGTCAACGACATCACCATGACCATCGGCCCCGGCGTCACCGGCCTGCTCGGCCCCAACGGCGCCGGCAAGTCCACCCTCATCAACATGATGGGCGGCTTCCTGGCCCCCTCCACCGGCACCGTCACCCTCGACGGCCAGCAGGTCTGGCGCAACGAGGACATCTACCGGCACATCGGTATCGTCCCCGAGCGGGAGGCGATGTACGACTTCCTCACCGGCCGCGAGTTCGTCGTCGCCAACGCCGAGCTGCACGGCCTGGGCGCGAAGGCCGCCCAGAAGGCGCTGGCCACGGTCGAGATGGAGTACGCGCAGGACCGCAAGATCTCCACCTACTCCAAGGGCATGCGCCAGCGCGTGAAGATGGCGAGCGCCTTGGTCCACGACCCGTCGCTGCTGCTGCTCGACGAGCCGTTCAACGGCATGGACCCGCGCCAGCGCATGCAGCTCATGGAACTGCTGCGGCGCATGGGCGACGAGGGCCGCACGGTGCTGTTCTCGTCGCACATCCTCGAAGAGGTCGAGCAACTGGCCTGGCACATCGAGGTCGTCGTGGCCGGACGCCACGCGGCCAGCGGCGACTTCCGCAAGATCCGCCGCCTGATGACCGACCGCCCGCACCGCTATCTGGTGCGCTCCAGCGACGACCGCGCCCTCGCGGCCGCGCTGATCGCCGACCCGTCGACCTCCGGAATCGAAGTGGACCTCGCCGAGGGCGCGTTGCGCATTCAGGCCGTCGACTTCGGCCGCTTCACGGCCCTGCTGCCGAGGGTGGCGCGCGACCAGGGCATACGCCTGCTCACGGTCTCGCCGTCCGACGAGTCCCTCGAGTCCGTCTTCTCTTACCTGGTCGCGGCGTAGGAGGCCGAAGATGTACGACCCCACTGTCGCCCGGCTCACCTATCGAGCCCTGCTCGGCCGCCGCCGGGCCCTCATCCTCGGCGCACTGCCGCTGCTGCTCGTCGCGATCTCCGTGGTGGTGCGCGGCCTGGCCGGCGCCGACGACCAGACCGCGTCCGACCTGCTGGGCGGGCTTGCGCTCGCCACGATGGTGCCGATCATCGGCGTCATCGCGGGCACGGGCGCGATCGGCCCGGAGATCGACGACGGTTCCGTGGTGTACCTCCTGTCCAAGCCGGTGAAGCGGCCGACGATCATCTTCACCAAGCTGATCGTGGCGATCGCGGTGACGATGGTGTTCTCCGCGCTGCCGACGCTGATAGCGGGTTTCATCCTCAACGGCAACGGACAGCAGATCGCCGTCGCCTACACGGTGGCCGCGCTGGTCTCCTCCATCGCCTACGCCGCGCTGTTCCTGCTGCTGGGCACGGTGTCCCGGCACGCGGTGGTCTTCGGCCTCGTCTACGCCCTCGTCTGGGAGGCCCTGTTCGGCTCCCTGGTGCCGGGCGCGCGCACGCTGAGCGTCCAGCAGTGGTCGTTGGCCGTCGCCGACAAGGTCGCCGGCGGGGACCTCATCTCCTCCGACGTCGGGCTCACGACGGCGACCGTCCTGCTGGTCGCGGTGACCGTGCTGGCCACCTGGTACGCGGGGCAGAAGCTGCGGGCGCTGACGCTGGCGGGCGAGGAGTAGACGCCGGCGGACGGGTCTCTTCGGCCGGCTCTTGACGGGGACTTCACCGCTGCCCGCCCACACTGGGCGAACGGGACACGCGGGACGGGACGGAAGGACGGCCGGGGAGGCGAGGATGACGGACGAGGCGGCGCGGTACGACGGCCGGGAGCACGAGGGCGGCCGAGGACGGTTTGGCGACGGGGACGGTCACCCGGACGGGGCCCCGGACCGAGCCCCGGACCGGGCTTCGGGAGGGGCCTCTCACGGGACCTCGGGAGGGGCCGCTGACGGGGTGTGGGACGACCTCGTCCTCGACGAGGACTTCATACGCGCCGCCGACACGTCCGAGCCGTCCGCCCGTGCCCGGATGCTCGCCGCCCGCTGGCGTCGGGAGAAGCCCGAGCCGCAGCCGTGGCGTTCCGACGAGCCGCCCGCGGGCTGGTTCTTCAGCAAGGCGCGTCGGCGGCGGTGGCGTCGGAGGTGAGTGCCGGGCGGGGTCGCGGGTGAGCCGCGTCCCTGGGGAGGCCCGTCCTCGGGCGGTGCCGCCGCCCTCAAGTCGCGCTCTTCGCACTCCTGTTTTATTCAGTGGCGTCCGACTCGTCCGGCAGCGACACTGGGGGTGTTCGCAGCGCCGGGACGGAACCGGCGTCAGGTACCGGGAGAGGAGCGGGGCGATGTCCATGCACGGCAGTTCGTTCCGCTTCCGTCAGGGCAGTCCGCGGCGGGCTCCGGAGTAGTCACTCCTCCGTCGAGCTCGCCCCCCACGGGGAACTGCCCGGGGCGGCCGCTTCGAGCACGCGATGTCGCTCTCGCGTGAGGCCGCCCACCCGGAGGATTGGCCGAGTGGTAAGGCACCGGCTTGCTAAGCCGTGGTCGGGTGCGAGCCCGCGCACGTTCGAATCGTGCATCCTCCGCGAGACGTTGTCACTGGGACTGGAACTGGGCCGGGGATTCGGATGGGGGTACGTCGAGAAGGGGCGGGGCGACGGGGGTGGTCGTAGAGGTGCGGGAGCGCCGTGGCTGGTCGCGCAGTTCCCCGCGCCCCTGATCGCCTGCGGCGATCGTCGGACCCCAGCCCCAGCCGTCGACTCGCTTCCCGCGTCCCCCGTTTGCGACTGACGCCTTGTGGTCAGTTCAGGAGTCTTTCCAGGACCAAGGCGATGCCGTCCTCCTCATTGGAGGAGGTGAGTTCGTCGGCGACCGCTTTGAGCTCGGGGTGGGCGTTGGACATGGCGACGCCTCTGGCCGACCAGGCGAACATGGGGATGTCGTTGGGCATGTCGCCGAAGGCGAGGGTGTCGGCGGCCTTGAGACCCAGGCGGCGGGCGGCGAGGGAGAGACCGGTGGCCTTGGACAGGCCGAGGGGGAGCAGCTCCACGATGCCGGCGCCGGCCATCGCCACGGTGACGAAACCACCCGCGGTCCGGCGGGCAGCCTCGGCCAGTTCGTCGTCCGACAGCTCGGGATGCTGTATGTAGAGCTTGTTCAGCGGGGCGGACCACAGGTCCGACGCGTCGGTGAACGGAACGGCCGGGAGCTTGCCGGTGAGCGCGTAGCCGGGGCCGACCAGCACCTCCCCCTCCAGCCCGTCCCGGCTCGCCGCCAGGTACAGCGGGCCGACCTCCGCCTCGATCTTGGCGAGCGCCACCCCGGCCAGCTGCCGGTCCAGGGTCACCGAGGTCAGCAGGCGGTGGGCGCCGGCGTCGTAGACCTGGGCGCCCTGGCCGCAGACCGCCAGGCCGTCGTAGCCGAGGTCGTCGAGGACGTGCCGGGTCCAGGGGACCGCGCGGCCGGTCACGACGATGTGGGCCGCTCCCGCCGCGGTGGCCGCGGCGAGGGCGTCGCGGGTGCGCCGGGAGATCGACTCGTCGGCGCGCAGCAGTGTCCCGTCGAGGTCGGTCGCGATCAGCCGGTAGGGGAAGCCCGGGGAGGCCTCCTTCTCCTTGGCCTCGCTCACTTGGCCACCGGCTCCAGGATCTCCCGCCCGCCGAGATACGGGCGTAGCACCTCGGGCACGCGCACGGAGCCGTCGGCCTGCTGGTGGTTCTCCAGGATCGCCACGATCGTGCGCGGGACGGCGCACAGGGTGCCGTTGAGCGTGGCCAGCGGGCGGACCTGCTTGCCCTCGCGGACGCGGATCGACAGGCGGCGGGACTGGAACTCGGTGCAGTCCGAGGTCGAGGTCAGCTCGCGGTACTTGCCCTGGGTCGGGATCCACGCCTCGCAGTCGAACTTGCGGGCGGCCGACGAGCCCAGGTCACCCGTGGCGACGTCGATCACGCGGAACGGCAGCTCCAGCGAGGTCAGCCACTGCTTCTCCCACTCCAGCAGGCGCTGGTGCTCGGCCTGCGAGTCCTCGGGAGCGACGTACGAGAACATCTCGACCTTGTCGAACTGGTGCACGCGGAAGATGCCCCGCGTGTCCTTGCCGTGCGAGCCGGCCTCGCGGCGGAAGCAGGGGGAGAAGCCCGCGTAGCGCAGCGGCAGGCGCGCGGCGTCGATGATCTCGTCCATGTGGTACGCGGCGAGGGCGACCTCGGAGGTGCCGACGAGGTAGAGGTCGTCGCTGTCGAGGTGGTAGACGTCCTGGGCCGCCTGGCCGAGGAAGCCGGTGCCCGCCATGGACTGGGGGCGCACCAGGGCGGGGGTGAGCATGGGGGTGAAGCCCGCGGCCGTCGCCTGGGCGATCGCCGCGTTCACCAGCGCGAGCTCCAGGAGGGCGCCGACACCGGTGAGGAAGTAGAAGCGGGAGCCGGAGACCTTCGCGCCGCGCTCGACGTCGATCGCACCGAGGAGCTGGCCCAGCTCGAGGTGGTCCTTGGGCTCGAAGCCCTCGGCGGCGAAGTCGCGGATCTCGCCGTGCGTCTCCAGCGTGGCGAAGTCCTCCTCACCGCCGACGGGAACGTCGGGGTGGACGAGGTTGCCGAGCCGCAGGAGCAGTTCCTGCGTCTCGTGGTCCGCCGCGTCGCGCTCGGCGTCGGCGGCCTTGACGTCGGCCTTGAGCTGTTCGGCGCGCTTCAGCAGCTCGGCCTTCTCCTCCGCGGAGGCCTTGGGGATGAGCTTGCCGAGCTGCTTCTGTTCGGCACGCAGCTCGTCGAAGCGGACGCCGGACGACCTGCGCCGTTCGTCGGCGGACAGGAGAGCGTCGACGAGCGCGACGTCCTCTCCACGGGCGCGCTGGGACGCGCGCACACGGTCGGGGTCCTCACGGAGCAGGCGAAGGTCGATCACGCGCTCAAGGTTACCGGTGCGGGGTTGCGGCTCACGACTCACTATTGCGGAAACGTGGCTTACGTTCCGCTATGGTTCTCTTGCCCTATGTGTCCCCTGGGTGCCCCGGGCGTCCGCTCGCGGTGCCCGGGCGCGCCTTTTCGGGGTGATAAAGGCGTCTCATTCCCTGAGGCGGGGCGGGATGGACCGGGGCGGCACGGGGCGGGGACCGGACGCCGGGCGGCGTCGCGATGACTGGAATTCTTCGGGGAAAACAGGACGCGGTCGGCCCGGTTGTCCACAGGAATCCACACCCGGGAAGGGTTATCCACAGGCTGTGCGAAAGATCTGTGGACATCGGAATTGATCATTCGGAACCCTGCTCTCCGGGCCCGCAATTCCCAGGCCGAACCCCTCCCGCGGCCACCTTCGGGTGGAAATGGGTCGCCCCAAAGGATTTATCGAAGGAAACGGGTGGACGAGGGGCGAACTGTCGGGTCACGGCCGCCCATGAGGTCTGTAGGGCGATTTGTCGACCAATGGCCCTTCGTTGTCGACCTGTCCCCAGGTCGAGAAGCCGCCCTGTGGAAAACTTCTGTGGATAACGAGGATATGCAGGTATGACTGGCTGAAACCCGGCTGTCGACCGCCCACCGCCCACCGCCCGCGCCGGCCCGCCCTCGCCAAGCCGGCCCGCCATCGCCGCGCCGGCCGCCACGCCCCCACCGACCCCCGTCGCCCGGCGTGGGCGTCTCCCGTCGCCTAGAAGCGCCCGTCCTGGCAGCGTGCCACCCAGTCCGCCGCCGCCACGAACTCGTCGTCCGAGGTCCCGGTCAGCGGAGCCCGCACGTCCGCCGCAGTCACGTCCGCGCGCGGGTACGAGCCGAGGAAACGCACGTCGCGGCAGATCCGCTTGAGACCCATCAGCGCCTCGGCCATCCGGCGGTCGGTGATGTGGCCGGCCGCGTCGATGCAGAAGCAGTAGTTGCCGATGCCGGCGCCGGTCGGCCGTGACTGCAGCACCATGAGGTTGATGCCGCGGGTGGAGAACTCGCCCAGCAGGTCGCGCAGGCCACCGGGGTGGTCGTCACGCTGCCACAGCACGACGGACGTCTTGTCGGCCCCGGTCGGCGCGGCGGGCCGGGCCGGGCGGCCCACCAGCACGAACCGCGTCTGCGCGTTCTCCGCGTCGTGGATCCCGGTCTCCAGGGCCGTCAGGCCGTACCGGGCGGCCGCGAACTCCCCCGCGAAGGCGGCGTCGTAGCGGCCCTCCTGGACCAGGCGGGCGGCGTCCGCGTTCGAGGCGGCGGACTCCCAGACGGCGTCCGGGAGGTTGGCCTTCAGCCAGTTGCGGACCTGCGGCTGGGCGGCCGGGTGCGCCGAGACCGTCTTGATGTCGGACACCTTCGTGCCCGGCCGGACCAGCAGCGCGAAGGTGATCGACAGCAGTACCTCGCGGTAGATCATCAGCGGCGTGCCGGCGACCAGCTCGTCCAGCGTGGTGGTGATCCCGCCCTCGACGGAGTTCTCGATCGGCACGAACGCGGCCTCGGCCTCGCCCGTGCGCACCGCGTCCAGGGCGGACTGCACGGAGACGTACGGGATCAGCTGCCGGGTGGCCGTTTCGGGCAGCGTGCGCAGGGCGACCTCCGTGAAGGTGCCCTCGGGGCCGAGGTACGCGTAGCTCGCTGGCATGACCTCACCCTAACGGCCCTCGTGGGACCGGGCGCACGCGTCTCACCCGGGCCCCTCGGCCGGATGAATCCGCGTGACCCGAGCCCGGCGTGTCTCACCCCTCCAGCAACCGCTGCCCCACGTACTCCCCCTCCGCCGCCCCGCCCGGCACCGCGAACAGGCCGCTCGCCTCGTGGCGGATGTACTTCGACAGCGCGTCCCCGCGGTCCAGCTTCCGCTGCACGGTGACGAAGCCGCGCAGGGGGTCCGCCTGCCAGCAGATGAACAGCAGCCCCGCGTCCGGCACCCCGTCCGCGTCGATGCCGTCGTGGTAGGAGAACGGCCGTCGCAGCATCGCCGCGCCCCCGTTCTGGTCCGGGCGGGTGATCCGCGCGTGGGCGTTGAGCGGGACCACGAGATCGCCGTTGGCGTCGGTCTTCTCCAGGTCCATCCCGGTCGTCTCGGTGCCCCCGGACAGCGGGGCCCCGTCGGACTTCCGGCGCCCGATGACCTGCTCCTGGGCCGTGACCGACAGCTTCTCCCAGTCGTCGAGGAGCATCCGGATACGGCGCACGACGGCGTAGGAGCCGTGGGCCATCCAGGCGGGGTCGTTCGAACCTGACGCCGGGACGAAGATCCGCTTCTCGAAGTCGGACTCCGTCGGCCGGGGATTGCGGGTGCCGTCCAGCTGGCCCATGAGGTTGCGGGTGGTCATGGGGTGGGCCGTCGCCCCGGGGGTGCGGTTGAAGCCGTTCATCTGCCAGCGGACCCTGGCGGCGCTGCCCGCGTCCTTCTGTACGGCGCGCAGGGCGTGGAAGGCGACGAGGGCGTCGTTCGCGCCGATCTGGACCCACAGGTCCCCGTTGCTGCGGGACTTGTCGAGCTGGTCGGAGGAGAAGTCCGGCAGCGGGTCCAGGGCGACCGGGCGCTGCTTCTCCAGGCCGGTGCGGGCGAAGAAGCTGTGGCCGAAGCCGAAGGTGACGGTCAGCGAGGACGGGCCGGCGTCCCGGGCCACGTCCGTGTCGTCGTGCGGGGCCGCCTCGCCCGCCATCAGCCGTCGGGCCGTCTCCGACCAGCGGCGCAGCAGTGCGGCGGCCTCCTTGCGGCCCGCGCCGGCCGCGAGGTCGAAGGCGACGAGATGGCCGCGGGCCTGGAGGCCCTGAGTGATGCCGGGCTGATGTTTCACGTGGAACATCACCCGCTCGGATCCGATCGAGGAGAGCGGCGTCGCCTGCGCGGGCGCGGCGGCATAACCGGCGGCCCCGCCCGCGACGCCGAGCACGAGCCCGGTGGCGCCGGCGGTGCCGAGCAGTTTGCGCCGCGTCAGGCCCTCGTGGTCCGAGGATTCCCCGGAGACCGCGGGGCCCGTTCCGGTCGCGGGAACGGCCGCGGATCCCGCCCGGGGCGTGGGCGTGGCCGCGGATCCGGCCCCGCGGTCGGCCCCCGCGGCGGTCTTGGACGTACGGGCGGCCGAAGTGGACTGGTCAGGCATGGTGCGGTCAGCCGATCTGCGCGTTCTTGGAGACGGTCACCTGGTCGATGTCGGAGGTCCGCACGGTCACGGCGATCTTCCACTCGCCGGCCATGGGAAGCTGCACTCCGTTCGCCGACCAGTGGCCGGTGGTGATGTGGTCGGGGACGACGGACAGGGGCCCGATGCTCTTGGCCTCGAGGGTGAAGGCGATCTTCACCTCGGGGACGTCGAAGGCGCGGCCGTTGGGCCGGGTGACGTAGACGTGCATCTCGTTCGCCCCGCTCCGCGCGGGGTCGAGGTCCACGCTGACGACGCCCTTGCCGTCGGTCCCGCCGGTGTCGAAGGACATGTCGAGGGTCAGCGCCCCCGAGGTGGCCGACGAGGACGACGAGGCCGCCGTGGCCGCCTTGGCCTCCTGCTCCGTCCGGCCGGGCTCGGTGGACGTCAGCGCGGTGGTGACGGCGAGCAGCACGACCGCGACGCCGGCCTCGGCGAGCACCGAACGGCGCAGGCCGAAGCGGTTCGGGTCGGCGTCGCGCCGCCGCTTCTGTCGGGCGGACTCCACGGCGGCCCGCTGCCGGGCGAGCTGCGCGGCCCGCCCGGCGCCGACGGCGGTGGTGCCGACGGGGGCGGCGGTGCCGCCGACCGTGGTGTCGTCGGCGTCCGCCGGCGTCGCCCCGTCCCCGGAGCCGGTGGCGCTCCCGGCATCGTCTCCGGAGCCGGCGGCGCTCCCGGCGTCGTCCCCGGAACCGGCGACCGCCGGGCCCCGCCCGGAGGGAGCCCGTGCGACAGCCGGCTTCATCACCTGGGCGTCCACCCGCTCCTCCCCTTCGCGTTCCTGCCCGTCCGCGTCCTCCCGCTCGCCGGCGTCCCGCGTCTCGACACCCGTGCTCGCGCGGGACTCCGTGCGGGAGTCTTCCGCCAGCCGTGCCGTCCACCGCCGCGAGATCCGGGCGATGCCGACGAGCAGCGCCACCAGTCCGATCTTGACGAGCAGGAGCTGTCCGTAGCGGGTGTCGGTGAAGGCCGACCAGGAACCGAGCTGCCGCCAGGACTGGTAGACGCCGGTCGCGACCAGGGCGACCACGCTGCCGAAGGCGACCTGCGAGAAGCGACGGACCGCCGGGGTCCCGACCGGGGTGTCCGACCGGTACAGCGCCACGAGCAGCGCGCACAGTCCGCCCAGCCAGGCGGCGACGGCGAGCAGGTGGAGGACGTCCACCGGCATCGCGATGCCCGGCTGGAGGCCGGTGGAGGCGTGCTCGGCCATCGACCAGCTCGCCGCGAGTCCGGCCGCGACGACGGTCCCGCCGACGGCGAGTCCGAAGGTCAGGTCCCGCCTCTCCTCGCCCTCCCGCTTGTCGTAGGCGCCGAAGAGCACGGCGATGAACAGCGCGGCCGCGGCGAGCAGCAGCAGCCGGGAGACCAGCGCGGCGCCCGTCTTGGTCTGCAGGACCTGCCCGAGCAGATCGAGGTCGAAGACGTCGCCGAGCTTCCCGGAGCCGGTGTAGGAGCCGCGCAGGAGCAGCAGGAACAGGGTGGCGGCGGTGAGCGCGAGCCAGCCGGAGACCACCAGCCGCTGCACGGCCCGCACGCCGGTGCCGCGCGGCCAGCAGGCCAGCACGAAGGCGGCCCCGCCGGCCATGACGACGAACCCGGCGTACGACACGTACCGCCCGAAGCCGTACAGCCCCCCGACGACCCCGCCGCCGGCCGCCTGGCCGGACACCGAGACGCTGGTCTCGGAGGGGGCGCCGATGGAGAAGGTGTAGGCGCCGGCGACGGGGTGGCTGTCGGCGGACACCACCTGGTAGGTCACCGTGTACGTGCCGTCCGGCAGCCCCGAGTGCAACGGCACGGCGTAGGTCGTACCGCTGACGCCGGACGGCTCGCCGGTGTCGACGCGCGTGCCCTTGGGGTCGAGGACGCGCAGTGAGTCGCCGCTCATCGCGACCTGCTCGGAGAAGGTCAGCGACACCCGCGTGGGCGCCTTGTCGACCACCGACCCCTGGGCGGGATCGCTGCCGGTGAGCGCGGCGTGCGCCGAGGCCGGGCCGGCCGCGGCGAGGAGCGCGCCGGTGACGGCGAGGAACAGCAGCACCAGCAGCCGGACCCGGGGGGCGGCGGCCGGTCTCCGGGCTCCGGGGACGATGGTGTGGGTCAAGGCGGTCCTTCCCTCAGTGCCCGGTCATCGGGGTGTAGGTGGCGGATTCCACCGGCATCTCGACCTCGACGGTCCCGGACTCGGCGAAGTGCAGTTCCACGGTCACCTTCTCGCCCTGCTTCGGCTTGCGTGTCAGCTTCTCGAACATCAGGTGGTCGCCGCCGCTGGCGAGCACGAGCCGGCCGTGCGCGGGTACGTCGAGCGATCCGGTCTCCCGCATCGCCCCGCCGGCGGTCTCGTGCACGGTGACGCTTCCCGCGACGTCACTGGTGACGGAGGTCAGCTCGTCCTTTGTACCGCCTTCGTTGGTGATCGTCATGAATCCGGCCGCCATGGAGTCGGAGACCGGCTGCGGCATGTAGGCGGCGCTCACCGACAGGTCGGCGGTCGTGTCGTCGGAGCCGCAGCCCGCGAGGACCAGGCCGCAGGCCAGGACGGCGGCGCGGACGGCCCACCGCCTCACGGGTTCCGCCCCTCGACGATCGCGGGCAGGTCCTCGGTGTAGTCGTCGACCGTGGCGTCCTCGCCGTAGAGGAGGTAGCCGCCGTCCGTCTTCGGGGAGAAGGCGATGACCTGGGTGCCGTGGGTGGAGACCGTCTTGCCGTTCTTGTCCTTGTACGGCGGCTCGATGGAGATGCCGAGGGTGCGCGCGGCGGTCTGGACGGTGGCGAAGTCGCCGGTCAGGCCCACCACCTGCGGATCGATGCCCTTCAGCCAGGCGCCGAGCGCGGCGGGGGTGTCGCGGGCCGGGTCGGTGGTGACGAACACGACGCGCAGTTCGTTCTGCTCCGCCGCGGGGAGCTGCTTCTTCGCGACGGCGATGTTGCTCATCGTCAGCGGGCAGACGTCGGGGCAGTTGGTGTAGCCGAAGTACAGCAGGGTCGGGTGCCCGGCGGTCTCCTTGCGGAGGTCGTACTGCTTGCCCCGGGTGTCGGTCAGCACCAGGTTCGGCTTGGTGAAGGGCTGGTCGAGCACGGTCGCGGCCTGCTGCGAGCCCTCCGCGGAGACGGCGGCGACGGGGTCGGCGTCACTGTCGCCGCTGCCGCAGGCGGAGAGGGTGAGGGTGGCGGCGGCCAGCAGCGCGGCCGCGGCGAACGTCTTCTTGCGCATGGGGAGAAGTCCTAGGGGTGGAGAGATCCGGTGCGCGCCGGGACCGTGACGGCCCCCGGCGCGCACCGCGGAGGTCTGACGTCAGGAGACGTCGCCGGTCCGGGTCCGGCGACGGCCGGCGAGCACGCCGTACGCCACGCCGGCGGCGCCGACGACGATGCCCACGACACCGAGCACGCGGGCGGTGGTGTCGCTGCCGTCGGAGGAGCCGGACGCCTCGGTCTCGGTGGCCTCGGCGTCGTCGGAGCCGGACTCCTCGGAGGCGTCCTCGGCGGACGAGCCGTGGGCGTGGCCGTCGGACGCGGCGGACAGGGCGAGCACCGGAGCCGGGTTGTCGGGCTCCTCGGCGCCCTTCTCCTGCACCTCGATCCAGCGCACGACCTCCTTGTTGGAGTACGTCTGGATCGCCTTGAAGACGACCTGGTCGGCGTTCTCCGGCAGCACGCCCACGGAGACCGGGAACTGCTGGAGGAAACCGGGCTCGATGCCCTTGCCCTCGGCGGTCCAGGTGACCTTGGAGACGGCCTCGGTGACCTGCCGGCCGTGCACCTCCAGCGGCTTGGCGAGCTTGCTCTTGGTGACGGCGATCTTCCAGCCGGGGACCTGCTGCGGCAGCACGGAGGAGAACGGGGTGTCGGTCGGGAAGTTGACCTCCAGCACGGTGGTCGAGGCGTTGTCGCGCTCGTTGGGGACGCGGAAGTTCACGACCGCGTAGCCGCCCTTGGCGGCCGTGCCCTCGGGCTGCACGGTGACGTGCGCGAAGGCGGGCGAGGACAGCACGAGCACGGCGGAGCCGGCCACGGCAGCGGCGGCGACGAGACGGGAGGTCTTCAGGACGGGCTTCATGACAGCGAGCACTCCACTCTGAGTGAGGTACGACGGTGAGGTGGGGCGCGGGCACGGATTCCGTGCGCACACGCGCGTGCCGCACGACGGCGGCCGCCCCCTCCCGTGTGGTGGAGTGCTGGTCGCGTCGCGTCAGGCAGCGAGGACGAGGACCGCGACGGCCGGCGGGCCGCGCCTGATCACCGTGTGCTGGAGCGCGTCGGCAGGCGGCTTCGAGGGTGCGAGCAGGGCGGTGCGCGGGGGGCGCGGGCCCCACTCGGGCGCCGCGGGCAGCCCTGCCGACAGGGCGCGCACCAGGGCGAGCGCCCCGCGCAGCGACCGGACGAGCGCGCCCTCGGTGACCCCGTGCGCCGACAGTTCCATCAGGCGCAGCAGGGCGCTGTCGCCGCGCCGCAGCAGCCAGCCGGCGGCGACTGCCGCGAGGACGTGACCGAGCAGCATCGGCAGGGACGGCAGCAGGGACGCCGACGAGCCGGCGGTGGCCAGCGCGTCCGCCGAGTGGCGCATGGACCCCGTGTCCGTGCCACCGCCGGCGCCGTTTCCGTAGACGCGTGCCTCGATGAGGATCCGCTGTGCCTGCGCGGGGCTGATCGCCGCCGCCGTGGTCCCGCACAGCAGCCGGGCGGCCCGCTCGACCAGGGCGGCGTCGGAGACGGTCGTCGCCGTCGACGTCACGGTCGTGGCGCCGTGCTGTCCGAGCCCGAACAGCGTGTGCAGCACGCCCTGTCCGACGGCGAGCAGGACGGCGATGCCCGGCAGCGACCGCTCACGCCCGGCGAGCGGAGCCGCGACGAGGAGCACCGCGAGGAATCCCGCGCCGAGCGTCCACAGCGGGACCGTGGCGCAGGAGGCCATGGTGTGACCGGCCCCGGCCAGCACGACGCAGACCGCGGCGAAGACCGCGGCCCGCAGCATCCGGAGAGCGCCTCCGGAGCGCGCCGTGCGCTGGTGGGGGTCAGTCATGGCGGGCCCATCATCGCACTGGCCGCACGACGCCCCCGCAGCAGGTCCACGACATTCCCGCCGACGGGGAGGATCATCTTCTGGTCGCAGGGGGGACGCCTGTGTACGCCTGGGTGCTCCTGGGTCCCGCATACACGGATCGGCCTTGCCGTGCATCCCCCATATGGGCGGCCGCACAAGGAAATCGCGCTTACTTCCGGGGCCGGGCGGCAATACGTATCGGTATGTCGAGCCGCGGCCGGGAGGCTGGAGCATGAGCATCTGGTGGTCACTCCATCTGCGGCGCGAGGCCGCGAGCGTGCCGCTCGCGAGGCGCCTGCTGCTCGGCACGATGGAGACGGCCGGTGTCGACCCGGACGTCTCCTACGACCTCTCCGTCGCCCTCAGCGAGGCCTGCGCCAACGCCGTCGAGCACGGCGGGGACACCGCGCACGGCGGCTGTTCGGAGGCGTACCGCGTCACCGCCTACCTCGACGGCGAGAAGTGCCGCATCGAGGTCGCCGACTCAGGCCCGGGCTTCACCGGCGAGCGCCCGGTCCGCCCGGCCCACGTCGGCACCGACGCCGAGGCGGGCCGCGGCCTGTACCTCATCCAGGAGCTCGCCGACCACGTCCACATCGGCAACAAGCCGGGGCGGACCGGGGCGGTGGTGAGCTTCGACAAGATCCTGAAGTGGCGCAAGGGCGCCCCGCTGGTGGCGGTGTGACGGCCGGCCGGCGGTCGCGGTCCCGGCTCGCACCGCACTCACAGCCGGTTCACAGCGTCGCCCCATGCCTCTGACGGGTGGCGCTCCTACGTTTCATGTCCATGACGGGAAACCACAGGAACACGTCCATCACCCGGCGCCGCGCCCTCGCGGTGACCGGCGGCACGGTCGCGGCCGGCGGAATCGCCGTCGCCGGTTACCGGTCCGCGTCCGCCGACACGAGCACGTCGGCCGAGGCGACCGCGTCCGCGACCGCCTCCGCGACCTCGTCCGGCAGCGGCTGCATGACGCTGATGCCGAGCGTCACGGAGGGGCCCTACTACCTCGACGGCGCCTTGGTGCGCAAGGACATCACCGAGGGCAAGAGCGGGGTCCCGCTGACCCTGCGCCTGACCGTCGTCGACGCCACCGACGGCTGCACCCCGGTCCCCGGCGCGGCCGTGGAGATCTGGCACTGCGATGCCTGGGGCTACTACTCCGGCTACACCACCGCCAACCCCGGCGGCTCGGCCCCCGCCGAGAGCGAGGACGGCTCCACCGCCGACGACGGCACCTACCTGCGCGGCTACCAGATCGCGAACGCCAACGGGGTCGTCAAGTTCCAGACGATCTTCCCCGGCTGGTACACGCCCCGGACCTGCCACGTCCACCTCAAGGTGCACACCGGCGGCCAGAAGGAGGACGGCACCTACGAGGGCGGCAAGGTCAACCACACCGGCCAGCTGTTCTTCGACGACGACGTCGCCGAGGAGATCTTCACGCTGGAGCCGTACGCCAAGCACTCCGGCACCTACACCCGGCTCGCGGACGACATGGTCTACGACGGCGGCGGCGCCTCCAGCGGCCTGCTCACCCTCGAGCCGGTCAAGAAGGCCGACCCGTCCAAGGGCTACAAGGGCTTCCTGACCATCGGCATCGACCCGGACGCGGAGAACACCGGCGCGGGCAGCGGCGGCGGTGGCGAGGGCGGCACGCCCCCGAGCGGTGCTCCGACCGGCGCCCCGCCGAGTGACGCCCCGTCGGCCTCGGCGTCCTCCTGAGGCACGGCCATGACGAGCCGTGAGGACGAGGCACTCGCACAGGCCGCCGTGGCCGCGCTGACCGGGCAGCTGGCCCTGGCCCCGAAGCCCGGGCTGCCCGACCCGCGTGACCTCTTCGCCCGCGTGACCCGGATGGACCACCGCGCCCTGCGCTGGTCGGCCAAAGCACTCGCACCCGGCCTCGCGGCGATGGCGGCCGCCGCCCGCCGCACCGGCGAGCCCTCGCCCCGGCTCCGTGCCGAGCTGGGCGCGATCGGCCGGTGCACCGAGCACTCGGTGGGCCTGGCCGGTGGCGGACACCGGGGTGCGCTGTGGACGCTCGGCCTGCTGGTCGCGGCGGCCGCCCTCGACCCGCGCGCGCGAGGCGCCGAGGTCGCCGCCACCGCCAAACGGATCGCCGCGCACACCGACCGCAACGCCCCGCGGCGCCCGTCCCGGGGCTCGACGATCTCGGCGACGTACGGCGCCGCCGGCGCCCGGGGCGAGGCCCGGGCGGGCTTCCCCCACGTCCGCCGCGCCCTGGACGCGCTCGCGAGGGCCCGCACGTCGGGCGCCGGCGAACCACAGGCACGCCTCGACGCCCTGCTCACCGTGATGTCCACGCTCCAGGACACCGAACTCCTCCACACCGCGGGACCGGTGGGACTGCGCCACGTCCAGGCGGGCGCCCGCGCGGTCCTCGAAGCGGGCGGAACCTCGACCGAGCCGGGCCGCGAGGCCCTGGCGGCCCTGGACGCGGACCTCCACGCGCGCGCGTGGAGCCCGCGGGGGAGCGCCGGCCTGCTGGCGGGGGCGCTGTTCGTGGACTCCCTGCCGGTGACCGTCCGCCCGCGAGCGGTCTGACCGGCGGGGCGCCCGGCCGTCGGCCGCCGGGTCCGGGGCGCGCCACCGCCGGGCGCGGGTGGCGCACGGCTGCCGGTCCTGGCGGACCGCTCACGGGCCGTCAGGACCGGTGAGGCCCACTGCCGGCAGGTCCGGCGGGACGCGGGCCGTGAGGCCGGCCGGGGCGTGCGTCTGCCGGGTCTTTCGGTCCGCTCACGGCTCGTCAGGTCCGGTGAGGCATACGGCCGTCGGGGCCCGACGGGGAGCACAGCTGTCAGCCCCTCCAGGGCGTGGGCCGTCGGACCGGGGCGCAGGTCTGCCGAGGTCCGACGGGGTTCATGGCCTCCGACACCGCCGGACCGGACCCCTGTCGGACCCCCGCCGGCCTGGACCCCCGTCGGGCCCCTGCAGGACCGGACCTCTGTCGGCCCTTCGCCGGACCGGACCCCCGTCGGGCCCCTGCAGGACCGGACCTCTGTCGGCCCTTCGCCGGACCGGATCTCCGCCGGACCGGACCCCCGTCGGGCCCCTGCAGGACCGGACCTCTGTCGGCCCTTCGCCGGACCGGATCTCCGCCGGACCGGACCCCTGTCGGACCCCCCGCCGGCCTGGACCCCCGTCGAGCCCCTGCAGGACCGGACCTCTGTCGGCCCTTCGCCGGACCGGATCTCCGCCGGACCGGACCCCCGTCGGGCCCCCGCCGGCCTGGACCCCCGTCGAGCCCCTGCAGGACCGGACTCCTGTCGGACCCCGCCAGGCCGGATCCGCAGGACCGGACTCCTGTCGGACCCCGCCAGGCCGGATCCGCAGGGGCGGACCCCGTCGAACCCCGCCGGGCCGGACCCCTGTCGGGCCCCCGCCGGCCTGGACCCCCGTCGAGCCCCTGCAGGACCGGACTCCTGTCGGACCCCGCCAGGCCGGATCCGCAGGGGCGGACCCCGTCGGACCCCGTCGGACCCCGCCGGGCCGGACCCCCGCCGGTCCCCCACGGACCCCAGCCGTCCGCACCGGGACGGCCGAGCGGTCCGCACCGGGACGGCCGAGCGGTCCGCACCGGGACGGCCGAGCGGTCCGCTCCGGTTCCGGTCAGCTCACCGGTACGGGCCGCCCGGCCGTCCCGGCGTCCCGGCCCGCGGACGCCCGGCGCGCCGCCGGGCCCATCGCGTACGACGCTGCCACCGTCACGCCGCCGAGCAGCAGCCAGCCCGGGGCGCCCCACTCCACCAGCAGCCAGGTCAGCACCAGCGGGCCCGAGGTGCGGGCGACGGTGACGCCCGTGCCGAAGAAGCCCTGGTACTCGCCGACGCGATCGGCCGGAGCCAGGTCGAAGGAGAGCTGCCAGGAACCGGCCGACTGGCCCATCTCCGCCACCACCTGGAGGACCGCCCCCAGCACCAGCGCGCCCGCCGCCACCCACGGGGAGGCGCCCGCGGACAGCGCGAACACCGCGCAGGCGGCGCACATGACCCACCCCGACCGCCGTACCGCGCGGACGGCGCCGTCCCGTCCGGTGACGCCCCGTGCCGCCCGCACCTGGAAGAGGGTCACGGCGGCGGTGTTGAGCACGAACAGCGCGGAGACCAACCAGACCGGCGCCCCCGTCCGCGACGTGATCCACAGCGGCAGGACCAGGCTGAGCAGCGGCAGCCGCAGCAACAGCACGGTGTTCAGGAGCGCGACGAGCGCGTACGGCCGGTCGCGCAGCACGCCGAGGCCGCCACGGGGGCGCACCGCGACCGGAGCCACCCGGGGCAGCCCGAGCAGCAGCAGCGCGCACACCAGGAAGCCCACCGCGTCGACCGCGAACACCGCGAGGTACGCCGTCCGCGTACCGGCGTGCAGCGCGAGCCCGCCGAGCCCGGCGCCCACCGCCAGTCCGGCGTTGAGCGTCGCCTGCAGCCGTGCCAGCAGCCCGGTCCGTTCCCCGGCGGACACCAGCCCCGCCAGCAGCGCCTGCCGGGCCGCCGCGAGCCCCGACTGCGCGGCCGCGTACCCGCAGGCGACCAGCACGAACGGCACGAACCCGCGCACCAGCGTGAACGACGCCACCGCGCACCCGGTCGCCAGCGCCAGCAGCACCGCCGTACCGCGCGGCCCGCGCCGGTCGGCCAGCCGGCCCAGCGGCACCCCCGCCAGCGAGCCGGCCGCCCACCCGACGGTCAGACCGAGGCCCACGCGCGCGGGAGCGAGACCGGCGACCTGGGTGAAGTAGAGGGCCGACGTCGTGTGGTACGCGCCGTCCCCGACCGAGTTGCTCAACTGCGCCAGGGCCAGGAGCCGCTGCGGGCGAGTCGTCGTCATGACCGCGACACTAGAAGGCCGGTGGACCCGCGGACAGCACCAATCGCACGCCGTTCCACTGGCCCAATCAGGCGCCGTCCAGCACCTTCACCAGGACCTCCAGTGCCTCCGGATACGCCCGCTCCCGCGGTGTGCCGTAGCCGACCACCAGGCCCTGGAGCCGTCGGCCGCCGTCCTCGCGCGTGTGCCAGTGCTCGCCCAGCCGCCCGACCGCGAGACCCTCCGCCGCGGCCCGCTCCAGGACCGCCTCCTCGTCGCCGACCTCCACCAGCGCGTGCAGCCCGGCCGCGATCCCGCGCACGCCCCGGCGCGCGCCCAGCCGGTCCAGGAGCAGGTCCCGGCGGCGCCGGTAGCGCAGCCGGCACGCGCGTACGTGACGGTCGTAGGCGTGGCTGTCGATCAGTTCGGCGAGCGCGAGCTGGCCGATGGTCTCGGTGTGGTGGTCGCTGTGCAGCTTGGCGTCGGCCACCGCGTCGACCAGCTGCGGCGGCAGCACCATCCAGCCGAGCCGCAGCGCGGGCCCGAGCGTCTTGGACGCGGTGCCCAGGTAGACGACCTGCTCCGGTGCCATCCCCTGGAGCGCGCCGACGGGCTGCCGGTCGTAGCGGAACTCGCCGTCGTAGTCGTCCTCGACGATCAGCCCGCCCCCCGCGCGGGCCCAGTCCGTCAGCGCCCTGCGCCGTTCCGGGTGCAGGGTGACGCCGGTCGGGTACTGGTGGGCGGGCGTGACCACCGCGGCCCCGACGTCCCCCAGGTCCCGCGTGCGCATCCCGCGCTCGTCGACCCGCACCGGCACCACGTGCCCGCCGTTGCGCCGCACGACCTCGCGGTGGAACGGCAGCCCGGGATCCTCCATGGCCACCCGCGCGTCCCCCAGCACCCGGGTGAGCAGCGCGAGCCCCTGGACGTACCCGGAGGTGACGACGATCCGCTCCGGCGGCGCGATCACTCCCCGCGCCCGCCCCAGATACCCCGACAGCGCGGTGCGCAGCTCCATGCGCCCGCGCGGGTCCCCGTAGTCGTACGCCAGCGAGGGCGCCGTCGCGATGGCACGGCGCAGCGCCCGCAGCCAGGCCGCCGCCGGGAAGGCCCCGACGTCCGGGCTGCCGGGCCGCAGGTCGTGACGCGGCTCACGCGCGCGTGCGGCGGCCTCCGGCGCCGGCGCGGCGGGGGAGGGCAGCGAGGCGACCCGGGTGCCCGACCCCTGCCGTGCCGTGAGGTAGCCCTCGGCGACGAGCTGGTCGTAGGCGGCCTTCACGGTGTTGCGGGAGACACCGGCCTCGACGGCGAGCCGCCGGGTGGCCGGCAACCGCGTGCCGGGCGCCAGCCGACCGTCCCGCACGGCGTCGCGCAGGGCACGCTCGAGGCCGGCGCGACGCCCCTCGCCGCCCTCGGGCTCCAGATGCAGGTCGACCCCGACGCCGGACCAGAAGTCGTCCACGACGTCCCTCCCCCTGTGTGTGTGCCGTCCGTGATCCGGGCACGGCGATGGCCGGGCACCTCACCGGTACCCGGCCACCGGCTCCGTATCAGGCCTTGAGCGAGGCCATCCACGCCTCGACCTCGTCCGACCGGCGGGGCAGCCCGTCGGAGAGGTTCCGGTTCCCGTCCGCCGTCACCAGGATGTCGTCCTCGATCCGGACCCCGATGCCCCGGTACTCCTCCGGAACGGTCAGGTCGTCGGCCTGGAAGTACAGCCCCGGCTCGACCGTCAGCACCATGCCGGGCTCCAGGACGCCCTCCACGTACGTCTCGGTCCGCGCGGCGGCGCAGTCGTGGACGTCCATGCCGAGCATGTGCCCGGTGCCGTGCAGCGTCCAGCGCCGCTGCAGACCGAGCTCCAGCACCCGCTCCACGGGCCCCTCGACGAGCCCCCACTCGACCAGCCGCTCGGCCAGCACCCGCTGGGCGGCGTCGTGGAAGTCCCGGTACTTCGCGCCCGGCTGCACGGCCGCGATCCCGGCCTCCTGGGCGTCGTACACGGCGTCGTAGATCTTCTTCTGGAGCTCGCTGAACCGCCCGTTGACCGGCAGCGTGCGCGTGACGTCGGCGGTGTAGTACGTGTGCGTCTCGACGCCCGCGTCGAGCAGCAGCAGCTCGCCCGAGCGCACGGGCCCGTCGTTGCGCACCCAGTGCAGCGTGCAGGCGTGCGGCCCGGCCGCGGCGATCGTGCCGTAGCCGACGTCGTTGCCCTCCACGCGCGCGCGGAGGAAGAACGTGCCCTCGATGTAGCGCTCGCTCGTCGCCTCGGCCCTGTCCAGGACGCGCACCACGTCCTCGAAGCCGCGGACCGTCGAGTCGACGGCCTTCTGGAGCTCGCCGATCTCGAAGTCGTCCTTGACCAGACGGGCCTCGGAGAGGAAGACGCGCAGTTCCTCGTCGCGCTCGGCGGTGACCTTGTCGGTCAGCGCGGCCTCGACGCCGGCGTCGTGGCCGCGGACGACCCGCACCGGGCCGGTGGCCCCGCGCAGCTTGTCGGCCAGCTCGCGCACGTCGGAGGCGGGGATGCCGTACAGCGTCCCGGCCTCGGTGAGGGAGTGCCGGCGGCCGACCCACAGCTCGCCCTGGCCGGAGAGCCAGAACTCGCCGTTCTCCCGGTCGGAGCGCGGCAGGAGGTAGAGGGTCGCGACGTGGCCCTCCCCCTCGGGCTCCAGGACGAGGACGCCGTCCTCGGTCTGGTTGCCGGTGAGCCAGGCGTACTCGACCGAGGCGCGGAAGGAGTACTCCGTGTCGTTCGAGCGGGTCTTCAGGTTGCCCGCGGGGATCACCAGGCGCTCGCCCGGGAAGCGCGCGGAGAGCGCGGCCCGGCGGGCGGCGGTCTCGGCGGCCTGGGCGATCGGCTCCAGGTCGTGCAGCTCCGTGTCGGCCCAGCCGGACTTCATGTTCTCGGCCAGCTCGTCGGACACGCCCGGGTACAGGCCGTTCTTGCGCTGCTTGATCGGCTCCTCGTCCGCCGCGTCGGCGGCGGGGTCGAGCACAGCTTCCGGGGTCTCCGGGGTGAGCTCTTCGGCCACGGTCATCCTCCTAGGTACGGCACTGGGCCTCCTCCATCGTACGGTCGTGCCGAAGGGGGCTCAGGGCCCGAGGGCCTCTTACCGTGGCTGTTCAGGGGCGTTCGCGTCCTGGGCGAAGCGTGCCGCGAGCAGCACCACGTCCTCTGTGCCGCCCGTCGCGTCCAGTTCCCGCGGCAGCACCGTGCGCAGCACGTGGTCGGCGATCGCGCCGGGGTCGTCGCGCAGCGCCCTCGGGACGCCCGCCGCGGCCGCGTGCAGCCGGGCGAAGGCCCGGTCGACGGGGTCGCCGGTGCGGTGCAGCAGCCCGTCGGTGTAGAGCAGGACCGTCTCGCCGGGTTCGGCCTCCAGCTCCACGCTCGGCGCCTCCCAGCAGGCGAGCATGCCCAGCGGCGCGGAGACGGAGGTCTCGACGAACTCCGTGCGCCGCGCGCCGACCAGCAGCGGCGGGCAGTGTCCGGCGCCGGCCAGGGTGAGCCTGCGCAGCGCGGGCTCGCAGTAGGCGAACAGGGCGGTGGCGGAGCGGGCGGGCTCGGTCAGCCGCAGCAGCAGCTCCAGGTCGGACAGGACGGCGACGGGGTCCTCGCCCTCCATCACGGCGTACGCCCGCAGGGAGGCGCGCAGTCGGCCCGTCGCGGCCACCGCGCTCGGCCCGGACCCGGTGACGGAGCCGACGGCGAGGCCCAGGGCGGCGTCCGGCAGCGGCAGCGCGTCGTACCAGTCGCCGCCCGCGCGCGGGCCGGTGCGGTGCCGGGCGGCCAGCTGGACGCCGGCCACCCTCGGCAGTCGTGAGGGCAGCAGTTCCTCGGCCATCGTGGTCATGCACGCGCGCGTGCGCTCGACCTCGACGAGGCGGGCGAGGTGCTCGGCGGCGAAGCGGACGTACAGGCCGGCCAGGTGGCACTGGCGCTCGCCCGGTTCGGCGGGCTCGTCGTACAGCCAGACGGCGGCGCCGATACGGCCCGCGCCCTCCCCGGCGAGGGGCAGGGCGTAGCTGGCGGCGTAGCCGAGGCGGGCGGCGACCTCGCGGTGGCGGGGGTCGAGGCCGTCCTCGGCGAACAGGTCGGGCTGGGCGATCCCGCCCTCGGCGCCGGGCAGGCCGTCGAGGATCCGGCCGTGGGACAGCGCGCTGCGCGGCACGGTCTCGATGTGGCCGAGATCGGCGCGGCCGAGACCGAGGCCGATCGTGCTGTCCGGGCCGAGTCCGTCGGATGGCTCCAGCACGACGAGACCGCGCCGGGCGCCCACGAGGGCGGCTCCGGCGCGCAGCACTTCCTGGAGGCCGTCGGCCAGGGTGGCCGTACGGGCCAGGCGTTCGGTGAGTTCGTGGAGCGTGGTGAGGTCGGAGACCCAGCCGGCGAGGCGGTCCTGGAGGAGGGCCCCTGCTCCGGGAGGGACCGGTGGGGCGGCGGGGGTGACGGGCGCGGGCGCGACAGTGTGTGCGGGCGAGGGAACCGTTGAATCGATTCCAGCCACTTTCGAAGGGTGAGGGGCGTTCATGGCGTCCGGCTCTCGGACCGGTGCGTATCGCGCGGAAGCATCGCAAACCCCCATGTCGTTCTGCGCCGCTGCAGTGTCTCCACATGTACACGCACTCGTGAGGGGATGTCCAGCATTGTCCTGCGGGGATCGCTGGTGTCCGTGGGACTGCCGGGGTTTTCGCGCCGGGTGCTCCGGCTCCCTTGCGGAATGGCGAAGTTGGCTGGAAACTGCCTCGGGCAGCGGGTGATTGCGGTCGACTGGGCCTGCTCCACGGAGCGTCACAGCGGTCGTGATGGGTACGTACTCGGTGAGAACCAGGGGTCGTTGGGAGCCACCCGGAACCTGGTGACCGACCCGGGCGTCTTAGCCACCGACGACCGTGCCCCATCCTCCCGTGGCGGCGGCGGAGAGAACTACGCGCACGGCAGAACGCCGGCCTTCGCCACCCCACGCCATGCCCATGCTCGAGGTGGGCGCAGTATGGACGGAGTGGCCGCGGAAGCAGCCGACGATCGAACCCCAGGGGTTCCCCTTGTCCATGACAGGGGTGTGATGCGCCAACAGGTACGCACAGTGAAGTGATCGACACATGGTGTGATGTAACCCACGGTGTTGCCAGCGGTGCAACGGAAAGGAACGAGCGCTCATGCGCGAGATCCTCGGAAGGCGACGCAGGCTCTTGTCCCGGCGCAGCGACGGGGGGCCTGAATCGGTCGACGCGGCCCTGACCTTCGCGACGGAATGGCAGTGGCCCGTGCTCCCGGGTGTGACGGCGGACCCGCAGGGGCGTTCCCGCTGCGGCTGCCCCGACCCGGAGTGCTCGGTGCCCGGCGCTCACCCCTTCGACCCCGGACTCCTCGCGGCCAGCACCGACGCGCGCATGGTGCGCTGGTGGTGGACGAACCGGCCGACGGCGCCGATCGTCCTGGCCACCGGCGGAAACGCGCCCTGCGCGGTCAGCCTGCCGGCCCTCGCCGCCTCCCGCGCGCTCGTGGCGCTGGACCGGCAGGGCATGCGGCTCGGCCCGGTCGTCGCCTCGCCCACCCGCTGGGCGATCCTCGTCCGGCCGTACTCCATGGAGCAGTTGGGCGAGCTGCTGTACGCCAAGGACTTCGTGCCCGGCTCCCTGCGTTTCCACGGCGAGGGCGGCTACCTCGCCCTGCCCCCCTCCGAGACCGGCCAGGGGGAGATCCGCTGGGAGCGCGCGCCGCTGCCCGGTTCGGCCTCGCCCTGGGTGCCCGACGTGGAGGCCGTGGTGGACGCGGTCGTCGACGCCCTCACTCGGACGGGTGTGAGCGCACCCGAGTTGTGAGGGTGTCGGGCGCGCGCGGCGGGGGACGCCCGCGTCCGCTCGTTATCTTCCGCCTCATGCAGCGACATGCCGGGGGCCGGCCCCCAGGCCCCCGATGGGCCCGTCTCCTCGCCCTCGGGGGCGCGGTGGTGGGCGCGATCGCCCTTCCCTGGGCCATGGCGTCCGCGGGATCCGTGGGCGACGGAGGCGAACCCGAGGTACGCGCCCCCGCCCCCGTCGTCCGCGGCACGGACGTCGATCGCCGTACGGACGCCAAGGCGTTCCCGCCCGGGCCGTCCCGTTCCCCCCTGCTGCTCGGCCTCGGTCTGGCCACCGCCGCCCGCTGCGGTCCCGAACTCGCCTCCCCCGACGGTGTCGAGGCGCAGACCTGTGTGCTGATCCAGGGCGAGGAGGCCTGGGCGCGCGTCTACTACCGCAACTCCACCGGCCGGGCCCTGGACGCCGGTCTGAGCCTCGTGGGGCCACGGGGGCGCACGGTGCAGACGCGTTGCGCGGTGGGCGCCGACGACGAGCCGGGGGTCTGTGAGACGCCTCGTGAACGGCGCGCGGGGGAGCCGGCCGCGTACACGGCGGTCGCGGAGTTCGCCGCGGCGGGCGGCGACGAGTCGCTGCTGCTGCGTGCGGGCAGCAACTCAGCTGCACATGACGGCAGTTGACGTCCGGCGCCCCGAACGGGGCGGGAGCGGACATGGAAAGGCCCGATTGCTGGCGACGGGGGATGCACCAGCAACCGGGCTACTGGAACGGTAACAAGAGATCGGCTCCAAGCAAATTCGATCACTTGTCTTCATCGGCTTTCCGGACACCCACGGACGGCCGCTTCTGGCGTCTACTCGCCTTGCCCGGACGGGAGTTGTGAGTGGGGTCACGCCGTGCGCCGGGGCCGCGGTGCTGACCGGCCGGTCAGCCCGGCCGGCGACCGCACCCGTGTCTCAGCTGAGCGTCACCTGTCGGTTGGTGAGGCCGCCGCGGGCGCGTCGCTCGTCGGCGGTGAGCGGTGCGTCCGAGGCCAGCGCGGTGGCGAGGCGCTCGGCGAACTCGGCGGCCGGCTTCTCCACGTCGTCCGCCGAGACCCCGCTCGGCAGGTCCCAGACCGGCACGGTCAGGCCGTGCGCCCGGAAGGACCCCACCAGCCGGGTGCCCTCACCCAGGCTGGAGCGGCCCGCCGCGTGCAGCCGCGCGAGGGCGTCCAGAAGCTGCTCCTCCGGGTGCGGCATGACCCAGCGCAGGTGGTTCTTCTCCGGCGTCTCGCACCAGTACGCGGCGTCCGCACCGGTCAGCTTCACGGTGGGGATCGCCGCCGCGTTGGCCCGCTCCAGGGAGGCGGCCACCTCCGGCGAGGCGTTCTCCGGGTCGGGCACCCAGAACTCGAACCCGGAGTGCACAACTGGCTCGAAGGCGCCTTCGGGGTCGAGCAGGTCCTGCAGCCGGGGACCGTCGGCGGGGGCGCGGCGGCCCTGCACGGGCGTGCCGGGCTGCGCCTCCAGGGCGCGCTGGAGGGTGTCGGCGAGGTCACGGCTGATGTCGCCCGACGCCGTGTCGTTCTGCAGGCCGAGCAGGACGGAGCCGTCGTCGCGGCGCAGGGCCGGCCAGGCCATCGGCAGGACCGTGGCCAGCGTGACCGACGGGACGCCCTCGGGCAGGCCGTTCCTGAGCGTCAGCTCGGCCGTGGCCGCCGGGACCAGCTCGCGCAGCGCCACCCAGTCGCACTCGCCGGGCAGGCCCTCGAACGGCCGCTGCACCAGCTCGGTCACGGCGTGGGCGGCGGCCCGGCCGTGACAGGCCTTGTAGCGGCGGCCGCTGCCGCAGGGGCAGGGCTCACGGGCCCCGACGACCGGGATCTCTCCGTCGGTGCGCTGCGGCCGCTCGGCCTTCGTCTGGGGTCGCTTCTTGGCCATCTGGGTGTCTCCCGGGTACGGCTCGTCTGGTACGGGCGGGAGCCTAGCCGTTCGTCCGGGAAGGCACGGGGACCTGTGGACAACGGAGGGCATGTGGACAACGGATGGGTGCGTGGGCGGATGACCGACGGGTCGCCGGGTGGGCGGGGGTACGGCGGGCCGCCGGCGCCGCCGGCGGCCCGTCCGGACGACAGGTCCTAGTCCAGGTCGTCGAACGCGTCCGCGAAGTCCAGACCGGGCAGCGACGACACCGACGGCGCGGTGATCCGGGAGGCGAAGTCGTCTCGCCGGCTCACGGCGTCGGGGTCGTGCACGTCCGCGTGGACGACGACCCACACGGTGACCTCGCCCCGCACGTCGTCCCGGACGCCCCAGTCGTCGGCCAGCGCCGTGATGATGTGGAGTCCGCGTCCGCCGTGGGCGGTGACCGAGGGGGTCGCCGGGGCGGGACGGGTCGGGCCGCCTCCGTCGGTGACCTCGACCACGAGCCGGCCGCCGGTGTCCACCCGCCATGCGGCCCGTACGTCGCCGTCACCGGCGAGGGCGTCGCCCAGGGGCCGGCCGTGCTTGCACGCGTTGCTCAGAAGTTCCGACAGGATCAGGACGGCGTCGTCGATGACCGTTTCCGAGACCCCGCCCCTGCGCAGTTGGTCGCGCATGCGGTGCCTCGCCTTCCCCACGCCCGCAGGGCCATGGGGTACGGCCATGCTCGACGACGTGGGCACCTCCTGTGCCACCACCAACGCCACCCCCGAGACCTCCTTCGCCCCACGCCACGGTGTGGATGCCCCATTGGCCTGTACCGGAAACCGGCCGTTCCGTGTGCGGTGAGGCACTCGCGCAGGTCGAACACGGACCGAACGCGCCGGAGCACTCCCCGTGAGGGGGCGGTCCTCGTGTGGCTGGAATTCTTCGGTATGGCTGAGAACGGAGGATGCTTCAGTGGGGCGTCGGGGTCAAGAGGTATGGGTGAGGCTTGTGAGACATCTGTGACTTCCTCCGCCCCGCCCGCGCCTTCCGGCGGTCTTCCGGGGACGGTGACGGCGGGTGCCCGGCGGGCGGGGCGGTCCGCTCAGCGGCCCAGCCTGCGCAGCACCGCCCGCGGGCGGTTGGTGATGATGGCGTCGACGCCCAGGCCGACGCAGAGGTCGACGTCCTCCGCTTCGTTCACGGTCCACACGTGCACCTGGTGGCCGGTCCGCTTCAACCGCTCCACATAGGCGGGGTGGTTGCGCACGATGCGGATCGAGGGGCCCGCGATCGCGACGCCCTCGGGCAGTCGTCCGTCGCGCGTCCTGGGTGTGACGAACTGCATCAGGTAGACCGTCGGCAGCGTCGGCGAGGCGGCGCGCACGCGATGCAGCGAGCGCGCGGAGAAGCTCATGACCCTCACCGGCGACTGCTCCGCCGTGACCGGCGCGTCCAGGCCGAACCGCTTCAGGAGCACCAGCAGCCGCTCCTCCACCTGACCCGCCCACCTCGTCGGGTGCTTGGTCTCGATGGCCAGTTCCACCCGGCGCCCCGCGTCGGCGACCAGTTCCAGCAGTCGCTCCAGGGTCAGGACGGAGGTGCGCTCGCGGTCCTCGGGGCGGACCTCCCAGTCGGGCTCCTCGCGCGTGGTCCAGAACTCGGGGGCCGGACGGGGCTCGTGCGTCCCGCGCGCCCCTCCCGCCTCTCCGGTCTCCCCGGCCTCCCGCGCCTTCCACGACCCGAAGTCCAGGGCCGCGAGGTCGGCGAGCTCCAGGGCGGACACGGCTCCCCGGCCGTTGGACGTACGGTTGACGCGACGGTCGTGCACGCAGACGAGATGGCCGTCCGCGGTCAGCCGCACATCGCACTCGAGGGCGTCCGCACCGTCCTCGATCGCCTTCGTGTACGCGGCCAGGGTGTGTTCGGGGGCCTCCTCGGAGGCTCCGCGGTGGGCGACGACTTGGATCGGGTGCTGCTGCCGTGCGTGGGTCACCGCGTCATGGTGCCACCGGGGCGGGGTACGCGTCCGGCGGAGGGAACAAGGGAGTCCGGAACCGTTGTCTGAGAACGCTGTGAGAAGCGTCTGAGATGTTTCGGTGAAGTGTCCGAAGTGCCATGCGATGCCCCATGTAAACAATACCCGGGGACCCACAGCCACCGCTTATGGTGCTCTGACGGCCCGTGGGAAAAGCTGAGTCGTACAAAAAGCACATGCACAGCTGCAGCGCGCCGGGTCGACGACAAGCGTGAACGAGCGTGACCGAGTACGACCGAGGACAACAGCCGTGGATCGAGGAGTAGAGCTGTGAGCACCGAGAACGAGGGCACCAACGAGGGCACCGCGGTTCCCCCGGCCCCGTCCGCACCCCCCGTGCCGGTGGAATCTCCCGCGGCCTCCCCCCAGGCGCAGCCGCCGGCACGGCACGAGCAGCAGGCGCAGCAGCCCCCGCAGGCGTCCGCACCGGCCCAGCCGCCGGTCCCCGGCGCCGGGGCGCCCACCGCGCCGCTCCCCGCGACGCCCCCGAGCGCCGCACCCGGCACGGGCGGCGCGCCCGGCGGCGCCTGGCCGCCGCCCACCGCGGCGCAGGGAGCCGCCCCGTACGGCACCCCGGCGGCCGAGGGCGCCTGGCCGCCGCCCCCGCCGCCGGCCACGCCGTCGTACGCGGACGGCTTCGGCGGGAACTCCGGGGGCGAGCCCGGCTGGGGCGCCTCCCACCAGCAGCCCACGCCCCCCAAGCCCCGCCGCGGCCGGGGCGGGCTCGTCGCCGCGGTCCTGGTGGCCGCGCTGGTCGCCGGCGGCCTGGGCGGCGGCCTCGGCTACACCCTCGCCAAGAACGACGACGACACCGGCTCCACCACCGTCTCCGCCTCCGACAGCGGCGGCTCCGTCAAGCGCGACCCCGGCACGGTCGCCGCGGTCGCCGCCAAGGCGCTGCCCAGCACCGTCACCATCGAGGCCGAGTCGAGCAACGGCGAGGGCGGCACCGGCACCGGCTTCGTCTTCGACACCGAGGGCCACATCGTCACCAACAACCACGTCGTCGCGGACGCGGTCGACGGCGGCAAGGTCACGGCCACCTTCCCGAGCGGCAAGAAGTACGACGCCGAGGTCGTCGGGCACGCCCAGGGCTACGACGTGGCGGTCATCAAGCTCAAGAACGCTCCCTCGGACCTGAAGCCGCTGACGCTGGGCGACTCCGACAAGGTGGCCGTCGGCGACTCGACGATCGCGATCGGCGCCCCCTTCGGCCTCTCCAACACGGTCACCACCGGCATCATCAGCGCCAAGAACCGCCCGGTGGCCTCGTCCGACGGCACCGGCAGCAGCTCCTCCTACATGAGCGCCCTCCAGACCGACGCGTCCATCAACCCGGGCAACTCCGGCGGCCCGCTGCTGGACGCGCAGGGCAACGTCATCGGCATCAACTCCGCGATCCAGTCCACCGGCAACGGCGGACTGGGCGGCACCGCCCAGTCCGGTTCGATCGGCCTCGGCTTCGCCATCCCGATCAACCAGGCCACCCATGTCGCCCAGCAGCTGATCAAGACCGGTGAGCCGGTGTACGCGAAGATCGGCGCGTCGGTCTCCCTGGAGGACTCCACCAACGGCGCGAAGATCACCGACCAGGGTGAGAGCGGCGCCGCCGCGGTCGAGTCGGGCGGACCCGCCGACAAGGCCGGCCTGAAGCCCGGAGACGTCATCACCAAGCTCGACGACAGGGTGATCGACAGCGGCCCCACCCTGATCGGCGAGATCTGGACGCACCAGCCGGGCGACAAGGTCACGATCACCTACGAGCGCGACGGGAAGTCCCACACCGTCGACCTCACCCTCGGCTCCCGCAAGGGCGACAGCTGACCGGTTCCTCGCGACCGGCCCGCGCGCGCCCACCCGTTGCTCGCGTCCCCGCGCCGCCCTCGACCGGACGGGGCTCGGACGAGGACGGTCGGCACGAGCCGTGCAGGGACCCCGTGTGGACCACGGCCCCTGCCCGGCGCCCGATCCCGGTACGCTGTACCCGCTCCGCTCCAGGTGGACCGGAGCGAGGTGGGTTGCCCGAGCGGCCTAAGGGAACGGTCTTGAAAACCGTCGTGGCGCGAGTCACCGTGGGTTCAAATCCCACACCCACCGCGCACGTGAACGGCCCCTGACCAGGTGAAACGGTCGGGGGCCGTTCTGCTGCGCGCACCCGTGGGCCAAGGCGGCGGGGGCGCTCGCCCGGCCCCCCCCGCCCGCCTCATCCCCTCGCGCCCCCCTCTTCCGCCCCCGGCCACCCCTCGTGCGGCCGTCCCGCCACCACCCTCCCCGCCGAGGCCACCGTCCCCCGGGCCTCGCGTTCCGGGAGGCCCGTGCGGAGGGCCGCGGCGATCAGGGCCTCGGTGAGGGCGGGGCCGATGCCGTTCTCGTAGGCGCGGCAGGCGGCCCAGAAGAGACGGGTGTTGCGCTGGCCCTCGTGGGCGGCGAGGACGAACTGGACCAGGCCGTGGCCGTGGTGGCCGGCCGCCGTGCGGGGCACGGGGCG
Organism: Streptomyces sp. NPDC017936; assembly: GCF_044328485.1. Classification (NCBI taxonomy): domain Bacteria; kingdom Bacillati; phylum Actinomycetota; class Actinomycetes; order Kitasatosporales; family Streptomycetaceae; genus Streptomyces; species Streptomyces sp. NPDC017936. The sequence continues at coordinate 121,842 of NZ_JBIRHK010000012.1, read as the reverse complement.
GGGCGGGGGGAGCAGGAGGCGCAGGAGGGCGCGCGGGCAGGGAGCGGGGGCGAGGTGGGCCGTGCCGGGGACCGTGCTGTAGACGCCGTGGTCGGTGCGGGAGCCGGGGCCGACCAGGTAGCCGCCGGCGCCGCGGATGTCGATGCCGGGGGCGAGGCGGCCGGCCGAGTTGGGCACGGCGACGTCCGGTGGGCCGGTGAGCCACAGGTGACGGCCGCCCGAAGGGGTGCGGACGACGACCGTGGGCGGAATCGTGAACAGGTGGCGCAGGGCGAGTTCGCGCAGGGCGGCCGAGGAGTCCACGCCGGACTTGGTGTCGAGGTCGACGCCGATCAGATGGTGCGGGGGCAGGCCGCAGGCGATGCCGTAGCCGGTGGCCCAGGGTGCGGCGGCGAACAGGGCGCGGATGCGTGCCGGGTCGGTGGAGGCGTCGTGGACGCCGTGCCCGAAGAGACCGCACTCGCCGTGGCAGGGCGGGCCGGCCGGGGCGGGGGCGGCACGGTGGGGGGAACGCAGGGCCGGGAGCTTCGTCCGGGAGAGGGGGATGACGGCCAGGCCGCGTTCGGCGGCCGACAGGGCGTGGGCGAGGGCCAGGGTGGCGGCCTGCCGGGGATACCGGTCGGTGATGGCCATGACTTCATATTCGTACGCATGTTCGAAAAAGGGAAGGGGGTGCGGAGCACGGCTCACCGGCCGGGGCGGATCGGCCGGACGCGTGCGGAAACGCTTCAGCTCTTGTGGGGCCGGGGGCCCTTGTCCGGCTCCTTGGAAGGCGAGGGACATCGAGCGGGAAAAACGGTGTCAGGGGTTTATCGACTCCTCCTCACGCTTGCGTGCTAATCGCGGCTTCCGGGGCGGTTCGCCCGGGACGCGGTGGGCAACTCTGGTCTCGCGACGTCGTGACAGTGCCGGGGCGTTCGGCCGACTGCCCCGGTGGAAGCCGTGATCAATGCCGTCATCCATGTTCTCGGAGGAACACCATGGCAAGCATCCGCACCGCCCGCGTCATCGCCGCCGTCTCCGCCCTTCCGCTGGCGGCCGCCCTCTTCACCGGCGTCGCGGGGGCGAACACCGGCGCCGTCGCGGACGACGGATCGAACGCGGGCGTCGCGAGCGTCGTGGGCGGCGGGGTGGGCCGCGACAACAGCGGCAACTCCTCCACCACGCAGCAGAACGCCGTCGGATCGGGCGCCTCGAACCAGAGCAACACCGCCCAGGTCAACGGCTCCCCGTTCACGGCCGTCAACCAGGGCAACGCCAATACCGCGATCTCCTTCACACCGCTGTGGTGAGCTGAGGGGCCGGCCCCGGCCCCGGCCGCGGCGGGTGTGCTCCAGGGGGGGGCGGCGTCCGCGCGGCGGTGCTTCGGCGCCGCCGCGCGGACGTTTTCGCGTGGTCTGGACAGCTCGCCGTGCCTGGCGGACAGTCAGGAGCCCGCTCCCGCAGGAGGCGAGGGAGCCGGGAAGCGGCGCGTCCGTGCGCGGCGAAGACGTCACCGGAGCCGGGGCCCCTGCCGCCGCCGACCCGCCCTCAGGGGTGAACCCGCAGTACGCGCCGTCCTCCCGTCCACCTTCAGGAGGTGGAGCGGGCACCACCCCTACAACCTGAGGCGGAGTCCGCTTCGGCACCTGCGGCCGATCCGCCGGACGAGGGCCGCTCCTAGCGTTGAGCCATGACCACACCCGTCTGCACCAGCGCCTCGGACGGCATGACGCGGCCTTCCCCGTACCCGTCCTTCACGTCGTACGTCAGGGCCCGCCAGCCGGTGCTGCTGCGCACCGCACGGTCGCTGACCGCGAACCCGAGCGACGCGGAGGACCTGCTGCAGACCGCGCTCACCAAGACGTACGTCGCGTGGGAGCGGATCGAGGACCACAGGGCGCTGGACGGCTACGTCCGCCGGGCCCTGCTGAACACGCGCACCTCCCAGTGGCGCAAGCGCAAGGTCGACGAGTTCGCCTGCGACGAACTGCCCGAGCCGGAGCCGCAGCCCGGCGACGACGACCCGGCCGAGCGGCAGGCGCTGCACGACGCGATGTGGCGGGCGATCATGAAGCTGCCCTCCCGGCAGCGGGCGATGGTCGTCCTCAGGTACTACGAGGACCTCAGCGAGCTCCAGACGGCGGAGGTGCTCGGCGTCTCGGTGGGCACGGTGAAGTCGGCGGTCTCCCGGGCCCTCGGCAAACTCAGGGACGACCCTGAGCTGGGCGTTGCCCGGTGACGCCCCGCACACGGTGGTGATCCCCGCTCCGACGTGATCTGATCGATCACCGCTCCCTAGTGACATACCGCGCGGTATGTGCGCAGAATCAGCGCAACCCGTTACCACCGCGCAGGCAATGTCGCCGCACCTGGGAGGACGCCGTGCTGAGCACCATGCAGGACGTACCGCTGCTGATCTCGAGGATCCTGACCCACGGGTCGACGGTCCACGGCACATCGCAGGTGACCAGCTGGACCGGCGAGGGCGCCCCGCAGCGCCGCTCCTACGCCGAGATCGGCACCCGTTCGGCGCAGCTGGCCCACGCCCTGCGCGACGACCTCGGGGTCGTGGACGACGACCGGGTCGCCACCCTCATGTGGAACAACGCCGAGCACGTCGAGGCGTACTTCGCGATCCCCTCGATGGGCGCCGTCCTGCACACCCTCAACCTGCGGCTGCCCCCCGAGCAGCTCGCCTGGATCGTCAACCACGCGGCCGACAAGGTCGTGATCGCCAACGGTTCGCTGCTGCCGCTCCTGGCCCCGCTGCTCCCGCACCTCAAGACGGTCGAGCACGTCGTCGTCACCGGCCCGGGCGACCGCACCCTGCTCGCGGACGCGACGGTGCGGGTCCACGAGTACGAGGACCTGATCGCCGGGAAGCCGGCCGCCTACGACTGGCCCGAGCTGGACGAACGCCAGGCCGCCGCCATGTGCTACACCTCCGGCACCACCGGCGACCCCAAGGGCGTGGTCTACAGCCACCGTTCGATCTACCTGCACTCCATGCAGGTCAACATGGCCCAGTCGATGGGCCTCACCGACCAGGACACCTCCCTGGTCGTCGTGCCCCAGTTCCACGTCAACGCCTGGGGCCTGCCCCACGCCACCTTCATGACCGGCGTCAACATGCTGATGCCGGACCGCTTCCTCCAGCCCGCGCCGCTCGCCGAGATGATCGAGGCCGAGAAGCCGACCCACGCGGCCGCCGTCCCCACCATCTGGCAGGGCCTGCTGGCCGAGCTGACCGCCAAGCCGCGGGACGTCTCCTCCCTCACCCAGGTCACCATCGGCGGCTCGGCCTGTCCGCCCTCGCTGATGACCGCCTTCGACGAGCTCGGCATGCGGGTCTGCCACGCCTGGGGCATGACGGAGACCTCCCCGCTCGGCACCATCGCCCGCCCGCCGGCCCACGCGGTCGGCACCGACGCCGAGTTCGCCTACCGCCTCACCCAGGGCCGCTTCCCCTCCGGCGTGGAGGCCCGCCTCACCGGTCCCGGCGGCGAGCGCCTCCCCTGGGACGGCGAGTCCGCGGGCGAGCTGGAGGTGCGCGGCCCCTGGATCGCGGGCGCCTACTACAACGGACCCGGCGCCGAACCGCTGCGCCCCGCCGACAAGTTCAGCGAGGACGGCTGGCTGAAGACGGGCGACGTCGGCACCATCTCCCCCGACGGCTTCCTCACCCTCACCGACCGCGCCAAGGACGTCATCAAGTCCGGCGGCGAGTGGATCTCGTCGGTGGAGCTGGAGAACGCGCTGATGTCCCACCCGGACGTCGCCGAGGCGGCCGTCGTCGCCGTCCCCGACGACAAGTGGGGCGAGCGCCCGCTGGCCACGGTCGTGCTGAAGGAGGGCGCCACCGCCGACTTCGAGACCCTGCGCGCCTTCCTCGCCGAGGAGGGCCGGATCGCCAGGTGGCAGCTGCCCGAGCGCTGGACGGTCGTCCAGACGGTGCCGAAGACGAGCGTCGGCAAGTTCGACAAGAAGGTGCTGCGCCGGCAGTACGCGGAGGGCGCGCTCGACATCACCCGGATCTGACGGACCCGTACGCCGGGCAGGGCACCTCGCGGCCCCTGCCCGGCGTACGGCCGTCCCGCCGTCGTGCCGCGGAGGGGCCGCATCCCGGTGGGCGTCGGGGACGACGACCGCGCCCGCCTGCGCGCCGCCGTCGAAGAGGCGGCACGCGGGCGGGTCGCGAAGGACATCGGTCCGGGCGGACATCGGTCCGGGCCGGGCGGCGGTCCGGTCCGGGCGGACGGCGAGGGCGGCAGGCACTGAGGCCGGACCGCCCTAGTTGGTGCCGATCCGGGCGAGCAGGTCCACGATCCGGGACTGCACCTCCGCGCTGGTGGACCGCTCCGCGAGGAACAGCACCGTCTCGCCGGAGGCCAGCCGCGGCAGGTCGGCCTGGTCGACCGCGGCCGTGTAGACGACCAGCGGGGTGCGGTTGAGCTGCTGGTTCGCCCGCAGCCAGTCGATGATCCCGGCGCGGCCCCGGTGCACCTGCATCAGGTCCATCACCACCAGGTTCGGCCGCAGCTGCGAGGCCAGCGTGACCGCGTCCGCGTCGCTCGCGGCCCGCGCCACCTGCATCCCGCGCCGCTCCAGCGTCGCCGTCAGCGCCAGCGCTATCTCCGCGTGCTCCTCGATCAGCAGCACCCGCGGCGGATGCTGCTCGCTGTCACGCGGCGCGAGCGCCTTCAGCAGGACGGCGGGATCGGCGCCGTACGCCGCGTCGCGCGAGGCCTGTCCGAGTCCGGCCGTGACCATCACCGGCACCTCGGCGGCCACCGCGGCCTGCCGCAGCGACTGGAGCGCGGTCCGGGTGATCGGCTCGGTCAGCGGGTCCACGAACAGCGCGGCCGGGAAGGCGGCGATCTGCGCGTCGACCTCCGCCCGCGAGTGCACGATCACCGGCCGGTACCCGTGGTCGCTGAGCGCCTGCTGCGTGTGGACGTCCGGAGCCGGCCACACCAGCAGCCGGCGCGGGTTGTCCAGCGGCTCCGGCGGCAGCTCGTCGTCCATCGGCTGCGGCCGCGGCGGATCCGCCACCTCGACGGCACCGCCCGGTCCGTCGAGCGGCTCGGGGCCCTCGGCGGCGTTCTCGTCCGGCGCCCCTATGGCGTACGACCGCCCGGCTCCCTCGGTCCCGGGCGCGAGCCGCGTCTGCCCGGCCAGGGACTGCCCGGGAAGCGGCTGCCCCGCGGGCGAGGGCTGCGGCGCGGCGGGCTGCTCGGCCCCCGGGTGCGGACGGGCCGTCTGCTCCGGTCGGGCGGCCGGGTCGGGCGGCGTCCCCAGCTTGCGCCGCCGCCCGGAACCGCCGGGGGCGTGCGGGGCCGGGGTGCTCGTCGCCTGGGGCGCCTGCGGCTGCTGGACCTGGGCGGCCTGACGGGTGAACGGCACGCCCTGGCCGAGGGTGCGGACGCTGATCGCCCGCCCCTGCGTGGAGTGCGGGTCGACGGGCGCGGCGGCGGCCTCGGCGGGCAGCGGCTGTGCCGCCCGCGGCTGCGGCGCGACGGCCTCCGGCGGCAGCGGAGTGCCCGAACTCGGCGTGCCGGTGGCCGGCGGGGCGGGGGGCGCGGGGGCCTCGGCCGCGGGCAGCGGCTGCCCCGGGGCGACCACCCCGGCCTGCGCGGACGCGTTCGGCAGGGGAGCACCGGGAACCGGCTGGGCGGCGGCGGGCCGACCGGGGACGGCCGCGGGAGCGGGCTGCTGTTCGGGAACGGGAACGGGACCGGGACCGGCGGCCGGCTGCGCGGGCAGGGACTGCCCCGGCAGCGGCTGTCCACCCGGAGCGGCGCCGCCCTGCGGCTGCGCGACCGGCTGCCGCCCTTGCTGGGGCACCGTCTGCCCGGCGCCGTCCTGCGCCGGACCCGCGGACCGGCCCTGCGCCGGAACCGCGGCGGCTCCCGGAGGAACCGGTGAGGCAGCGTCGGCGGCCCCCGCCGGCTGCGCCACCGCGCGCCGCCGGCGACCCGTCGGAGCGTTCGTCGGATGCGGCTGCGGCGGCGTGTGGTCGTCCGCCTGGTCGTGTGCGGCGGCGTCGTGCCGGCCGTGGACGATCGGCGTGTCCCCGGACGCGCCCCGGCCGGGCGCCTGCGCCTGCCCGGGGGCCTGCGCCTGGGCGGGGATCTGCGCCTGCGGCGGCACCGGGGCCTGCCCGGGAACGGCCTGACCCGGAAGGGGGACGGGCACCGGCTGACCCGGCACCGGAACCGGCCCGGGCTGCCCCGAGGCGGGCACCGGCTGACCGGGAACGGGCACCGGCTGACCGGGCACCGGAACCGGCCCGGGCTGCCCCGAGGCGGGCACCGGCTGACCGGGAACGGGCACCGGCTGACCCGGCACCGGAGCGTTCCCCGTGGGCATCGCGGGCGGGATCTGGCCCACCGCCTGCGCCCCGGCGCCCCCGTCCGTATCCGTATCCGTCCCGTCGGACGCCCGGTCCGCCTCCGCCGGCGGCAGGGCGAACACCGTACGGGGACCCGCCTCCTGCGCGGCGGCGCGTTCCGTCGCCGCGGCGAGCGCCCGCCGCCGGCGTCCGGTCGGCTGGGCGTCCTCCGCGGGGACCCCGGCCTCGGCCCCGGCCACCGCGGGCAGGGCGGCCGGCAGGGCCTGCGGTTCGTCGACGGCACGCCGGGCCCGCCGGCCGGAGGGCGCGGGCACCCCCTGCGGCGGAACGGTGCCACCGAGTCCCGTACCGGAGGCGGCGGTCCCCGCCGCGTGCTCGTCGGCCGTCACGACGGCCCCTTCGGCCACCCCGGCCCGGGCGCCCGCGCCGGAGTCCGCACCGGCGGCCTGCTCGGCCGGCCGTCCGCGCCGCCGCCCGGTCCCGCCGTTGCCGTCGGCGCCGGCCGGGGCCTCGATGTCCTCCACCGGCGCGGCCGGCGTCTCCTCGGCGGCCAGGGCACGCCGGCGGCGCCGGCCGGTCGGGACCGCGGCCTCCGCCTCGGCGTCCCCGGCCGCGCCGGCCGCCGGAACCTCGCTGTCCAGGAAGGCGTCCACGGAGGACCGCCGGGCCCGCCGCCGTCCCCCGCCGGGGTTCTGCCCTCCCGGCGCGCCCTCGGCGCCTTCCGCGGCCTCGCCCGCGTCCACCGCCTCCGGCACCGGGGGCTCACCCTCCGACCCCGCCGGCAGGGCGAAGCCGGAACCGGCGCCCGCGGCGGCCGGCGGGGCGGCGACCGCGCCCGCGCCCCCGCCCAACGGCACCTCGAGGACGTACGCGTTGCCGCTCATCCCCGGCACCTCGTGCGTCTGCAGCACACCGCCGTGCGCCCGGACGATCCCGCGCACGATCGGCTCGTGCACCGGGTCGCCCCCGGCGTACGGTCCGCGCACCTCGATCCGGACGACCTCACCGCGCTGGGCGGCGGCCACGACGACGGTGTTGTCCATGTAACCGCCCGCCGAGACGGGAGCGTTGCCGGTGGCGTCGACGCCCGCGACATCGGCCACCAGGTGGGCGAGCGCGGTCGCGAGGAGCCGTGCGTCCACCTCGGCCTCGATGGGAGGCGCGTGCACGGCGAACTGCACCCGGCCCGGCCCCACCAGCTCGACGGCGCCGTCGACACCGGCGGCGACGACGGCGTCCAGCATCACCTTCGTACGGGTGATCTCCCCGCCGCCCGCGTCGAGCCGCTGGTAGCCGAGGACGTTGTCGATGAGGGTCGTGATCCGTGCGTAGCCCGCCGACAGGTGGTGGAGCACCTGGTTGGCCTCGGGCCACAGCTGCCCCGCGTCGTCGGCGGCGAGCGCCGACAGTTCGCGGCGCAGCTCGTCGAGGGGCCCGCGCAGCGACCGGCCGAGAAGGGTGAGGAGCTGGTCGTACCGGGCGGCGAGCGCCTCGTACCGGTCCTTCTCCCGCTCCCCCAGCGCGGCGTAGCGCTCCTCGCCGGCGGCGAGCTCCTCCTCGTGCCGCTCGCGCAGCTCCTCCACCTCGGTGACGTGCTGCTGACGCAGGGCGGTGAGGTCCGAGGCGTGCTCCTCGGAGAGCTTCTCCAGCTCCTCCGCGTGCTTCTTCTCGAGGGCGGCCTTCTCGTCGGCGAGGGCGTCGTAGGGCCGGCGGTCGGTGAAGGTCATCACGGCGCCGACGAGCTGGTCGCCGTCCCGCACGGGCGCGGTCGTCAGGTCCACGGAGACCTTGTCCCCCGCCTTCGACCACAGCACCTGCCCGCGCACCCGGTGCTTGCGCCCGGAGCGCAGGGTGTCGGAGAGCGGCGACTCGTCGTACGGGAAGGGGGAGCCGTCGGCGCGGGAGTGCAGCACGAGCGTGTGCAGCTCCTTGCCGCCGAGGTCGCTCGCCCGGTAGCCCAGGATCTGGGCGGCGGCCGGGTTGACGAGCACGATCCGCCCGTCGGTGTCGGTGCCCACGACGCCCTCGGCCGCGGCCCGCAGGATCATCTCGGTCTGCCGCTGCGAACGCGCCAGCTCGGCCTCGGTGTCGACGGTGCCGGACAGGTCGCGCACGACGAGCATCAGCAGCTCGTCGCTGGCGTAGCCGTAGCTGTCGTAGGCCTGCTGGCCGTTCTCCAGATTCGCGCTCGTGACCTCGACGGGGAACTCGGCGCCGTCCGTCCGCCGGGCGATCATCCGCGTCGGCTTGGTCCGCCCGCGCGGGTCCATGTGGTCGGGCCGGCGCATGGAGCCGGGGATGAGCTTGGAGTCGAACTGCGGCAGCAGATCGAGGAGCCCCCGCCCGACGAGCGCGGTCCCGGGCGCCTCGAAGGCCTCCAGGGCGATGGTGTTCGCGTTGACGACGGTCCCGTTGGCGTTGACCAGCACCAACGCGTCGGGAAGCGCGTCGAGTATGGCTGCGAGGCGAGCAGCGCCTCGGGATGGCCTGCTGCTCACGAGTCGCTTCCTCCCTGTTACCGCACCTTGCCGACCGCTCGGGCCATCTTGCCAACCGTCCCGCAGCGTGTCACGCGAGGGAGTCTAAGGGCTGGGGCAGCGCTCGTGGCGCCGGATGAGAGGGAGCTCGCACGACGAAGTGACACAGAACGTGTGACCGCCCGCACCGGCTCCGCGGGACCTTCGCGCGACGTTTACGTCACGGGTGCCTTCGCCATGGGAAACCTGTGCGTACGGGGCGGCAGGGGCCGGAGCGGCCCCTGCCCGGGGCCGGGGCGCCGGCCGCCCGGGGCCGTCGGGGGCACGGGCCGGCCCCGGAGCGGAATCCGGGCGGCCGCCCTCGCGGCACCCGTCACTCCCGTGGGCCCGCGCCCTCACCGCCCGGCCGCCCCGCCTCCGGCAGCAGCGGCACGAACCGGTCCCACCGCGCGATCTCGCACCCGTCGCTGCGGTCGAACGTCGTGTCGACGGGGCGCCCGGCCCAGCGGCCGGTGACGTGCGCGGTGGACGGGCCGCCGTACCGCGCGGTGCACACGGTCCCGTCCGGCACCGGCGCGAAGGCGTCCTTCCCCCACCGGGTGTTCCGGTCCACCGCGCGGCAGGCCCCTGACACGTCCGGGTGACTTCCGGCGTCCGGGTGGCAGTGCACCGTGAACGTTCCGTCCGCCTCCTCGCCCGCGCCCCTGACGGTGACGGTGAGGTGGTCGCCGACGTCGGCGGGTGGCGGGGAGGCCGCGGCGTGCCCCGGTCCGGCGGCCAGGGCACCGCCGGACGACACGCAGGCGGCGAAGACGGCGAGAGCGAACCGCCGGAGCGGTGTGAGCTGGAGCATGGCCTGATCAACGCCCCGCTCCCGGCGACGTTGCGCCCGCGGAAGACCTTTGCCCTGCGGCCCACCCGCCTAGTACCGTGGAGGCCGATTGGTGACACGACGCTCGACTGTGTCATCATCTGCACGCACCACTCGCACACACGCGAGCGGTTGTGCTGGAGGCGTCGCCTAGTCCGGTCTATGGCGCCGCACTGCTAATGCGGTTTGGGCCTTAAAGCCCATCGAGGGTTCAAATCCCTCCGCCTCCGCCCCACTCGAAGCCCCGGTTCTTACGGCCGGGGCTTCGTCGTTGTCTCCCGCGGAGTGCCCCGTCGCCATCCCCTCAGCCCTCCATCTGGACGTTTTCGCAGGTCACAAGGGGTGTGCGAATCGGATTTCACATGACGGCGGCAGTCATGTAATGTTCTTCCTGTCGCCGCGAGCGGGCCGGAAGGGCCGGGAGCGGAAGACGAAAAACAGAAAAAAGACAAGCACTCGTAGCTTAACGGATAGAGCATCTGACTACGGATCAGAAGGTTGCAGGTTCGAATCCTGCCGAGTGCACACCGACGAGAGGCCCCGGAGAGATCCGGGGCCTCTCGCGTTTCGTTCTCCGTGACGGCGGTGGGAGCACGCCCCGTCCGGCCGGCCGGGGCGAACCGCTGGGTGCGGCCGTCGGCGGAGCGGGGACGCGGCGGCGACGGGCGTTGTCAGTGGTGGGGGCTAGCGTGGTGGGCGATGGCACAGGCGTGGAAGTGCGCGGGACTGCGGTGGTCGGAGCGGGGGCCCGTGCTCATGTGGGACGGGGGGCGTCGTAGTCCGCTGTCCTGGGGGAAGCGGGTGGCCTTCGCGGTCGCCGAGGGGGGAGCGCGGGGATGCGTGGGAGCCCGGGGGCACCCGTGTCCGGTGCGGGCGGCCGTGCCGGCGAGGAGCACGGGCGCCCGGTGCGAGGAGTGCGCGCGGCTGGACCGGGCGCACTCCGTCGCCGCCGACGGGATCGCCGACGACCCCCGGCCCTACCGCGTGTACCTGGCGTGGTTCGGACCGGGAATGGTCAAGGTGGGGATCACGGCCGTGGAGCGCGGCCCGGCCCGGCTGCTGGAGCAGGGCGCCGTCTGTTTCAGCTGGCTCGGCACGGGCCCGCTGATGGCCGCCCGGCGCACGGAGGAACTGCTGCGGGCCGCCCTGCGCGTGCCCGACCGCATCCCGTACGCCGAGAAGCGGGCCGTACGGGCGCACTTGCCCGCCGGCGAGGAGGACCGGGCGCTGGAGGTGGGCGAGTTGCACGCCCGTGCCGTCGGACTGGGCGGCTGGCCCGAGTCGTTGACGCGGGAGCCCTTCACGGCCGTCGACCATCTGCGCGCGTTCGGGCTCGCGGGGGCTGCGGCCGCCGTCGGTGAGGTGAGCGAGCTGGTCGCCGGAGGGGCCGTGAGCGGAGAGCTGGTCGCGGCGGCCGGGCCGGATCTGCATCTGGCGACGGAGGTGGGGGTCGTCGTGCTCGACACCCGTCTGGTGACCGGCTGGGAGATCGTCCCGGCGGCCGCGTCCGGGGAGATCACGCTCCCGCTGCGAAGGCTCAAGGGCCGTGCGGAGGAGAGCGCCCACCGGCAGGAGGGGCTGTTCTGAACCGCCCGGGAGCACGAAGCCGACGCGCCCGCCCGCGAAACCGACACGCACCCCCGGGAGCCCGGCGCGCCTTCACGGGAAGCGGGCGCACGCCCATGGGGCCCGTCCGCTCCGCACGGGGGAAGCCCGGTCTGCGCCCGTGAGCAGCGCCGCCGGCGCGCCCACGCGAGGCCGGCGCGTACCGGAGCGGAGCGCCGCCCGCGGGCGCGGGCGCGTACAGTCCGCCCAAAGGCCGCACATCGCGGAATCTGTGCCTCCGGGTGGCCGCCCGGGGTGGGAAAGCGGGGCAGAGGCGGGCATTCCCTCCGCACCCCAGGGATTCCCTGAGAGCTTCCTGTGTGTTTCTCAGGGAAATCACAGACAGCGAAAAGGGTCCTCTCAGAGGACCCCGACATGGTGTCCTCCATGACCACGACCTCGCCCCAGGGGCGCACCGAACTGCTGAGGCCGGACGGGAGCCCCGTCCGAGTGCTTGTGGTGGACGACGAGCTGTCGATCACCGAGCTGCTGTCCATGGCCCTCCGCTACGAGGGATGGCAGATCCGCAGCGCGGGGGACGGCACCGGTGCCCTCCAGGCCGCGCGCGAGTTCCGGCCGGACGCCGTCGTCCTGGACATGATGCTGCCCGACATGGACGGCCTCACCGTCCTCGGCCGTCTGCGCCGGGAACTGCCGGACGTGCCCGTCCTCTTCCTCACCGCGAAGGACGCGGTCGAGGACCGCATCGCGGGCCTCACCGCCGGCGGCGACGACTACGTCACCAAGCCGTTCTCGCTCGAAGAGGTCGTCGCGCGGCTGCGCGGACTCATACGCCGCTCGGGCGCCGCCGACCGCCGCTCCGACTCCGTCCTGGTCGTCGGCGACCTCACCCTCGACGAGGACAGCCACGAGGTCTCGCGCGCCGGGGAGAACATCCACCTCACCGCCACCGAGTTCGAACTGCTGCGCTTCCTGATGCGCAACCCGCGGCGCGTGCTCAGCAAGGCGCAGATCCTCGACCGCGTGTGGTCGTACGACTTCGGCGGCCAGGCCAACGTGGTCGAGCTCTACATCTCGTACCTGCGCCGCAAGATCGACGCCGGGCGTGAGCCGATGATCCACACCCGGCGCGGCGCCGGTTACCTGATCAAGCCCGCGGCCTCATGAGCGGGCGACGACGGCCGCGTCCGCAGAAGCGACGTGGGGGTCCCCCCGCCCGAGCGAAGCTGAGGGTGGGGGAGGGACAGCCGCGCACCCTGCGGACGCGGCTCGTCGTCGCGTCCGTGGTGCTGATCGCCGTGGTCTGCGCGGTCATCGGCACGGTGACCACGCTGGCCCTGCGGTCGCACCTGTACGAGCAGCTCGACGACAAGCTGAAGGACATGACGAACCGCGTGGCCGGGATGCCGCCGGGCGGGATCAAGGAGGAGCTGCCCCGCCAGGACGCCGGGGGAGCCGCCGACGGCTCGGACACCATCGACCTGTCGGACTTCGTCGAGCGCGGGCCCCAGGTGCCGGGCACGCTGATCGCGAAGGTCGTGAACGGCGCGATCACCGACGCCAAGGTCGGCAAGAAGGACACCACCAGCACCGACTTCAACCCCATGGTGGCCAAGTCGCTCAGCGAGACCCAGCGCGCCGCCCTCAACGCCGTCGGCCAGGACCGCGAGAGGCACAGCGTCGAGCTCCCCGGGCTCGGCGACTACCGCGTCCAGTACGTCAGCGGCGTCAAGGGCTCCTACTACGTCGCCATCCCGACCCAGGACACCGACAACACCATCACCACCCTGATCCTGGTCGAGGTCAGCGTCACCGCCGCCGGCCTGGTCGCGGCCGGCATCGCCGGCACCGTCATCGTCGGCGTCGCCACCCGCCCCCTGCGCAAGGTCGCCGCCACCGCCACCCGGGTGAGCGAGCTGCCCCTGCACACCGGCGAGGTCAACCTCAGCGAGCGCGTCCCCGAGTCCGAGACCGACCCGCACACCGAGGTCGGCCAGGTCGGTGCCGCGCTCAACCGCATGCTCGACCACGTCCACGGCGCCCTGCACGCCCGGCAGCAGAGCGAGATGCGGGTCCGGCAGTTCGTCGCGGACGCCAGCCACGAGCTGCGCACCCCCCTCGCCTCGATCCGCGGGTACGCCGAGCTGACCCGGCGCGGCAGGGAGCAGGTCGGACCCGACACCCGGCACGCCCTGGGCCGCATCGAGTCCGAGGCGGGCCGGATGACCCTCCTCGTCGAGGACCTGCTGCTGCTCGCCCGGCTCGACGCGGGCCGGCCGTTGCAGTTCGAGCAGACCGACCTCGTACCGCTGGTCGTCGACACCATCAGCGACGCCCGCGCGGCCGGGCCGGCCCACGTCTGGCGGCTCGAGCTGCCCGACGAGCCCGCCCTGGTGTCGGCGGACGCGGCACGGTTGCAGCAGGTGCTCGTCAACCTGCTGGCCAACGCCCGGACGCACACCCCGCACGGCACCACCGTCACCGCGCGCGTGCAGCGGCGCGGGCCGTGGCTGTGCGTGGACGTCCAGGACAACGGCCAGGGCATCCCGCCGGACCTGCTCCCGCACGTCTTCGAACGGTTCGCCCGCGGCGACTCCGCGCGCTCCCGCACCACCGGATCGACCGGCCTCGGCCTCGCCATCGTGCAGGCCGTCGCGACCGCGCACGGCGGCGCCGTGACCGTCGACAGCGTGCCCGGACGGACCGTCTTCACCGTGCACCTGCCCGCGCTCACCCCCGCCGTGCCCCGGCCCGCGCCCGAAACGAACTGGCAACCGGACTCACAGGGCCAGCACAGGGCCGGCACATGGGTGCGACAGGGCGCTTGACGAAAGTCGCTGTCATGCGAACCGACTCTTCTCCCGGCACCCTGCCGGCGCGGGAGCACCTCCCGGCCGCCACAGCCGGTACGCCTGTCCTGGACGTAGTGATCCCCGTCTACAACGAGGAGAAGGACCTCCAGCCGTGCGTCCTCAGACTGCACGACCACCTCACCCGGACGTTCCCGTACCCGTTCCGCATCACGATCGCGGACAACGCGTCCACGGACACCACCCCGGACGTGGCGCGGCTGCTGGAGACGCGGATCCCCGAGGTGACGTCCTTCCGGCTGGAGCAGAAGGGCCGCGGCCGGGCGCTGCGGACCGTCTGGGCCGCCTCGGACGCCCCGGTCCTCGCGTACATGGACGTGGACCTGTCCACCGACCTGAACGCGCTGCTGCCGCTGGTGGCGCCGCTGATCTCCGGCCACTCCGACCTGGCGATCGGCTCCCGCCTGGCCCGCAGCTCCCGTGTCGTGCGCGGCGCGAAGCGGGAGTTCATCTCCCGCTCGTACAACCTGATCCTGCGCGGCTCGCTCCAGGCCCGCTTCTCCGACGCGCAGTGCGGGTTCAAGGCGATCCGCCGTGACGTCGCCCAGGTGCTGCTCCCCCTGGTGGAAGACACGGGCTGGTTCTTCGACACTGAGATGCTGGTACTCGCCGAACGCGCCGGCCTGCGGATCCACGAGGTGCCGGTCGACTGGGTCGACGACCCGGACTCCACGGTGCACATCGTGAAGACGGCGACCGACGACCTGAAGGGGGTATGGCGCGTAGGGAAGGCATTGGCCACTGGTTCGCTTCCGCTGGACCGGCTGACCAGGCCGTTCGGCGACGACCCCCGCGACCGCGACATCATGGACGTACCCAAGGGACTGGCCCGTCAGCTCGTCGGCTTCTGCTTCGTCGGTGGCCTGTCCACCCTCTTCTACCTGCTGCTCTACAGCGGCTTCCGGCAGTTCTCCGGCTCCCAGGTGGCCAACGCGCTCGCCCTGCTGGTCTCCGCGATCGCCAACACCGCGGCCAACCGCCGGCTCACCTTCGGGGTGCGCGGGCGCACCGGCGCCGTCCGCCACCAGGCGCAGGGCCTGGTCGTCTTCGGCATCGGCCTCGCGCTGACCAGCGGCTCGCTCGTGGCCCTGAACGCGGCGACGTCCGACCCCGCCCACTCCACCGAGCTCGCCGTGCTCGTCGTGGCCAACCTCGCGGCGACCGTGCTGCGCTTCCTGCTGTTCAGGGTGTGGGTCTTCCCCGACCGGCGGGAGAGCGAGGACCGGCCCCGGGACGAGGCCGGCGCGCCCGCCCCGTCCTCGCCGCCGTACCCCGCCACCGCCCCGCAGGGGCCGCTCGCGCAGCACCGGGGCACGCCGTACGACGCCTCCGGCGCCCACGCGGCCACTCCCTTCCGCGCCGGTGAAGCCGCGGACGGCACCTGGAGGGACGCCACCATGCGCCTGCAGCCGGTCCGCCCCCACGACACCGATCCGGGGGACGCCCGATGACCACCGACCTCGACGGTGCGGCCGGCTGGGGCCCGCCCCCCACCGCTCCCCCGGCCGACGAGCCGCCGCGGCGGCCGGCCGTCCCGGACCCCGGGGCGGGCGAGCCGAAGCAGCCCCTCGTCCGCAGGCTGTGGCGCGGCCGCCCCGAGGACCCCCGCTGGGCCCGCCCGGCCTTCCTCGGCCTGCTGCTCGTCACCTTCGTCCTCTACCTCTACGACCTCAGCGCCTCCGGCTACGCGAACTCCTTCTACTCCGCCGCCGTCCAGGCGGGCAGCCAGTCCTGGAAGGCCTTCTTCTTCGGCTCGCTGGACGCGGCCAACGTCATCACCGTCGACAAGCCCCCGGCCGCGCTGTGGCCGATGGCGCTGTCGGTGCGGATCTTCGGTCTGAGCTCGTGGGCGATCCTCGTCCCCGAGGTCCTGATGGGCGTCGGCACCGTCGCCGTCGTCCACGCGGCCGTGCGCCGCCGCTTCGGCCCGGCCGCCGCTCTGATCGCGGGCGCCGTGCTCGCGCTCACCCCGGTCGCCGCGCTGATGTTCCGGTTCAACAACCCGGACGCGATGCTGGCGCTGCTGATGGCGGTGGCCTGCTACTTCGTGATCCGCGCTCTGGAGGACGGCCGTACGAAGTGGCCGGCGTGGGCGGGTGCCGCGGTCGGCTTCGCCTTCCTCGCCAAGACGCTGCAGGCCTTCCTGATCCTGCCGCCGCTGGCGATCGTGTACGCGGTCTGTGCGCCGGTGAGCCTGAAGAAGCGTTTCGGGCAGCTGGCCGCCGCGGCCGGCGCGCTGGTCCTGTCCGGCGGGTGGTGGGTCGCGATCGTCGAGCTGTGGCCCGCCTCCTCCCGGCCGTACATCGGCGGCTCGCAGAACAACTCGTTCCTGGAGCTGACCTTCGGCTACAACGGTCTCGGCCGGCTCAACGGCGAGGAGACCGGCAGCGTCGGCGGCGGTGGCGGCAACGGCGGCGGCAGCTGGGGCGAGACCGGCTGGGACCGGTTGTTCGGCTCCGGCATCGGCGGCCAGATCTCCTGGCTGATCCCGGCCGCGCTGATCCTCCTGGCCGGCGGCCTGGTGGCGACCCGCGGGGCCCGGCGCACGTCCGCGACCCGCGGATCCTTCCTGGTGTGGGGCGGGGCGCTGCTGGTCACCATGCTGGTCTTCAGCTACATGCAGGGCATCTTCCACGAGTACTACACCGTGGCCCTCGCCCCCTACGTCGCGCCGCTGATCGGCATGGGCGCGGTCACGCTCTGGGAGGAGCGCGCCGAGGCGTGGGCGTCGCTGACCCTGGCGGGCGCGATGACGGCCACCGCGGGCTGGGGGTACGTCCTCCTCAACCGCTCCTCCGACTACCTGCCGTGGCTGAAGTGGTTCGTCCTGGTCGGCGGTCTGGCCGCCGCGCTCGGCCTGATCTTCGCCGGCCGGCTGGGCCGCCGGCCGGCCCTCGGCGTGGCCGGGCTGGGCCTGGTCGCGGCGCTGGCCGGTCCGACGGCGTACACCCTCACCACGCTGAGCGAGGGCCACACCGGCTCGATCGTCACCGCCGGTCCGGCGGTGACGGGCGGCCGGGGCGGCCCCGGGGGCGGCGGCTTCGGCGGCGGCATGCGCGGCGGTGTGCCGGGCCAGGGCCAGGGCCCGGGGCAACAGGGCCAGGGCCAGAACCAGCAGGGCGGGCCCGGCGGCGGTTGGACGGGCGGCGGCATGCCGGGCCAGGGCCAGAACCAGCAGAACGGCACCGGCCAGAGTCCGCAGGGCAACGGCTTCCCCGGCGGCCGGGGAGACGGGGCCGACGGCGGGACGGGCGGCGGTGGCGGCGGCATGGGCGGCCTGCTGAACGGCGCGAGCGTCACCTCCGAGGCCAAGAAGCTGCTGGAGACGGACGCCGACCGGTACACCTGGGTCGCGGCGGCGATCGGCGCCCAGAACGCGGCGAGCTACCAGCTGTCCACCGGCGAGCCGGTGATGGCGATCGGCGGCTTCAACGGCACCGATCCGTCCCCGACGCTGGCCCAGTTCAAGCAGTACGTGGCCGACGGCAGGATCCACTACTTCGTGGGCGGCGGCTCCGGCGGCGGCACGGGCGGCAGCGGCGACGGCGTCTCCGCGCAGATCACCGAGTGGGTCGAGGCCACCTTCCAGCAGGTCACGGTCGGCTCGGCCACCTTCTACGACCTCACGCAGAAGGCGAGCGACTGAGCACGGAACGACGGTTCGCCGACGACGGGCGGTGGCCCGGGGGATTCCCGCCCCGGGCCACCGCCCTCGTCGTACCGGCCCGTCCGGCCGGCCCTCCCCATGCGCGGGCAGGGCGAGGGCGACGAACGCGACGGCCCCGTGGCCGTCACCCGGCCCGACGTCCCGGCGCGGGCGCCGCAGCGGGCAGCCCGCCGGGCTCGACCGGTGTCGGATCACCGAGGTCACCGTGCGGCTGCCGGACGCCGACGGGCCGACCGGTCACCCCGGTCGGCTCACTCCTGGGGGGCGAGTCGGGCGGGGAAGCCGCCCGTGGCGATCGGGCCCCATCGGTGCGGGGTGATCCGGATGATCGACTTGCCCTGCGTCACCATCGCCTCCCGGGCCCCTTTCCCGTGCGCCCCTCGCACTGCTGCGCAGGCTTCGGGACGCTGCGCCGGACTCCGTCCGTCGTGGTGGGAGCGGGGTGCTACTCCTGGGGGGCGAGTCGGGCGGGGAAGCCGCCCGTGGCGATCGGGCCCCATCGGTGCGGGGTGATCCGGATGATCGACTTGCCCTGCGTCACCA
>NZ_JBIRHK010000012.1:0-103416 GCF_044328485.1 Streptomyces sp. NPDC017936 | reverse complement strand
CATCGCCTCCCGGTACTCGTCCCAGTCCGGGTGCTCGCCCGCGATGTTGCGGTAGTACTCCACCAGCGGCTCGACGGAGTCGGGGGCGTCGATCACCTCGGCCGTGCCGTCGATCTGGACCCACGGTCCGTTCCACTCGTCGCTCAGAACGATCAGGCTCACCCGTTCGTCCCGTTTGGCGTTGCGCGTCTTGGCGCGATCGGGGTACGTGGACACCACGATCCGGCCCGAGTCGTCGACCCCGCAGGTCAGCGGCGAACCCTGGGGACTGCCGTCGGCGCGCCGGGTGAGCAGGACGGCGCGGTGGCGGGGCCGTACGAAGTCCAGCAGCTCGTCGCGGCCGACGGCGGTGTTCGTTGCGATGTTCGGTGCCATGGAGCCAGCGTAGGGGCAGGACCGGTGCCGTGACCGGTCCCGCCGGTCCTACGCCTGCGGCAGGAACTCCCCCTGCACCGCCTGGACGTCCAGCTCCACCTTCAGCGTCGTCCCGATGGCCGCGATGCCCGCCTGCACGACCTGGTTGTAGTTCATGGCGAAGTCCTCGCGGCGCAGCTCCGCCGTCGCCCGGAAGGCCGCGCGGGTGCCGCCCCACGGGTCGGAGCCGGTGCCGAGGTAGGCGAGGTCGAGGTCGACGGGGCGGACGACCCCGTGCAGGGTCAGGTCGCCGTGGACCGTCCAGCGGTCCTGGCCCGCGGCCGTCAGACCGGTCGAACGGTAGGTGATCTCCGGGTACGTCCCGACGTCCAGGAAGTCGGCGGAGCGCAGGTGAGTGTCGCGCATGCCGTTTCCGGTGTCGATGGAGGCGGCCCGGATCACCGCCACCACCCGGGACTTGGTGACGTCGTCCGGCGCGATCTCGAGGCTCGCCGAGAACTCGGTGAACCGGCCGCGCACGCTGGAGATGCCCAGGTGCTGCGCGACCGCGCCGACCGTGGAGTGCGCCGGGTCGACGGTCCAGGGGCCGGGCGGCGGCAGTTCGGTGCCGCCCTGCCGGGCCAGCGTCACCGTGCCGACCTCGGCCCGCCGGGCGGCGGTGACGAGCGCGCTGGAGGCGGCCGGCGCGTAGCCGACGGCCGTGACGATGACGGTGTACGCCCCCGGCTCCAGGGGAGTGTCGTCCCGCACCGCCCCCTCGGCGTCCGCCTCGGCGCGCAGCACCTGCGAGCCGGTCATGTCGGTCACCGTGACGACCGCGTGCGACACGGCCCATCCGTCCCGCGTACGGATCTTCGCGGTCAGTCCCATCTCTTCCAACTCCTCGGAATACGACCGGCCCGTGGCGGGCGCGCGCCTCCGCTCAGAGCGCGCGCCTCGCCACGGGCCGGGGTTCGACTACTCGCCGGGGTGGGCGAGTTCGATGTCGTGGGCGTCGACGCCGGTGCCGCCCACGGTCAGCGCGGTGGCCACCGGCGGGTAGCCGGTCGCGATGACCGTGTAGTCGCCGCCGTCCAGGTCGGTGAAGGCGTACGCCCCGTCCACGCCGGTCGTGGCCGTGCCGACCACGTTGCCCGCCGCGTCCACCAGGGTCACCCGCGCGTCGGCCAGCGGGCCGTGCGGAGCCCGGACCACGCCCTGGAGGTGGGCCCCCGCCTCGAGGACGACCTCGATCCGGGTGACGCCGGTCGTGGCGATCTCGACGGGCAGCGCGCGCGGCCGGAACCCGGCGGCGTTCACCGCGACGGTCACGGCGCCCGGCACCAGCTCGGCGAAGGAGAACTCGCCCTGCTCACCGGTGGCGCCGGTGGCCAGCAGGTCGCCCCGCACGTCGGTGACGATCACCATCGCGCCCTTGACGGCCTCGCCGGACTGCGCGGCCCGGACCAGGCCGCCGAGCCCGCTGGTGCCGCTGAGCAGGATGTCGTACGCGACCGGCTCGTCGCCCACCACGATCGTGGACGCCTGCGGCTGGAACCCGTCGGCGGAGGCGATCAGGACGTACGACCCCGTGCCGGGCGCGTCCAGGGCGTAGGAGCCGTCGGCCTGGGCGACCGACCGGCCGAGCTGCCGACCCGCCAGCGAGATCAGCGTGACCGCGGCCTGCGGGACGGGCGCGCTCTCGGCGCCGCGGACGAAGCCGCGCACGGGGATGCCGCCGCCGGCGGTGGACGCCGCGGGCGCGTCGGCGACGACGGCCGCGAGCCGCTGCGTGCCCTCGGGGCCCGCCCCGGCCGTGACGGCGGACAGGCCGGGAACCGTCTCCCCGCCGTCGGCCGCGTGCCGCTCGACGGAGGCCGCGGCCGGCGCCTGCGCGGCGGCCGCGTCGTCCGGGGTGGCCGCCTGCGCCATCGCGCCCTTGGTCTTCAGCGGGACCTCCTTGATGAACAGGGTGATCAGGAAGGCGACCAGGGCCAGGGCCGCAGCGATCAGGAAGACGTCGGCGATGCCGTGGCCGTACGCGCTCTCCATGACCGTGCGCAGCGGCGCGGGCAGCGTGTCCATGTCCGGGATCTCACCGGTGGAGCCGGAGCCGGACGCCAGGGAGGCGTACTTCGGGCCGAGGCCGGCGATGCCGTCCTGGGCGTAGTCGGTGATCCGGTTCGCCATGACCGCGCCGAGCGCGGAGACACCGATCGCACCGCCGAGGGAGCGGAAGAAGGTGACCGTGGAGCTGGCGGAGCCGAGGTCGGCCGGGGCGACCTGGTTCTGCGTGCACAGGACCAGGTTCTGCATCATCATGCCGATGCCGAGACCCAGCAGGGCCATGAAGACCGCGGTCTTCCAGTACGCCGTGTCGTACCGGATGGTGCCCAGCAGGCCGAGGCCGGCCGTGACGAGCACGCCACCGCTGACCAGCCAGGCCTTCCACTTGCCGGTGCGGGTGATGAGCTGCCCGGAGACGGTGGAGGAGACGAACAGGCCGCCGATCATCGGGATGGTCAGGACGCCCGACATGGTCGGGGACTCGTCCCGGGCCAGCTGGAAGTACTGGGCGAAGAAGACCGTGCCGGAGAACATTGCGACGCCCACGAACAGCGAGGCGAGCGAGGACAGCGTGATGGTGCGGTTGCGGAACAGCCGCAGCGGGATGATCGGCTCGGCGGCCTTCGACTCGATGAGCACGAAGAGCAGGCCGAGGACGACCGAGCCCGCGACCATCGCGTACGTCTGCCAGGACAGCCAGTCGTACTTGTCGCCGGCGAAGGTGACCCAGACCAGCAGCAGCGAGACGGCGGCCGAGATGAAGAACGCGCCGGCCCAGTCGACCTTCACGTCCCGCTTCACGACCGGCAGGTGCAGGGTCTTCTGCAGCACGATCAGCGCGATGACGGCGAAGGGGACGCCGACGTAGAAGCACCAGCGCCAGCCGAGCCAGCTGGTGTCGGTGATGACACCGCCGAGCAGCGGACCGCCGACGGTCGCGACGGCGAAGGTGGCGCCGAGGTAGCCGGAGTAACGGCCCCGCTCACGCGGGGAGATCATCGCCGCCATCACGATCTGCGCGAGGGCGGACAGACCGCCCACGCCGATGCCCTGCACCACACGGCAGGCGATCAGCATGGCGGGGTTCTGCGACAGACCGGCGGCCATCGACGCCAGGACGTAGATGACCAGGGCTATCTGGACGAGCGCCTTCTTGTTGTAGAGGTCGGCGAGCTTGCCCCACAGGGGCGTGGCCGCCGTCATCGCCAGCAGCGTGGCGGTGACGACCCAGGTGTAGGCGGACTGGCCGCCGCCGAGGTCGCTGATGATCTCCGGGAGGGCGTTCGAGACGATCGTGGACGACAGGATCGCCACGAACATGCCGAGCAGCAGCCCGGACAGGGCCTCCATGATCTGGCGGTGCGTCATCGGCGCGTCGCCGGAGTGCCCGGAGGAGCCTCCCCCGTGCTTGGCGTGAGCCCGCACACCGGTCGGTGTGGTCGTTGCCATGGGCTTCCTTCTCTTACGTAGCTTCTGCGGGTGTACGGGTGGACGATTCACGTACGGGAACGGATGGTGGGCCCGGTGGCCGGTGCGAGGCCGAGCGGCAGTCCCCGAAGCTGGCGCGCAGCCGGGTCATCAGCCGTATGAGCTGGCCGACCTCCTCGTCGGTCCAGTCGCTCAGGCGCTCCGCCATCAGATCGGCACTGCGACGGGACAGGTCGAGGAGCGTCGCCTCGCCCTCGGGGGTCAGGCGCAGGATGCGGGACCGCTTGTCCGCCGGGTCCGGGGACCGGTCGACCCACCCCCGCTCCGCCAGGTGCGCCGCGTGCCGGCTGGTCACCGACATGTCGACGGCGAGCAGCTCGGACAGGGCGCTCATGCGCAGGTCGCCGTGGCGGCCGAGCAGCGCCAGCACTCCCGCCGAGCCCGCCGGACAGTCGGGCGGCAGGATCCGCCCCAGGTCCCGCTTCACGGCCCCGACGGCACTGAGCTGACGTGCCAGCTCCTCGTACTGCTCGGACCGCGCCTGCCCTGCCATCACACCTCCCTGATTTGTTGCTTAGGGCAACCATAGGAGCGCTTGGTTGCTACAGGCAAATAAAACGGGGCCGGTGGCCGCAAAAAGTTGGCAAAGGCAAGTATTGCGGGAGTAAACGTGCTGGTGGGAACGGTCGCGAGCAAGGCGGAACGCGGTCGGACGGGGCGGATCCGGCGTTCCCGGACGGCTCGGCGCCCGGATCCCCCGGCGCCCCGGGACGGACCCGGACGCGGTCGTACGGGCCGCCGGGAACCCCCTCGCACCCGGTGGTTCCGGCTCGCCGGCGAACGCTCCCGCGGCGCGCGGGGGGCCCGGCGCCTCGGCGCGCCCCCCGTGACCCCGGGACGGCGGCCGAACGCGACGCGGAGGGAGGGGGAAGGGGGACGGGGAGCGCCTCGGATGTGCCCGCGGCAACCCCCACTTGGGCCGCCCCGCCCGCTTTCGCTAGTGTCTCGGCCCATGGCTAACACCCAGGGCCCCCAGGGCCACCACGACCCCGCAGGCAGCACCCAGATGTTCCGCGCGTTCGTCGACGAGGGCGCCCCCCAGTCCTCCCGCCAGGCCCCCGCGCCGGCCGGTCCGCGCATCGGTCTGATCGTGGGCGTCGTCGCGGCGGTGGTGATCGTGGCGGCGGTGGCCTGGCTGGCGCTGAAGTAGTCCGCCGGCGAGCGGCCGTCCGGGCCGTCGCCGTCCGGTGGGCGGTGTCCTTCCCACCGCACGGACTGTCCTTCCCACCGCACGGACAC
Source organism: Streptomyces sp. NPDC017936 (assembly GCF_044328485.1). Lineage (NCBI taxonomy): Bacteria > Bacillati > Actinomycetota > Actinomycetes > Kitasatosporales > Streptomycetaceae > Streptomyces > Streptomyces sp. NPDC017936. The sequence goes on along the minus strand of NZ_JBIRHK010000012.1, from coordinate 98,268 downwards.
GGCCCGCGTCGTCATGCGCGTCCCCCGGGGGAGGCGCCAGGCGTCGAGACACCTCTTCCGGCTCCGCCGCGGGCGGGCGCCTTGACGTGCCGCCCGCCGACGCCGGGGCACCCGAACGGCACCCTCCACCGCCGACGCAGTGGTCCTGCCGTGCCGTGCAGTGCCGTCCGTGGCGGGGCCGGGGTGTCCGCCCGGCCTTCCACCGGCACCAGCCGCACCTCACCCGTGGGCGGAATCGCGGCGGCTCCGGGAGCGTCCGGCGCGGCTCATGACCGCCCCGTAGCCCTCGTCGCGGCCGCCCCGCGCGTCGCCGACGGCGCGCCCGGCACGCCCGCGTACACGACGAAGACCGCCGACGCGCCTGTCGAGGCGCCCCGGCGGCCCGGTGTCCCTCTCGGTCGGCGCATCCGCGCCAGGGGGAGTGCGGCGGGCGGTCCGTCGGGAAGGAATCCTCGGGACCGCCACGGACCGCGTCCGCTCCGGCCGGCCTGCTCGCCGGTCGACTTGCTCGCTCGTCGGCCGGCCTGCTCGTCCGCCGGTCGGCTCGCCCGCCCGCCGGTCCGCGCGGCCCGGCCGGCCCGCGCGGTGAGCCGCTCCGTCCCGCCGGACTAGTCGGAGATCAGGCCCTCGCGCAGCTGGGCCAGGGTGCGGGTCAGCAGCCGGGAGACGTGCATCTGGGAGATGCCGACCTCCTCGCCGATCTGCGACTGGGTCATGTTGGCGAAGAAGCGCAGCATGATGATCCGGCGCTCGCGGGGCGGCAGCTTGGCCAGCAGCGGCTTGAGGGACTCGCGGTACTCGACGCCCTCCAGCGCCGTGTCCTCGTAGCCGAGCCGGTCGGCCAGGGAGCCCTCGCCGCCGTCGTCCTCGGGGGCGGGGGAGTCGAGGGAGGAGGCCGTGTAGGCGTTGCCGACGGCCAGGCCGTCCACCACGTCCTCCTCGGACACGCCCAGCACCGCGGCCAGTTCGGCGACGGTCGGGGAGCGGTCCAGCTTCTGGGAGAGCTCGTCGCTGGCCTTCGTCAGGGCCAGGCGCAGCTCCTGGAGGCGGCGCGGCACGCGCACCGACCACGAGGTGTCGCGGAAGAAGCGCTTGATCTCGCCGACGACCGTCGGCATCGCGAACGTCGGGAACTCCACGCCCCGTTCGCAGTCGAAGCGGTCGATCGCCTTGATCAGGCCGATGGTGCCGACCTGGACGATGTCCTCCATCGGTTCGTTGCGCGAGCGGAAGCGGGCCGCGGCGTAGCGCACGAGGGGGAGGTTGAGTTCGATGAGCGTGTCCCGGACGTAGGCGCGCTCGGGGCTGTCCTCGTCGAGGGCGGCCAGCCGCAGGAACAGGGAGCGGGACAGGGTGCGGGTGTCGATGGTCCCCGTGGCCGGGAGGGCCGGGGCCGGGGCGGCCTCGAGGGCCGTGACGTCGTCGAGCAGGTCGGGCTCGACGGGCGTGACGGGCTCGGCGGGCGCGGACTCGCTCTTCGTGAGCGTGAGCACCTTCGAGCTGCCCTGGTCTGCGGACATGCCACCCCCTTTGGGTCGCGGGACGGTCGCGGCGGACGCTCCCGGAGAGGAAGGTCAGCCTTCACCTGAATACCGGCGCCGAAGCCCCGGCAAACGCGCTTCCGGCAGAATGTCACATGTCGGCAACACGCTGTAGTGACATGTCGACATCTGGGTGACGAATCGGCCCTGGAAGGAAGGGGTGTGACGCTGTTTCAGCATCGTCCTGTCGGGATCCGCCCTGGTGGGCGATTCGCTCGCGACGGTGAGCGTTCGCTCCCGTATTCGGTTACGGAAGCTCCCTCGGACGGGGGGCGCGAGGAGGGCCGCACCCGGGCTAGGCGTCGATCCTGTTCGCCGAGCGCAGCCGCTGGAAGCTGCGGGCCAGGAGCCGCGAGACGTGCATCTGGGAGACGCCGAGTTCCGCGCTGATCTGCGACTGAGTGAGGTTGCTGTAGTAGCGCAGCAGCAGGATCCGCTGTTCGCGTTCGGGAAGTTGGACCAGGAGGTGGCGGACCAGGTCGCGGTGCTCCACGCCGTCCAGCGCCGGGTCCTCGTAGCCGAGGCGGTCCAGCAGGCCGGGCAGTCCGTCGCCCTCCTGCGCGGCCTCCAGGGAGGTGGCGTGGTACGAGCGGCCCGCCTCGATGCAGGAGAGCACCTCGTCCTCGCCGATGCGCAGCCGCTCGGCGATCTCGGCCGTGGTGGGCGTGCGGCCGAAGCAGGTCGTCAGGTCCTCGGTCGCGCTGTTGACCTGCACCCACAACTCGTGGAGCCGGCGCGGCACGTGGACCGTGCGGACGTTGTCGCGGAAGTACCGTTTGATCTCGCCGACGACCGTCGGCATCGCGAACGTCGGGAACTGCACGCCCCGGTCGGGGTCGAAGCGGTCGATGGCGTTGATGAGGCCGATGGTGCCGACCTGGACGACGTCCTCCATCGGCTCGTTGCGGGAGCGGAAGCGGGCGGCCGCGTAGCGCACCAGCGGGAGGTTGGCCTCGATGAGCGCCCCGCGCACCCGGTTGTGCTCCGGCGTGCCCGGCTGGAGCTCCTTCAGCTGGGCGAAGAGCACCTGGGTCAGTGCCCGGGTGTCGGCGCCGCGGCGCTTCTCCGGAACGGGGGCGGGGGCGGATGCCTCCTCCTGGGGCGGCGCAGTACTGGCCGACACGGTCAACGCCACCTCTTCATCGATCAATCATCCGTCAAAAGCGGTCATAGCATCACAAGACATGCGCAGTGTGTGCAAGCACCCGATAACGCCGTGTTGAGGGACAAGTTGGGGCCGGACCAGGCGGTTCGGGACATGCGAAAGCCCTCCGCCGTTCCGGTCGGAGGGCCGCGTGCCGAGGACGGCGTGGGTCAGAACGTGTAGTCCGCGATCACCCAGGTGGCGAACTCGCGCCACAGGGCGACGCCCGCCTGGTGGGCCGGGTGCTCGAGGTACCGCTTGAGCGCGTCCGCGTCCTCGACCGCCGAGTTGATCGCGAAGTCGTAGGCGATGGGACGCTCGCTGATGTTCCAGCCCAGCTCCCAGGAGCGCAGGTCCTCGATCTGGTCGCCCAGGGCGCGGAAGGCGGCCTCTCCCGCGACGACCCGGGGGTCGTCGCGCCCGACCCCCTCGTTGAGCTTGAACAGGACCAGGTGGCGGATCATGGGCACTCCCCGTGCGTGCTACTTCGCTCCGTCGGCGAGCCAGGTGAAGAAGTCACCGACGGCCTTCGCGGCGTCCGATATGCCCTCGAAGCCTATCTGGACGTAGTCCGCGGCCTTGGCGGGGTCTGTGATGATCACGTAGAGCACGAAGACCACGAGTACGTAGACGGCGATCTTCTTGGCGTTCACCGCCACCTGGCCTCCCCTGTTGTGGCCCATGAGGCCCCTGTTGACGGCGGCGAGTGTAACCGTAAGTGCGTTTTACCCACCTCCTCTGCGCGTCCGCGGCGCGTTCGTGCAGCGATTTCGCGCGTCCGTGAACCGATCGGGAGGCCTCGTCCGATGAGGGGGTGAACGCCGCTCCGAGCCCGAGCAAGGGAGAAGACGCATGCTGCACCTGATGGACCTGCCGATCCTCGTGCTGATCGCCCTGGTGGCCGCCCTCTCGCTGTGGGCGCTGATCGACTGCGTCCGCACCCCCGCGGACCGCGTCCGCTTCGTGCCCAAGCTGCTGTGGCTGCTCTTCCTGCTCAACGGCTCGGTCTGCGCGGCCCTCGTCTGGGTCCACTTCGGCAAGAAGCCGGCAGCGGACACGGCGAAGGGCCCGGTCCAGCGGACCGAGCCCTTCGCTCAAGCGCGGTAGCGGAGGGATTTGAACCCTCGGTGACTTGCGCCACACTCGCTTTCGAGGCGAGCTCCTTCGGCCGCTCGGACACGCTACCGAGGGAGACCTTACAGCACGGTGGGCCCTGCTTTGAAATCGGTATTCAACGGGACCGGAAGAACTCGGTGAGCAGTTCCGCGCAGTCCCCGGCGAGAACGCCCTCGATCACCTCGGGGCGGTGGTTGAGACGCCGGTCGCGGACGACGTCCCAGAGGGAGCCGGCCGCACCCGCCTTGTCGTCGCGGGCGCCGTAGACGACCCGGTCCACACGGGACTGGACCAGGGCGCCCGCGCACATCGTGCACGGCTCCAGGGTGACGACGAGCGTGCAGCCGGTCAGCCGCCACTCGCCGGTCCGCGCGGCGGCCCGGCGCAGGGCGACGACCTCCGCGTGGGCCGTCGGGTCGCCGCCGGCCTCGCGTTCGTTGTGGCCGGTCGCGAGGACGGTCGTGCCGTCGGCGGCCAGCACGACGGCGCCGACGGGGACGTCGCCGCCCCGGCCGGCCAGGACGGCTTCTTCCAGGGCGAGCCGCATCGCGGCCCGCCAGCGGTCGCGTACGGGGTCGGGCGCCTCGGCGGCCGTGCGGCTCCCGGGGGTCCGGGGGCTCGCGGGGTCCTGAGGGGTCCGACCCGGATCGGATGCGGTCAGCGGACGGTCTCCAGGACCTCCGAGGCGCCCAGGGCCTCGGCGATCTCGGTGAGCGCGTCCTCGGACAGCGACTTCAGCTCCTTCTCGCCGACGCCGAGGTCGTCGAGGATGGCGACGTCACCGACCGGGCCGTGCGGCACGGCCTCGGCGGCGGAGCCGTCGTCCTCGTCGCCGTCCTCGCCGTCCTCGCCGTCCTCCGTGCCGTCGAGGTCGAGGGAGTCGAGGTCGTCATCGGCGTCGGCGTCCCGGCCGAGCAGTTCGTCGGTGAGCAGGATCTCGCCGTACGAGCTGCGGGCGGCGGCAGCGGCGTCGGAGACGTAGATGCGAGGGTCGTCCTCGCCGTCGATGCGGACGACCCCGAACCACGAGTCCTCCTGCTCGATCAGCACGAGCACCGTGTCCTCGTCGGGAGAGGCTTCCCGGGCCAGGTCGGCCAGATCCGACAGGGTCTCCACATCGTCGAGCTCTGTGTCGCTCGCTTCCCACCCGTCTTCGGTGCGCGCGAGCAGTGCGGCGAAGTACACCGTGACTCTCCCACTGGTCATAGGCGTGCCGGTTGGGGGTCCCCCCGGCGGAGGTTACGGGCGGAGAGAGCTGTGCTCCGAGCCCCACCCACTCGGAATCGTGGCAGAAACAAGGCGTTCAGGGGACGTCTTCGGCTCCCTGTGTCCGGCTGTTTTGATCGCGGTCCGGTGCGTACGTCCGCAAGCAACCCACCAGCGCACTCGTTGCCGCCACGAGCGGATCGTACGCGGATTTCGAGTGCGTCCACGCACGCCCACCCCTCGTAACGCCCGTGGCACCGGCGGTCTTCCCCGTGCGGGCAACGGGCGGGCGGCTACCAGCGGAACGTTCGCATGCGCATCGCGTGTCGCAGCCGGGCGGCCTTCGCCCGGCGCGGCTGGACGCGGTCGCGCAGCTCGCGGGCCTCGGCGAGTTCGCGCAGGAACTGGGCGCGTCGCCGACGGCGCTCGGCCTCGGTCTCCGGCGACTCGTCCGCATCGCGCGCCTCGCGGTCTGGCACGTCAGGCATAGGTCCACCACCCCGGTCCGTCCTGACCACCTTCCCTCCCTGGGGGGATTGATGCCAGCGAACGGCCCCATCGCAGGGGAGAGGCTCACTGTGCGTGCGGACGTCGGGCGGGGTCGGCCCGGTTACTGTTGTGGACATGCGTCTCCACGTCGTCGACCACCCCCTGGTCGCCCACAAGCTCACCGCGCTGCGCGACCGGCGCACGGACTCCGCGACCTTCCGGCGTCTCGCCGACGAGCTGGTCACCCTGCTCGCCTACGAGGCCACGCGTGACGTGCGCACCGAACAGGTCGACATCTCCACCCCGGTCGCCGAGACCACCGGCGTCAAGCTCTCCCACCCGCGGCCGCTGGTGGTGCCGATCCTGCGGGCCGGCCTCGGCATGCTGGACGGCATGGTCCGGCTGCTGCCGACCGCCGAGGTGGGTTTCCTCGGCATGATCCGCAACGAGGAGACGCTGGAGGCCTCCACGTACGCCACGCGCATGCCGGAGGACCTCTCCGGCCGCCAGGTGTACGTCCTCGACCCGATGCTGGCCACCGGCGGCACCCTGGTGGCGGCGATCCGCGAGCTGATCAAGCGAGGCGCCGACGACGTCACCGCCGTGGTGCTGCTCGCCGCCCCGGAGGGCGTGGAGATCATGGAGCGCGAGCTCGCGGGCACCCCGGTCACCGTCGTCACGGCCGCCGTCGACGACCACCTCAACGAGCACGGCTACATCATCCCCGGCCTGGGCGACGCGGGCGACCGCCTGTACGGCGCGGCGGAGTAGCCACCCCGCGGCGGACCGCGTGTCCGCCGCCCGGCCCGGCGGGCGCGGCGTGACGTCGCGGGCGTGCCCGCCGGGCGTCCCGTGAGTCTCCGCCGGGCGACCTGTGAGCTGTCGCGGGCGTCCCGTGAGTCTCCGCCGGGCGACCCGCGAGCCGTCGTCGGCCGCCCCCGCCGGGCGGCGGGTTCCGCGGGCCGGAGTGAGGACGATGCAGCGCGGCGAGGCACGGCCGGGCGCCTCCGCGGGGATCCGGATCGACGTCCGCCCGGATCGACGTCCGCCCGGATCGACGTCCGCCCGGTCCGACGTCCGCCCGGACCGACGACCGGCTGGTTCGACGACTGGCCGGTCCGATGTCCGCCCGGACCGACGACCGGCCGGTCCGACGTCCGGCCGGTCCGACGTCCGGCTGGATCGACGTTCGCCGGGTTCGACGGCCGGCTGGATCGGCGGCCGGTGCCGGGGAACCCGGCCTCGGCGGTGATGTGCGGGGCGCGTTCGGCCGCGTCGGACACCGAGCCGGCGGTGAGTACGTGGTTCCGGCCCGGCGCCTGCGCCCGCAGCACGCCCGGACCATCCCCACCTCGTCGACGGCGGGCAGGCAGAGGTGGTCCCCCCCCCAGGGGCGGGACCGGGCCGTGTCGTGGCCGCCGCCGTTCCCCGCGGGGCCGTCCGCCCGCCGGGTCCTAGCAGTCCTTCTTCGCCGTGGCCTTCTGCGGCTGAGGTGCCGTCAGGGCGGTCAGGGCCCTGGTGGCCTCCGCCTGGCCGGTCAGCGCCTTGAACTCGGTGCCGAGGATCAGGTCGATCGTGGCGCCCGTGCGGGTGGCGTCGGTGCGGCGCTCGGCGGTGGTGAGCTGGGTGGCGAGGACCGGCAGCGAGGTGTTGAGGGAGGACGCGGGGCCGAGCAGCACGCCGGTGCCGGCGACCTTCTTGTCGTACTGCGCGCTCGCGTTGCCCACCTGGCCGACCCGGAAGCCGCGCTTCTTCAGCTCGTCCGCGGTGGTCTTGGCGAGGCCGCTGCGGGTGGTGGCGTTGAAGACGTTCACGGTGATCTGCGCGGGCCTGGGCAGCGCGGCGGGAGCCGCGGTGGCCGCGGGGCTCGCCTTGGTCGAGCAGGCGGTCTTGGAGGCGGCGGCCGAAGCCGTGCCCCCGTCGCCGGTGAAGACGTCGATGAGCTGCAACGTGCCCCAGCCGGCCACACCGATCACCGCCCCGCAGGCGACGACCACGCCGACCAGTCGCCCGCGCCGCCGGTGAGGGCGCATCCGGGGGTATTTGTCCCCCGTGATCCGGTACTTGCCGCCCATGCCGGGGGGAGTCAGCATGCTCATGGGCGCAGCGTAGTGCGCCATGGCTGCCGTGCCTACTAGATGATCATTCGACAGTGCCCAGGAGAACCCGAAAGGGCCAACCGGTTGACGGCGGGGGCGGGTCCGGACGTGCCGCGGGAGCGGGACCGGACGGGCAGCACGGAGACCCGGCCGTCGGACGGGGTCCGTGGCCGGGGCGCGGGAGTCGGTGACTCAGTCCAGTTCCAGCACGCGTGCGTGCAGCACCTGCCGCTGCTGGAGGGCGGCCCGTACCGCGCGGTGGAGACCGTCCTCCAGGTAGAGGTCGCCCTGCCACTTCACGACGTGGGCGAAGAGGTCGCCGTAGAACGTCGAGTCCTCGGCGAGCAGGGTCTCGAGGTCGAGCTGCTGCTTGGTGGTCACCAGCTGATCGAGGCGGACCGGGCGCGGCGCGACGTCCGCCCACTGCCGGGTGCTTTCCCGGCCGTGGTCGGGGTACGGCCGGCCGTTTCCGATGCGCTTGAAGATCACACGGAAAGCCTACCGGGCCAGACGTTCCGGGCGCAGCCATGGCGGCCGAGTGCGACGCTGGAAAAGACATGACGAAGAAGGGCGAAAGGGGAAAGAGGGGGCGCCGGCGCGTCACGCGCGTTATGCACAGGCTGTGGACGAAGGGTCGGCGTACGAGAGGCCCGCGGCTCGGGATCCCGACGGACAACAGCAGGTGGGAGTCCGGGCGGAGGCGGTCGCACCGCCTCCGCGGGCGCGTCAGCGGATCCGGCCGTTCTCCGGGACCTGCCGCGCCTTCGTCCGGTCGGCGGCCGGGGCCGTCTTCATCTGCGGTTTCGGGGTGCTGCGTACGGCCTCGGCGCGCAGCAGCGCGCGCAGGACCGCGTAAGGGTCGGTGGGCATGGCTGTTTCCCTCGCATGTGCCTTCGCGTGTTCCTCGCGGTGTCCTGACTGACCCGCGTGTTCCTCGCGGTGTCCTGACTGACCTCGGCGGGGCCGGTCAGCAGCGCAGGACCACGGTGCGCAGGGAGTCCGGGGCGTACGCCGGCCCGGGCGGCACGGGGAGGGGGCGGCTCCGCGGAACGCCGGGGACGGGGGCCGTGCGGGAGGCGGGGCGCGGGGGTGGTGCGACGGTGCGGTGGGAGGCGTACGAGGCGGGGCGCACGGCCGTGTCGAGCACGTCGTACTCGGCGATCTCGGCGGCGGCCACGGGCGGTGTCGCGCCCGTCCCGGCCGGGACGCCCGGCAGCAGGAGGGCGAGCAGCACCACGACGACCCGCGGCCAGGTGCGGCCGGGCGGGAGGCTTCGTGCGCTGCTCATGGCAGGTCATCTCCCCGCGACACGCGGGGCGTCCAGCACGGTGGGGGCGAGAACCACCCGTTCGGCTCACAGGGTGCGGGGCACCTGCCGGGCCCGGCCGCGGATGCGGAGCGCGGTGACGGTCTCGACCGCGCCGACCACCACCAGCCAGACGCCGCCGACGAGGGTGAGCACGGCGACCGACGCGAACGGCCAGTCGATCATCACGATCCCGCCGAGGAAGGTGACGACCCCGAGGAAGATCTGCCAGCCGCGCGCGGGCGCGCTCCGGTCGGAGACGGCGGCCAGGGTCTGGGTGATCCCGCGGATCAGCCAGCTGACGCCGATCCACAGGGCCAGCAGCAGGATCGACTGCATCGGGCCGCGGAAGCAGAACAGGCCCAGCAGGAGCGACACGGCGCCGCTGACGAAGGCGAGCACCCGCAGCGAGGTCGTCCTGTGGGTGCCGAAGGCCGACACCAGGTGGAAGACGCCGCTGACCACGAGGTAGACGCCGAACAGGACGCCGGCCGCGACCAGGGACGGGCCGGGCCACGCCAGGACCAGGACGCCGAGGACGAGGGAGACGAGGCCGGTGACCAGCACGACCTGCCAGGCCGCGCGCGACAGGGCGTGCAGGGGCCCTTCGAGGGGCGGTTCCGGTTCGTGGCCGTGCGGTGGGGCGGCGGCCGGGGCGTGACGGGCGTGGACCTTGCGGTCGTCGTACTCCGGCCCCCAGGGGGAGCCGGTCGGTGACTCGGTCATGATCCATGCTCGGACCGGGCCGGAGCCGTCCGCCACCCGGCACGGGTCAACCGGCTGAGGCCTGCTTCCGGGCCTTGGCCGCGGCCTTCGCCTCCTGCCCGTGCGCCCGCACCCCGGCCGGCGACTCCGGGCCGGTGATGTCGGCGACGGAGCGGAAGGACTCCGCCTCGCCGTGGACGCCGGCCGCGTCCCGCCGGGCGTCCCGGCGGGACGCGGCCGGTCGTACCCCCGGGTGCGGCCCGGGCCGGTGCGCGCCCTCCGGCGCCGGTCAGTCCGCCCGCCAGTACCCCAGCGCGTGCACCCGCTCCTTCGGGACCCCGAGTTCCTTGCGCACGTACGCCGCCAGGGTGCGGGTCGTACGGGTGTCGCAGGCGATCCAGACGTAGGGGGCGGGGGTGTCCTCCAGCAGGGACGGCAGTTCGGCCTTCACCCGGTCGACCAGGGCCGCCCCGGAGCCCTGGCGGGGGACGGGCCGCAGGTCGTGGCGGCCGGGACCGGCGGGCCAGGGGAGGCCGTCGGCGCCGCCCTCGAACCAGACGGTCGCCGGGGCGGGGCCGAGGGCCGCGAGGAGGGAGTTGATCGCGGGCAGGGAGGCCGGGTCGCCGACCGCGAGGACGCGGGAGGGGGCGGGCGCGGGCTGCTCGAAGCCGGTGCCCTGGACGGTCGCCTCGATGGTGTCGCCGGGCTTCGCCGTCCGCGCCCAGTCGCTGGCGGCGCCCTCGTGCAGGGCGAACTCCAGGGAGAAGGCGCCGGCGGCCGGGTCGGGATCGACCAGGGTGTACGCCCGCTGGTGCGGCTTGTCCGCGTTGGTGAACCACAGCCGCACCCACATCGTCGGGTGGACGCCGGTCGCGGCGAGCAGTCCGCCGTCGGTGAGGCGCAGCCGGCGGTAGTCCGGGGTGACGTCCTGCGCGTCCGTCACGGTGAGCGTGAAATCCTTCGCCCGCATCAGCCTGAGGACCGCGCCCTCCCAGCCCCGCCCCTGCGCCATGGCCCCGTCACCCCTCGCGTACGATTCCTGCACCGATCGATTAGGTAAGGCTAACCTAAAAGGTGAAGGGGTTGCAGGGTGATGAGCGAGACCGACCGACCTGAAGGCGTCTTCCGGGACGCCTGGGGCATCCCGCACCTGCGCGCCGGCGACGCCCGTGCACTCGCCCGCCTCCAGGGCCTGGTCACCGCTCGCGACCGCGCCTGGCAGCTGGAGGTCGAACGCCACCGCGCCCGCGGCACCTCGGCGTCCTTCCTCGGTCCCGAGGCACTCCCCTGGGACCGCTTCGTCCGCCGCGCCCGCCTGGACGACACCGCCCGGCGCTGCTTCGCCACCCTGGAGGAGCGCGATCCGGAGACCGCCGACTGGGTGCGGTCGTACGTCGACGGCGTCAACGAGGGCCTGGCGGCGACCGCCGCCGACCTCGGCGCCGGCGCGCACTCGACTGCGGGCGGCTCCGGTACCGGTACGCGCGCGACCGCGGGTGGTTCTGGCGAGGGCGCGCCTTCGGCCGCAGATGGTGCCGGCGAGGGCGCGCGTTCGACTGCGGGCGGCTCCGGCGATGGTGCGCCTTCCGCCGTGGGCGGCGCCGGCGAGGACACGCCTTCCGCCGTGGGTGGCTCCGGCGAGGGCGCGTCCTCGGCCGCCCCCGGCCCGGGCGACCTCCCCCGCGTCGCCGGCGCGAGCGGTGGGGTCCCGGACGGCGGGCCCGCCCCGGAGTTCCTGCGCGTCGGTCTCGCCCCCGGACGCTGGGAGCCCTGGACCCCGCTCGCCGTCTGGCTCTCCACCCACATCCTCTTCGCCGGGTTCCCCGCCAAGCTGTGGCGCGAGGAGGCCGTCCGCCACCTCGGCGAGGACGCGGTCGGCCTGTTCGCCACCGACGGGCCCGGCACCTCCGGCAGCAACGGCTGGCTGGTCGGCGGGGAACGGACCGGCACCGGCCGGGCCCTCATCGCCGGTGACCCGCACCGCTTCATCGAGGACCCCGGCGTCTATCAGCAGATCCGGCTCGCCTGCGACGAGTTCGACGTCGTCGGGCTCGCCGTGCCCGGCGTCCCCGGCATCGCCCACTTCGGCCACACCGGCACCGTCGCCTGGGCCATCACCAACGCCATGGCCGACTACCAGGACCTCTACCGCGAACGGCTGCGCCGCACCGGCGCCGGGGTGGAGGCCCTCGGCCCCGACGGGACCTGGCGGCGGGTCGCCCGGCACACCGAACTCGTCCGGGTCGCGGGGGAGGAGACCGTCGAGGTCGAGGTCCTGGAGACCGAGCGCGGCCCGGTGATCGCGGGCGGCCCCGAGGGCCTCGACGACGGCACCCCGCTCGCGCTCGCCCTGCGCCACCCGCCCCGCGTCACCGGGGACCTGGGCTTCTCCGCGCTCCTGCCGTTGCTGCGGGCCCGCCGGGTCGCCGACGTCGACCGCGCCTTCGACGTCTGGGCCGAACCGGTCAACGTCGTCCAGGCCGCGGACACCGACGGCGGACTGCTGCACCGGGTCGCCGGCCGGGTGCCGGTGCGCTCCCGGGCCAACCGCGTCCGGCTCGTGCCCGCCTGGGAGCCCGGCCACGAGTGGACCGGCTGGCACGAGATGCCCCGCGCCGGACTCACCGACGGCATCGCGGTCATGGCCAACCAGCGCGGCCCGGCCGCCCCGCTCGGCGTCGAGTTCGCCCCGCCGCACCGCGCCGACCGCATCCGGGAACTGCTGGACGGGCGCCGCACCTGGTCCGCCGACGACATGGCCGCGATCCACACGGACACCCATCTCGCGTCCGCCGCCCCGCTGCTGGACCACCTCGCCGCCCTCGACGACCTGACCGGCCCGGCGGCCGGCCTGCGCGACCGCCTCCTGCGCTGGGACCGCCGCATGGACGCCGACAGCGAGGACGCGGCACGGTTCGCGGCCCTGCGGAGCGCGCTCGTCCGCCGCCTGGCCGCCCAGCCGGCCTTCGCCGCCCTCACCACCCCGCCCGCCTACCCCGAGGTCCTCCTCCCCTGGCTGGCCCTCCTCCCCCGTGTCGGCTACGCCCTCGAACACCTCCTGCGCGCCGAGGACCTCTACGGCATCGACCGGCCGGCGCTGGTCCGGGAGGCCGTCGAGGAGGTCGCCGCGCAGCCGGCCGCCCGCTGGGGCGACACGCACCGCCTCGTCCCCTGGCGGGCCCTGCCCGACCCGGCGCAGCAGGCCCCGGCGCTGTCCGGCGACCACGACTGCGTGCTGTGCACCTCGGCCGTGCCCGGCCTGACCGACCTCGCCGCCCGCGGCCCCGCCGCCCGCTACGTGTGGGACCTGGCCCGCCGCGAGAACAGCCGGTGGGTCGTGCCCCACGGCGCCTCCGGCCATCCCGGCAGCCCCCACCACCACGATCAGCTCCCCCTCTGGCTCACGGGCGAGCTGGCCCCGGTCGTCACCGACTGGGCGCACTTGACGAAGGAGAGCGATGTCTGACCGCTACGTCCACGAGCAGGTGTTCGACGGCTTCGGCACCGTCGGCCTCCGGCCCCTCGACGCCGAGGGCGACGCGGACGTCGTCCACGGCTGGGTGAGCCAGGAACGGGCCCGCTTCTGGGGCATGAACGGCCTGACGAGGGACCAGGTCGCCGAGATCTACGCCCACATGGCGGGCCTCGACACCCACCACGCCTTCCTGGCCGAGCTGGACGGCACCCCGGCCGGCCTGCTGCAGACCTACGAGCCGGCGGAGGACCGGGTCGGCGAGTGCTACCGGGTGGAGCCCGGCGACATCGGCGTCCACGTCCTCCTCGCGCCGGCCGACGGCGGGGACGCGCGGCCGGGCTGGTCGTCGGCCCTGTTCACCGCCTTCGCGTCGTACGTCCTGCTGAGGTTGGACCGGCGGCGGGTGGTGGTCGACCCGGACGTGCGCAACGACAAGGCGATCGCCCGCTTCCTCCGGCAGGGATTCGAGGCCGGGCCGGTCGTCACCCTGCCGGAGATCGACCTGCCGGACGTGTACCTGCCGGAGAAGCAGGCGCAACTGGCGTTCCTGCGGCGGGAGGCGGCCTTCCCCGGGTGACCACCCACGGCCCGGTGACCGCCGAAGACCTCGTCGCCCTCCCCCACGCTCGGCTTCGCTCGCGCGGGGGGACCCCCACCGGGACGGAGCCCATCCCCCGGGAGGGCGGGCTGTTCCGCCGCACCTGGGCGGGGCCCGAGGGGCCGGACGGCCGCCCGGCGGGCACCGCGATCGTCGCCCTGCTCACCGCGGACGACTTCTCGGCCCCGCACCGCCTGCCCGCCGACGAGGTCTGGCACTTCTCCCTCGGCGACCCCCTGGAGCTGCTGCTCCTGGCGCCCGACGGCACCTCCCGCACGGCCGTGCTCGGCCCGGACGTCCTCGGCGGACAGCAGCCGCAGCTCACCGTCCCCGCGCGCACCTGGATGGGCGCGCGGGTGACGGCGGGCGGGTCCTGGACCCTCTTCGGCTGCACCACGGCCCCCGGCTTCACCTACGAGGACTACGAACACGGGAACGCGGCCGACCTCACGGCGCGCCACCCGGACCGGGCCGCCCTGCTCACGGAGCTCTCCCGTCCATGACGCGCCGGCGGGCCGGGCGGCCTGCCCCGGTGCGGAGGGGACCGGCTGCACCGGTGAGCAGGACCGGGCCGCCGTCCGTACGTATCCCCGAGCACACGAGTCCGAGGTACGGAGCGGCGACGTGACTGCAGGGCGCGAGGGCGGACGACGAGGCGGTACGGCCGGGACGGCAAGGACCCCCGGACGCCCCGGAGCCGGCGGCCGCCGGCTCCGGGGGCCGGTGCTGCTGGGCGCCCTGCTGGTCCTGCTCCTCTTCACCGGCGCGGGACCGGCGTCGGCCCACGCCGCCCTCCGCGGCGCCGACCCCGCCGACGGATCCGTCGTCAAGACCGCTCCCCGCAGCATCACCCTGACCTTCACCGAGTCCGTCGGCCTGCTCGACGACTCCTTCCGCGTCCTCGACCCCGGCAACCGGCGGGTCGAGACGGGCGAGGCACGGCACGCGGACGGCCGGGCCGACACCGCGCGGGTCACCCTCCCCGCCGAGCTCGGCACCGGCACCTTCACGGTGGCCTGGCGGGTGGTGTCCGCGGACAGCCACCCCATCGCCGGCGCCTTCACCTTCTCCGTCGGCCGGCCGTCGGCGACCTCGGCGCCCCTGTCCACCGGCCCCGTCGAGGAACCGGCCACCGCCGGCCTCCACAAGATCGGCCGCTACCTGGCGTACGGCGCGGCCGCTCTCCTCGTCGGCATGGCCGTCTTCGTGGCCGTCTGCCGCCCGCCGGACGTCCGCCCCCTGCACCGGCCGCTGGTGGCGAGCTGGTCGGTCCTCACCGGCTCGACCGTGCTGCTGCTCCTGCTCCGCGCCCCCTACGAGACGGGCGCCGGGCCGGGGCAGGCCCTCGACCCGGCCGGCCTGGCCCGCACCCTGGACGGCCGCCCCGGCCTCGCCCTGGCGGCCCGGCTGGCCCTGCTGGCGGCGGCCGCCGTCCTCCTCGTACGACAGCGGCGGCGCGAGCGGCCCGCGCGGACGGACCTGGCCGTCGGCGCCGTCCTCGCCGTGGGCCTGGCCCTGAGCTGGGCCGCCGCCGAACACGCGTCGGCCGGCATCCAGGTCCCGGTCGCGATGGCGTCCTCGGTGCTGCACCTGCTGGCGACGGCGGCCTGGCTCGGCGGCCTGACCGCCCTGCTGACCCTGCTGCGCCGGGACGCCCTCCCGGCTCTCGTGGCGGCCCGCTTCTCCCGGCTGGCGGCCGTCTCGGTCGCCGTCCTGGTGGTGACCGGCGTCTACCAGTCCTGGCGCGGGCTCGGATCCCCCGGCGCGCTGACGGGGTCCCCGTACGGCCGGCTCCTGCTCGCCAAGCTGGTCGCGGTGGCGCTGCTGCTGGCGGCGGGCACGCTGTCCCGGCGGTGGACCGGACGGCTGGTGACGGAGGCGGCACGAGCGACGACGGCGCCGGAGACGACGCCGGCGGGAACGGAGGCACGCGTGCGCGTGGACGCGGACATCGAGAACCGGGCCGCGGTACGGACCCGCGTCCCGCAGCCGGTGGGCGGCCCCCCGCCGCTCGACGGACCCCCGGCCGACGGGCCCCCGGCCGACGACCCGCCGCTCACCCCGGCCGAGGACGCCCACCGGCGCGCCCTGCGCCGCTCCGTCCTCGCCGAGGTCGTCGTCTCGGTCGTGGTGCTGGGCCTCACGACCGTCCTGACCGGCACCCTGCCGGCCCGCTCCGAGGCCGCCGCGGCCGCCGCCGAGCAGTCCGCCGGGCTGCCCGTCGCCTCCGTCACCACCGTCCCCTTCGATCTCAGCGCCCCCGGCACCCCGGGCGCCCGCGGCACCGTCCAGATCACGCTCGACCCCGGCCGCGTGGGCGACAACGCGGTCCAGGCCGTCGTCTACGGCCCCGACGGCGGCTTCATCGGCATCCCCGAGCTGCGCCTGTCCTTCACCCTCCCCAGCCAGGACATCGGCCCCCTCGACGCCAAGCTCGCCGACCGCGGCGGCTACTGGGCCGCGAGCTCCTTCAACCTGCCCATCCCCGGCACCTGGGAGATGAAGGTGACGGTGCGCACGTCGGACATCGACCAGGTGAGCGAGACGAAGACGGTGCGGATCGCGCGCTGAGGGGCCGAGGGTGCCGGGCGGGCCCGAGGGGTCCGCTCAGTGGGCGTACGGCGGCTCGAAGCAGCCGGTCTCCGGGTAGGGGCCGGTGGCCCGCACCTCGTAGTTGCTCTTCTGCACGAAGCCCGACACGCAGGCGTCGTCATGGACGCGCACGGCGACCAGCGCCCCCTCCGGCGTGACGTACCCGCCGTCCCGGTAGCGGGGGAACATCGACCGGACGGTCAGGGTGCCGCCGAGCCGCCTGCCGTCCGGTGCGACGCGCTCCTCCTCGTAGCCGAGCTCGAGCAGGGCCGCGCGCACGGCCGGGGGATCCCACTGCTTCCGCTTCCACAGCCGCTCCAGCACCGGCCGGACGCGGTCGGCCTCCCGCTGGGCGTCACGCGCGTGGGCCGGAGACATCTCGCCCTCCTGCCGGTGGCCGTTGTTCTCGTGGTGGTGGGGTGCGCCGTCCCCGGCCCCGGGCTCCACGTACGGAGAGGTTCCCCCGGTGCTCGGCGAGGCGCTGGGCGCGGCAGCCGGCGAGGAACCGGACGTGGCCCCGCCGGCCACCGGATCCGCGGCGCGCACCTGCCCGCACGCCGTGAGGGTCAGGGAGGCGGCGAGAACGAGGCCGGCACCGGCGAGAGGACGGCGACGGGCGGACGTCGGCAAGGGCATGGGGGTGACTCTGCCAGGCGGGCCGGGACGCCGTCACCAGCCGTTCGGCGGGTGGGTCCTGAGTACGCGTACTCAGGACGGGGCGGGGGAGGTGCCGCCGACCGGCCCTGCCGCCCGACGAACTGTCCGACCGTCACATCAGATGAACGGCGTGTCCGATATGGGCGAAATGGCAGTGCGGGGCATTCTCGACCCGTGTGCGAGGCCGCGCCGGACCCGGCGCCCAGGCCTTCGACGACGACACCGACACGACCCCGGAAGGTGGTCAATGAAACCGACGAGGATCCGCGCGACAGTCGTCTCCGCCGCGCTGGTGACAGTGCTGGCGACCGCGAGCGGCGGCGCCCAGGCCCGGACCGGGGCGGAGGACGCGCCACGGCCCCCGGCATCGGGCGCTCCCCCCGCCACGAACGCCTGCCTGACCCCTGACGGCACCGATCTCAACGCGCTGCTCTCCATCAGGGAACCGATCATCGGTCCCCCCGCCTGCCGGGTGGCGCCGGCGGGTGAGAAGTGGGTGCGGTCGTTCCCGGGCTGGGTCACGGCGCCCGGCGCCGAAGGCGCCGTGTACCCGGCGGGCTACACCCCGTCGCTGCCCGAGCCGACGGACGACTTCGTCCTCAAGTTCCTGGGCGCGCGCATCGTCCAGGACATCGGCACGCCCCGCGAGCGGAGCGTGTCGTTCGGCCCCGAGGTGCTGCGCCTCGTCGTCGTGTCCGGTGGTCTGCCGGTCGCCACGTTCGCCACGCCCCCGCTGCGTCCGCTCAAGCCGGGTCACCACACCTCCACGGTGTTCGTGCGGCTGAGCGCCCGGCACTGCGACGGCCTGGGCACCGACCCCGAGGCCAACTGCCTGCCCGGCGGCGAGACGCAGTACACCGCCGCCACCCCGTTCGAGGTCGTCGAACGGAAGCGCTGAGGCGCGACGGGCCCGTCGGCGACAGGGGCACCGTCGCCGGCGCCACCGTGCCACCGTCGATCGCCCGGGACGCTCACGGCGCCGCGGACGCGGCGGCATCCGTGTGGCGGGAGTCATACCGCGCGAGGTCGCCCGGCGGGTCGGGGAGCTGCTCGGGGAGCCCCCGCAGCCGGCCGGAAAGCCGACCGGGACGGAAACCGAGGCGGGGAAAAGCCAGAGGGCCGGACCGCTTGCGCGGTCCGGCCCTCTGGGCCGGCGGAGGATACGAGATTCGAACTCGTGAGGGGTTGCCCCCAACACGCTTTCCAAGCGTGCGCCCTAGGCCTCTAGGCGAATCCTCCGCCGGAAACATTACATGACCGAGAGGAGTGCTCGCGAACTCGTTCCTCCCGGCCGCCATCGGGTACTGTGGGCGCAGCCCCTCACGCGGCGCTATCTGACTGAACTCCCCCAGGGCCGGAAGGCAGCAAGGGTAGGTCGGCTCTGGCGGGTGCGTGGGGGGCGCTCGCGTTCCCGGGCCCGATCTGGGTGCGTCCGGTTGTCAGTGGGCGCCTATAACCTCGTATGCGTGTCGTCTCTCGCGCTGTACCGCCGCTACCGCCCGGAGTCCTTCGCCGAGGTCATCGGGCAGGAGCATGTCACCGACCCGCTGCAGCAGGCACTGCGGAACAACCGGGTCAATCACGCGTACCTGTTCAGCGGGCCGCGCGGATGCGGCAAGACGACCAGCGCCCGCATCCTGGCCAGGTGCCTGAACTGCGAGCAGGGGCCCACGCCGACCCCGTGCGGGGAGTGCGATTCCTGCCGGGACCTGGCGAGGAACGGACCGGGTTCCATCGACGTCATCGAGATCGACGCCGCCTCGCACGGCGGTGTGGACGACGCCCGTGACCTGCGGGAGAAGGCCTTCTTCGGGCCCGCCCGCAGCCGCTACAAGATCTACATCATCGACGAGGCCCACATGGTCACGTCGGCCGGCTTCAACGCGCTCCTCAAGGTCGTCGAGGAGCCGCCGGAGCACCTCAAGTTCATCTTCGCCACCACCGAGCCCGAGAAGGTCATCGGGACCATCCGCTCGCGGACCCACCACTACCCGTTCCGGCTGGTGCCGCCGGGGACCCTCCGGGACTACCTGGGCGCGGTGTGCCGGCAGGAGGACATCCCCGTCGAGGAGGGCGTCCTGCCGCTCGTCGTGCGCGCCGGCGCCGGCTCCGTGCGTGACTCGATGTCCGTCATGGACCAGCTCCTCGCCGGCGCGGGGGCCGACGGGGTGACGTACGCCATGGCCACCTCCCTGCTCGGCTACACGGACGGCTCCCTCCTGGACTCCGTCGTCGAGGCCTTCGCCACGGGGGACGGGGCCGCCGCC
Organism: Streptomyces sp. NPDC017936; assembly: GCF_044328485.1. NCBI lineage: Bacteria > Bacillati > Actinomycetota > Actinomycetes > Kitasatosporales > Streptomycetaceae > Streptomyces > Streptomyces sp. NPDC017936. The sequence continues at coordinate 79,073 of NZ_JBIRHK010000012.1, read as the reverse complement.
TTCGAGGTCGTGGACCGCGTCATCGAGGGGGGCAACGACCCCCGGCGCTTCGTCGCCGACCTGCTGGAGCGGCTGCGGGACCTGGTGGTCCTCGCCGCCGTCCCGGACGCGGCGGAGAAGGGGCTCATCGACGCCCCCGCCGACGTCCTCGAGCGGATGCAGGCCCAGGCCGGCGTCTTCGGCGCCGCCGAGCTCAGCCGCGCCGCCGACCTCGTCAACGAAGGCCTCACCGAGATGCGCGGCGCCACCTCGCCCCGACTCCAGCTCGAGCTGATCTGCGCCCGCGTCCTGCTGCCCGCCGCCTACGGCGACGAGCGCTCCGTCATGGCCCGCCTCGACCGCATCGAGCGCGGGGTGAACTTCTCCGCCGCCGGCGCCACCGCCATGCCGGCCATGGGGTACGTGCCCGGCCCCGAGGCCCACGGAGGAGCGGCCGCCGCGCCGATCGCGCCGGGCGGCGGCGCGGCGGCCGCCCGCGCGGCCGTACGCGGCGGCCAGGCCGCTCCGCCCCACGCCGCTCCGCCCCACGCCGCGCCGCCGCAGGCCGTCCCGCCGGCACCGGCCCCGGCCGTGCCCGTACCCCCGGCACCCGCGCCCGCCGCGCCGGCGCCCGCTCCGCCGGCGCCCGCTCCGCCGGCGCCCGTGCCCGCTCCGGCCGCGGCCTCCGCGTCCGCCGAAGCCGCTCCCGCGACCGGCCCCGCCTCCTCGGCTCCCGCTCCCGGGGCCTGGCCCACGGCCGCGCCCACGGGCGGCGGACGCCGGCCCGGCGGCTGGCCCACGGCCGCCCCCGCGGGCGGCGGCGCCCGCCCCCCGGCGACTCGCGCGACCCCGCCCGCGGCGCCGCCGGCCGCGCCCGCACCGGCGGCGGCCCCCGCGGCCTCCGCCTACGCGCCCCCCGCCGGCGGCCTCGACCCCCGTACGCTCTGGCCCGACATCCTGGAGGCGGTCAAGAACCGCCGCCGCTTCACCTGGATCCTCCTCAGCCAGAACGCGCAGGTCATCGGCTTCGACGGCACGACCCTGCAACTCGGCTTCGTCAGCGCCGGAGCCCGCGACAACTTCGCGAGCAGCGGCAGTGAGGACGTGCTGCGCCAGGCGCTGACCGAGCAGTTCGGCGTCCAGTGGAAGATCGACGCGATCGTCGACGCCTCCGGCGGTTCCGCACCGCCGGCCGGCGGATTCGGCGGCGCCACCGGCGCGCCCGGCCCCTCCGGCTTCGGCGGGGGCGGCGGTGCGGCCGGCGGATTCGGCGGCTCCGGCGGGTACGGCGGTGGCGGTACGGCCTCCCCGGCTGCTCCCGCGCCCCGGCCCGGCGCAGGCCAGGGCCCGGCGCCGGCCCGTCCCGCGCCCGCGGCGGCGCCCACGGCCGCCCCTGCCCCCACCCCCGCCCGGCAAGCCGCACCCGCCCCCGAACACGTGGCCCCCGAGGACGACATCCCCGAGGACGACGACCCCGACCTCAACGAGTCCGCCCTGTCGGGCCACGAACTGATCGTGCGGGAGCTGGGGGCGACGGTGATGGAGGAGTTCACGAACGAGTAGGGGCGGCCGGCGCCCGGCTCGTGTCCCCGCGCCGGGCTCGTGTCCCCGCGCCGGGCCCGTGCCCGCGCGCCTGACGCCCGCCCGCGCGAGCTTCCGCGTCCGGGCCCCGTGTCGGAGGAACCTACGAACGATCCGCGCCCCTCCCTTCGGAAGCCCGCACAAAGCACCCCGGCCGACGCCCGTTAGGCTGGCCCCCGTGAACGTCCTCGTCATCGGCAGCGGCGCCCGCGAACACGCCCTGTGCCGCTCACTGTCCCTCGACCCCGCCGTCACCGCGCTGCACTGCGCCCCCGGCAACGCCGGCATCGCCGAGGTCGCCGAGCTGCACCAGGTCGACGCCCTGGACGGCGGCGCGGTGTCCGCGCTGGCCCGGGAACTCGGCGCCGACCTCGTGGTCGTGGGCCCCGAGGCCCCGCTCGTCGCGGGGGTCGCCGACGCCGTGCGCGAAGCGGGCATCCCGGTCTTCGGCCCCTCCGGGGAGGCCGCGCAACTGGAGGGCTCCAAGGCGTTCGCCAAGGACGTGATGGCCGCGGCCGGCGTGCCCACCGCCCGCTCCTACGTGTGCGTCACGCCTGACGAGGTGGCCGAGGCCCTCGACGCCTTCGGCGCCCCGTACGTGGTCAAGGACGACGGCCTGGCCGCCGGCAAGGGCGTTGTGGTGACCGGCGACGTCGAGGTGGCGAAGGCGCACGCGGCCGGGTGCGAGCGGGTCGTCATCGAGGAGTTCCTCGACGGCCCCGAGGTCTCCCTCTTCGCGATCACCGACGGCGAGACGGTCGTCCCGCTCCAGCCCGCCCAGGACTTCAAGCGCGCGCTGGACGGCGACGAGGGCCCGAACACCGGCGGCATGGGCGCGTACTCCCCGCTGCCCTGGGCCGACCCGAAGCTCGTCGACGAGGTCGTGCGGACCGTCCTGCAGCCGACCGTGGACGAGATGCGCCGCCGCGGCACCCCCTTCTCCGGGCTGCTCTACGCCGGCCTCGCGATCACCGGCCGGGGCGTCCGCGTCATCGAGTTCAACGCCCGCTTCGGCGACCCCGAGACCCAGGTCGTCCTGGCCCGCCTGAAGACCCCGCTCGCCGGTGTCCTGATGGCGGCCGCCACCGGCAACCTGGGCGACCTCGCGCCCCTGCGCTGGAGCGACGAGGCGGCCGTCACCGTGGTCGTCGCCTCGCACAACTACCCGGACACCCCGCGCACCGGCGACCCGATCACCGGCCTCGACGAGGTGGCCGCCGAGGACGCGCCGCACGCCTACGTCCTGCACGCCGGGACCAAGCGCGACGGCGACGCCGTGGTCAGCGCCGGCGGCCGGGTCCTCTCGGTCACGGCGACCGGCAAGGACCTCGCGCAGGCCCGCGAGCGGGCGTACCGGTCCGTCGCGCGGATCGGGCTCGACGGTTCCCAGCACCGCACGGACATCGCCGAGAAGGCGGCGGCGGGCGCGTAGCGGCTCGCGGGCGGGCGCCTTCCCCAGGTCCCTGACCTCGACTTTCCGGGCCCCGGATTCCCCATGGCAGCGCCATGGGATCCGGGGCCTGCTCTTTGCCCACAGTCATCCACCTCTCCCCAGAGCCATTCCATCGAGTGAGCGCGGGCTCATCCGGCTGACGGAGGGCGGGGGGCCAACTAGGGTGCGGCGCAAGCGTTCCGGCACTTGGCCCACCGGCATTGCGATGTCAGTCGCGGGTGCCACAGTGGGGGAGTGGGCAAGAGCCGAAAAGTCAGGACTGAGGGGAGGGGGTGAGGTCCGGCCGTGACCGGTATGGCAAGGGAAGCGGGCGCGCAGGCCGCCAGGGCCCGGGCGCTGGCCGTGCTGCGCATCCGCGGCCGGGCGCTCGCGGTGGCGCTGCTGCCCGCGGCGGCGGCCGTCATCCTGCTGGCGGGCGGGTCCGCCGGGCACCTCGTGGGTCCCGGCTGGGACGTCGCCCGCTGGGTCCTGTCCGTGCTCGCGCTCCTCGTGCTGCCGGCCGCCGGCGTCGTGGCCCTGGTCGTCGCCCGTGCCCGTCCCGCCGTCAGCCCCACGGTCGCGATCGCCGAGACCGCCGCTCCCGACCTGTACCGGCTGGTGCGTGACCTGGCCGACCGGCTCGACGTCCCCGCGCCGTCCGCGATAGCGCTCACCCCGGACTGCGACAGCTGGCTGGAGGACCGGGCCCATCCGGCCCACGGTCCGCCCGTGTCCCGGGGCCCCGACGAGATAGCCGGGCCGGGCCGGCACCTCCACCGCCGCACGCCGACCGCTCCCGTCCTCGTCATCGGCTCGCCGTTCCTGTGGTGGATGCGGGTGGGCGAGCTGCGCGCCGTCCTCGCGCCGGTCGTCGCCGGTACGGGACCCTCGGCGCACCCCGACATAGCGGCCGCCCGGCGCTTCGTGCGCGGACTGGACGCCGCGGTGGCCGTCTCCGCCGACCGCGACCGCTGTCCCGGTGTCCGCCTGGTCTGCGCGGGCATCGGCTGGGTCGCCCGGCTGCTGCTCCGCAGTTGCCGGGCGCACGCGACGGAGATGGAGCGGGGCGTGGCGGCGGCGGCCGCCGAGCGTGCACAGGCTGTGGATTACGGCCTGCGGATCGTCGCCCAGGAACAGGTGGGCCTGGCCTACGCGGGCTGGGACCGGCTCCTCACCCGCGTGGCGCTGCCCGCCTGGCGGATGGGCCGCTGGCCGTCCCGGCTGGACGCGGGGGTCGTCGCCGCCCTGACGGAGCTGTCCCGGCGCGACCGGCTGGCCGAGGGTTTCGCCTCCCGTCTCGGTGAACGCCCCGCCTGCGACCTTCTCGAAGAGCCCGGCGCGGTCGACGAGGCCGCCTCCCTGCTGGCCGCCCGCCTCTTCCACGGCGGCCCGCCGGAGCCCGGTCCCGGCTGGTCGCCGGTGGACTGGCAGGAGTACCCGGACGAGGTCGTGGACCGCAAGTGGCGCACCGACGCGGCCCGTCTCCACCGCGTCCTGGACGCCCTGGGCGTCCGTCGCCCGCCCGATCCCACGACCCCGGCCTCCGACGGCCCGACGCTGGCCCGGGTCCTGGACCACCTGACGGGCACGGACCCCGACGCACCACGCTGGAACGCCCACCGCCCCCCGACCACCGTGACGATCACCCCGACGACCCCGCCGACCGCCACCCCGACGGCGCCGGCCGCCACCCCGGCCCCACCGGCCACCGCACCGGCCGCTGCGACGGGCGGTACCGGGTCCTCAGACGTGACCGCCCCGCCTAGGGCCGCCGCGGACGGTTCCGCGTCCGCTCCGACGACCGCGGCGCCGGACACTGCGACGGACGGTTCCGGTCCTACCTCGGCGATCACCTCGGGAGCCGTCCCCGCGGACGCCTCCGGATCCGCCTCCACGGACGTCTCCGGGCCCGTGTCTCCCGTCTCCACGGACGTCTCCGGGTCCGCCGCCACGGACGCCGGCGCCCCCGACCCGACAGGTGCTCCGGCTCGCACCCCCGAAGCCCCGGCCGTCGAGGCGGACTCCTCGGCGACCACAGCGGAAAACGCGGTCGCCGGAGCGGGCACTCCGGCGACCACGGGGGAAAGCCCGGTCGCCGGGGCGGTGGGCGCCCCGGCCGCCACCCCGGAAGCCCCCGCGCCGTCACCGGCTGCGCCGGTCGGGACCACCCCCACCCCCGGCCCCGACACCACCCCGCCCGCCGCCGCCCCCGTCGGCCCGGGGGGCGACGAAGACCTCCCCGCCCCCAACCCCCGCAGCGCCGCCCTCGCCGCGCGTCTCGGCGCGGAAGTGGCGCGGGAGGAGACCGAGGCCGCGCCGCCGCCGGACCCGGTGGGCGCCCCGGCGGCCGGGCAGGGCGCGGACCCGGCCGCCCTGGGGGACGGCGGCACGCTCCCGCTCTTCCCCCTCCAGCCGCCGCGCACCGACCGCGAACTGCTCACCGACCACGTCACGGCGATGGTCTGCTGCGCCGCGATGGACACCGTGGGAGCCACACCCGGTCTGGACTGGCTGGACGGCCCGACGCTCCTGGTCGACGGGATGCGGGTGACCGACCTGGCGCCCCGCGTCCTCAGCCTGGTCGAGGACGGCGACGCGGCCCCGCTGCGCAGTTGGCTGGTGGAGCTGGGGATACGCCCGGAGAAGCCGGTACGCCTCGGCTGACGCGCGCCGACGAAGTCACCCGCGCGCCGGCGGAGCCACCCGCACACCACCTGCGGACAACGGAGTGTTCAATTCCACTTTCGGCCAATTCGCAACGAATAGTGACTGTCTGCGCGCGTTATGTGATGTGCTGGGATCGTTCACGCCCATGGCATGGGCGTGTGACATAGGACAGCCACACGAACGACCGTGCCCCGCAGCGCCGTCGGCACCACCCGCACGACGCGCACCAGGGCACGTCAAGCACCACGGACGCCCCGCAGCACCAGTCGGCAGCACCGCACACGACGAAGCCGCCACGCGGGCGACACCCGCCGCGACGGCCGACCCGCCGCGACGGCCGACCCGCCGCGGCGGCGGACCACCACCGCACGGCACACCGGCACGGGGAGCCACAGGGAGGGGAGCACCATGGGACAGGACCACATCCGCCGGTGGGAGTCGGGAGCGCTGGCGCACGCCGTGACGGACCCCTTCGGACAGGGTCCCCTCCCCTGGCTGCGCGGCGGCGAGACGTACTTCGGCGACACCGGCCAGATGGTCCCCTGGTACGTCGACCCGATGCCGGTTCCGGCCCCGACGCGGTCCCCGGAGTCCGCCCCCCGGATCCCGTCGCCCCGGAGCGCCGGAGGCCCCCGCTCCGCGGACGACGTGCGCCGTCAGATCAAGGGCTTCATCTCCACCGGCGCGGTCGCTCCGGGCGAGGCCGCCGACTTCCACGTCACCGTCGACCCGCCGCAGGAATTCAGCGTCGACATCTACCGGATCGGCCACTACCGGGGCGAAGGCGCCGCCAAGATCACCACCAGCCCGCGCCTCTCCGGCATCGTCCAGCCCCCGCCGCTGACCGCCGACCGCACCGTCTCCTGCCACCACTGGTGGCTCTCCTGGCGCCTCCAGGTCCCGTCGGACTGGAAGGTGGGGGCGTACGTCGCCGTCCTCACCACCGTCGGCGGCTACCGCTCGCACATCCCCTTCACGGTCCGCGACACCCGCCCGGCCGACCTGCTCCTGGTGCTGCCCGACGTCACCTGGCAGGCCTACAACCTGTACCCGGAGGACGGCCGTACCGGCGCCAGCCTCTACCACGCCTGGGACGAGAACGGCCGGCTGCTGGGCGAGGCCGACGCCGCGACGACCGTCTCCTTCGACCGCCCCTACGCCGGCTCCGGCCTCCCCCTCCACGTCGGCCACGCCTACGACGTCATCCGCTGGGCCGAGCGCTACGGCTACGACCTCGCCTACGCGGACGCCCGCGACCTGCACGCCGGCCACGTCGACCCCACCCGCTACCGCGGCCTGCTCTTCCCCGGCCACGACGAGTACTGGTCGCAGGCCATGCGCCGGACCGTGGAAGTCGCCCGCGACAGCGGCACCTCGCTGGTCTTCCTCTCCGCCAACACCCTGTACTGGCAGGTGGAGCTGGGCCCGTCGCCCTCCGGCGTCCCCGGCCGCCTCCTGACCTGCCGCAAGCGCAAGGGGCCCGGCCGTTCCGTCCTCTGGCGGGACGTCGACCGCGCCGAGCAGCAGGTCCTGGGGATCCAGTACGCGGGCCGGGTGCCCGAACCGCACCCCCTGATCGTCCGCAACGCCGACCACTGGCTCTGGGAGTCGACCGGCGCCCACGAGGGCCAAGCCATCGAGGGCCTGGTCGCGGGCGAGGCCGACCGCTACTTCCCCCGCACCCCGCTCCCGCCCCACGAGGAGCGCACCCTCCTCGCCCACTCCCCGTACACCGATGGCCAGGGCGTCCTGCGCCACCAGGAGACCTCCCTCTACCGGGCCCCCTCCGGCGCCCTGGTCTTCGCCTCCGGAACCTTCGCCTGGTCCCCGGCCCTGGACCGCCCCGGCCATGTGGACCCCCGCATCCAGCGCGCCACCGCGAACCTCCTGGACCGCATCTGCAAGCACGACTGACGCCCGCGCCCCGACCGCGGCCTCCGACCCTCTGTCCTCGATCAATCCTGGTGTAAGGAACAATCAAGCCATTGGACAGAACCACGGGGAGGAACCGTGTCCGGATTCGTAGAAAAGCCCGAGCCCCAGCAGGTACCGGGCCTGGTGCACCTCCACACCGGCAAGGTGCGCGAGCTGTACCGGAACGAGGCGGGCGACCTCGTGATGGTCGCCAGCGACCGCACGTCCGCCTTCGACTGGGTGCTGCCGACCGAGATCCCGGACAAGGGCCGCATCCTCACCCAGCTCTCCCTGTGGTGGTTCGACCAGCTCGCCGACCTGGTCCCCCACCACGTCCTGAGCACCGAGCTCCCGGCCGGCGCCCCCGCCGACTGGGCCGGCCGCACCCTGGTCTGCAAGCCGCTCCGGATGGTCCCGGTGGAGTGCGTGGCCCGCGGCTACCTCACCGGCTCGGGCCTGGCCGAGTACAAGGAGTCCCGCACGGTCTGCGGCCTCGCCCTCCCCGAGGGCCTGGTCGACGGCTCCGAGCTGCCCGCCCCCCTCTTCACCCCGGCCACGAAGGCCGCCGTCGGCGAGCACGACGAGAACGTCTCCTACGAGGAGGTCGCCCGCCAGGTCGGCGCGGACACCGCCGCCCAGCTGCGCCAGACGACCCTCGCCGTCTACGGCCGCGCCCGCGACATCGCCCGCGACCGGGGCATCATCCTCGCCGACACCAAGTTCGAGTTCGGCTACGAGGGCGACACCCTCGTCGTCGCCGACGAGGTCCTCACCCCGGACTCGTCCCGCTTCTGGCCGGCCGACCGGTGGGAGCCGGGCCGCGCGCAGCCGTCGTACGACAAGCAGTTCGTGCGCGACTGGCTGACCTCGGACGCGTCCGGCTGGGACCGGGCGAGCGAGCAGCCGCCGCCGGAGCTGCCGCAGGAGATCGTGGACGCCACCCGCGCCAAGTACGTCGAGGCGTACGAGCGCCTCACGGGCATGAGCTGGACGTAACGAAGAAGCCCCGGGTCCCGCGCGGAAGCCCCCGGCGATCCGCGCGGAAGCCGCCGGCGACCCACGCGCAGCTCCCGGCAACCCCCGCGGGGGCCCCGGCGATCCGCCACGCTGCCCCCCGATGACGACCGGGGGGCAGCCGGCCCCGCCCCGGACGGGGCACGAAAAAACCCCCGGTGAAACCGGGGGTCTGATCCGGAGCGGACGACGAGGCTCGAACTCGCGACCTCAACCTTGGCAAGGTTGCGCTCTACCAACTGAGCTACGTCCGCGTGCACCGTGGTGCGAAAGCAACTATACCCAACCTCGCTCGCGAGCGAGTCGCACCGCCGCATGACGGTTCTCCGCCCCGAGCTTGGAGACGGCCGACGAGAGGTAGTTCCGCACGGTCCCCGGCGACAGCGCGGCCCGCTCGGCGATCTCCGCGACGGGCGCCCCGTCGGCGGCGAGTTCGAGCACCTCGGCCTCCCGCGAGGTCAGCGGCGAGTCCCCGGCGGCGATCGCGTCGGCGGCCAACTCGGGGTCGACGTAGCGGTTCCCGGCGTGCACGGTCCGGATGATCTCGGCGAGCCGCTGCGCGCTCACCGTCTTCGGGACGAACCCGCGCACACCCGCCTCGAGCGCCCGCTTCAGATGCCCGGGCCGACCGTGACTGGTGACGATCAGCGCCTGGCAGGCGGGCAGTTCGGCCCGCAGGGATGTGGCGACCTTCACACCGTCCGCGCCCGGCATCTGCAGGTCGAGGACGGCCACGTCCGGCTCGTGCGCCCGCGCCATGGCCAGCGCCTCCGGACCGGTGGCCGCCTCGGCGACGATCGTCAGGTCGTCCTCCAGCGACAGCAGCGCGGCGAGCGCGCCCCGGATCAGATGCTCGTCGTCGGCGAGCAGCACCCGCACGGTCATGCGGAGACCTCCTTCCTCACGGCCGCCTCTCCCAGCGGCACCTCGGCCACCACCCGGAACGTCCCGGCCCCGGCGAAACCCGCTTCCAGCGTCCCGTCCACCCGCGCCAGCCGCTCCCGCAGCCCGGCGAGTCCCGACCCGCCGCCGGCGTCCACGCCTCCCCCTCCCGGAGACCCCGCCGGGGCGCCGGGGGCCGTCGTCCCCTCCCCGGAGGCCTGCACGCCGTCGTTCTCCACCGTCAGGACCACGCGTCCCTCCGTCACCAGCAGTCCCACGGAGCACCGTTCGGCGTCCCCGTGCCGCAGCACGTTGGTGGTCGTCTCCCGCACCACCCAGCCGAGCGCCGACTGCACCTCGGCGGGCAGCCGGTCGGTCTCGCCGACGGGGGCCCGCACCGCGCACTCGATCCCGGCCGCCGTCAACACCCCGTGAGCGCCCGCGAGTTCCACCCCGAGGTCGGCCTCCCGGTAGCCGCGGACGACGTCCCGCACCTCACGCTGCGACTCCCGCGCGATCCGCTGCACCTCGATCATCTGCTCCACGGCCTCCGGCCGCCCGCGCCGGGCCAACTGCACGGCCAGCTCGCTCTTCAGGGCGATCACCGCCAGGTTCCGCCCCATCACGTCGTGCAGGTCCCGCCCGAACCGCAGCCGTTCCTCGGCGACGGCGAGCCGGGTGCGCGTCTCGCGGGCCTCGTCGAGCGCGTAGACGGCCTCTAGCAGCCAGACGGAGAAGCCGGAGGTGGCGGTGAGGAACGCGCCGCCGATCAGCACCGCCGTCATCGAGACCAGGACGGCGGCACCGGGCAGCCCGAACGGGAACGCCAACGCTCCCGCGCCCAGGGCGTAACCGACGACGACCGCGGACCCGCGCCGCCACCCGCGGACGCCGAGCGTGGTGGTGCCCGCCCCGAAGATCAGGGCGACCCCGAACACCCCGCCGGCCGCGGTGTCGACGTCCTCGCCGCCCGGTCCGTGCTCGGCGAGCCACATCGCGACGGCGCCGACCACGGCGCCGGCGGCGGTGAGCGTCCACAGCAGCCGGACGGGCCGGGGGCGGCGTCCGCACACCCAGTCCAACGCCCGGGACGCCGTCACCGCACAGAGCACGCAGTGCGCGACCATCACGACCGGCAGCACGAGCCCGCTCCCGGTCCACATGCCGCCGCCGAACGGCACCCCCACCGACGTGAACTCGGCGACGGCGAAGAAGTGGTAGGACCACCGTGTGTAGGCCTCGACCTTCGCCGGTGTGCTCTTCCGCCGCCACCACCCCCCCGGCCTGCGCATGTGTGCGTCGCCCCCGTTCCCCGGCATGTCGGCGCCCCCGTCCCCCGGGGCCGTCAGCGTCGCGGCTCCCACCGGAACCACCGCCGTACAGCAAACACCGCGATCACCGTCCAGGCCAGCGCGGTCGCCAGGGTGCCCAGAGCCTCGTACGCCGAGAGGTCACCGGTCCAGCCGCCGCGGACGAGCGTGACGACCGGGCTGAGCGGCAGCAGTTCGCACACGGAGGCGACCCGGTCGGGCAGCAGTTCCAGCGGGACGCTCACCCCGGAGGCGACCATCGACACCAGCACGAACGGCAGCGTCGTCACCTGCGCGCTCTCCACGCTCCGGGTCACGCTCGCCGTGACCGCCGCCAGCGCCCCGCACATCACCAGCCCCGACAGCACCCCCAGTACGGCGAGATGGGGCGCCTTCGGAGCCGGCAGGTCGAGGAAGGCCGTACAGCCCGCCGCGAGCACCAGGCTCTGGACCAGCCCCGTGGCGAGCACCGGGAGCGCGGAACCGGCGAGGATCTCCGTGTCCCGCAGTTCACCGGTGCGCAGCCGCTTCAGCACGAGTTCCTCGCGCCGGGCCGCGTAGATGCCGGTGAGCGCCGCGTACACGCCGAACAGCAGCGAGAACCCGACCGCGGCCGGCAGCAGCACCAGTCCGACGGTGAGCCCCGCCTTCCCGACGTCCATCTCGTCGACCACCGACCGCAGGCTGAACGGCAGCGCGAGCGGCACCAGGACGGCCGTCATGAGCGTGGCCTTGCTCCGGCCGAGCAGCGTCAGCTCGGCCCGCGCGAGGGCGGCCATCCGGCCGGCCGTCGTGGTCACCGGCCTCCCGTCCGCGCTCACCGGTCCCCTGACCGTCACACCGCTCATGCCGCGACCTCCGTCCCCGTCGAACCCGCTGAACCCGCCGAACCCGCCGAACCCGCCGCACCCGGCGCATCCGACGCCTCCCGCGCGATCCGCAGGAACGCCTCCTCCAGCGAGGCCGACCGCACGTCCAGCCCCCGCAGGGCGACCCCGGCCCGCTCGGCCCACACCAGCAGCCCGGTGGCCGCCCGCTGCAACTCCCGCGTCCGCAGCCGGACGCAGCGCCCGTCGACCTCGTGGTCGCACACCCCCAGCTCGCCCAGCGGCGGCAGATCGCCGACGAAGTAGCCCTCGGGCAGCTCGAAGGAGATCCGGGACGGCTGGGCGGCGGTCACCTCGGCGGGTGTCCCGGCGGCCGCGATGCGCCCCTGGTGCAGGATGGCCAGCCGGTCGGCGAGGCCCTCCGCCTCCTCCAGGTAGTGCGTGGTCAGCAGCACCGTCGTCCCGGCGTCGCGCAGGGCCCGGACCAGCGCCCAGGTGTCCCGGCGCCCCTCCGCGTCGAGTCCGGTCGTCGGCTCGTCGAGGAACAGCACCTCCGGCTCCCCGAGCAGCGCCAGCGCCAGGTCGAGCCGCCGCCGCTCACCCCCGGACAGCTGCTTCACCCGCACGCCGGCCTTGCCGGCCAGTCCGACCAGCTCCAGCGCCTCCCCGACCGGCCGGGCCCCGCTCACACAGCCGGCCCACATCCGCGTGGTCTCGCCGACGGTCAGCTCGGAGGGGAAGCCGCCCTCCTGCAGCATGACCCCGGTGCGCGGCCGTACGGCGGCCCGCTCGGCGTGGGGGTCGTGCCCGAGGACCCGGATCTCTCCCCCGTCGGGCCGCTCGAGCCCCTCCAGCAGTTCCACCGTCGACGTCTTGCCGGCCCCGTTGGTGCCCAGCAGCGCGAAGATCTCCCCCCGGCCGACGTGGAAGGAGATTCCGCGCACCGCCTCGAACCCGCCCCCGTACACACGCCGGAGGTCCGTGACCTCTATCACGTGCTCTTCCGTGTTCCTGGCTTCCATGGCTCAAGCGTCCCGGCCGCCGGGCCCGGGCGGCAGTGCGCGCTGTCACCGCTCCGTATGACAAATGTCAGGAGCCCGCGGGCACACGAAAAGACCCCGGTCCAGGGGACCGGGGTCTCTTTCCCGAGCGGACGACGAGGCTCGAACTCGCGACCTCAACCTTGGCAAGGTTGCGCTCTACCAACTGAGCTACGTCCGCATTGCCTCCGACCGGCTCTCACCGATCGGCGCGAGCACCAGCCTACCTGATCCACCGGAGTGGTCGGGACGGCGGTGCGGAGCGGGTGACAGGAATTGCACACTGCGCCTTCCCCCTGGAAGGGGGATGTTCTGCTACTGAACTACACCCGCACGGCCTCCGTGAGCTGGGCTTTTCGGCCCCGCCCGGCGGCGTGCTCCAGACATTAGCCGACCATGTGGGGGGTAGCGCAAGTCGGTTGTCCACGGGGCCCGCCGACGGGGCCCCGGGACGTCCGTCCGCGTCGGGTCACCGGGCCTCGGCGAACGCCTCGTAGACCTTCTTGGGGATCCGCCCGCGTGCGGGCACCTCCATCCGGTGGGCCAGGGCCCAGGCCCGGACGGCCGCCGGGTCGGGCGCGACCTCGGTCTGCTGGTACGCCTTGCCGGACCTCGACCGCTTGCGGCCGGCCTCCACGTACGGCGCGAGCGCCTCACGCAGTTTCCCGGCATTGGCTTCATTCAGGTCGATCTCGTACGACTTGCCGTCGAGTCCGAAGGCGATCGTCTCCGCCGCTTCCGAGCCGTCGATGTCGTCAAAGAGAGTGACCACGACCTTCTGCGCCACGAATATCGGTCCCTTCGTGCGACAGCTCCGCCATGACGTGCCAAGACGTCACGGAGTTGTCGGCTGTCCGCCTGTTATGGGGCAAAGTATCGGCTATTGCCATTTCATTTGTACAGTGCCCGCCAATGGAATGTGACGTTCGACTAAATCTGCCAGCGTGTCCCGGCGCAATAGGGAAGCCGGGTACCGGTGGGATCTTTCCCGGAACTTTTCATGAACGGCCGTCCGGTCACCCGTTCCGTTCCCCGATCGTGATCGCGCTCACGTAGATTCCTCCAACTCTACTCGCGTAGAAATTTTGTGCGGGTACGCTGAAGGTGCCTGTCGGGGACACCTGCAGGAACCTGCTCAGCACCACAACACCGGGAGTGCCAGTGGCACGCGTCGTAGTCGACGTCATGCTCAAGCCGGAGATCCTCGACCCCCAGGGCCAGGCGGTGCAGCGCGCACTGCCGCGGCTGGGTTTCGAAGGCATCTCCGACGTACGTCAGGGAAAGCGATTCGAGCTGGAAGTCGAGGGTCCGGTCGACGAGGCCGTCCTCGCCCGCATCCACGATCTTGCGGAATCCTTCCTCGCCAACACCGTGATCGAGGACTTCACCGTCAAGGTCGAGGAAGTCGCGGAGGCCGCGAAGTGACCGCTCGTATTGGCGTCGTCACTTTCCCGGGCAGCCTGGACGACCGGGACACCCAGCGCGCGATCCGCCTCGCGGGCGCCGAACCGGTCGCCCTCTGGCACAAGGACAAGAACCTCCACCAGGTCGACGCCGTCGTGCTGTGCGGAGGCTTCTCCTACGGCGACTACCTGCGCGCCGGCGCCATCGCCCGCTTCTCGCCGGTGATGGAGCCCCTCATCGAGCAGGCGAAGGCCGGCCTCCCGGTCCTCGGCATCTGCAACGGCTTCCAGATCCTGACCGAGGCCCACCTGCTCCCCGGCGCGATGCTCGGCAACGACCACCTGCACTTCATCTGCCGCGACCAGAAGCTGCGGGTGGAGAACGCGGACACCGCCTGGACGGCCGACTACAGCGCCGGCCAGGAGATCCACATCCCGCTGAAGAACATGGACGGCCGGTACGTCGCCGACGCGTACACGCTCGACGCGCTGGAGGCCGAGGGCCGGGTCGCGTTCCGGTACCTCGACGTCAACCCCAACGGCTCGCTCCGCGACATCGCCGGCATCACCAACGAGGCCGGCAACGTCGTCGGCCTCATGCCGCACCCGGAGCACGCCGTGGAGCCCCTCATCGGGTCCGGCCGCACCGACGGCCTCCCCTTCTTCACCTCGATCCTCAAGAAGCTGGTCAACGCATGAGCCGGACGCCTCTGGACACGGTCGAGCACGCGGCCGCGACCCCCGACGTCGAGCTGCCCTGGGCCGAACTCGGCCTGAAGAAGGACGAGTACGAGCGGATCGTCGAGATCCTCGGCCGGCGCCCCACCGGCGCCGAGCTCGCCATGTACTCCGTCATGTGGTCCGAGCACTGCTCGTACAAGTCCTCCAAGGTCCACCTCCGCCAGTTCGGCGAGAAGGCCCCGCAGTCCGACGCCCTCCTCGTCGGCATCGGCGAGAACGCCGGTGTCGTCGACGTCGGCCAGGGCTACGCGGTCACCTTCAAGGTCGAGTCGCACAACCACCCGTCGTACGTGGAGCCCTACCAGGGCGCGGCCACCGGCGTCGGCGGCATCGTGCGCGACATCATCGCGATGGGCGCCCGCCCGGTCGCGGTCGTCGACCCGCTGCGCTTCGGCGCCGCCGACCACCCCGACACCAAGCGCGTGCTGCCCGGCGTGGTCGCCGGCATCGGCGGCTACGGCAACTGCCTGGGCCTGCCGAACATCGGCGGCGAGGTCGTCTTCGACGCCTGCTACCAGGGCAACCCGCTGGTCAACGCCGGCGCCATCGGCGTCATGCGGCACGAGGACATCCACCTCGCCAAGGCCTCCGGCGCGGGTAACAAGGTCATCCTGTACGGCGCCCGGACCGGCGGCGACGGCATCGGCGGCGCGTCGATCCTCGCCTCCGAGACCTTCGACGACGCGAAGCCCTCCAAGCGCCCGGCCGTCCAGGTCGGCGACCCCTTCCAGGAGAAGCTCCTCATTGAGTGCACCCTGGAGGCGTTCCGGGAGAAGCTGGTCGTCGGCATCCAGGACCTCGGCGCGGCCGGTCTGTCCTGCGCCACCTCCGAGCTGGCCTCCAACGGCTCCGGCGGCATGCGCGTCACCCTGGACGACGTTCCGCTGCGCGACTCCACGCTCTCGCCCGAGGAGATCCTCATGAGCGAGTCGCAGGAGCGCATGTGCGCGGTCGTCGAGCCGGGGAAGGTCGACCGCTTCCTCGAGATCTGCGAGAAGTGGGACGTCATCGCCACCGTCATCGGCGAGGTGACCGACGGCGACCGCCTGGAGATCTACTGGCACGGCGGCAAGATCGTCGACGTCGACCCGCGCACGGTCGCGCACGAGGGCCCGGTCTACGAGCGCCCGTACGCCCGTCCGGAGTGGCAGGACGCCCTCCAGGCCGACGACGCGAACGAGCTGCCCCGGCCGAGGACGAGCGAGGAGCTGAGGGACCAGGTCCTGAAGCTGGTCGGATCCCCCAACCAGGCCTCCAAGAAGTGGATCACCTCGCAGTACGACCACTTCGTGCAGGGCAACACCGTCCTCGCCCAGCCCGAGGACTCCGGCATGATCCGCATCGACGAGGAGACCGGCCTCGGCGTCGCCATCGCGACCGACGGCAACGGCCGGTACGCCAAGCTGGACCCGTACCACGGCGCCCAGCTCGCGCTCGCCGAGGCGTACCGCAACGTCGCCACCACCGGCGCCAAGCCGCTCGCCGTCTCCGACTGCCTGAACTTCGGCTCGCCCGAGGACCCGGCCGTCATGTGGCAGTTCGCGGAGGCCGTCCGCGGCCTGGCGGACGCCTGCCGGCAGCTCGGCACCCCGGTGACCGGCGGCAACGTCTCGCTCTACAACCAGACGGGCGAGGCGGCGATCCACCCGACCCCGGTCGTCGCGGTCCTCGGCGTCATCGACGACGTGGCCCGGCGCACGCCGGTCGCCTTCCAGGAGGAGGGCCAGCTGCTCTACCTCCTCGGCGACACCCGCGAGGAGTTCGGCGGCTCGGCCTGGTCCCAGGTCGTCCACGACCACCTCGGCGGCCTGCCCCCGAAGGTCGACCTGGAGCGCGAGCGGCTGCTCGCCGAGATCCTGATCTCCGCCTCCCGCGACGGCATGATCGACTCCGCGCACGACCTGTCCGACGGCGGCCTGATCCAGGCCGTGGTCGAGTCGGCGCTGCTCGGCGGCAAGGGCGCGCGCCTGGTCGTACCGGACGGGCTCGACGCGTTCACGTTCCTGTTCTCCGAGTCGGCCGGCCGCGCCGTCGTCGCCGTGCCGCGCTCGGAGGAGGTCCGCTTCAACGACATGTGCGGCGCCCGGGGCCTCCCGGTCACCCGCATCGGTGTCGTCGACGGCGACACCGTGGACGTCCAGGGCGAGTTCACGCTCACCCTGGAGGAGCTGCGCGAGGTGCACGAGCGGACGATCCCGGCGCTGCTCGCCTAGTCCCGTACCGCCCTCGGAGCCCCCGTCCGGTCCGCCGGACGGGGGCTCCGCCCCGCCTCCGGCGTTCCGCCGCTCGCAGGGGCCGACGCCGGCGTCGTGCGTGCGGTCGGCGGGCAGCGCGACCACCTCAGCCGCACCTCGCCGCCGGGGGCGCCGCACCTGACGACCGCGGAGGCGTCCGCGCGCGACCCGTCCGGTGCCGAGCGGGTCGTCGGCGACCACGCCGCCCTCGACCTCGGCGACGGCGCCCACGCGCTCCACGCCCCTCTGCGGCGCGGCTCGCTCACCGTCCGCGAGGGCGACCGGGTGGGCGCCGGGCAGCCGCCGGCCCGGTGCGGCGACTCGGGCAGCCCCACCGAGCCCCACCCGCACTTCCCGCTGACGGACGGCCCCGCCCCGGACACCGCCCGCGGCATCCCCTTCACCGGGCGCGGGCTCGGAGCGCCCCGCAACGGGGAGATCCTCGAGACGCCTCCGGCGGTGCCGCGGCGCGCATAGGCTGCCGTTCATGTCCCCGGCCAAGAAGCGCGCCCGCACCTACGACCCGGCCAAGATCCGTACGGCCGTCCTCGGCCAGCTCGGCCACGTCCACGACGCCGTCCGCGGCCTCGCTCCCGAGCAACTGGACCTGCCCACGCGCCTGGACGGGTGGAGCGTGCGGGAACTGGTCGCGCACATCGGGATGGCCCTCACGGCGATCGGCCGGTCCCTGGACCTGCCGGAGCCGGCGAAACAGGACGCCACGGTCCTCGACTGGCCGTTCGCGACCTCCGCCGACGCCGCGGCCATCGACGAGTTCACCCGCCGGCTCGCCGAGCGGAACCCCGACCCGGACGCCTACCTCACCGGCGTGGCGCAGGGCCTCTCCGAGCAGCTCGACGCCCACCCCGGCACCCGGCTGCTCCGGACCAACGCCGGCGCGCTGCCCCTGGCCGACTACCTGGTCACCCGCACCGTCGAGCTCGTCGTCCACACCGACGACCTCAACGCCGCGGTCCCCGGCCTGGACGTCCCGTACGACCGCCAGGCGCTCGCCGCCGCCACCCGCCTCCTCGCCGACGCCCTCGCCGTGAAGGCGCCCGGCGGCGCGACCGAGGTGCGCGTCCCGCCGTACGCCGTCGTGCAGTGCGTCGAGGGCCCCCGGCACACCCGCGGCACCCCGCCCAACGTGGTCGAGACCGACCCGCTGACCTGGATCCGGCTGGCGACCGGGCGGCTGGCCTGGAAGGACGCCGTCGAGGACGCGAAGGTGAGCGCGAGCGGCGAGCGCGCGGACCTCGCGCACCTGCTGCCGCTGATGAGCTGAGCCGGACCGCGGCACGGCCCCCGCCCGGGACCGGGGGGACGCGGGGAACCGGCCGCCCCACCCGCCCGTCGAATCGGCATGCATGAGCAGAGGTACACGCGGAAACACCCGTGGACGCCCCGGCCGGGGCCCGGGCGCACGCGACGCCTGCTGCTGACCGCCGTCGTCGCCCTCGTGCCCCTCGCGGCGGCCTGCGGCAGCGAGAAGGCGGACGGCGGGCGGCCCGGCAGCGGTTCGGTGGGCGTCGAGCAGGCCGTCACCGGCGTCCGGTGGAACGTCGACAGCGTCACCGTGGACGGCACCACCCACCGGGCCCCGGACGACGCGCACATGACGATCGAGGACGGCACGGCGGCCGGCACCTGGGGCTGCAACACCTTCCACGCCGACGCCGCCGTCGAGGGCGACCGTGTCCGGCTCACTGACGTCAGGTCGACCAGGATGGCCTGCGCACAGGCTCCGATGGCCTTCGAGCGCCTCCTGTCCCGCACCCTCACCGAGGGCGTCCTCACCGCCGGGGTCGACGACGGCGAGCTGACCCTGAGCACGCGGGACGGCGACCGGGTGCGGCTGACCGAGGGCTGAGACCCCGCCCCGCGCCCCCCGCCCCACCGACCCGAATGATGTGCGACACCTCACTCACGGATCCGCGCCGGCGGACCGGCGGGCCGCCCCCGGAGCCCGCCCGAGGCCCGGAACGATCGCCGAAACGCCGTGCTGACCTGCGGAAATGGTGAGGAGGGGGGAAGGGGCGCGGGACCGAGATCAAGTTACCGGCAAGTATCCCCAATTCGGACCAGTGGTCGACCTCGCCTACACTCGATGGCGTGCCACGTGGTGACGGTCGACTCAATCACGATCTGCTCCCCGGTGAGAAAGGCCCCCAGGACGCGTGTGGCGTCTTCGGTGTCTGGGCTCCGGGCGAAGAGGTCGCAAAGCTCACGTACTTCGGGCTCTACGCCCTCCAGCATCGGGGCCAGGAATCCGCGGGAATAGCGGTCAGCAACGGCTCCCAGATCCTCGTCTTCAAGGACATGGGCCTGGTGTCCCAGGTCTTCGACGAGACCTCGCTCGGTTCGCTCCAGGGTCACATCGCGGTCGGACACGCCCGCTACTCGACCACCGGCGCCTCCGTGTGGGAGAACGCCCAGCCGACGTTCCGGGCCACCGCGCACGGTTCGATCGCGCTCGGCCACAACGGAAACCTCGTCAACACCGCCCGGCTCGCCGAGATGGTCGCCGACCTGCCCAAGCAGGAGGGCCGCTCCCCGCGCGTCGCGGCGACCAACGACACCGACCTGCTCACCGCGCTCCTCGCGGCCCAGGTCGACGAGGACGGCAAGCCGCTGACCATCGAGGAGGCCGCGCACCAGATCCTCCCGCAGGTCCAGGGCGCCTTCTCGCTCGTCTTCATGGACCAGCACACCCTCTACGCGGCCCGCGACCCGCAGGGCATCCGCCCGCTGGTCCTCGGCCGCCTCGAGCGCGGCTGGGTCGTCGCCTCCGAGACCGCCGCCCTCGACATCACGGGCGCCAGCTTCGTCCGCGAGATCGAGCCGGGCGAGTTCATCGCCATCGACGAGCACGGCCTGCGCACCTCCCGCTTCGCGGAAGCGAAGCCCAAGGGCTGCGTCTTCGAGTACGTGTACCTGGCCCGCCCCGACACCGACATCGCCGGCCGGAACGTGTACCTCTCCCGCGTGGAGATGGGCCGCCGCCTGGCGAAGGAGGCCCCCGTCGAGGCCGACCTGGTCATAGCGACCCCGGAGTCCGGCACCCCCGCCGCCATCGGCTACGCGGAGGCCTCCGGCATCCCCTTCGGCAGCGGCCTGGTGAAGAACGCCTACGTCGGCCGGACCTTCATCCAGCCCTCGCAGACGATCCGCCAGCTCGGCATCCGCCTGAAGCTGAACCCGCTGAAGGAAGTCATCAAGGGCAAGCGCCTGGTCGTCGTCGACGACTCCATCGTGCGCGGCAACACCCAGCGGGCCCTGGTCCGGATGCTCCGCGAGGCGGGCGCCGCCGAGGTCCACATCCGGATCTCCTCGCCGCCCGTGAAGTGGCCCTGCTTCTTCGGCATCGACTTCGCCACCCGCGCGGAGCTCATCGCCAACGGCATGTCCATCGACGAGATCGGCACCTCGCTCGGCGCCGACTCCCTGGCGTACATCTCCATCGACGGCATGATCGAGGCGACCACCATCGCCAAGCCGAACCTCTGCCGCGCCTGCTTCGACGGCGAGTACCCGATGGACCTCCCCGACCCCGAGCTGCTCGGCAAGCAGCTGCTGGAGACGGAGCTGGCCGCGGGCCCGGCCGCCACGGCCGCGACCGACGCGATCCGCCGCCCGTAAGCCTCGTAGAAACCAACCCGAAAGATCCCAGGCAATGTCTGAGACTGCTGTTCCCGGTGCTTCCTACGCGGCTGCCGGCGTCGACATCGAGGCGGGCGACCGCGCGGTCGAGCTGATGAAGGAGTGGGTGAAGAAGACGCAGCGCCCCGAGGTCCTCGGCGGCCTCGGCGGCTTCGCCGGCCTCTTCGACGCCTCCGCCCTCAAGCGCTACGAGCGCCCCCTGCTCGCCTCCGCCACGGACGGCGTCGGCACCAAGGTCGACATCGCCCGGCAGCTGGGCGTGTACGACACCATCGGCCACGACCTGGTCGCCATGGTCATGGACGACATCGTGGTGTGCGGCGCCGAGCCGCTGTTCATGACCGACTACATCTGCGTCGGCAAGGTCCACCCCGAGCGCGTCGCCGCCGTCGTCAAGGGCATCGCCGAAGGCTGCGTGCTGGCCGGCTGCGCCCTGGTCGGCGGCGAGACGGCCGAACACCCGGGCCTGCTGGGCGAGGACGACTTCGACGTCGCCGGCGCCGGTACGGGCGTCGTGGAGGCCGACCGCCTGCTGGGCGCCGACCGCATCCGCACGGGTGACACGGTGATCGCCATGGCGGCCTCCGGCCTTCACTCGAACGGGTACTCGCTCGTCCGGCACGTCCTGCTGAACCAGGCCGGCCTCTCCCTCGACGCGCGCGTCGAGGAGCTCGGCCGCACCCTCGGCGAGGAACTGCTCGAGCCGACGAAGATCTACTCGCTGGACTGCCTGGCGCTGACCCGCACCACCGAGGTGCACGCCTTCAGCCACATCACCGGCGGCGGACTCGCGGCGAACCTCGCCCGGGTCGTCCCCGACACCCTGCACGCCGTGGTCGACCGCTCCACCTGGACGCCCGCCCCGGTCTTCGACCTCGTCGGCCGGACCGGGAAGGTCGAGCGGCTGGAGCTGGAGAAGACCCTCAACATGGGCGTGGGCATGATCGCGATCGTGCCGGAGGCGTCGACGGACGTGGCCCTCGCGACGCTGGCCGACCGCGGGGTCGACGCATGGGTCGCGGGCGAGATCACCGAGCGCGGCGAGCACACCACCGGTGCCGCCCTGGTCGGTGACCACGCCGGCTGAACCCCGCAGGCAGCACAAGACCCGGTCGGCGACCGAAGTCACCGACCGGGCGGGTGCTCAGCGCAGGGTCAAGCGCCGCGACGATGTTGGTGTGAGGACTCCTCGTCCTCGTCCTCGTCGTCGTCCGCGTACAGCTCGGCGTACCGTGCGTACGGGTCGTCGTCCTGCTCATCGTCCTCGAACGGCTCGCCATTCGGCGGCATGTTCGACGTCGATGCGCCCAGCTCTTCGGCCAGGCGTGAGAGGTCCGTCCCGCCGCTGTTGTACTTCAGCTGGCGGGCGACCTTCGCTTGCTTGGCCTTGGCCCGGCCGCGCCCCATGGCTCGACCCCCTCAACGACGGGGCTCGACGGCCCCAGAGTCTTGACACGCGTTCATGGTCCGGAACGGACTCTCCGCAGAGAGGCCGGTCCGTAGGGCTTCCACGGTACCTGAGCCCGCACCCATCCGGTACGTCGCCCGTGGCACGCGCGTGTGCACAGAACCTTCGAGGTGCCCCGTCCTCGCTGGTCAGTGGCGATTTTAACCACTTCTCGGCGGCCGACCCGCCGGAAAAGTGAGAGTTCTCTCCAACTTGCCACCGGCGGGTACCGAGGAAACCCGCGGACGAAACGGGGACGGGGCCTCCCGAGGCTCAGCGGAAGCTCCTCCTCCGGCTCACCACCCGCGCGCCCGGGCCGCGTCGTGCATCCGCTGCTCGGCGATCCGGTCCGCCGCCGCGGCCGGCGGAATCCCGTCCTCCTTCGCACGTGCGAATATGGCGAGCGTGGTGTCGAAGATCTTCGCCGCCTTCGCCTTGCACCGGTCGAAGTCGAACCCGTGCAGTTCGTCGGCGACCTGGATGACCCCGCCGGCGTTCACCACGTAGTCCGGCGCGTAGAGGATCCCGCGGTCGGCGAGGTCCTTCTCGACGCCCGGGTGGGCGAGCTGGTTGTTGGCGGCACCGCAGACGACCGCGGCCGTCAGCACCGGCACCGAGTCGTCGTTCAGCGCCCCGCCCAGCGCGCAGGGGGCGTAGACGTCGAGTCCGTCGACCCGGACGAGCGCCTCGGTGTCCGCGACCGCGGTCACGCCCTCGGGGTGCCGGTCGAGGATCCGGCGCACGGCCTCCTCGCGCACGTCCGTGATCACGACCTCGGCGCCCTCGGCCCGCAGGTGGTCCACCAGGTGGTGGCCGACCTTGCCGACACCCGCGACGCCGACCCTGCGGTCGCGCAGCGAGGGGTCGCCCCACAGGTGCTGGGCGCTGGCCCGCATGCCCTGGTACACGCCGAAGGCGGTCAGGACGGACGAGTCGCCCGCGCCGCCGTTCTCCGGCGAGCGCCCGGTGGTCCAGCGGCACTCGCGCGCCACGACGTCCATGTCGGCCACGTACGTGCCGACGTCGCAGGCGGTCACGTACCGCCCGCCGAGCGAGGCCACGAAACGGCCGTAGGCGAGCAGCAGTTCCTCGGTCTTGATCGTGTCGGGGTCGCCGATGATCACGGCCTTGCCGCCGCCGTGGTCCAGTCCGGCCATGGCGTTCTTGTACGACATTCCGCGGGCGAGGTTGAGGGCGTCGGCGACGGCCTCCGCCTCGGTCGCGTACGGGTAGAAGCGCGTACCGCCGAGCGCGGGGCCCAGAGCGGTGGAGTGGAGGGCGATGACGGCCTTGAGGCCACTGGCCCGGTCCTGGCAGAGCACGACCTGCTCATGGCCGCCCTGGTCCGAGTGGAAGAGGGTGCGCAGTACGTCGACTGGGGCGCCGGATACGTCGGTCACGGTGGTGACTCCTGGGTAACTAGCGGCGATCGGGACGGGGCTCCCGTACGGGTGGCGGGGCCCGTGGGATGAGCGTAGAGCCTGTGCGGCCCGCCGAACGCGAGGTGGTGCGGATCACCTTCTCCCGGAGTACAGACGTGGGACGATTTGCATGTTTTCCGGTCCCGTCGAGGGCCGGCCGGAGGGTTTCCCGCTCGGTCGAAGGGGGAGGGAGCAGGAGTGCCCCAGGTGTCCTCGGTGATCGTTCCGTACGCGGCGTATCTGCGCGTGTACGAGCCGCTGGCCGCCTTCCCGGAGCCGGAGCGCGCTCACTGGGCGCGCTACGCCCGCCGCCCGGACCTCCCCTCCTACCAGGACGAGCTGCGCCGCTCGCTGTCCGACCTGCTGCCCACCCCGCCGGTCGCGGTGCCGGTCCAGGAGAGCGGGGACGCGTTCGTCCTCGAGGCGGAGGGCGTGGTCTGCGTGTGTCCGTGGCGCACCCGGCTGCGCGGCTGGCAGGCCCTGGGGGAGCTGGGGGACGAGCTGCCCGGCCCGGTCCTGGACGCGGTCCTGCCGCCGGTGGTCCGTCTCCAGGCCGCCCAGGACTACGAGCGCTGGCTGGCCCGCAACCCCGACGCCCGCCCCTGGATCCGCACGGCGACCTGGCAGGTCCCGCTGACCTGGTTCGTGCTCGTCTCCGACGGCGAGCGCGAGTGGGACAAGGGGACCGCGGAGCTGCCCCCCGTGCTGCGCTACCGCACCCCGATGGTGCAGGCCCGGCGCCGGGTGGCCCGGGGGCTGCGCGCCCTGAGGGACGCCGTGGACGAGGGGCCGCTCATCGACGGCCTGGTGGACGTGGGGCGCTGGCTCGAGGAGTTCCACCCGCGCTCGCTCGTCGAGCTGGACTACGGCGGACTCGTCCACGCCCTGCCGGCCGGCGACCTGGAGAGCGATCACTCGGCGGCGGACGTCGCCGAGGGCATCGACGCGCTGCGGCGGGGCGACGGGAACGCGGCGGGGGAGGCGTACGCCCGGCTCGTGGAGCGGTGGCGGGCGGTGCGGGACCGGCGGTCCGCGAACTGACGGTGTGACAGGCGCGACAAACGTTTTCTCGGTGACGTACGTCACGGCCGTCAGGGCTTCGAACAGCGTACGGTCTACCGCACTTCACGGAACTGACGGGGCGTCGGCCTGCGTCGACCCCGTTCCGGGCGTATGGCGCAAGAGCCGCGAAGGGTGATGGACCGCACGTACGCGGCCCTTGCGTCGCTTGCCCCTCCTCGTGCCAAAATAGGACAAGGAGCCCGGGGAGGGCTCCGTCCGTCCACTTGTGCTCCATTGTGGGGGGAAGCTCAGCATTGCACGCTTTGGGGGGTCTGGTGACTCCTGAGCGCCCGTGTGACTGATCGTCACAGTGGCGTGACTGTCCGCTATGGCACGGTCCATCGGCTTCCGTCGCCGATGAACACCTGGGGGGCAATTCCATCGGTTTGGCCGACACGGCTGGACAGATGGTGTAGTTGTAGTGCCGAGGACAAGCCGTTCGTCCTATAACCGACTCGACTCGCGTCCGCCATTTCGGGCAACGCGGGTCAAGGTGCAGAATTTAGAGGAAAGAACCGAGAAGGTTCGGTTCTCCCGAGGAGGCCGCTCATGACCGCTCGCACCCCTGATGCTGAGCCGCTGCTGACCCCGGCTGAGGTCGCCACCATGTTCCGCGTGGACCCCAAGACGGTCACACGGTGGGCGAAGGCCGGCAAGCTCACGTCGATCCGCACGCTCGGCGGACACCGCCGTTACCGCGAAGCCGAGGTCCGCGCCCTGCTGGCGGGCATCCCGCAGCAGCGCAGCGAGGCCTGAACAACTGAATGACCGGGCGGAACCCAGGTCCCCCAACCTGTGGGAACGCCCGACAACCGGCTCCAAACGACGTGGGTCCTGCCCCAACAGGGCCCGTTCCCCCAGGGTGCGTCGTCGATCGCGCTGGACTCCGCCGGGTCCAGCGCGATTTTTTTGTGCCCCGGGGCCGGTGGCCCGGCACCGTGCGAGGGTCGCGCCGTGGGCGCCTGGAGCCGGGCGGAGTTGGCCGGGAGCGGTCAGGAGCGATCGATGGTGGTCGGGGTCGATCGAGGTCGGTCGGAGGCCGTCCCGGATCGGTCCGCGGCGGCTGTCGGACGGCTCTGTGAGCGGCCTGGCCGGCGTCTGGGGAATCCCTGGCAGGCTGCCGGGAAGCGTCCCTCCGGCGGCCGTCGGGCGTCCTCCGGGGCGGTACCGGAGGGGTGCACCGAGTGGTGCAATTGCACATATTAAATTGACCACTTGTAGGAGCCGGGTAAGAACCCCTGTTCCGAAAACTCATGCGGTGACACCCGTCACATGCCACTGGCCTTGTCGCCGCCGACGCGTGTGCGATAGAGGAAGCGCTTGCCGCCCCCGCGCCCACCAGCCCACGCCCCCAAGGGTTTTGACGCCGACACGGTCACGCCGGGGTGGGGCTCTCCCCCTCGTCGGCCTCCTGCGCGTCCCGCGCGCCCCGTGGAGCGCCGTCCATCGCCAGCCGCAGCAGGCGGTGGCAGATCGGACAGTGGCGGGTCAGATGTCGATAGGACGACGCGGCCGACAGGTGCGCGCGGAGCAGCGCCCGCGTCTCGTGCCTAGCCGATGCCGCCATACGCCACCTCCAGGAGGCCCGCGCGGGAAACGGGGCCCTGAACTCTGGGGTACCGGCGGAATGTGACGCCGTCAAGGGAGCGGGGCGCGTGCGCGGACGGGGTGTGCCGGTGCGCGCTCGGCGGGGGCGGGACGTGCGGCACGCGAAAGAGCCCGGATCCGAAGATCCGGGCTCTCTCACACTGCGGTCCTGACGGGATTTGAACCCGCGGCCTCCACCTTGACAGGGTGGCGAGCACTCCAAACTGCTCCACAGGACCAGGTTTCGCGGCACTCGGTGTTGCGCTGTGCTGCGAGAAGGACTCTACAGGAGGGTGAGCCCCTTGGTCGAACTCACCCTCCGTGCGGGCCCCGTCACGGGGCCGCCGCGTCGATCGCCTTCACGATCCGCTTGTCGGAGACGGGGTACGCCGTGCCCAGCGCGTGGGCGAAGTAGCTGACCCGCAGCTCCTCGATCATCCAGCGGATGTCCAGGACGGCGGACGGCACGGGCCGGCCCGGGGGCAGCTGCTCCAGCAGCCACGCGTACTCGTCCTGCATCTCGTGGACCTTCTCCATGCGCGTGGTGTCCCGCTGGACGTTGGTCGGCATCTGCTGGAGCCGCCGGTCCGCGGCGACCAGGTACCGCATCAGGTCCGGCAGCCGGCGCAGCCCCGTTCGCGTCACGAAGCCCGGCCGCACGAGCGCGTCGAGCTGCTTGCGCACGTCCGTCAGGTTCGCGAGCAGCGCGGGGCTGGCGACGGCCTTCAGACGGCGCTCACAGGCCTGCCAGGCGGCCAGCACCTGCTGCACCTGTCCCACCGTCCGCACGGTCGTGTCGACGATCTCGGCGCGCACCTTGTCGTACAGCTTCCGGTACGACTCCTCATCCCACGCCGGCCCGCCGAAGTCACCGATCAGCTTGTCCGCCGCCGCCATCGCGCAGTCGTCGAACAGCGCCTGGATCGAACCGTGCGGATTCGCCGACAGGGCGAGCTTCTGAGCGTTCGTCATCTTTTCGGACGCGAACTTCGCGGGGTTGACCGGAATGGTGCGCAGGATCAGCCGGCGGGTGCCCTTCCACATCGCCTCCGCCTGCTCCGCCTCCGTGTCGAAGAGGCGTACGGAGACGGTGTCGCCGTCGTCGACCAGCGCGGGGTACGCCTTCACCGGCTGGCCGGCCCGGCGGGTCTCGAAGACGCGGGTGAGCGTGCCGATCGTCCAGTCCGTCAGGCCCGACCGCTCCAGGGACTCACCGCCCCGGCGCTCGGCGGTGGCCGCGGCGGCCTGGGAGAGGGCCTTGCGGGCCTTCGGCTTCAGCTGGAGCCGGAGCGCCTCCAGGTCCTTGTCCTCGGCCAGCTTGCGGCGCCGCTCGTCGACGATCCGGAAAGTGATCTTCAAGTGTTCGGGGACCTTGGACCAGTCGAAGTCCTCCGCGTCGAAGGGCACGCCGACCATCCGCTTCAGCTCACGGGCCATGGCCGTGGTGAGCGGCTCCTGCGCGGGCACCACCTGGTCCAGGAACCGCTTCGCGAAGTTCGGCGCCGGCACGTAGTTGCGGCGGATCGGCTTCGGGAGCGAGCGGATCAGCTCGGTCACGACCTCCTCCCGCAGGCCGGGGATCTGCCAGTCGAAGCCCTCGTCCGTGACCTGGTTGAGCACCTGGAGCGGGATGTGGACGGTGACGCCGTCCGCGTCCGCGCCCGGCTCGAACTGGTAGGTGACGCGGAACTTCAGCGGCCCCTGCCGCCAGGAGTCCGGGTAGTCGGCCTTGGTGACCGCCTCCGCCGACTCCCGGATGAGCATCTCCCGCTCGAAGTCGAGGAAGTCCGGCTGCTCGTGCCGCTTGCGCTTCCACCAGGAGTCGAAGTGGGCGCCGGACACGACGTGTTCGGGCACCCGCTGGTCGTAGAAGTCGAACAGCGTCTCGTCGTCCACGACGATGTCCCGGCGCCGGGCCCGGTGCTCCAGCTCCTCGACCTCGCTGAGGAGCTTGCGGTTGTCGGCGAAGAACTTGTGGTGGGTCCGCCAGTCGCCCTCGACGAGCGCGTTGCGCAGGAAGAGCTCCCGGGAGACCTCCGGGTCGATGCGCCCGTAGTTCACCTTCCGCTGGGCGACGATCGGCACGCCGTACAGCGTGACCTTCTCGAACGCCATCACCGCCGCCTGGTCCTTCTCCCAGTGCGGTTCGCTGTACGTCCGCTTCAGCAGGTGACCGGCGAGCGGTTCGACCCACTCGGGCTCGATCTTCGCGTTGACCCGGGCCCACAGCCGGCTCGTCTCCACCAGCTCCGCCGACATCACGAACCGGGGCTGCTTCTTGAACAGCGCCGAACCGGGGAAGATCGCGAACTTGGCGTTGCGGGCGCCGAGGTACTCGTTCTTGTTGCCGTCCTTCACGTCCTTCATGCCGACGTGCGAGAGCAGGCCGGCGAGGAGCGAGGTGTGGATGCTGTCGCCCGAGGCGTCCTGCTCGTTGAGGTGGATGCCCATCTGCTTGGCGACGGTGCGCAGCTGGGTGTAGATGTCCTGCCACTCGCGGATGCGCAGGAAGTTCAGGTACTCCTGCTTGCACATCCGGCGGAAGGACGACGAGCCGCGCTCGCGCTGCTGCTCGCGGACGTACCGCCACAGGTTGAGGTAGGCGAGGAAGTCGCTGGTCTCGTCCTTGAAGCGGGCGTGCTGCTGGTCGGCCTGGGTCTGCTTGTCGGCCGGGCGCTCGCGCGGGTCCTGGATGGACAGCGCGGCGGCTATGACCATGACCTCGCGGACGCAGCCGTTCCGGTCGGCCTCCAGGACCATGCGGGCCAGCCGCGGGTCGACCGGCAGCTGGGCCAGCTTCCGGCCGGTCTCCGTGAGCCGCTTGCGCGGGTCCTTCTGCGCCGGGTCGAGCGCCCCCAGCTCCTGCAGCAGCTGCACGCCGTCCCGGATGTTGCGGTGGTCCGGCGGGTCGATGAACGGGAACTTCTCGATGTCGCCGAGGCCGGCGGCGGTCATCTGGAGGATGACGGAGGCGAGGTTCGTGCGGAGGATCTCGGCGTCGGTGAACTCCGGGCGGGCGGTGAAGTCGTCCTCGCTGTACAGCCGGATGCAGATGCCGTCGGACGTCCGGCCGCAGCGGCCCTTGCGCTGGTTGGCGCTGGCCTGGGAGACCGGCTCGATGGGCAGCCGCTGCACCTTGGTGCGGTGGCTGTAGCGGCTGATGCGGGCGAACCCGGGGTCGATGACGTACTTGATGCCCGGAACGGTCAGCGAGGTCTCGGCGACGTTGGTCGCCAGCACGATCCTGCGGCCGGTGTGGGGCTGGAAGACGCGGTGCTGCTCGGCGTGCGAGAGCCGGGCGTACAGCGGGAGGACCTCCGTGAACCGGTACCTCCTCTTCTCGAGCGCGTCGGCGGTGTCGCGGATCTCCCGCTCACCGGAGAGGAAGACGAGGATGTCCCCCTGCCCCTCTCCCATCAGCTCTTCCACGGCGTCGCAGATCGCGGTGATCTGGTCCCGGTCGGCGTCCTCGGAGTCCTCCTCCAGGAGCGGCCGGTACCGCACCTCCACCGGATACGTCCGCCCGCTGACCTCGATGATCGGCGCGTCGCCGAAGTGCCGGGAGAAGCGCTCGGGATCGATGGTGGCCGAGGTGATGACGACCTTGAGGTCCGGGCGCTTCGGCAGCAGCTGGGCGAGGTAGCCGAGCAGGAAGTCGATGTTGAGGGACCGCTCGTGGGCCTCGTCGATGATGATCGTGTCGTAGGCGCGCAGCTCGCGGTCCGTCTGGATCTCGGCGAGCAGGATGCCGTCCGTCATCAGCTTCACGAAGGTCGCGTCCGGGTTCACCTGGTCGGTGAACCGCACCTTCCAGCCGACGGCCTCCCCGAGGGGCGTCCGCAGCTCGTCGGCCACGCGCTCGGCGACGGTACGGGCCGCGATCCTCCTCGGCTGGGTGTGCCCGATCATGCCGCGCACACCACGCCCCAGCTCGAGACAGATCTTCGGGATCTGCGTCGTCTTGCCGGACCCGGTCTCACCCGCGACGATGACGACCTGGTGATCACGGATGGCCGCCGCGATCGCGTCCTTCTTCTGGCTGACCGGAAGCTGTTCGGGATAGGTGACGGCGGGCACCCGCGCCCGCCGCGTCTCCATGCGTTCCTCGGCCTTCGCCGTCTCCGCCTCGATCTCGGCGAGAACGGCGGCACGGGCCTCCGGCTTACGGATCTTGCGCGCGCCTTCGAGCCTGCGCCCGAGCCGGTGCGCATCGCGCAGGGACAGCTCGGCCAGGCGGGGAGCGAGGGCGCCCAGGGCGGGGGCAGGGTGCGTAGACATACGCGATCCAGGATCTCATCCTGGAGAAAAACGTGGCGAACGCTTTTGTCCCGAAGGCCCTGCGCGTCCCCTGTGACCCACGCCCCCGGCCGACACGACGTGGCCACGCGCACGCCGAGGCGGCCGATCCCGGACACGAGAAAGGCCCCGATCCGAGGATCGGGGCCTTTCACCTGTGGCTGGGGCCGGGGTCGAACCGGCGACCTTCCGCTTTTCAGGCGGACGCTCGTACCAACTGAGCTACCCAGCCACGAGATCTCCGGGGAGATCTCAGCGGTCCTGACGGGATTTGAACCCGCGGCCTCCACCTTGACAGGGTGGCGAGCACTCCAAACTGCTCCACAGGACCAAGATCTTGCGCGACTTGCGTGAACAGTCTCGCACAAGTGACGTCGTCCTTTTGCTTCAGCATCCTGTCCCGCCAGTGGTTGCTCCTGGTGAGGATTTCGATGCTGACCGGCCGGGCCGACGTCGCTGAAGAAGCGTATCAGAGGATCAGGGGTGCCCTGAAACGCATATCGCGGCGGCCGGAATCGGCCGTGCGCGGGCCGGCCCGCAGGTGGCGGTCCACGGCTTCCTGTGATCGCTCTGTGTAGCCGTTCCGGCGGCGAGGCGTGAATGAGTCATTGCCTGAAAACGATCTAGGTGGCTAACATCGTTCCCTCAATCGGCCCAAGCCGCAGGGGAGTTGCTCCAGGTTTTCCCTTCGAAGACCGGGAGCGGAGCCGCTCGTCGTCCCCCTGCGCCGGGCCGCGTCACGGTAGCGAGGGGGAAGCCTGTGGTCGGTGGGTCGGGCATAGCCGAGAGCACCATCGAGGAGGTCACGCGCTACCTGAAGCAGGGCAACCCGCTGTCGATCGGCGACGGCTCCGGGATCATCGAGCGCCTGGAACGCCGGCTGGAAGAGCTGCTGGGGATCGAGAACGTGCTCACCTGCAGCTCGGGTACCGCGGCGCTCCACTCCGCCTATCTGGCCCTGGACCTGCCGACGGGTTCCGAGGTCATCGCCCCGGTCACGACGTTCCACGCCTCCGTCACGCCGGCCCTTCAGTGCGGTCTCGCTCCCGTCCTGGTGGACGTCGACCCGGACAACGGCAACATCTCGCCGGCGGCGGTGCGGGAGGCGATCACCGATCGCACACGGTGCGTGGTCGTCACCCACAACCTGGGACACCCGGTCGAGCTCGACGAGATCGCCGCGATCTGCCGTGAACACGGGCTGAATCTGATCGAGGACTGCTCGCACGCTTACCTGTCCACCTACCGCGGCCGCCCGGTCGGCACCGTCGGCGATGTCGCGGTGTGGAGCATGCAGGCGGCGAAGACGCTGGTCGCCGGTGAGGGCGGCTTCCTCGCCACGAAGGACCGGACCCTGTTCGAGCGGGCCTGTCTCGCGGGTCACTACCGTGGCCGCTCCGAGCGGATCACTGATCCGGAGCTGCGCGCGTTCTCGGACACGGGCATGGGACTGAAGTACCGGCTGCACCCGCTGGCCGCCGTGATCGCCTGGTCCGAGGCGGCACACCTGGTCGAGCGCGTCGAGCGGCGGCAGAAGCTGCTGAGCCGCCTGAGCGCAAGGCTGGAGGACATCCCGGGGGTGCGGCCGCCGCGCGTGCGGGAGGACGTGGGCATGGGCGGCTGGTTCAGCTACCGGCCCACGCTGGTCACGTCCGGTGACGACGCCACCTGCTACGAGCGGACGGTGAAGGCCCTGCAACGGGCCGGAGTGCCGGCACACCGGCCGTCGATCGGCTCGCTCGACTCGATGCCCCTGTTCACCAGGACTCCTCCGCTGCGCCATGCGGAGGCGACGTGGCGACCGAGGCTGTGCGGGCCGTTCGAGGGCGCCCGCGCCTACGAGAAGGACCGGCTGTCGGTCACGGTGACGGCCGAGGACACGGTGGACCGGATCGAGGCGTACGCGGACGCGTTCGCCGACGTCCTGAGAGAACGGGGCGGTCCCGCCGCGGGCGGCGGTCGATGACCGCGGAGCCGGTCGGCACGAGGCTGACCGGTGAGGAGAGCCGTCACGTTCTGCGGATCGCACGGGAGATCGCTTCCCACCAGCGGTCCCTGAGCCGCGACTGGAGCGGGCGGCTGCGTGAGTCCGGCGCGGTGGCGACGCCCGGCGGGGACGCCGATCTTGGCATGTATATGGCACCAGGCGGCGGCTTCCGGCTGACCGGCGCGGACCTCGAGGACCTCGGGGACACGGCGCGGGCGTTCTTCACCGACACCGTCACCCGGGACGGGTGGACCCACCTCCGCGGCTATCGCTATTACGCGGCGGACGCGCAGATGCACCTTCCGCGCCGGGTCCCTCCCGCAGCCGTGCGCTGGCAGGTCGTCCAGGACGGCTGGCCGCGCTTCGCCGAGCACGCGGCCAAGCTCGCCGAGGAGACCGCCGTGGTGCCGATCTCCTGGGGGCGGTGGCTGGCCTGGCTCGCCTTCCTGGAAGCGATGGTCAACGACCTGTGCGCCGCGGCGTGGACCGCGAGGCACCTTCGCGCCGGGGCCGCGGCCGAGCTCGTCGACTCCGCGTTACGGAACGTTTCGCAGGTGCTGGCCGAGAGTGCCTGGCACCTGTGGAACGAGCCGTATCGCGCTCGCCCCGACACCTGGGCCGAACGGGTGCACGCCGTCGCGGCCGACCCGGGCCTGCACGCCGTGCTCCGTGACCTCGGTGCCGAGGTGGCGCGGCTGCAGCCACCGGCGTGGGCGGTACGGGCGATCCGGGAGGGCGACTGCCTCTGGCAGGTCGTCGCGGCGTACGAACAGCGCTGGCCCGCCGTCCGGGCGGCCCACCCGGGCCTTCCCGTCCTGCTGCTGAGCGAGGCCTTCGGAGCGATGTCCGCCGGTCCGCTGTGGACGGCCCTGATGCCCGAGGCGGATCGCGCGCGTGTCGAGTCGGCCGTGTGCCGACTGTCCGTGCACGAGGAGGAGATGGGGCGCGTCTCCGCAGCGGGGTGGCGTACGGAAGGCATCGAGGCCGAGGGCCGCGTGCTGGTGCACATCGACGACTCGGTGTTCACGGGACGCACCCATGCGGCCCTGCGCGACGTCCTGGTCGGGGCTCCCGCGGCCGTGTACCTGGCACCGCTCACCTTCGACGTGGGCACTCCGTTCAACCATCCCGAGGAGATAACCGCCCTGGGCCGGACCGTGGAGGAACACCTGTGGCTCATGGAGGACCTGGTGCGCGCACCGGGCGGGCGCATGCCCGCGGCGGCGAGCCTGTGGGCCCGCCGCAAGCGTCGGAGCGCTCACGACGGATCGGACGAAGGGGAGTTCTCCCGGGTCCTGGGGGGTTCGGACCGGCTGCACGCCCTGTTGTGGGAGCTCTACGGTGCGGAGGTGCGCCATGGCTGAACTGACGGGAGAGGCGAGGGAGAGCCTCGTCTTCCGCGCGGCCAAGGACCGTGCGTCGCGCATGGTGTCCTGGGCGGCGGTGCAGCGCGACATCGACGCGCTCGCCGACGCCGTGCACACGGCGGGCGTGGAGCCGGCCGCGCTGGTCGGGATCTTCCAGGGCGGGTGGCTCGTCGCCCAGTGCCTGGCCGATCACTTCCCGGGCGTTCCGGTGCTGGGAGCCACGGCGCGTGCGGACGACGCCGGGGACGCGCGAGTGGCGTTGTTCGGGGCGGCCGACGGGTTGCTGACACCGGTGTCGCCCGAGCCCGGCAGCACTGTGCTGCTGGTGGACGAGGTGGTCGACTCGGGGCGCACCGCGGCGTTCTACCGGCGTCGTCTGCGGGACGACCTCGGCGTCGACGCGCGTCTGGTCTGTCTGGCCGCCGACACCCGCGCCGAGCCCGCTCCGGAATTCGCGGCGCAGCGGATGGAAGCGCTTCCCGCGCTGGTCCTGCCCTGGCGCGTGCTGCGGGACTTCGAACAGACGGCTGCGTGTCTGTTGCGCGCCGAGCCCATGACCACCGCCCAGATCGACGAGAGGCTACGTGAGTTCGGACATGACATCGGCCCCCGCGTCCTCGAAGCACGGCTCCGGTCCCTCGCGGCCCGGGGACTCGTCCGGCTCACCGCTGACGGCGCCTGGAGCCGGGACGGCGCTTGAGGAGGTCCGCGCCTTCTACGACAGCGACCCGCTGCGCGAGTGGCAGCGGACTCAGGACGGTGCCTACCACCGGCTCGAGTTCGAGGTCATCCACCGGGAGATCCTGCCGGATCTGCTGGCACCCGGCAGCCGCGTCCTGGACGTGGGGAGCGGTCCCGGGCGGCACGCCCTGACCTTGGCCCGGCAGGGCCACCGTCTGGCGCTCGTGGACCTGTCGGCCGGATGCCTCGCGGAGGCGCGCCGGCGTTTCGACGAGGCGGGGCTCGCCTCCCACCTGCTCGACACGCAGCACACGAGCGCCGCTGACCTGCGGGTCCCACCCGGCACGTTCGACGCGGTCCTGTTGTTCGGACCCTTGTACCACCTGGTGGACGACGCGGACGCGGCGGAGTGCGTGCGCCGGGCCGCGAGCGCGCTGCGTCCCGGCGGGCACCTGTTCGCGACGTTCCTGACGAGGACGTCGATCGTCCGGGATCTGCTCAAGCGGGGACGCTTCGCCGAGATCCGCTCCCTGTTCGGCGACGACTACCTGAGCCACGGCCGGTACCGGCCCCTGTCCGCGGAGTCCCGTGCCGACTACATGCCCCCCGTGCGGACGCACGCGCTGGAGGAGGCTCGGCATCTGCTCCGTGCCACCGGGCTGGAGATCGTCGACGTGCACTCGCTGGAGGGCGCCGCGGCGTGGATGCGTCCGTACATCGACCAGGTGGGCGCCGAGCCGGAGGCGTTCCGCGAACTCAGTGCGGTCGTACGGGCCACCAGCCGGCTGCCGGAGCTGATCGAGGCGGGTGACCACTTCGTGATCACCGCACGTCGTCCGGCGGGACGTGCGGACGGAGCGACCCTGCCGGCCGCCGTGCCCGAGCCGCGCTTACGCGGTGCCGTGACCGGTGGTGCCGCAGCCGGGGACACGGTGGACGTCGGCGCGGCGACCCGCGGCGCGGACCTGGTGCGGCGCGGCCGTACGGTGGTGGCGGCCGCGGAGGGCCGCATCTTCTTCGCTCCCTCCGCCGTCACCCACGCCGGACGCCGCCTCCTCGCGATGGCGGCCGGGGCGGCCGACGACCGTGTGTACACGCCGGTCAGACACCCCGGTCGCGCCCCCGAGCCGTGGTACACGGGCGGACGCAACCGCCTCTGTGTCGTGCCGCTGGGGAAACGGGGGACGGCGCGGCCGGACGAGGCGGTCGACGTTCCGCTGCCGGAAGGCACGACAGACGTGACCGGCGCGAGTCTGGTGAGCACGGGCGGCGGACTCCGTCTGTGGTTCGGCGCCCGTGCCGCGTCGGGTCCCTGGCGGATCCACCACACCATGAGCGCGGACGGGGGACGGACGTGGTCCGCTCCCGGCCTCGCGCTGGAACCGGGGCCCGAGGGGGCCGGTGACTGTGAGCACGTACTGCTGCCGTCGGTGGTCCACCGGCACGACGGCTGGTGGATGTGGTACGCGGGCCGTGACGGTTCCCGTCGGCGCGTGCACCTGGCGCGTTCCGAGGACGGGACCCGGTGGCGGCGCCACGGCGTGGCGCTCGAACTGGGGCCCCCGGGCAGCCCCGACGCGTACGCCACCGACTCACCGGCCGTCGTGTCCCTGCCGGACGGACGTTTCCTGGCACTCTACGGAGCCGGCTCCTCCAGGTCCCTGGCGGCAGCCGTTTCGGCCGACGGTCTCGCATGGCGCAGGATCGGTCCGGTGCTGCACCGCGGCGCACCCGGCGCGCCGGACTCCCGGTACGCCTTCTATCCGGCGCTGCTGCCCGACGGCACCGGCGCCACAGCCGAGCTGCTGTACGCCGGCGAGGACGACGAGGGCAGGTGGAGGATCCTCGGCGCGGGCCCGGTCGATCTCCTGCTCCTGGCGGACCGCCCTGAGCCGCTGCCCCTCACCGCGGGGATCGACGACAGCGTCGCCTTCCTCCGCGCGGAGGTCGGCGAACCGTTTCTGGAGGTGCCCGAGGACTGCCACGGCCCAGCGCCCGCCTACCGGTCCGACGACGGACTCGTGCGTCAGCTCCGCCCCAGCTCGACCCCCGTTTTCGCGCTCCGCTCCGGTGTGGACGAACCCGACAGCCTGGTCGTCAAGCTCGGCCGCGGCCGCACCGCGGTGGAGCGGGAGTTCGACGGCCTCCAGGGACTGGCGCGCCATCTGCCGCTCCCCGCCGCCGCCCTGCACTACCACGGAGATCGGGCCGCCCTGGTCCTCGACCACCTGGAGGGCGCTCCGCTCGCGTCCCTCGCGGCCTGCGATCCCGACCGCTTCGACCGCGTCCTCACCGACGTGGTCACCCGTCTCGCCCGTACGGCCGCGGCCACGCTGGAACCGGCCCGGGACGTCGCGGACGGCGCCGACCACACACTGCAGACGCCCGAGGTCGTCGAGGAGTGGCTGCGGAAGGCCGAGGAGGCCCTGGCGCCTTGGCGGGACCACCGGTTGCTGTTCGACGGAACACCACTGGACGGCAGCCTGGGCGACATCGTGCGCACGTCCCGGACGCTGACCCGCCGTGAGCCCGCGTGGCTCGTCCACAGCAGTGGCGACGTCCACCTGCGGAACGTGCACGTCGCGCCGGCCGGGGAACGCTGGTGGCTGCTGGACATGGAGTTCGCCGGCCGGCACGACCTCGACCGCACCGTCGCCACGTTGCTCGGCTCCTGCCTCAAGCACAGCGGTCTCCTCACCGGGGCCCGGGCGGAGGTCCGGCGGAACGAACTGCGCCTGAGCGCGGCGCCGGCGGGCGAGCCGGGCCGGCGTCTGCTGACCACGCCGTTCCTGCTCGATCTCTTCGCGGGACTCCCCGTGGACCCCGACCGGGTCTTCGCGTTCCTGCTTCCCGACCTCTACTTCCGGCTGAGCGCCCCCGGCGGGGACGGCGTACCGGCCTTCGGGCTGGCCGCCCTCGCCCTGGGCGCCCGGATGACGCGTCAAGGACACCCATGACAGTCACCTTTCCCGCGGTCGAGGCCGTGGTGTTCGACGTCGACGACACCCTCGTGGACACCCGCGGAGTGTGGACGGGAGCGCTCGACGCCGTCTGCAGGGACATCGCCGCGGCGGTACCCGGTGCGCATGCGGACGTGCTGGCCGACACCTATCGCGTCACGTCCGACACGCTGTGGAACGACTACGCCCGCACCCTGGCCCCGCTCGGCTCCGTGTCCGACATGCGCCGGTACGTCTGGAAGCGGGCGCTGAACGCCTGCGACGTCCGGCTGACGGACGACCACATCGGTTCGCTCGTCCGCGACTTCGCCGACCTCCAGCGCACCGGAATCCGACCCGATCCGGAACTGTCCCGTCTGCTGGGGCTCCTCGCCGAGCGGTACCGCCTCGCGGTCTGCTCCAACGGCGAAGGAGCGCAGACCCGTATGAAGCTGGAGCGGGCGGGCGTGCTCCAGCACTTCGAGAAGATCGTCTGCGGCATGGACGAGCAGGTGCGCAAACCGGATCCGGAACTCTTCCGGCGCTGCTGCCGGATCCTGGACGTCCCGGCGGAGCGCTGCCTGTACATCGGCGACGACTGGCGCAACGACGTCGACGCGGCCCGCAGGGCGGGGCTGCACCCCGTCTGGGTCCCGGCGGATCCGGCGGCGGCGGTACCCCCCGGGGAGCAGCCGCCGCTTCGCTGCCCGACGGTCCGGGAGTGCCTGCGCCGGCTCCTGGACGGTACGGCCGGCCGTACCGCGTCCGAGCTGTCGCGAGCGGACCGTCATGCTGCCCAGGAGGAAAAGCTGTGAACGACTGGCGGTGGCCCGCTGCGGCCGAACACCCCGTGACCGCTCCCGTGCCGGTCCCTCGGCACGACGTGCTGGGCGTCTTCCACATCCCCGTGAGGGAGACGGCCACCGCCGTCCGGCTGGGCGTCCCACAGCGCCTGCTCGACCGGTTCTTCCCCACGGTCTCCGAGGAGAGCGCACTCAGCCGCTCCGCCGACTACTACGACCCGCGACGCGCCGTGCAAGCCGTACCGGAGCTG
Organism: Streptomyces sp. NPDC017936; assembly: GCF_044328485.1. Classification (NCBI taxonomy): domain Bacteria; kingdom Bacillati; phylum Actinomycetota; class Actinomycetes; order Kitasatosporales; family Streptomycetaceae; genus Streptomyces; species Streptomyces sp. NPDC017936. The sequence continues at coordinate 40,548 of NZ_JBIRHK010000012.1, read as the reverse complement.
TACCGCGCGTTGCGGACCCTCGACGGAGCCCCCGACGCTCCGGTGGCCGTGCTCCGCCGCGGCCTCGTGGAGAACCTGCACAACATCTGCGCCGCCGTCACCTTCGCCATGTGGGAGGTCCTGACGGAACGGGAGATCGTCCGCGGCGATCACGAGAAGACACTGGAGTCCCTGCTCGAGGCCGGTACCCGGCTCAGCGCCGACCTGGCCGGGACCGCGCCCCGGGGCTGGAGCGAGGAGCCGATGCCCGACGTCGCGGCCTTCTCGGGCCTTCCGGCCCTGCGCGTCTTCAGGGAACTGGACAACCAGGCCAAGCTGCACGACGAGCTCGGGTTCCTCCTCGCGCACGTCATGGACCAGCACCCGGACATCACGTCCGTGGTGGTGCCGCTGTACGGCTCGCTGTCCCTCGGGCTCGCGGCCCGTGCGGTACTGCCGGTCACCCGCCCCCGGCGCGACCTCTCGGTCCACCTCATACGCCTCGGCTTCCACGACCTGTCCCGGGTGGACTACCGGCGGACGGACGGCGGTATCCGCGTGGACCTCGTGGGGCCGCCGGAGCACCGTGAGCGACTGGCCCAGGACGTCTGCGGAGCCCATGTGCTGGTGGTCGACGACAACGTGGGCTACGGCACGACGCTGCGCGCGGCGAAGACGCTGATCGGCCAGCTCGGCGGCCGGGCGACGACCCGCAGCGTGGAGACCGCCTGGCACCTGTACCGCCGCGACGGCCGCCACGACGTCGCCGACGCGGCGGACCTGCCCGGTCTGCGCCCCAACCTCCACCACCGCATCCAGGACCGGCTCATCGGCCACCTGCTGCGGGGCGACGCCACCGCCTACGTCAACGACCCGGCCCACGCCGTGCGTTCCTCGCTCCACCTCCAGATGAGGGCCTCGTACGACATGGCACTCGGCCTCGGCAGCTGGACACCACGGCAGTTGCAGTCCATGCGTGCGGAACTCGCGTACGCCACGCTGAACTGGAGCGAACCGCCCGTTCCTCCGGCACCCGCCGCCACCCCACCGATGACCGGGAGGACGGCCGCGTGACCGAGCAGCTTTCGGACCCCGCACTGCTTGCGGACCCCGCTCCCTCGGGGCCCTGGCGGGTCAACGTCGACATCCGGCGGGGTGAGGTGACCGCGTGCCCGGGCGAACCGGTGGACGGGCTCATCACCCGGCTCCTGCGGCGGGGCGTCCCCCTGGCCGTCATCGATCTGGACCGGAGCATCGACGCGGCGCCCGAGACCACCCTGCTCGAACGAACGGCGCGGCGGTACCCGGGCCGGGTCTGGCTCGGCGGACGGCTCGCCGCGAGCGACCCGCTGACCCGCCGCCTGTTGGACCAGGGCGCGGCGGGAGTGCTGCTCGGGTCGTCCCGGCTGTTCCGGGACGGCCGGATCGACCACGCGGAGATCAAGGCCCTGGCGGGTTTCTCCGCACCCGAGCGGGTGATGGTCAGCATCGACGTCGCCGACGACCACGTGGCCGTCAACGGGTTCACCACCCGCACCGACCTGCCCGTCGCCCAGGCACTGGACGCCGTCCTGCAGGCCACCGGCGGGCGGTGCCCCGTGCTGTACACGGACACGGCCGCCGCCCTGCGGCACCGGCCGCCCGCCTGGCGACGCATCGAGGCGATCGCCGCGGCCCACCCCGACGGCCGGTTCTGGTACGCGGGGGGCCTGACCCGCTGGTCCGAGCTGCGACACGCCTGGGACGCCGGTCTGGGGGCGGTGGTCGGCCGGGCCTACCTGGAGCCGCCGCTCGGACTGGAGTGACGGTCGTCACCGGCTGCCGGGCACCGCGAGTGCGCAGGGTCCGGCCACCGGCGACGAGCGCGCGGAGGGCGCTACAGGCAGGGCCGGACCGGCAGGTCGTGCACCTTGGCCAGATCCGCCTTGACGTCGCGTACCGAAAGGGTGCGCTCCATGCGCGGGGAGTACAGCAGGGAACTGATGATGGCCGCGGACGCCGAGGCTTCCTTGAAGGCCGCCGCCACGTGGTCCGAGGAGCCGGCTCCACCGGACGCGATCACGGGCAGGTTCACCGCGTTCGCGATGGTGCCGGTGATGTGCAGCTCGTAGCCCTCGTGCGTGCCGTCCTGGTCGATGGAGTTGACGACGATCTCACCGGCGCCGAGCTCCTCGCCGCGACGGGCCCACTGCACCGCGTCCAGCCCCGTCGCGACGCGGGCGCCGTCGATGAACACCTCGTACCCGCTGGGGATCTCGGGTGTCACCGGGACACGCTTGACCTGCATCGACTGGACCATGCACTGACGGCCGAACTCCTTCGACCCCTGGGCGATGATCTCGGGGTTGCGTACGGCCATGGAGTCGAGGGAAATCTTCTCGGCACCGGCGTCGAGGACGGCGTGCATGTCTTCGAGGGAGCGGATTCCGCCGCCGACCGTCAGCGGCACGAAGACCTGCCGGGCCACCGCCTCGATGGTGCGCAGGTCGGCCTGCCGGCGGTGCGCGCTGGCCAGGATGTCGTAGAAGATCACTTCGTCGACGCCGTCCGCGTACACCGCCGCGGCGATCTCGGCGGCGTCGCCGACGTCGATGTTGTCCTGGAACTTCCGGGCCTTCGTGACCCGGCCCTCGACGATGTCGAAGCAGGCGATCAGCCTCGCGGTCAGCACAGTTCCTCCTGCGGGAGCTTGGTGAAGCGCTCGAGCAGGTCGAGGCCGAGCGGCCCGGACTTCTCCGTGTGGAACTGGGTGGCCATGATGTTCCCCTTGGCCACGGCTGAAACGAACTTCACTCCGTAGTCGGTGGTCGCGGCGACGTCCGGGGCGTTCGCCGCCTCCGCGTAGTACGAATTGACGAAGTAGAAATAGCCCTCGTCGGGAAGTTCGGCCACGAAGGGGTGGTCGGACGTGCGGTGCACCTGGTTCCAGCCCATTTGGGGAACGCGGACCGTTCCGGGGTCGAACGCGCGTACCGTCCCCGGGAGCCAGCCGAGGCACTTCGCGTTCTGCTCCGCGCTTGTCTCGAAAAGGACCTGGAGCCCCACGCAGATACCCAGGAAGGGCATGTTCCCTTCGACCACCTTGGGATACAGCGCGGAGGGCCAACCGGCGCTGTTCAGGTAGTCCATCGTGGTTCCCGCCGAGCCCACGCCCGGAAGAATGACACGGTCGACGCCGGTGAGGTCGTCGGGTGTTTTCATCAGGCGATTCGGCACACCGAGAAAGTTGAGCGCATACTGCACGCTCTGCGAGTTCCCGGTCTGATAGTCGATCACGCCGACGACTGGCCGGTCACGATAACTCATGAACGCCTCAATCTATGGTCACCACGGGGGGCGACCAGGTTGGGATGGTTCGCGGAACTGCCCTCGTGCGATACGGGCAACAACACCATCGTAGCGGTTGCCTGTTGGCGGAGCCCGGGTGTCTCACAGGGGAAGATCGGTCACGCCCCGGCCGTTCGGCGCCGGTGCCCGCGGGGGGACGGGAGCGACTGCCCGTGTTTACCGGCCTGCTGGGGGACGGGTGCGTGGTGACCGGCACCGGACCGCGCTCTCCCGGAAACCGCTCGGGAGCCGACGCGCGGCATTAGCATGCGCACATGAAAAGCATGATCAAACGGATAGTCGTGCCGACCGATCTGGAGAGGCGAATACGCGAGTCGACCGGTGTCGTGTGGCGGGTGGAGCGTGAACTGACCGACGGCTGGTTCAATACGGCCTACCGTGTGGTGACGGCCGAAGGGGATTCCGCCGTCGTCAAGATGTGCCCGGCTCCGGACGCACCCGTTCTGCGGTACGAGCGAGGGGTCATGGGAACCGAGGCGATGTTCTATCGGAGGGTGGCGTCGCTGTCCGGTTTCCCGACCCCCGAACTCCTTCACGAGGGCCCCGACTTCCTGTTGATCTCCGAGCTGCCCGGAGAACCGTGGAAAAATGCGGTCCGGCAGCTCCCCGAGGGGGAAAAGGGAAAACTCATGCGGCAGGTCGGAGGAATCGTCGCAGCTCTCCATTCCGTGGAATGCGAACCGGGGCGGTTCGGATGCCCCGCCCCCCAGGCCGCGTTACTGGCGGGTGACTGGCCCACCGCGTTCCTGGCGATGGTGGAGGCGATCCTGGAGGACGCCGAGCGGTGGCGCTCTCCGCTGGGGCTCCCCCACTCCGACGTGCGGGGACTGGTGAAGGCGGGAACGCGTGCGCTGGAAGAGGTGCGCAGGCCGAGCCTGGTCCACTTCGACCTGTGGCCGGGAAACCTGTTCGTGGACCCCGGTTCCGTGTCCGGCGGCGCACCTCCGCGGGTGACGGGCGTCATCGACCACGAGAGGGCGTTCTGGGGAGACCCGGTCGCGGATCTGGTCGCGCTGCAGATCTGCGGCGATGTGGGCCCCGGCAGTGGATTCCTCGCCGGGTACCTGGAGAACGGCGGCCGGCTGGAGTACACGCCGTCCGTCGTGCACCGGCTCGCGCTGTACCGCCTGTACTTCAGCCTCGTCCTGGTCGTCGAGTGCGGCCCGCGGGGATACGGGGGCGACCATCTGGAGTGGTGCCGCGCTCAGCTCGACGCCTCCGTGGAGACGCTGCGCGTGCTCGGAGGGGCCTGAGCCGCAGAGGACGGCCCCGGAAGACGGACGGGCCCGCTTCCGTAACGGAAGCGGGCCCACCACAAGTCACTCGTGCCCCCAACGGGATTCGAACCCGTGCTACCGCCTTGAAAGGGCGGCGTCCTAGGCCGCTAGACGATGAGGGCTATCGGCCCGCCTGGGCGCTTCTCAGCGCGTCGGGGACGTGAGAAGCATATGGGATGGCGGGAGGTATCGCCAAAACGGTTTACGGGGAGCTCGCGGACGCGGTGGGCGAGGGGGTGGAGGCCGTGGTGGACGGGGGAGTGGAGGAGGCGGGGGACGGAGGGGTGGGGGACGGGGTGGCTCCGGGCCGGTTCTCCTTCGGGAGGTGGCGGCTGACCTCGGCCGTCGTCAGGCCCAGGCCGCCCAGCTTGATCGCGTCCCAGGCCTGGAGGCGGCGGGTGTCGCGGTCGAAGTAGAGGATCGACGCCTCGATGGGGTCGGGGTGGGAGTCCTCGACGGCGCGCAGGCCGCTGCCGCCGGTGGAGCCCTCGGTGCGCAGCCGGGTCCCCTTCGGCAGGACCTCCATCTCGTTGTGGTGCACGTGTCCGGCCAGCACCAGCGGCACCTCGCCGTCGGTCCGGCGGGCGGCGGAGGGTTCGTGGGCGACGGCCACGTCGACCGGGGTGTCCGCGGCCCGCTGGGCGCGCAGGGCGGCGGCGAGGCGGTCGCCGGCCGCCTCCTGGACGTCCTTGCCGCCGGGGGCGGTGGAACGGTCGGGGGTGAACTGGGGGTCGCCGATGCCGGCGAAGCGCAGGCCCGCGATCGTGACGGCGCGGCCGTCGTCGAGGACGTGGACGTTCTTGATGCCTTCGAGGTAGCGCTGGGTGACGTCCGAGTCGTGGTTGCCGCGGACCCAGACGTAGGGCGCTCCGAGGTCGGCGATGGGGTCCAGGAAGCCGTTCTCCGCCGCCGTGCCGTGGTCCATGGTGTCGCCGGAGTCGACGATGACGTTCACCTTGTACTGCTCGACGAGCGAGGCGATGATCTTCCAGCTCGCGGGGTTGAGGTGGATGTCGGAGACGTGCAGGACGCGGACGGTGGTGGGGTCGGGCTGGTAGGCGGGGAGGGTCGAGGTGACGTCGTAGAGCTTGGTGACGTTGGTGACCAGGCGGGCGAGTTCCCGCTGGTAGACGTCGAACTCGGTGACGATGCTGCGGGCGTCGCCGACCAGGGAGGGGGCCGAGGAGAGCAGGCCCGAGAAGCGGGGTTCGAGGACCGACTTGGGGTTCCAGGTGGCGTAGGCGGTGGCGCCCGAGGCGGCGAGGAGCGCGAGGGCGAGGCCGCCGGCGGCGAGGGCGCGGCGGGGGCGGCGGTAGACGGCGAGGCCGAGGGCGGTGGCGCCGGAGACGACGGCGACGCAGGAGCGCACGGCCAGGTCGAGGGTGCCGTGTCCGACGTCGCGGGCGACCTCGTCCTGGAGGCCGGAGAGCCGTTCGGGGTGGTCGACGAGGGCCTGGGAGCGGGTCGGGTCCAGCTGGTCGACGTTGACGTCGAGGCGGACGGGGGCGATGTGGCTGTCGAGGTGGAGCGCGCCCAGCGGGGAGACGTTGATCTTGGTGCCGCCGGTGAGGGAGGGACGCAGGGTCATCGTGGTGTCCATGGGCCCGACGGGTGCGCGGACGTTGCCGACGATCAGCAGGCCGAGCCAGGCGCCGACGAGGACCACCGCCGTCAGGCCGCAGGCGCGCAGCCAGGGGCGGGGCCGGGCGGCCAGTTCGGGGACCGGGTGGGGGGAGCGGCGGGAGCGGCGTGTCGTGCGGAGCCGGTTCGGGCGCTTCGGGTGGTTCGGGTGGTTCACGGGGTCGGGGGCTGCGACGGGGACGCGGGCACGGGCGCGGGCCATTGGTCCCGTATGCCCAGGTGCGCGCCGGGATATGCGGGCCGTTCGTGCGCCTGCTCCGACCGTGTCGTGCCGGAGAATGGGCCTGTGCTGGAGATGACGCGCGAGGAGTTCGAGGAACTGGTCGCCGAGGCGCTGGACCGTATCCCGCCGGAGCTGACACGGCTGATGGACAACGTCGCCGTGTTCGTCGAGGACGAGCCGCCGGCGGACGATCCCGAGTTGCTCGGACTGTACGAGGGGACTCCGCTGACCGATCGCGGGGAGTGGTACGCGGGGGTGCTGCCCGACCGCATCACGATCTACCGGGGGCCGACGCTGCGGATGTGCGAGACGCGGGAGGAGGTCGTCGAGGAGACCGAGGTGACGGTGGTCCACGAGATCGCGCACCACTTCGGGATCGACGACGCCCGGCTGCACGCCCTGGGGTACGGCTGAGCCGTCGTCGGGCGGGCCGCGTGTCCTCCTGCGGGCGGCGGGAGTTGGTGGGGTTGACTCCTGTGTCTGCTCCCGGAGGTGGCCCGTGCGCCCCTTGTACGTACCCGTTCGCCTGGCCGCCACGGCCGTGGCGGTGGCCGTGGCCGCCGGTTGCATGAGCGTGGGGAACGAGGGCGGCGGCCGGGCCGAGCCGTCGCGGTCGGCGGGGCGGCACGGTGGCGAGGCGTCGGAGGGCGGGTCCGGCGGGCCGGCCGGCGGGCACGGGTTCGGTGCGGCCGGCGGTGACGACGGGCGCGAGCGGGGCGGCGACGGCGCGAAGGGCGGGCGGGGGAGGTCCGCGTCCCCGTCGGCCGTGCCGTCGAAGGGGGCGAGCGCGTCCGCCGCGACGGGGGCGCAGCCGGGGCAGAGCGTGCGGCCGGGGGTGCCGGAGCCGCCGGGGGAGGAGCCCACGCCCACGCGTTCGGCCGATCCGGAGCCGCCGCCGTCGCCCGAGCCGCCGCCGTCGCCCTCGCCGGAGCCGACCGTCGCCGAGCCGTCGGCGTCGGCGCCCGGGGAGCCGGTGCCGCAGCTGGTGCAGCGGGAGCCGGCGCCGCGGGCGGGGGAGCCGGCGTAGGAGGCGGGTGTGCCGGGGCCCCGGCGGGTGACGGCCCGCGTCCGCGCACGGCGGTCCGTCCGTCGTACGGGCTTTCGGTCCGCCTGTCGTACGGGTCCGCGGCGCGTCGTGCGGGCTCTCGGTCCGTCCGTCGTGCGGGTCCGCGGCGCGTCGTGGGGGAGCGAGGGCCCGCGGTCCCCCGTGTGACGTACGTCAAGGGAGATCGGTTTGCCTCCGGGGGTGTGGGGTGCGTATGGTGGTAGATCGTTTGATCCCATTTGCCCGGCGCCACCACAGAGCGCGCCGTGTGGCGCGTACTCTCCCTTGCCGTGGCTGACCGCATCGAGGCGGTCTTATTGCGAATCACGGAGTTGACGGGCGCGTGCCGACGAGACTCCGGAAGGTTTCGCATACGCATGTCCATTTCCCGTACCGATCACGCTGTCCTGCCCGAGAACGACGAGGCCGTGCAGGCCGTCGACACCCTCGAGGCCGCAGCCGACGAGGCGCCCGAGGTCACCTTCGCGGACCTGGGTCTGCCCGAGGGCGTCGTGCGCAAGCTGGCGCAGAACGGCGTGACCGTCCCCTTCCCGATCCAGGCCGCGACCATCCCGGACGCCCTGGCCGGCAAGGACATCCTCGGCCGTGGCCGCACCGGCTCCGGCAAGACCCTCTCCTTCGGTCTGCCGACCCTGGCCACGCTGGCCGGCGGCCGCACCGAGAAGCACAAGCCGCGCGCCGTGATCCTCACGCCGACGCGCGAGCTGGCGATGCAGGTCGCCGACGCGCTCCAGCCGTACGGCGACGTCCTCGGCCTGAAGATGAAGGTCGTCTGCGGCGGTACGTCGATGGGCAACCAGATCTACGCCCTGGAGCGCGGCGTCGACATCCTCGTCGCCACCCCGGGCCGGCTGCGCGACATCATCAACCGCGGCGCCTGCTCCCTGGAGGACGTGCGGATCGCCGTCCTCGACGAGGCCGACCAGATGTCCGACCTGGGCTTCCTGCCCGAGGTGACGGAGCTGCTGGACCAGGTGCCGACGGACGGTCAGCGGATGCTGTTCTCCGCCACCATGGAGAACGAGATCAAGACCCTCGTCGACCGCTACCTGAACGACCCGGTCTCGCACGAGGTCGACGCGGCCCAGGGCGCGGTGACGACCATGTCGCACCACATCCTGATCGTGAAGCCCAAGGACAAGGCGCCGGTCACGGCCGCGATCGCCTCCCGCAAGGGCCGCACCATCATCTTCGTCCGCACCCAGCTGGGCGCCGACCGCGTCGCGGAGCAGCTGCGCGACGCGGGCGTGAAGGCGGACGCGCTGCACGGCGGCATGACGCAGGGCGCGCGCACCCGCACGCTGGCCGACTTCAAGGACGGGTACGTCAACGTCCTCGTCGCCACGGACGTCGCGGCCCGCGGCATCCACGTCGACGGCATCGACCTGGTCCTGAACGTGGACCCGGCCGGTGACCACAAGGACTACCTGCACCGCGCGGGCCGCACGGCGCGGGCCGGCCGCACGGGCACGGTCGTGTCCCTGTCGCTGCCGCACCAGCGGCGTCAGATCTTCCGCCTGATGGAGGACGCCGGCGTCGACGCCGGGCGCCACATCATCCAGGGGGGCGCGGCCTTCGACCCGGAGGTCGCCGAGATCACCGGCGCCCGGTCGATGACCGAGGTCCAGGCCGAGTCCGCGGGCAACGCCGCGCAGCAGGCCGAGCGCGAGGTGGCCCAGCTCACCAAGCAGCTGGAGCGTGCGCAGCGCCGTGCGGCCGAACTGCGCGAGGAGGCCGACCGGCTGGTGGCGCGGGTCGCCCGTGAGCGGGGCGAGGACCCCGAGGCGGCGGTGGCCGAGGCGCAGGCGGCGGCCGTCGAGGCCGTCGAGGCCCCGGCCGTGGCCGAGGTCTCGGTGCCGGAGCAGCCGGCCGCGCGGGACATCGACCGGGACGAGCGTCCGGCGGCCCCGTACGAGCGGCGTGAGCGGCGGCCCTTCGAGCGGGACCGTGAGCGTTCGTCCGAGCGGCGCGACGACCGGGGCGGTTTCCGCGGCCGTGACGACCGCGGCGACCGCGGTGGCTTCAACCGCGACCGTGACCGGGACCGCGGCTTCGGCCGGGACCGGGACGACCGGGGCGGCCGTGGCTTCGAGCGGCGCGACGACCGTCGGGACGACCGTCGTCCGTTCGACCGGGACCGTGACCGCGGTGGGCGTGGCTTCGAGCGCCGTGACGACCGGGGCGGCCGTTCCTTCGAGCGGCGCGACGAGCGCCGTCCGTTCGACCGGGACCGCGAGCGCGGCTTCAACCGCGACGACCGCGGCGGCCGTTCCTTCGAGCGCCGTGACGACCGCGGCGGTTTCCGCGGCCGTGACGAGCGCGGCGGCCACCGGGGCAGCGACCGTCCGTTCAACCGCGACCGCCGCGACGACCGCCCGGGCTTCCGCACCGGCGGTCACGACCGCCCGTTCGGCCGCCGTGACGACCACCGCGGTGGCGGCTCCTTCGGCCGCCGCGAGGACAAGCCGCGCTGGAAGCGCAACGGCTGACGCCCTCGGCGCACGTGAGTGAACGCCGTGGCCCCCACCGACTCCCGGTGGGGGCCACGGCGTTTTTCCGTGCGGGCGGCTGTGCGGGCGGCCCGGAAGGCCGTGCGAAACCCCTTTCCCCGAACCTGTCAACAGACTGTAGGATCAGCCGACTTGTGAGGCGGATGTGAGGGCCGGGGGGCCCGGGGCGCCGAAGCGGCGCCCGGCCCGTCTCCGTGTTCCCGGGGAGGGACCTTCTTGGCACGTCACGTCTTCGCCCGCCTGCGTCTCGTCGCCGCCTCGGCGGTGCTCGCGGCCGGCCTGAGCCCGTTGCTGTCGTCGAGCGCCGTCGCGGACACCCCGCAGGAGACGGTGGTGCCGGCGGCGCTGCGCGGCACCTACACCGAGGGCGCGCTGTTCGGGGGGTTGACGCGCTTCGGACAGAGCCCGGCGGGCGACCGGGGCGTCTTCCACACCCTCGAGGGTTCCGGGCTGGTGTGGACGCGGTACGCGGACGGCACGTCCACCAAGGTCGTCAAGCCGACCGGGTTCCGGAACTGGGGCGCGACCGGCGGTGACTCGATCGCCTATTACTACTCCGGCGACGACGGTCACGAGTGGGTCGACGTGCGGAACGCGGCCGACGACACCAGTCGGGTCCTCCACGCGCCCGAGGACGGCTCGATCGTCACCGCGTACGACGACCTGGCGGTCGCGGAGACCTGGGTGACGGACGGCACCGGGGACCGGCGGGAGACGCACCTGCTGTTCCCGGGCGACGACGGCACCACCCGTGACGTGCCCGTCACCGGCCTCCCCGAGGGCACGGAGATGGGGGACCCGCTGGGCGGGAACGCGGACGCGCTGTTCTTCAGGGGGAGGAAGGACGGGAAGTACCTGGTCGTCCAGGTCGACCGCAGGACCGGACGGGTCACCGGGTCGACCCCGCCCCTCTCGGAGGCGTACTTCCACGCGAAGGCGACCGGCGATCACCTGGCCCTGTACACCATCGGCGACCCGGTCGTCCTGGTGTACGACACGGCCGATCTGTCCGCGGGGCCGACCGAGGTCACCCCGAGCGGCGCCGACGGCGCCGGTGGGGTGCAGGGCCTCGCCGTCGTGGGCGACTGGATCGTCCACCAGCCCGGTGTCAACGGACCGGTGGTCGCCACGCCCCTCACGGGCGGCCCCACGGTCACCCTGCTGACCTCGTCGTTCTCGGGCGTGGCCCACGCCGTCGACGGCACCGCCGTCGTCGTGGGCCGTACCTCCGCCGCCCTCGACGACTGGGGCGTCCAGCGCATCCAGCCCGGCCCCGACGGCGCGCCCGTCGTCACCCGGGTGAAGGCGCTGCCGAAGCCGCCGCTCAAGATCCAGGGGTTGTCGCTGGACCACGGCCTGCTGGTGCTCACCGACCAGCAGGCCGCCGAGGCGGGTGGGGGTTCGCGGACCACGCATGAGCGCACGGTCGCCCCGACCGGCGCGCCCGCCTTCGGTCCGTCCTCCACCTTCCTGAGCGGTGGTGCGGTCGCCAACTGCGCTGCCAGCGACGTCACTTGCTCCCAGATCTGGGGCGCAGCCGACGGGCAGCTCGTCTGGCTGGAGCACGACCCGGCCACGAACAGCGACCGGCTCAGCAACGGCGGGGGGGATTACTGGGTCAAGGAACGGAGGGTGCCTGCCGGTGGACAGATCACCGACGTGTCCGGCCGCTACGTGATCCACACGACCGCCACCCAGCAGTCCGTCTACCGCATCACCAGCCCGAACGGCAGCGCCCCGACCCTCACCCGTGCCCCGGGCGTGGCCGCTCTCTCCGGCGACACCCTGTGGACCCCGGGCGCGACCCCGGGCACCCTGACGGCGTACGACCTCACGGCCGGGAAGACCACCGAGACGGTCACCACCGACGCCGGCTGCACCCCCACCGAGCTCCAGGCGCTGGGCCGCTGGATCTACTGGGCCTGTGGCGGGCGCGCGGGCGTCCACGACCGTACGACGCACACGTCCGTGCCGGTGCCGGCCGACGAGGCCGCGCTGGGTGACGGGTACGTCGTCACGCACGACAAGCGGGCCGGGAAGCTGGTCCTGACCACGGTGGCCGGCGGCGCGCCCACGAGCCGTGTCATCGGCGATCTGCCCGACACCGGCGTCTCGCAGCGCGGCGTGCGCTGGACCGTGGACGAGTCCGGGGCGAACGCGGCCTATGTCGACGCCCAGGAGCGGGTGCATCTGGTGCCCACGGGTGTGCCGCAGCAGCCGTTGTGGCTGCTGGAGCCCGCGCAGACCCCGGCCCAGACCTCACCCGGCTATCACCTCGTCACGTCCGTGCTGCTGTCCAAGCCGGCCGCGAACTGGTCGCTGGACGTCCGCAGCAAGGCGACCGGCAAGCACGTCGGCGGCACCGACGGCGGTGCGGTGCGCGGGGCGCTGAACGTCACCTGGGACGGCAGCGCCGCGTCCGGCGGGAAGCCGGTGCCGAACGGTTCCTACGACTGGACGCTGACCGTCGCGCCCGCCGACGGCGTCGGCGCCCCGCTGGTGGTGCGGGGCACGGTCCGGATGGTGGGCGGCAGCGCCGTGTTCCACGACTACGTGGGCCCCGGGGCGAAGCCGGACGGCGTCGGCGACCTGCTGACCATGCCCCGCGAGGGCACCCTGACCTACCAGCAGGGCACGGGACTGGGCACGTTCTCCGGCCAGGTCAGCGGCAGCGGCTGGCCGAGCGGCATCAGGGCGGTGCCCTTCGGCGACCTGAACGGCGACCGCTGCGACGACGTCCTCGTGCGGCTGACCAGCGGGGAGCTGCGGGCGTACGGGACGGGCTGCGGCGGCGCGGTGACGCCGAAGTCACCGCACTGGACGGTCGGGGCCGGCGGCTTCAACCAGTTCGACGTGCTGACCTCGCCGGGTGACGTGACCAAGGACGGCCTGCCCGACCTGATCGCGCGCAACCCGTCGACGGGCAGGGTGTACCTGTACAAGGGCACGGCCGCCCGCATGCTGGCGGCGCCCGTCAAGCTCTACGACAACTGGAAGTCGTACAAGAAGATCGTCGGCGTGGGTGACCTCAACGGTGACGGCGTCGGGGACCTGATCGCGCAGGACACGTCGAACAACTTCTACCGCTACATCGGCAAGGGCGACGGCACCTTCTCCGCCCGCGTGAAGCTGTTCGCCGATTGGGGCGCCTCGTACAACGCGGTCGTCGGCGCCGGTGACATCACCGGCGACGGAAAGGCCGACCTCGTCGCGCGGGACACGGCGGGCGGTCTGTACCGGCTCGACGGCACCGGAACGGGCACGTTCGGGGCGCGGGTGAAGATCGGCGCCGGCTGGCAGAACTACAAGGGCCTCTTCTAGCCACCTTGTGACGTGTGTCACGCCCCCGGTGAGGGAATTGCTGGGGGCATGACAGATGACGCCAAGGTGAGTGGGCTGTCTGACGAGGAACGGCTGGCCCAGCTCGGTTACACGCAGGTTCTCGCCCGCCGCATGTCGGCGTTCTCCAACTACGCGGTCTCCTTCACGATCATCTCGGTCCTGTCCGGTTGCCTGACGCTCTACCTGTTCGGCATGAACACCGGCGGCCCCGCGGTGATCACCTGGGGCTGGGTCGCCGTCGGTCTGATGACCCTGTTCGTCGGTCTGGCGATGGCCGAGATCTGTTCGGCGTACCCGACCTCGGCCGGTCTGTACTTCTGGGCGCACCGCCTCGCGCCCCCGCGCACGGCGGCCGCGTGGGCCTGGTTCACGGGCTGGTTCAACGTGCTGGGGCAGGTCGCGGTGACGGCCGGCATCGACTTCGGGGCCGCCTCCTTCCTCGGCGCGTACCTGAACCTCCAGTTCGGCTTCGAGGTGACGCCCGGCCGCACGATCCTGCTCTTCGCGGGCATCCTGGTCCTGCACGGCCTGCTCAACACCTTCGGCGTGCGCATCGTCGCCCTGCTCAACAGCGTGAGCGTGTGGTGGCACGTGATCGGCGTGGCCGTGATCGTCGGCGCGCTCGCCCTCGTCCCCGACCGGCACCAGCCGGCGTCCTTCGTCTTCGGCGAGTTCGTCAACAACACCGGCTGGGGCAGCGGCGCCTACGTCGTCGCCCTGGGCCTGCTGATGGCCCAGTACACCTTCACCGGCTACGACGCCTCCGCCCACATGACGGAGGAGACCCGCGACGCGTCGACGGCCGGCCCGAAGGGCATCGTGCGGTCCATCTGGACCTCCTGGATAGCCGGTTTCGTCCTCCTCCTGGGCTTCACCTTCGCCATCCGGTCCTACGAGGGCGCCCTCACCTCCCCGACCGGCGCGCCGCCCGCCCAGATCCTCCTCGACGCGCTCGGCGCGACCGGCGGCGAACTGCTGCTGCTCGTCGTGATCGGCGCCCAGCTCTTCTGCGGCATGGCGTCCGTGACGGCCAACAGCCGCATGATCTACGCCTTCTCCCGCGACGGCGCCCTCCCCCTCTCACACGTCTGGCGCACCGTCGACGGCAACCGCACGCCCGTCGCCGCGGTCTGGCTCGCGGCCGGCGGCGCGCTGGTGCTGGGCCTGCCGTACCTGATCAACGTCACGGCGTACGCGGCGGTCACCTCGATCGCGGTGATCGGCCTCTACATCGCCTACGTCATCCCCACCCTGCTGCGGCTGCGCAGGGGCGAGGACTTCGAACGGGGGCCGTGGCACCTGGGCCGGTGGTCGAGGGCCGTGGGGTGGGTGGCGGTGACCTGGGTCGCCGTGATCACGGTCCTCTTCATGCTGCCCCAGGTCTCCCCGGTGACCTGGGAGACCTTCAACTACGCCCCCGTCGCCGTCCTGGTCGTCCTCGGCTTCGCCGCCGCCTGGTGGCTGGCCTCGGCACGGCACTGGTTCCTCGACCCCGAGCACCCCAGGAACGCGGGGCGGGCGCGGGCGACCGTCCGGGACGGGGCCGGCGCGACCGCCCGGACGACCGATCCGTGACCGGTCTCCGTCGTCCGGCAGGGCCGTGTCCCCGATACCCGATCGGCGACACGGCCTCGTCCGGCTATGCTCAGGGTGGCAACATCGCCTGGGCCCTTAGCTCAATTGGCAGAGCAGTGGACTTTTAATCCATTGGTTGTGGGTTCGAGTCCCACAGGGCCTACCGGAACGCCCCCAGCTCAGAGGTACTTCGAGCTGGGGGCGCTGCCGTTGCGGCGCCTTCACCCGTTCGGTTCGCCCGCGCCGGGCGGCTGCCCGACGACGAAGGGCCCTTTGTCGCGCACGGTGACGATCAGCCCGCGCTCGCGAAGCTCCTGTGCGGCTCCCCCGTGCCCCGTCCGCTGCCCTGAGGGTCGCGGAATCCCGGGGGGACGCGCCTTTCCGCGCCGGACGGCGAGGACCCCGAGTCGTGAGGTCGTGAGGGCGCGGACATCCCCGACTCGAACAGATCGATGTTCATTCGATCAAATGCATGGTAGAAATGCCGGCATGGGAGTAGCCAACCGTCTCGACCTGACCCTCCGCCTCGTCCAGGGCGCCGAAGGCCGCGTGTCCGTCGCCGAGCTCGCGCAGCGGCTCGGGGTGTCCGAGATGACCGTGCGCCGGGATCTCGACGCGCTGGAGAAGCAGGGGCTCGTGCGCCGGGTGCACGGCGGGGCCGTCGCCGACCGGGCGCGGGAGGAGGGCGGCGGGTTCGAGGCGCGGGCCGGCTGGCAGGCCGCGACCAAGGACCGGCTCGGGGCGGCGGTCGCCGGGCTCGTGGAGCCGGGCGCGCGGGTGCTGCTCGACGCCGGGACCACGACCGTGCACGTCGCGGAGCACCTCGCCGCCCGCGGACCCCTGACCGTCGCCGCGGTCGGTCTCCAGGCGGCCGTGCGGCTGGCCGACCGGCCGGGGATCGAGCTGCTGGTGGTCGGCGGACGGTCGCGGCCGGGGGAGCGTTCCCTGGTGGGGCCGCTGGCGCTGCGCACGCTGGAGTCGCTGGCCTTCGACGTGTTCGTGATGTCCATCGGCGGGGTGCACGCCGAGCACGGCTGGTCGGAGTTCTCGCTGGACGACGCGGCCGTCAAGCGGGCGGGGCTCGGCCAGGCCGGCCGTACGGTCGCCGTCGCCGACGCGACCAAGCTGGGCGTGCGCGCGTTCAGCCGGGTCGCCCCGCTCGACGCCGTGGACACCTTCGTCACCGACGCCGCCGCGGCCGACCCCGCCACCCACCCCGGCGGCCCGCAGACCCTGGACGCCCTGCGCGAGGCGGGCGTCGAGACGCTCCTCGTGTGAGCCCCCGAAGACCCGATCCCTCCGAAGGAGGCCCCGTGCCACCCCTGATGATCCTGGTCGCCGGCCCGTACCGCTCGGGCACCGGCGACGACCCCGCCGCACTCGCCGCGAACGTACGGGCCATGAACGAGACCGCCCTCACCCTCTTCCGGGCCGGGCACCTGCCCGTCACCGGGGAGGCGCTGGCGCTGCCGCTCCTGGAGACGGCCGGCAGCACCGGGCCCGGCGACCCGCTCTTCGAGGAGCTGTTCCACCCGGTCGCCGAGCGCCTGCTCGACCGCTGCGACGCGGTCCTGCGCATCGGCGGGCCCTCCGAAGGCGCCGACCGCATGGTGACGCGGGCCCGTGCGCGGGGCAAGGACGTCTACACGCGGATCGCCGACGTGCCGGAGGCCGGCCGGTGAGCGCGCAGAACGCACACCCCGGCCGGCCGGGCATCGACCTGCCCGACCCCCGCGGCCGTACCGGACTCGACCGGCAGGGCCGCGACCTGACCGGCAACCCCCGCGTCCGCGTCCACGACGTCGAGGTCCTCGCCTGCGACTGGTCGGTCCTGCGCCGCACCACCTTCGACTACCGGCACAGCGACGGCCACTGGAGCCGCGAGCGGCGCGAGACGTACGACCGGGGCGACGGCGCGACGATCCTGCTCTACGACCCCGAGCGCCGCACGGTCCTGCTGACCCGTCAGTTCCGGCTGCCCGCCTACGTCAACGGGCACCCCGACGGCATGCTGCTGGAGACCGCGGCCGGGCTGCTGGACGGCGACGAACCCCGGGAGGCGATCCGCCGGGAGGCCGAGGAGGAGACCGGGCGGACCATCCACGACGTCGAGCACGTCCTCGACGCCTACATGAGCCCCGGCTCGGTCACCGAACGCCTGAGCTTCTTCGCCGCGCCCTACGACGGCTCGGTCCCCGGCGCGGACACGGCCGGCGTGGCCGACGAGGGCGAGGACATCGCCGTGGTCGAACTGCCGTTCACGGAGGCGCTCGCCCTGGTCCGCAGCGGCGGGATCGCCGACGCGAAGACGATCATGCTGCTCCAGTGGGCCGCGCTCGACGGCCCCTTCCGGCAGTCGTGACGGGCGGCCCCGGCCGGTGGAGGTGACGGCGCCTCAGCCCACGCCCAGCTCCGCGAGGTCCGCCAGCGGCAGCGTGTGCTGCGTCTGGAGGACCTTCGCGCGCAGGTAGCGCATGTTGTGCGGGGTGGTGAAGACGCCGGTCGGCACGCGGTCGTGGACGTCGATGCCCAGCGCGCGCAACTGCCCGGCCTTGTCGGGGTTGTTGGACAGCAGGTCCAGCGCGGTGATGTCCAGGGCGCGCAGCATCTGGGCGGCGGCCGTGTAGTCCCGGCCGTCCTCCGGCAGGCCGAGGGCGGCGTTCGCCTCGTAGGTGTCCAGGCCCCGGTCCTGGAGGGCGTACGCGTCGAGCTTGTTGTACAGACCGATGCCCCGGCCCTCCTGGCGCAGGTAGAGCAGGACGCCGCCGCGGTCGGCGATCCGCTCGACCGCCTCGCGCAGCTGGGGGCCGCAGTCGCAGCGGGCGGAGCCGAAGGCGTCGCCGGTCAGGCACTCGGAGTGCAGCCGGACGAGGGGGCGGGGGCCGGGGTCGCCGAGGACGACGGCCACGTGTTCCTGTCCGTCGGCCAGGCCGTGGAAGGTGACCAGTTCGGCGTCGGCGGTGTAGCCGTCGTGGAAGCGCAGCGGTACCCGGACGCGGGCACGCGGGGTGGCTGCGGGGATGTCGAGCATGCGGGTTCTCCGGGTCCGGCGGGCACGGTGCGCGGATCCGCCCCACTGTTTCAGATTTGAAGCAGATCCGACGATCGAGACCCTATCCCATGCTTTAAAGTTGAAGCAACGGTCGGTGACGGCGTTGTGACCCGGCTCATGAGCAGGGCCGGGACGACCTCCGGCGCCAGGGGAGGTCCTCCGGGCCGGACGCGCCGTCGTCGCCTTGGAGGCCCTGGGCGATCCTCGTGCAGATCTCCTCCAGCTGGCCCACCTGCTCCGGGGTGAGCCGGTCGAAGAGGGAGGCGCGGACCGTCTCGACGTGGCCCGGCGCGGTCCGCTCCAGGACCGACATGCCCCCGTCGGTCAGGACCGCGACGCTCCCGCGCTTGTCCCGGCGGCACTCCTCGCGCCGCACCAGCCCGTCCTTCTCGAGCCGGGCCACCGCGTACGTCAGCCGGCTGCGGGTGATCTTCAACGACTCCGCGAGATCGGTCATGCGCAGGCTCCGCCCGGGCGCCTCGGAGAGGTTGGCCAGAATGGAGTAGTACAGGTGCGGCATGCCGGCCTCCTGCTGGAGCTGCCGGTCGAGCGTGTCCTCCAGGAGGAGGGACGCGGCGACGTACGCGCGCCAGGCGCGCTGCTCCTCGGCGGTGAGCCAGCGGGTCGTCATGCCCCCAGTGTAGGTTTGCTTCAAACTTGAAACCAAGAGATGTCGGGGCGGGGGCGGGGCGAGGAGGCGGGGCGCACCCGCCGGCCGGCCGCCCGACCTCCCGCTCCCTCGCCCCATTCCCTTCCCCCTCGCCCCTCGCCCGGAGAGCCCGCGCCGATGCCGTACCCGTACGTCCTGCTGTCCGCCGCCGTCTCCCTCGACGGCTGTCTCGACGACACCGGCCCCGACCGCCTGCTGCTCTCCGGCCCCGCCGACTTCGACCGGGTCGACGAGGTGCGGGCCTCCGTGGACGCGATCCTGGTCGGCGCCGGCACCATCCGGGCCGACAACCCCCGCCTGCTGGTCAACGCGCCCGAACGCCGGGCCGCGCGCCGGGCGGCGGGCCGGCCGGAGTACCCGCTCAAGGTCACGGTCAGCGGCTCCGGCGAGCTGGACCCGGACGCGAACTTCTGGCACACGGGCGGCGAGAAGGTCGTGTACACGACCGACACGGGCGCCGAGCGGGCCCGGTCGCTCGGCCTCGCGGCCGACGTCGTCCCCCTCGGCGCCCGCCTCGACTGGCGGCGGCTCCTGGAGCACCTGCACGACGTCCGGGGCGTGCGGCGGCTCATGGTCGAGGGCGGCGGGACCGTCCACACCCAGCTCCTGCAGGAGGGCCTCGCCGACGAGCTCCAGCTCGTCCTGGCCCCCCTCTTCGTCGGCGACCCGGACGCGCCCCGGCTGTTCGGACCCGGCGGCTACCAGGCCGGACGGCTGCGGCTGGTCGAGACGCGGCCCATCGAGGACGTCGTGCTGATGCGCTACGAGCCCACCGCGCCCGGCGCCGGCCCGCTGCCCGTCGCCGCCGACCACCACTGGCTGGCCCTCGCCTGCGATCTGGCGGCCGCCTGCCCGCCGTCGCGGACCGCGTTCAGCGTGGGCGCGGTCGTGGTGGCCGCCGACGGGACGGAGCTGGCGCGCGGCCACTCCCGGGAGGCCGGCGACCCCGTGGTGCACGCCGAGGAGGCGGCCCTGGCGAAGATCGACCCGGCCGACCCCCGCCTGGCCACGGCCACCGTCTACACCAGCCTCGAACCCTGCACCCACCGCGCCTCCCGCCCGACGCCCTGCGCCCGTCTCGTCCTGGACGCGGGCGTGGGCAGGGTGGTGACGGCCTGGCGCGAACCGAACACCTTCGTGACCGGCGCCGACGGCTCCGGCCTGCTGGCGGCCGCGGGCGTGGACGTCGTCGTCCTCCCGGAGTACGAGGAGCGGGCCGAGGCCCCCAACCGGCATCTGCTGTAGCGCCGCCGGGCGGGCAGGCGCCTCGTGCAGCACCGCCGGGCGGGCAGGCGCCTCGTACAGCGCCGCCGGGCGGGGTGAGGCCTTGGGGGCGGCCGCCGTGCCGCCCGCCGAGGAGCCCTCCGGCGGTTCCCCGGGCGCCCCTGGAACAACCCTTGTGCTTCCCGTCCCGCGGATGGCGTACACTGGTGTCATACCGACGCGGGGTGGAGCAGCTCGGTAGCTCGCTGGGCTCATAACCCAGAGGTCGCAGGTTCAAATCCTGTCCCCGCTACTCAAGGCCGAGGGCCGGAACCCGATCAGGGTTCCGGCCCTCGGTGCGTTCGCCGCCGGCCCGCCTCCCGCCCGGATCTCACGGAAAGTGACCGGCCGAGCGCCCTGCGCATAACGACTGGGTCACCATCAAAACCGCCGTGACCCCTGAACCGCCCCCGACGTGGGGTCAACTCGCCCGTTTTTCGCCGCTGGTGGGACAAAAGTCCAGGCCAGGAATGTTGTTGATCAAGGGGAACAGCTTGGAAACCGGGCCTCGCGTCTATTAACGTTCGATAACGCAGCGCGGTCGTCCCAGCCGTCACAAGAGGCGGCTCCGTGCGCACGCGCCGAATCCCGTAAGGGAACCGGGGAACCACCACCTTGGGGTGAATCACGCGTAAGCCGCCGTGAGGCAACGGCCGGTATACGCGCGTAGGAGACCTTCCCGCTCCGAACCCGTCAGCTAACCCGGTAGGCGACGGAAGGAAAGGAGTACGCCCGCGTGGCGTCCAACCCGCCTGCCCCAGAAGCCCCGATCGCGCCCAGCCAGACCTTCGGCTACGGCGGCAACCGCACCGACGAGGGCCCCTGGGAGGAGTGGAACCCCACCGCGGAGTCCATTCGCCCGGTACGCGGCCGGCACCGCGTCGCCAAGCAGCGCGGCGGACTCGCCCGCAGCTCCACCGTCCTCGGCGTCGGCGTCATCGCCGCCGTCGGCGCGGGCGGCATGGCCAGCGCCAACACCGGCAAGCCGCCGGTCTCCATCTCCATGCCGGACCTCCCCTCCGTGGGTTCCCTGATCTCGGACGACGACACCTCCGAGGAGGCGGCGCCCGCCCTCAGCAGCTTCGGCGCCACGGTCGCCGCCGACGACAGCACCGCGAGCGCGGCCGACGCGGGCGAGGCGCTGCGCAGCCGGATCATGGCGCAGGCCGAGTCGCAGCA
Source organism: Streptomyces sp. NPDC017936 (assembly GCF_044328485.1). Classification (NCBI taxonomy): domain Bacteria; kingdom Bacillati; phylum Actinomycetota; class Actinomycetes; order Kitasatosporales; family Streptomycetaceae; genus Streptomyces; species Streptomyces sp. NPDC017936. The sequence continues at coordinate 19,423 of NZ_JBIRHK010000012.1, read as the reverse complement.
GACCCAGATCGAGACCAAGGCCCAGGCCGCGGCCGAGGCCGCCGTCGCCAAGGCGGAGGCCGACGCGGCCGCCAAGGCCCAGAAGGAGGCGGAGGCCCAGGCCGCCGCCGCCAAGAAGAAGGCCGCCGAGGAGGCCGCGAAGAAGGCCGAGGCCGAGCGCCTCGCCGAGCTCGCCAAGCAGTACACGCTGCCCACCTCCTCGTACACCATCACCTCGACGTTCGGTCAGGCCGGCGCCTACTGGTCCTCCGGGTACCACACCGGTCTGGACTTCGCCGCCCCCACCGGCACCCTGATCAAGGCCGTGCACAGCGGCACCATCACCTCGGCCGGCTGGGACGGGTCGTACGGGTACAAGACCGTGCTCACCCTCGACGACGGCACCGAGATCTGGTACGCCCACCAGTCCTCCATCAGCGTCAGCGTCGGCCAGAAGGTCGCCACCGGCGACGTCATCGGCCGGGTCGGCGCGACCGGCAACGTCACCGGCGCCCACCTCCACCTCGAGGTGCACCCGGGCGGCAGCGCCTCCGGCATCGACCCCGGTGCCTGGCTGCGCGACAAGGGGCTGAACCCCTGAGGTCCCGTACCTCCTGAGTCGTCCGGGGACCGGTGAGGTGGTTTCCCGGATCTTTGTGAACCTTTGGCCGGAGGCGCGGAATGCGCGCCTTCGGCCGAGGTGTTGAAGGGAGGCATGACTTCCCTGCGCAAGCTCGGCTCCTCCGACCTCGAGGTCTTCCCGCTCGCCCTCGGCGGCAACGTCTTCGGCTGGACCGCCGACGAGGCCGCCTCCTTCGCCGTCCTCGACGCCTACACGGCCGCCGGCGGCAACTTCGTCGACACCGCCGACTCCTACTCGGCGTGGATCGAGGGCAACAGCGGCGGTGAGTCCGAGACCCTGATCGGCAAGTGGGTCAAGGCCCGCGGCAACCGCGACGACATCGTGATCGCGACGAAGGTGAGCCAGCACCCCGACTACCAGGGGCTGACCGCCGCCACCATCAAGGCCGCCGCCGACGCCTCGCTGCGCCGTCTGGACACCGACCGCATCGACCTCTACTACACCCACTTCGACAAGCCCGAGGTGCCCGTCGAGGAGATCGTCGGCGCGCTCGACGAGCTGGTGAGGGCGGGCAAGGTGCGGCACATCGCCGCCTCCAACATCTCCCCCGAGCGCCTGCGGGCCTCCCTGGAGTTCTCCGACCGCGAGGGCCTCGCCCGGTACGTCGTCCTCCAGCCGCACTACAACCTCGTATCGCGCGACACCTACGAGGGCGGGCTCCAGGACCTCGTCGCCTCCTCCGGCCTCGCCGCCGTTCCGTACTACGCGCTGGCCTCCGGCTTCCTCACCGGCAAGTACCGGCCCGGCACGACCGTGGACAGCGCGCGGTCCCAGGGGGCCGCCAAGCACCTGGAGACCGAGCGGGGCCGGAAGGTCCTCGCCGCCCTGGACGACATCGCCCGCGCCCACGACAGCGAGATCGCCACCGTCGCCCTGGCGTGGCTCGCGGGCCGGCCGACCGTGGCGGCGCCGATCGCCTCCGCGCGGACGGTGGAGCAGCTGCCGGCGCTGCTGGCGGTGGCCGAACTGGAGCTGACGGAGGACGAGACCCGGCGGCTCACGGAGGCGTCCGCGTAACGGCACGCCGGCGGGCCGGGGACGAGGAGCGGCGGAGCCCGGAGACGCGCCGGGCGCCTCCGGGCCGTGACGCGCTGTCCGGGCCGTGACCCGGTGTCCGGCCGGGTGCCCCTACCCCTCGTGCTGCTGGGGCCGGGGGTACGGGGGGTGGGGGACGTACCCGGAGTACCCCGGCCGCGCGTGCAGCGGCTGCGGGGCCGGTGCCTGTAGCGGGTGCTGCGGGTGCCACGGGTACGGGCCCGGCCCGGCCGGGCGCCCGTACCCCTGCCCGTACCCGGGGGCCCCGTACACCGCCCACGGCGGCACGGCCACCGGAACCGGGGGAGCCGTCATGCGCGCCGCGTGGTCCAGTGCGGGGCGCGCGATGTCCTTGCGGCGCCACAGCTCGTTCAGCAACTCCCGTTCCCGCACGACGAAGTCGGCGCCGGCCCGGCCGAGGCGCCCCCGGTGCCGCAGGAACGCGAGGGACGTCGCGTACGCCTCGTACCGCGCCACCTCGCGCGCGGCCGGCTTGCCCAGGTGCCGGCGGGCGTGGTCGCGGGCCAGCCGCCGGGCCCGCATCGAACCGAGCGCGTACGGCTCCGCCGGGGAGATCCAGCCCGCGGCCGCGTAGGCGGGCAGTTCCTCGCGCACGGTGCCCAGCTCGCGCTGGCGCGTCCACACCACCAGCCAGGTCAGCACCGCGAACGCCGGCACCATGAACGCCCCGTACACCGCGAAGAACCCCCACTCGCCGAGCACCGACGAGCCGTTCCACAGGGCGTGCATGCCCATCGCGAGCAGCAGGCCGGACAGCGGCAGCAGCACCCGCCGGACGCGCTGACGCTCCCCGGAGAGCGCGGCGACGCCGAAGCCGATGCCGGTCAGGACGGTGAACAGGGGGTGCGCGAACGGGGACATGATGACGCGCACGAAGAAGGTGGCGGCGGTGACGGAGGCGATGCCGCCGTCCCCGGTGAGCTGGTCGGTGCCGAAGGCGTTGCCGAGGTAGAGGATGTTCTCGGTGAAGGCGAAGCCGGTGGCGGTGATCCCGGCGATCACGACTCCGTCGACCAGCCCGGTGAAGTCGCGCCTGCGGAAGAGGAAGACGAGGAGGACCGCGGCCGCCTTGGCGGACTCCTCGACGACCGGGGCGATGACCGTCGCACCGAGGGTGTCCGCACCGGACGGGTCGGCGGTCGCCGTGGCTATCCACCGGGTGGCGAAGCTGTTGGCGACGATCGCTATCAGCGCCGCCGCGCACGCGCCCCAGGCGAACGCGAAGACCAGGTTCCGCCAGGGGCCCGGCTCGACCCGGTCGAGCCAGCGGAAGGCGGCTATGAGGAGCGGGACGGGCAGCACGGCGAGTCCCAGGCCCACCAGGAACCCCTGGGTGCCGGTCTGCTCGCGGACGAGGGCGAGGATGACCAGTCCCGAGAGCGCGAGCAGGGTGATCAGGGCGCCGTAGCGGACCCCCGTGCGCTGCCACCAGTGCGCGTGCCGGAGGACACCGCCCTCGGGTGCGCCGCCCGGCTGGGGCGGGTTCGGCGGGTGCGGCGGGAACGGGGGACTGATGGCCACGGCATCGACCCTAACGAGGGAGAGGACGGTGGTGGACGGGCTCAGCGGGCGGGAGCGGTGGTGGTGGGGTCGCTTCGGTCAGCCGTGCTGTACGCGACGGAACAGCAGGTCGTTCACCACATGACCCTTGTCCAGGCCCTGACCCTCGAAACGGGTCAGCGGCCGGAAGTCGGGCCGGGGCGCGAAACCGCCGTCCGCCTGCGTGTTCTCGAAGGCGGGGTGTGCGGTGAGCACCTCCAGCATCTGTTCCGCGTACGGCTCCCAGTCGGTGGCGCAGTGCACCAGCGCGCCCGGCCTCAGCCGGGTCGCGGCCAGGGTGAGGAACTCCGGCTGGATGAGGCGCCGTTTGTGGTGGCGCTTCTTCGGCCAGGGGTCCGGGAAGTAGACGCGCAGACCGTCGAGGGAGTCCGGGGGGAGCATCTCGCGGAGCAGGATGATCGCGTCGCCGTTCGCCACCCGGACGTTGGAGAGGGCGTTGCGGTCGGCGAGGTTGAGCAGGTTCCCCTGGCCCGGGGTGTGGACGTCGACGGCGAGGATGCCGGTGTCCGGGTCGGCGGCGGCCATCTGCGCGGTCGCCTCACCCATGCCGAAGCCGATCTCCAGCACGACCGGGTGGTCGTTCCCGAACAGCTCGGTGAGATCGACGGGGTGTCCGTCGATGTCCAGCCCCCACTTGGGCCACAGCCGCTGGAGCGCGTCCGCCTGCCCCGCGGTCACCCGGCTGCGGCGCGGCTGGAAGCTCCGGATCCGCCGCTCGAAGTGCGAACCGGCGGGATCCGCCTTGGGGCCGTCGGGGAAGCGCGGCTCCCCCTTGGCCCGGGCAGGGCGGAGGGACTCGCCGGGGACGCGTCGGCGGGAATCGGGAGTGTTGAGGGAATCAGACACAGTGCCGTCGATTTTACGTGGGCGGGTGGGAGGAGCGGGTGCGGGTGGCCGGGGCGCGGGACGGCCGGGGGCGGGATCACCTGCCCAGCACCTCCAGCGCCCTGCGGGCCACCTCCCGTCCGATCGGCAGCGAGGCCGTCGCCGCGGGCGAGGGCGCGTTCAGCACGTGGATCGCCCGCGGCCCCTCCCGGATCAGGAAGTCGTCCACCAGACCCCCGTCCCGCAGCACCGCCTGCGCCCGCACCCCGGCCGCGGCCCGCACCAGGTCCCCGTCCTCCACGGCCGGCAGCAGCCGGCGCACCGCCTCCGCGAAGGCCGCCTTGGACAGGGACCGGCGCAGCTCCCCGGCGCCGTAGCGCCAATGCCGCCGGGCCATGCGCCACACCCCGGGCCAGGCCGCCGTCGCCGCCGCCTCCCGCGGCCGGACGACACCCCAGGCGTACCCCTCGCGGGCCAGCGCCGGCACCGCGTTGGGGCCGACGTGGACGCCGCCGTCGATGCCGCGGGTGAGGTGCACCCCGAGGAAGGGGAACGCCGGGTCGGGCACGGGGTAGACCAGGCCCCGGACCAGCTCGGGACGCGCCAGCTCGTAGTACTCGCCCCGGAACGGCACGATCCGCACCCCGGGCTCGTCGCCGGCCAGGCGGGCGATCTCGTCGCACTGGAGGCCGGCGCAGTTCACCAGGACGCGTCCGCGGACGATGTCGCCGTGCGCGGTACGGACGGCGACGCCCCGCTCGGGGCGCCGGTCGATCCGGACGACCCGCGCGCCGTAGCGGATCTCCGCCCCGGACGCCTCGCCCAGCCGGCGGGCGACCGCCGTGTAGTCGCAGATGCCGGTCGTGCCCACGTGGATCGCGGCGAGGCCGCGGACCTCCGGCTCGTACTCCGTGATCTGGGCGGGGCCCAGCTCCCGGACCGGGATGCCGTTCTCCCGGCCGCGCTGGACGAGCGCGTGCAGGCGGGGCAGCTCGGCGCGGTCCGTGGCGACGATCAGCTTGCCGGTCACGGCGTGCGGGATGTCGTGCTCCGCGCAGAACTTGACCATTTCGGCGGCGCCCCGGACCGCGTAACGCGCCTTGAGGGAGCCGGGGCGGTAGTAGACGCCGCTGTGGACGACCCCGCTGTTGCGTCCCGTCTGGTGCCGGGCGGGGCCCGGCTCCTTCTCCAGCACCGTCACCCGCGTGCCCGGCGCGGCGCGCGTGATCGCGTGCGCCGTCGACAGGCCGACGATCCCCCCGCCGATCACCAGCACGTCGCAGTCGTGGCCGACCGCTCCGGTCCCCGGCACCTGCCGCACCACCCGCACCACCTCCCGGCTCCGATAGTGCACTGCGCCACTGACAACGCCTTCAAACCCGGAGGAGCGCGGTGCCGCCGGAGACGGACGCCCCGGAACCGGCGTCGCCCGGGCGAGCGCTACGCCGGAGTCATCAGCAGGGGCCGGGCCCGCTCCCGCAGCTCCACGACCCGCGGCTCGTCCCCGTACGGCTCCAGGCGGTGCAGGAGATCCTTCACGTACTCCGTGGTCCGCGCCGACGAGATGCGTCCGGCGACCTCCACCGCCCGCACCCCCTGCTCGCACGCCGCGTCGAGGTTGCCCGACTCCAGCTCGGCCACCGCGGAGACGACGAGCCGCAGCCCGTGCGAGCGCACGAACTCCTCCGTCGGCTGCGACAGCGCCTGCTCCGTGAAGCGGCGCACCTGACGCGGTGCCTTCAGGTCGCGGTAGCACTCGGCGGCGTCGGCGGCGAAGCGGTCGTAGGAGTAGAAACCCAGCCAGGACGGGTCGTGGTCGCCGTCGCGGGCCCGCTCCAGCCAGCTCTCGGCGGCCTTGAGGGCCGCGCCGGCGGCCTGCGCGTCACCCGCGCGCGCGTGGGCGCGGGCCTCGACCAGGCGGAAGAAGCTCATCGTGCGGGCCGTGGCCAGGCCGCGGTTGCGCTCCAGGGCGGCCTGCGCGAGGTCCACGCCCTCGTCGCCGAAGCCGCGGTACGTCGCCTGGAGCGACATCGATGCCAGGACGTAGCCCCCCAGGGGCACGTCCGCCGCCGCGCGCGCGAGCCGCAGCGCCTGGATGTAGTACCGCTGCGCGGCCTCCTGCTGGCCGGTGTCGAAGGCCATCCAGCCGGCGAGGCGGGTCAGTTCGGCGCTCGCCCCGAACAGGGCGCGGCCGACCTCGTCGGAGTACGAGCCGAGCAGCAGCGGCGCCGCCTCCACCCGCAGGCACTCCGGCACCATGGACGAACGCCAGTCGCCGCCGCCGTACTTGGAGTCCCAGCGCCTGGCGTCCTCGGCGGCCTCCCGCAGCTTCTGCACGTCGCTGTGGCCGACTTTGAGCGGTGCGCCGGCGTCCTCCAGGGAGTGGGCCTCGCGCGCCACCGAACTGTCGGCCGGGGTTATCAGCCATCGTGAGGCGGGCGTCGCGTACGCGCTTACTGCGAACGAACCGGCCAGCGACTGCCAGATGCCGCCGGAGCCGGCCCGGCGGCCCGCGAGGTCGAGGCGGTACAGCTCGGTCGCCGAGCGCACGGCCTGGCCGACGTCCCGCGGGAAGGCGAGGCCCACTTCGGGCGCGGGATCCGCGTCCGCCAGGCCGATCTCGTGGAGCGGCACCGGCCGGCCGAGCTTCTGCCCGATCGCGGCCGCGATGAGGTGCGGTGCGGCGCCCTGCGGCACCATGCCCTTCGACACCCAGCGCGCCACGGACGTCTTGTCGTAGCGAAGAGTCAACCCGCGTTGGGCGCCGAGGTCGTTGACGCGTCGCGCGAGTCCCGCGTTGCTGATTCCCGCGAGGGCGAGAACGGTGCCGAGCTTTTCGTTCGGCCCGCGTTGCTCCCTGGACATTGCGCCACCCCTCGACACAGACGGCTGCCGCGCTGGCATAACCACGCGGCATTCGTAAACCCAGCGTAGTTCGCCGCATCCCAAGCGTTAAGGGGCATTCTTCCGGATGGCGGGATTGTGGCCCGTACGGAAGTGCGGCCTTCGGCACGGTCCGTCGCGGCGTGCTCCCGCTGTGTGGCCGTGCGCCCGTGCGTGCGACCTTCTCCGGCCACGGGGGGAGCGGTTCCCTGGGTCGTGCGTGGGTCGGCCCGCTGTACTGGATCCAGTGGGCTGGGGGACACCGCCGCCACCATCCCCGCGGGCGGCGGAACGGTCCGGGAGGCGGCCTCCGCCTCCCGGACCGGCGCGCCGACCCCGGCGCGCGGTCGTGTACGGAGCGTGTGCGGGCCTGTCCCGACGACGGCCCGGCGTTTCGTATTTGGCCGAAAATCGACCCCGTGTTCTGTGGGTGAATGCGCTTCCCACCATGGAAATCAAGGGCATTCGGGGCGACTTGGGGGAGCGTACAGGGGGCGCATTCGCGTCGCACGGGCGGGCGCACACGCCGTGGTCGGCGCCCCGCGCGCGTGAGCGCACCGGGCCCCGCAGGCGGACGCGGGAGCGTTCGAGGGGGCGCACTCCGGCGGGTCCGGGCGGCGTCACCTCCTTCTGCGACGCGTTCTTCGTGGCAGCATGTGAACCGTTCGTACGGTGCACTGTTCGTCCACAGCCTGTGGAGGCGTCGATGCGGTGGTTGGTGGGATGGAGCAGCACCGCAGCGGGAGGCACCGGTCCCGGCGCCGCCGGAGCGGGGGGCTACGACGGTCCCGGCGCGTACACCGGCCACGGTGAGGCGGGCGGGCGCATCGGGTACGACGGCGAGACGCTGCACCCGGTCGGTTCCCAACTGCTGTGGGGCGACCCGGATCCGCTCTGGGCGGTCGGCGACTGGCGGCCCGACGAGGTGCGCGTGGTGCGGGCCGACGCCCAGACCCGGATCGCCGTGCTCGGCACCTGCGGGGCGACGGACGAGCAGTTGCGCGTCGGGCTGTTCGCCGCGCGCGGAGGGGCACTTCGCCACCTGACGGCCTGGCCGGGCAGCTACACCGCCGTCGTCCAGGTCGGGCGGCGCATCACCGTCTGCGGCGACCTGGCAGGTGCCCGCCCGGTGTTCCACACCCCCTGGGCGGGCGGCACGGCGTACGCGACGGCCGCGCTGCCGCTCGCCGACCTCATCGAGGCCAACCTCGACTTCGGCCACCTGGCCGCCCTCCTCGCCGCCCCCGACGTACCCGCCGCCGTGCACGACTCCACGCCGTACGACGGCGTGCGGCGCATTCCGCCGGGGCACGCCCTGATCCTGCGCACCGGGGCCCGGGAGATCGCCGGGTACGAGCCCGTCGCCTCCCTCGCCGTGGCGGCGCCCCCGGCCGACCCGGACAGCGCGGTCGACGCCGTGCGCGACGCCCTCGTCGAAGCCGTGCGCGCGCGCCTGTCCGCGCCGCGGCACGTCCCCGACATCGACCCCGGGCCCGTCCCCGGCATGGGCCCCGCCGAACGGCGCGCCGCGCGCGGGATGCCGGTCCCGGGCATCGGCGCCGACCTGTCCGGCGGCCCCGCCTCGGGCACGCTCGCGCTGCTGGCGGCCGGCCTGCCCGGCAGGCCGGGCACCCTCCTGGGCCACGGCACCGGCGCCGGCGAGCGCCTGCTGGCCGTCACCTTCAACGACCTGGCGGTCGGCGGCCACGAGGCCGAGCTGGAGCGGGCCGGCACCCTCGCCGCCAACCCGCGCCTGCACCACGTCGTCGTGGCCGGCGGCGAGGAGACCCTGCCGTACGCCGACCTGGACGGCCCCCTGACCGACGAACCCGGCCCGAGCCTGGTGTCGGCCGCCCGCCACCGCGCGCGCCTCGCCGCGGGCAGCGCCGACCACTTCACCGGCTACGGCGCCCGGCAGGTCCTCGACGCCCACCCGGCGCGCCTCGCCGACCTCCTGATGGACCGCAAGAGACGCCACCTGGTCCGGCCCGTGGCCGCCCTGACGAAGGCGGACGGCTCCGTGCTCGTCCCCGCGCGCGTGTACGGCGCCGCCCGCCGACTGGCCCGCACGCCCTACCGGACGGGTGTGGAGGGACTCGCCGAACGGCTCCTGCACCGCCGCTTCGACGACCCCGCGGGCGGCGCCGGGGCCGTGGGGGCCTCGCTGGCGGCCCTCGTCTGGGGCGGACCCGGCCCGGCCGCGCGCTGGCTCACCGGCGAGGCGCTGGCCGAGGTGTCGGTCCGTCTCCAGGGGACGGCGCACCGCGCCGGCGTCGGCCCCGGCCAGCGCCCCGGCGACTACCGCGCGCGTGCCGCCCTCGCCCGCCACGCCGCCGACCTGCGCGTCCTGGAGCAGGCCGCCGAGATCCGCTCCCAGCGGCTGCACGCGCCGTTCCTCGACAACCAGGTCGTCCGCGCCTGCCGCGCGCTCCCCGAGACCCTGCGCGTGCAACCCGGAGCGCGCGCCGCGATCCTGCGCACCGTCCTGAAGGGCGCCGGCGTGCCCGACCTCCCGCCGGGCTGGGGCGCCCCCTCGCTGGCCCCCACCACCGCGGCGGCGCGCGCGGGCCTGCGCAGGGCCGCGGACCCCCTCCTCGGCCTGTTCGACGCCCCCCTCCTCGCGGAGGCCGGCCTCGTCGAGGCCAGAGTCGTCCGCAAGGCCCTCAAGGGCGCGGCGGCGGGCGAACCCCTCCCCCTGGACGGCCTGGCCGACCTCGTCTCCCTCGAACTCTGGCTCCGCCGCCTCCTCTCCCGCCGGGGCACGTGCTGGACCGGCACACCGGGACGTGCACGCGCGGTACCGGCGGGGATCGCTCCGCAGCGGCGGGCCGTGTCGTCCGGGGGATGAGGGAACCGGCCCCCGGACCGGCCCCTGGACCGGCCCCTGGACCGGCCCCCGGACCGGTCCCGGCCACCCCGGGGGCCCTCGCCCCCGCACCCGACACCCCGGCGGCAATGACCCCGCGCCTGCTCGCCCGGTGGGGCGACCTCCCCGCAGCGGTCCGGCTGTCAGCGGCCGCGGACACGCCGCGCGGCCCCCACGCGTGCTCCCGCCCCCCGGGACCCCGGCGCCGAGCACACGGCCACGGCCGCCCGGGCCGCCCTCGGCCCCGAGCGTCACGAGGCCGAGCGCACGCGCGGCGCGTCCCCGACCGTGGCGGACGCCCCGCGCGAGCCGACCGGGGCCGTGCGCGCCCGTCCGGTGCCCACCGCGCGACGCCCGGCCCCGGCCGGTCCCGCGGCGGCCGGGGGCGGACGAGGCCGGCAGCGAATCCGGTCCGCGACAGGGGCGGAGGGGGACGGGGGCGACGAGCGAGTCCGGTGGCGCCTACGGGCAGGGGGACCGTGACTCGGCCCGGTCGGCGAGCCCCGGCGTGTCGAGGTGGTGGTGCGGCTCGGCCACCGGCCGGACCGTCCGCCGGCCGGCGAGGGTCACAGGGGCCGGCCCGGCCGCGTCACCGCCCTGATCACCCGGGACGTCCACAGCGGCTCCCGGCGGCGGACACGGAGAAGGCCACCTTGCCGAGTCCGGGCGCGAGGCCGTCGACGCCGACCACGGAGTCGTGGGCGGTGCACGTGCGGTGGAGGCCGATGACGACGGAGGAGCGGCCGTGGACGGTCACCCCGCTCGCGTACCGCCGGCCGGCGACGGACAGCTCGGAGCGCTGCCCCACCGAACCGCCGCCGCCGAGCCGGATCTCGGGCCCGGTCCCGTCGCCGTCGTCGTCGCCGTCGGAGGACGGCTCGCTGAGCCGGTGGGCGGCCGGGACGCGCGGGGGAGCGGGCGCCGGGGCCACCGTCGGCGTCGAAGGGGGCGTCGGGGCCGGTGGCGGCGTGGGGACCGGCGCCGGTGCCTCCCCGGGGGTGGCGCCGGGCGGCGGCGCGGGCGCGACGGCCGGGACGACCGCCGCGGGCCGGGGCCCGGGCTCCTCCGGCGTGCGCGCGGGTGCGGGGGCCGGCGCCTCCGGCTGGACGGCCGGAGCGGAGACAGGGGGGCCGGCCGCCGGCTGCCCGGCGGGGCTGTCGTCGCCGACGAGGCCGAGGGCCGCCACGGCGGCCGCCACGGCGACCGCGCCGGCCGCGATACCGGCCTTCACCGGCGCGCCCGGCCCCGCCGGAACCGCCGCGCCGCCACCGCTTCCGGCACCCGCCCCGCCGAAGGAGCCGGTGCCCGCCGCGGCGGCCGCGCCCGCGCCGGCGGTGGCGCCGCCCGCGACGATCCCGGCCGCCTTGGCGTACCCGGCGGCGCCGAACCAGCCGAGGACCGCGACCGGCACGACGGCGGGGATGCCGCCGGCCACCTCCTCGATCTGCAGGGCGGCCAGCCGGCACCTGGCGCACTCCCGCAGGTGCCTGCGCAGTCCCCGCTCGGCGCGGGTGCGCAGCCGGCCGCGGGCGTAGGTGCCGAGCCGGTCGGCGTAGCGGGCGCACTCCTCGTCGGTGGTGAGGATGGTGCTGACGTGGGCCTGGAGATAGGCCTGCCTGAGCCCCTCGCGGGCCCGGCTGGCGAGCACGCGCGTGCCGTTGGCGTCGAGCCCGAAGAGCGCGGCCACCTCACCGGGCGACTCGTCCTCGACCTCGGTGTGCCACAGCACGGCCTGCCAGCGCTCCGGCAGCGAGCGGAAGGCCCGCACGGCCATGGACCGCTCGGCCGCGTGCAGGGCGCGCACGTCGGCGCCGAGGTCGTGCGTGTCCCGGTCGACGATCCCGGCGGTGCGGGAGGCCTGCGCGGCGAACACCGCGAAGTCGTCGACGAGCTGCTCCCGTTTCGCCGACCGCGTCCAGCCGGCGGCGACACGGCGGACGGAGGTGAGCAGATAGGCGCGCACGGCGTGCTCGGGTCCGGAACCGCCGCGAACCGCCGCGAGCATGCGGGCGAAGACCTCGGCGGTGAGGTCGTCGGCGGTGTGGGCGTCCCGGCAACAGGTGCGCGCGTACCGGCGCACGGCGTCGGCGTGGCGGCGGTACAGCTCCTCGTACGCGGTGTCGTCGCCCGAGCGCATCCGGCCGATCAGGGCGGCGTCGGCCGGCGGCACGGCGCCGTCTCCGTGCCCTGCGCGCTGCGCCGGCACACCGCGTTCCGGCGGGTCCGCCGCGGCATCGGCGGTCCGCGGCGCGTCCGCGCGGCCGCCCTGAGCCGGCACCTGGGGCGAGACCCGGCTTCCGGCCCGCGCGTCACCGTCGTCCGGCGACTCGTCCCGTCCGTCAACACTCATCGCGGAAAGCCCCCGCCCGCCCAACCCGTCCGGACCACCAGGGCAGAGTGCCATATCGGGTTTTGTTCAGGACATCTGCGGACAACGCCGTCCACCCGGCCGTGGGGACACCCCGAAACCGCGCACCAGGAGCCGCCCGGACGGAGGATGTCCAACCTCCTTGTTATGGAAGGCCGTTGAACCGTACGCCCGGAACGCCCGACCCGTGGACGGCGGCGGGCCGGGGGGAGGAGCGCCGGAGCGCCCCGCCCCCACAGTCACCCTTTCGGGTCACGCTCCGGCCGGTGCCTACGACACCGGCCGGGACCGCAGGCCCTCCAGCAGGATGTCCAGCAGTCGCGCCGACGCCGCAGCCTGCTGCGCCGCGTCCGGCAGCGAGGGCGCCGCCGTGGCGATCACCAGCAGGACGTCCGACACCGACACGTCCGGCCGCAGTTCGCCCGCCGCGCGCGCCCGCTCCACGAGCCGGCCCACGACGTCGAGCAGCGCGGCCGCCCCGGCGTCGTCCACGGCGGCCGGCGCGCCCTCCTCCGGCACCAGCCGCAGCTCGCCGCCGATCGGCTGGGACCGCTGCTGCGGCACCCGCACCTCGTCGGCCGGAGAGCCCTCGGCGCCCTCGTCGGCGACCCCGACCCTGAGCACCTGCGGCGGCAGCAGCCGCCCGGCGCCCGAAGCCACCGAGGTCCGCAGGAAGCGCGAGAGCGCCGACCACGGCTCGTCCTCCTGGCCCAGGGCCGCCCGCGCCTGGTCGGTCAGCCGGGAGGTCTCCTCCTCGGCTATCCGCCGTACCAGGACGTCCTTGCTGGGGAAGCGCCGGTACACCGTGCCGACGCCGACCCGCGCGCGCCGCGCCACGTCCTCCATCGGCGCGCCGTACCCCAGCTCGCCGAAGACCTCGCGCGCCGCGCGCAGTACGTGCTCGAGATTGCGCTGTGCGTCCACGCGCAGCGGCGTGGTCCGCGGGCCGTCCCCGCGTCCGTTGCCCGCCGCCGCGCTCACCGCGCCGCCCGTTGCAAGGGCGGACGCGGACGACCAATGCGTGTCCTGAATGTGCATGAATGTTCCCCCGGTAATGACGTCTCCCCCCGGAGACTCTCCCCGCCATCGAAAATCCGGGATGCGTGGAACAGGGGACCACCGTGCGGACCCGCCCGTCGCGGACCACAGAGCGTTCCCCCTACACCCCGTCGACACACGAACATAGTTGAGAGGCAGTCAATTCAGAAGGGGCAGGTTCCGCACGGAGCGCCCCCCGATCGGAGTACGGGCGGCTTACGCCCTGATTGCGCCCGCCCCCGCACCCCGGCGCACACACGTTGACCTGCGCCGCCGCCCTCCACACCGGTGTTTCGGCCAACCCCGCCCGCATCCGGCCCGCGGTCACACGAATGGTCGGGGCTGTGGACAAACTCCGGTGCCGGGTGCGTCATGGGATGGTGAAGGAACGTGCGCGCATTCTCGTTGTCGGCGGTGGCTACGTCGGGATGTACACGGCCCTGCGGCTCCAGCAGAAGCTCAGACAGGAGATCGGCCGCGGCGAGGCCGAGATCACGGTCGTCACGCCCGACCCGTACATGACGTACCAGCCGTTCCTGCCCGAGGCCGCCGCCGGCTCCATCTCCCCCCGCCACGTCGTCGTCCCGCTGCGCCGCGTCCTGCCGCACTGCCGGGTCGTCGTCGGCGAGGTCACCGCCGTCGCCCACACCGAGCGCACCGCCACCCTCACCACCCTCGCCACCGACGAGGAGGGCACCGGCCCCCTGCAGCTGACGTACGACGAACTCGTCCTCGCGCCCGGTTCCGTCTCCCGCACCCTGCCCGTGCCGGGCCTCGCCGACCACGGCATCGGCTTCAAAACCGTCGAAGAGGCCATCGGCCTGCGCAACCACGTCATCGAACAGATGGACATCGCGTCCTCCACCCGCGACCCCGCGGTCCGCGACGCGGCCCTCACCTTCGTCTTCGTCGGCGGCGGCTTCGCCGGCGTGGAGGCGCTCGGCGAGCTGGAGGACATGGCCCGCTACGCCACGCGCTACTACCACAACGTCACACCCGAGGACATGAAGTGGATCCTCGTCGAGGCCTCCGACCGGATCCTGCCGGAGGTCGGCGAGGACATGGGCCGCTACACGGTCAGCGAACTGCGCCGCCGCAACATCGACGTCCGGCTGAACACCCGCCTGGAGTCCTGCGCCGACCGCACCGCCGTCCTCAGCGACGGCGCCCGCTTCCCCACCCGTACGGTCGTGTGGACCGCCGGCGTCAAACCCCACCCGCTCCTCGCCGCCACCGACCTGCCCCTCACCGACCGGGGCCGGCTGAAGTGCACCCCCGAGCTGACGATCGAGGGCGTCCCGCACGCGTGGGCCGCCGGAGACGCCGCGGCCGTCCCCGACGTCACCGCCCGCGAACCCGGCGCCCACACCGCGCCCACCGCCCAGCACGCCGTGCGCCAGGCCAAGGTCCTCGCCGACAACATCGCGCGCTCCCTGCACGGCCAGGCCCTCCGGACGTACTCCCACAAGTACGTCGGCTCGGTCGCCTCCCTCGGACTGCACGAGGGCGTCGCGCACGTCTACGGGCGCAAGCTCAAGGGCTACCCGGCCTGGTTCATGCACCGCGCCTACCACCTCAGCCGCGTGCCCACCTTCAACCGCAAGGCCCGCGTGTTCGCCGAATGGACGCTGTCGGGACTCTTCAAACGGGAGATCGTCTCGCTCGGTTCACTCGAACATCCCCGCGCCGAGTTCGAACTGGCCGCGGGGGGAAAGCCTTCTGACGACCGGAAGGACGGCCCGCGGGGCGACGAGAACAACAACCCGAAAGGGTTGTCCTGACCGAACCCAGGAACTTCACCGACCGCCCCGGCGTCTGACGGATGTCGGTCCGGACGGTCACCACTGCCAGACCGCCGACCACCCCTCCCCAAGCCCCTCCCCGAGCATCCCCGAGCCCCTTCCCGAGCCCCGCGGGCCACCGCCCGCCCCGCGAGAACCGACGAGGCCGTACCCACGTGCCGCACACCCGGGTGCTGCGACAATGTGCGGCCACCGCCGCGCGGCCCCCGGAGCCCAGGCCGGGCCCGGAGCCGGCCGACGACGACTACACGAGGCAAGGATTCGTGAACTTCACGCGCTGGAGCGCCCGGCTCCCCGGAACGCAGCGCCGCGCCGCCGCGCGGGCCGAGCACACGGTCACCACCACGGACCGACGGAGCGAGGGCTCCGTACCCGCGGCCCGCGTCGAACAACTGACCGACGAGCCGCCCCCGGTGCCCGCCGTCGACGAACTCCCGGTCCGTGAGGTCCTCGACCGCGTCCCGGCCCTCGTCGCCCTCGTCCACGGCCCCGACCACCGCCTCGCCTACGTCAACGACGCCTACACGGCGGCCTTCGGCGCGCGCCCCACCGGCGAACCGGCCGGCGACGCCCTCCCCGAACTGCGCGACCTCGGCCTCGTCCCCCTCCTCGACCAGGCCCTGCGCAGCGGCAAGCCCCGCACCCTGAAGTCCCGCAAGGCCCCCGACGGCCGCCACTACACCTTCACCTGCACCCCCGTCACCGAGGACGACGGCCGAGGCGCCGTCCTGGTCTTCGCCACCGACGTCACCGACCACGCCGAAGCCGCCGAACGCCTCAGAGCGAGCGAACGCCGCCAGCGCGAAACCGCCGTCACCCTCCAGCGCTCCCTCCTCCCCCAGGAGCTCGAACAGCCGGACGACCTGCGCATCGCCGCCACCTACCAGCCCGGCGGCACCGAAGCGGCCGTCGGCGGCGACTGGTACGACGTCATCACCCTCGGCGGCGGCCGCACCGCCCTCGTCATCGGCGACGTCATGGGCCGCGGCGTCCGCGCCGCCGCCGTCATGGGCCAGCTCCGCACCGCCGTCCGCGCCTACGCCCGCCTCGACCTCCCCCCGCACGAGGTCCTCAACCTCCTCGACGGCCTCGCCACCGAGATCGACGCCAACCAGATCGCCACCTGCGTCTACGCCGTCCACGACCCGAACGAGGGACGGCTGGTGTACGCCTCCGCCGGCCACCTGCCCATCCTCGTCCGCGACGGGACCGGCACCGTCCAGCGCGCCGACGAACCCACCGGCCCCCCGCTCGGCACCGGCGGCTGGATGCACGCCTCCGGCTCGATCGCCCTCGGCCCCGGCTCCACGGCGGTCCTCTACACCGACGGCCTCGTCGAACGCCGGGACGAGGACCTCGACGAGGGCATCACCTCCCTCGAGCGCGCCCTGGCCGGCGCGACCGGCACCCCCCAGGTCGTCTGCGACCGCCTGGTCCGCTCCGCCGGCGTCACCGCCGACCACGACGACGACGTCGCCGTCCTCGTCCTCCAGCACCCCCGCCGCACCGGCGCCGCCGCCGAGCTGTTCCGCAACGCCGCCCTGGAACTGCTCGGCGGCGTGGAAGCGGCCCCACGCGCGCGTGCCTTCGCCTCCGGCGTCCTCACCAGCTGGCGCTTCCCCGCCGACCTGCACGACCTCGGCGTCCTCGCCACCAGCGAACTGGTCGCCAACTCGCTCCAGCACGGCACCCCGCCCATGCGGCTGCGCCTGCGCCGCACCGACCGCCGGCTGATCATCGAGGTCACCGACGGCGACGACCACCTCCCGCGCCGCCGCCGCGCCGGACCCGGCGACGAGTCCGGCCGGGGCATCGCGATCGTCGCGACCATCGCCTCCCACTGGGGCAGCCGCCGCACCCCGGGCGGCGGCAAGACCGTCTGGTGCGAGTTCCTGCTCCCCCGCGGCGCCGACTGACGGGCGCGCGGCACGACACGGGAACAAGGGCAGCCCGGAAGCGCCCCCTCGAGCGGGTACGACAGAGGCGGCCGTCGTCCAGGACGACGGCCGCCTCTGTCACGCTTCACGCCTCGGCGGCCACCGGCTCCGCGGCCGCCCCGCTCCGGGCGACCACCCGGTTCCGCACCGACCACGGCTGGTCCTGCACGGCGGTCAGCCGCCGCCCCAGCCGCACGGCGAGCACACTGATCCCCAGCGAGAACAGCAGGAACGTCACGATGTACGGCGCGTGCAGCGAGGCGCCCATCGGCCCGCCCACCGCCGGCCCGACCGCCAGCGCCAACTGCTTCACCAGGGCGAACGCCGAGTTGTACTGCCCCGCCAGCCCGGCCGGCGCCAGATCGGCGACCAGCGGCGCGACCGTCGGCGACAGCATCGCCTCACCCAGCCCGAACAGCGCGTACGTCGACACGAACGCGGCCGTCGCCATCTCCTGGCTGCCGTGCCTGAGTCCCGCGTACCCGGCCACCGCCCACGCCACGGCCCAGATCAGCCCCACAGCAGCGATCACCCGGGTGCGCCTCTGCCGCTCGACGAACCTCAGCACGGCGAACTGCGCGACCACGATCACCGCGGTGTTCGCGGCCAGCGCCGTCCCCAGCGCGGACGTGGAGATCCCCGCCGCCTCGACCCCGTACGCGCTCAGCCCCGACTCGAACTGCCCGTAACAGGCGAAGAACAGCACGAAACCCAGCACGCACAGCTGCACCATGGCCCGGTTGCCGAGCAGCTCCTTCAAGCTCCCCTTCGCGGACCCCTGCGGAGCGTCCCCCACCCGCGGCGAGCGCGGCATCCGCACCGTCGCCATCACCACGACCAGCAGCAGGAACATCGCCGCCTCGATCGCGAACAGCAGGGTGAACGACGACACGCGCGTGGTGTCGACCAGGTGCCCGCCGATCAGCCCGCCGACACCGAGCCCCAGGTTCTGCAGGAAGAACTGCGTCGCGAAGGCCCGCGACCGCGTCTCCGCGGTCGAACAGTCCACGATCATCGTCGCGAGCGCCGGCTGCATCACGGCCTGCCCCGCCCCGAGCAGCACCGCGGCGGCCAGCACGGCGGTGGCGTCACCGGCGAGCCCCAGACCCAGCGCGCCCACCGCGGCGGTGACCAGGGCGGCGACGAGGACCGGCAGCGGGCCGCGCCGCACGATCGCCCGACCGGCGAACGGCAGCACGATCAGCGCGGCGACGGCGAAGACGGCGAGGACCAGCCCCGCCGTCACGGCACCCAGCCCCCGCACCTGCGCCACGTAGACGTACAGGTAGGGGACGGTGAAGCCGAGCCCGAACGCGCTGAGTGCGTTGCCCACGTGGATCCGGCGCATCGCGGCGCCCATCGCCCTGGTCACGTTCACCTCTCTCAGGTAGTCACTGACTGGTTGAGAAGCCTCAGTACTTAGAACCGAAGACTTCGAAGATAAATTTCGAAGCTAAACAGTACACCCCGAAGAACTTCAACGCGAACGGCCGCCGTGCGATACTGGCGGTCATGGGCGACACCCCCGGCAGCACAGGCATCGGCAGCGAGCCGACCCTCGAAGAGCAGATCGCCGCCTACCAGCGCGAGTTCCAGGACCTCGATCCCCAGGTCGAGCAGATCGTCTCGGCGCTGTCCCGCCTGAACCGCCGCATGAACGTCGCCTACGGCCGCCAGACCGCCGCGCTCGGCATCAGCACCACCGAGTGGGAGGTCCTCAAGGCCCTCGTCCTCTCCGGCGCCCCCTACCGCATGGGCCCCAGCGACATCGCCAAGCGCCTCGGCCTGACGCCGGCCGCGATGACGCACCGGATCGACCGCATGGTCGCGGAGGGACTGGTGACCCGTGAGCGGGACGAGTCCAACCGGGTGCGCGTGATCGTGGAGCTGACGCCCGACGGCCGTGAGAAGTGGCTCGAGGCGATGCGACTGGCCACGGTCTTCGAGGAGGACCTGCTCCAGGACCTCTCCGCCGAGGACCGCACGGCCCTCGGCGACGTCCTGACCAGGCTGCTCCGACGGGTCGAACACGCCCAGCCGGACGCCGGCGGCCGGCTCACCGACCTCGACTAAAAGATCTTGACAGGGGGCACTTGACACCCCCCGGTCGGGTCCGTAGAGTTCTTCGGGTTGTCGGAGAGCCGTAACGGTTCTTCGTCGACACATCCGCCGCAGAAGCGGCACCTCACACCACAGCAAGATCTCCCAACGGGGTTGAATTCGGCGTGCCTGAATTCAATTCGCACGGGGCCCGGTAGCTCGATTAGCGCTCACCGGGAAGGATCCGCTAAGGTTTGAGACGTCGGAACGGCCCAACGGCCGGGAAGACGACTCCCGCTGACTGGGAATCAGGCCCGAAAGGATCTGATAGAGTCGGAACCGCCGGAAAGGAAACCGCGAGTCAAAAGCGGGAACCTGGAAAGCGCCGAGGAAATCGGATCGGAAAAAAGATCTGATAGAGTCGGA
>NZ_JBIRHK010000011.1:286927-290421 GCF_044328485.1 Streptomyces sp. NPDC017936 | reverse complement strand
TGGTACTGCAGGGGGGACCCTGTGGGAGAGTAGGACGCCGCCGAACAAATTGTGAGAAAACCCCCGTGCCGTTCGGCACGGGGGTTTTCTGCGTTTAGGGTCATGGTCATGGATTACGACCTGGTCATCTTCGACAACGACGGTGTGCTCGTCGACAGCGAGCCCATCTCCAACCGGCTGCTCGCCGGCTATCTCACCGAGCTGGGGCACCCGACGACGTACGAGGACTCGATCCGGGACTACATGGGATCCGCGATGCACCGGATCCACGAGCTGGTGCTGGAGCGGACCGGGCAGCAGTTGCCGGAGGATTTCGACGACGTCTTCCACACGCGGGTGTTCGCCGCGTTCGAGCAGGAGTTGGTGGCGGTGGCCGGGGCCGCCGGGGTGCTGGAGAAGCTGGCCGCGGACGGGACCCCGTACTGCGTGGCCTCCTCCGGCAGCCATGAGCGCATTCGCGTCGGGCACCGGGCGGCCGGGCTCGACCGTTGGTTCGACGAGGAGCGGATCTTCAGCTCGCAGGACGTGGGGCGAGGGAAGCCCGCTCCGGACCTCTTCCTCCACGCCGCCGAGCGGATGGGAGTCGCACCGCAGCGGTGCGTCGTCGTGGAGGACTCGCCGCTCGGGGTGCAGGCGGCCGTCGCCGCCGGGATGGACGTGTACGGGTTCACCGCCATGACGCCGGCGGAGAAACTGACCGGGGCCACCCGGCTCTTCTCCGACATGGGCGAGCTGGCCGACCTGCTGGTGTGAGAACCCCGAGGGCGAACCCCCCTGAAGCTGAAGGGAATTCATCTTTGGCCGGATCTACCCAGCGGTACCGCGGAGCCCTACGCTCGCGGCCATGACAGAAGTGCTGCGGCGCGGTAGGGCCTCGTTGGCGTTCGGCTTCTTCGCGCAGGGCGTCGCCTTCGCTCTGCTCGTGACCCGGATCCCGGCCATCCAGGACCGGTACGGGGTCTCCGACGCGCTGCTGCCCGTCTTCCTCGCCGCCGTGCCCGTCCTGGCCGGCGCGGGCAGCGTGGCCACCGAGCAGCTCGTGAAGCGCATCCCGCCGGGACGGCTGCTGCGCTGGTCCCAGCCGGTCGTCCTGCTGGCCCTGCTCGGGGTCGGGGCGGGCGAGCGGATGGTCGTGCTGGGCGTCGCGCTGGCCGTCTTCGGGCTGGCGGTGGGGGTGTTGGACGCCTCGATGAACATGCTCGGGGTGAGCCTGCAGCGGGCGTACGGGCGGAGCATCATGCTCAGCTTCCACGCGGCCTACAGCCTGGGCGGGATCCTGGGGGCGTCGCTGGCGTGGGCGGGGGCGCACTGGCACCTCGCGCTGTGGGTGTCGTATCTGCCGGTGGTGCTGGTGCTGCTGCCGGCCGTGCTGGTCGGGAGCCGGTGGTACGTCGACGGGGCCGGCGGGGCCGGCGAGGACGGTGAGAACCAGGCCGGGCGGGGTGAGAGCGGGGGCGTGGTCTTCAAGGCGTTGCTGCCGTTGTGCCTGGTGATGACCTTCGCCTACATCGGCGACTCGACCGTGTCCAACTGGAGTGCGAAGTACCTCCAGGACGTGCTGGGGAGCTCCGAGCAGCTGGCGACCGTGCCGTACAACGTGTACATGGTGACCACCCTGCTCGGGCGGGCCATCGGGGACTTCGGGGTGCGGCGGTTCGGGGCCGTGGGGGTCGTGCGGGCGGGGGCGCTGGTGGCGGCGGTGGGGTTCGCGGTGGTGGCGGTCGCTCCCGGGGCGTGGGTGGGGATGGGCGGGTTCACCCTGCTGGGAGTGGGGCTGTGCGTGCTGGTGCCGCAGACGTTCGCGGCGGCCGGGCGGCTGTTCCCGGGCGCGTCGGACGCGGCGGTCGCGCGGCTCAACGTCTTCAACTACGTGGGTTTCCTGATCGGCTCGCCGTTGGTGGGGGCGCTGGGGGACGCGTGGAGCTACCGGGGGGCGATGGTTGTGCCGATGGTGTTGGTGCTGGTGACGTTGGTGTACGCCCGGTCGTTCGCGGCTCAACCGGACCGATACGGTGGCGGGCATGAGCGGCCGCGCACAGCTGATGTGGGACGAGGCAGTAACGGGCTACGACTTCGGTCCGGACCATCCGATGGATCCGGTCCGGCTGCACCTGACCCGCAGGCTCGTCCATGCCCTGGAGCTCGACCGTGAGGTGGAGGTCGTCTCCGCCAAGCCGGCCGGGGAGTCGACGCTGCGGCTCGTCCACCGGGAGGACTACATCGAGGCCGTGAAGGCGGCCTCCGCGGATCCGGGGGCGGCGGACACGTCGTACGGGCTGGGGACGATGGACGATCCGGCCTTCGCCGGGATGCACGAGGTGTCCTCCCTCATCGCCGGGCTGTCGGTCGGGGCGGCGGAGGCGGTGTGGCGGGGTGACGCGCTGCACGCGGTGAACTTCGCGGGCGGCCTGCACCATGCGATGCCGGGCGGCGCCTCGGGGTTCTGCATCTACAACGACGCCTCGCTGGCCATCGCGCGCCTGCTGGAGCTGGGGGCCGAGCGGGTCGCGTACGTGGACGTCGACGTGCACCACGGGGACGGGGTGCAGGCGGCGTTCTGGGAGGACCCGCGGGTCCTGACGATCTCGATGCACGAGCATCCCCGGACGTTGTTCCCGCAGACGGGGTGGCCGCAGGAGACGGGGGCCGAGGGGTCCGCGGTGAACCTCGCGCTCCCCGCCGGGACGGGGGACGCGGGGTGGGTGCGGGCGTTCCACGCGGTGGTGCCCGAGCTGATCGCCGACTTCCGGCCGGACGTGCTGGTGACCCAGCACGGCGCCGACACGCACTTCGAGGATCCGCTGGCCCACCTCGCGGTGTCGCTGGACGCGCAGCGGGCCGTGCAGGTGGCCTGTCACGAACTGGCGCACGAGTACGCCGGCGGGAAGTGGGTGGCGCTGGGGGGCGGCGGCTACGCGGTGGTGGAGGTCGTGCCCCGGTCGTGGGCGCACCTGGTGGCAGTGGCGGCCGGGCGGCCGGTGGCGCCGGAGACGATGATCCCCGAGGCGTGGCGGCAGGAGGTGTTCGCGCGGACGCGGCAGCCGGCGCCCGCGCGGATGACGGACGGACGGTGGCCCGTGGAGTGGGAGTCGTGGGAGGCCGGGTACGACCCCGCGGACCGGCTGGACCAGGCGGTGCGGGCCACCCGGAGCGCCGTGTTCCCGCTGCGGGGGCTGCTGGCCTAGGGCCGGTCGTCCCGATCGGGGCGCAGGAGAGCGGCGGTGCGGGCCGGCGCGGATGAGCGGGGCCGGTGCGTGCGGCTGCGAGGCGGAGGAGCGCTCGACGGCGCGGTCACGCGCGTCGTCGAGGACCTCGCCGGCGTCCCCCTCGCCCCGGCCTGACGAGGCCGACGACGACGCCGAGCGCGTAGGCCGGGACGACCTCGCGGGCCTGGGGCGCGGACGCACCGATGCCGTCGGCGATCCGGGGGAGCGGCCCCGTGGCGGCGAACTCGGTCGCGCCGGCCGCCGTCACCCGGTGCGCCCGGCGGGTCG
>NZ_JBIRHK010000011.1:257084-286829 GCF_044328485.1 Streptomyces sp. NPDC017936 | reverse complement strand
CGAACGGGCCGGCCGCCGTCACCCGGTGCGCCCGGCGGGTCGAACGGGCCGGCCGCCGTCACCCGGTGCGCCCGGCGGGTCGAACGGGCCGGCCGCCGTCACCCGGTGCGCCCGGCGGGTCGAACGGGCCGGCCGCGGCTCCGTCGCGCCCACCGGTGGGGATATGTCCCGTAAGCGGCTCGTGGGAGGAACCGCCGAGCCGTCACCTATGCGCCACCTGTGAACGTCATCCCATTCCGTGAGACCGATGCTTTTCGTGAGGGGTCGACGTGCGAGGATCGTTTTCAGTCACGCCCATGGAGCCACCGTCTTCACACTTCTGACACAAATTCCTCGCTTCCCCCACATGAGTTATAGTCACTGATCAAAGAATCAACTATCTGGGGGCGCGCGGAGCAGGTGGGGGCCTGGTCCGGTCGGCGTGTGCTGGGCACCGTCTGCGCATCCCGCAGCGGTCCCGTGGGGGGTGGGCAAGTGGAAAATTGGCTGGATGACGCCCAACCGAAGGAAGCGGGCGGCGCATCCGCGACCGATGACTCCGTGTCCGGCGGGCACCGCACCGGCACGCAGCCGAGGAAGGCGCGAGCCCGGAGCTTCTGGGAGGCCGTGGACGGACCCGGATCCGCGCGCACCGAGGCGACGGCCACCCTGCCCGCCGGCGCCGCGCTCCTCCCGGACCCCGCGAACGCCGGTCCGGCCCGAGCCGTCCACGACCCGCACGAACTGACGGTTCAGCTCGCGAGCGTCGACCCGGCGTCCGTAGAGGGCGGCCCCGAGTCCCAGGACGGCGCCGGAAAGCCCGTCTTCGTCGACGAGTCGGGCCGCCGCAGCCGTCGGCTGCGCAGGCTGGGAGCGGCCGTCGGCATCGCCTGCTCCGTGTACGCCCTCGTGATCGTGGCCACCCTCGTCTCCGGCAACTCCAGCGCGCCGTGGCTGCCCCTGCCGGGGCAGGCCGACGGCACGCCCGTCGAGCAGGTCGAGACCTCCTCCGAGCCCTCGGCCGCGCCGAGCCCCTCGGGCTCGGCCGACGCCGCGCCGAGCGCGGGACCGTCGGCCCCCTCCGCGTCGACCGCGGCCACGGCCGGCGCCGCCGACGCGTCCGGCGCGAGCACCGACCCCGGTCGGCCGGAGGCGTCCGCGCCGCCCGAGGCCTCCACCGGGACGACGACCCGGAAGCCCGCCGCCACGGCGACCGCCTCCAGCCCCACCACCCCGGACCCGTCCGCGCCCGCGCCCGAGGCGAGCCAGTCCGACAGCGGCGGCGCCCCCTCGCCGACCGCCGACGACGGCACCGGCACCGGCACCGACACCGGCGGGGGCGACGGCACCGGCGACACGGGCCTCCTGTCGTCCCTCTTCTGAACCCGCTCCCCCCGCAGCCCGCTCTTCCTCCCGTCCCTGGAGCACACCTTCCGATGGCACTTCCCGCTCGCCGTCGCCGGGCCGCCGCGGCCCGTGACGGCGCCGTCCGGCGCCGCCGCGTCCCGATGCGCCTGATGCTGCCCACCGTCGTCCTGGTCGCCATGATGGCGATGCTGATGCTGCGCGGTTACGTGCACAGCGAGATCCTGGCCGACCACCGCATCCAGCCCGAGGCGTCCGCCGACGGGGTGCCCGACGAGATCCTGGACGGCGGCCCGGTCATCGACACCCGCGGCGGCCGCACCGCCAGCCGGGAGGTGCCCGACCACCGCCTGGTCCTGACCTTCGACGACGGCCCCGACCCGGAGTGGACGCCCAAGGTCCTGGACGTGCTCGAGAAGCACCACGCCCACGCGGTCTTCTTCGTCACCGGCACCATGGCCTCCCGCTACCCCGACCTGGTCCGGCGGATGGTCGACGAGGGCCACGAGGTCGGCCTGCACACCTTCAACCACCCCGACCTGTCCTTCCAGTCGAAGAAGCGCATCGACTGGGAGCTGTCGCAGAACCAGCTCGCCCTGGCCGGCGCCGCGGGCATCCGCACCTCGCTGTTCCGGCCGCCGTACTCGTCCTTCGCCGACGCGATGGACGACAAGTCCTGGCCGGTCACCGAGTACATCGGCTCGCGCGGCTACCTCACCGTCGTCAACAACACCGACAGCGAGGACTGGAAGAAGCCCGGCGTCGAGGAGATCATCAGGCGCGCCACGCCCCGGAACGGCGAGGGCGCGATCGTCCTGATGCACGACTCCGGCGGCGACCGCCACCAGACCGTCGAGGCGCTGGACCGGTTCCTGCCCGACCTCCAGTCCCGGGGCTACGAGTTCGACAACCTCACCGACGCCCTCGGCGCGCCCAGCGCGCACACCGAGGTCACCGGCCTCGACCTGTGGAAGGGCAAGGCCTGGGTCTTCCTGGTCGGGGCCGCCGAGAACATCACCGGTGTGCTGGTGGTCGGCCTCGCGGCGATCGGTGTCCTGGTCATCGGCCGGTTCGTGCTGATGCTGCTGCTGTCCGCCCTGCACTCCCGCAGGGTGCGGGCGCCCGGGTTCAGCTGGGGCCCGCCGGTCACCGAACCGGTGTCGGTGCTGGTCCCGGCGTACAACGAGGCCAAGTGCATCGAGAACACGGTCCGCTCGCTGATGGCGAGCGAGCACCCCGTCGAGGTGCTCGTCGTCGACGACGGCTCCTCCGACGGCACCGCCCGGATCGTGGAGGACCTGGGCCTGCCGAACGTGCGGGTCGTCCGCCAGGCGAACGCCGGCAAGCCCGCGGCCCTCAACCGGGGCATCGCCAACGCCCGGCACGACCTCATCGTGATGATGGACGGTGACACCGTGTTCGAGCCGTCCACCGTCCGCGAGCTGGTGCAGCCCTTCGGCGACCCGAGGGTCGGCGCCGTGGCCGGCAACGCCAAGGTCGGCAACCGGGACTCGCTGATCGGCGCCTGGCAGCACATCGAGTACGTGATGGGCTTCAACCTGGACCGCCGGATGTACGACGTCCTGGGCTGCATGCCGACCATCCCGGGCGCGGTCGGCGCCTTCCGTCGCTCGGCGCTGGAGCGGGTCGGCGGCATGAGCGACGACACCCTCGCCGAGGACACCGACATCACCATGGCCCTGCACCGCGACGGCTGGAAGGTGGTCTACGCCGAGAAGGCCCGCGCCTGGACCGAGGCCCCGGAGTCCGTGCAGCAGCTGTGGTCCCAGCGCTACCGGTGGTCGTACGGCACCATGCAGGCGATCTGGAAGCACCGCCGGGCGGTCGTCGAGCGCGGTCCCTCGGGCCGCTTCGGCCGGGTCGGGCTGCCGTTCGTCTCGCTCTTCATGGTCGTGGCCCCGCTGCTGGCGCCGCTCATCGACGTCTTCCTCCTCTACGGGGTGGTCTTCGGGCCCACGCAGAAGACGATCGGGGCCTGGCTGGGCGTGCTCGCCGTCCAGGCGGTGTGCGCGGCCTACGCCTTCCGGCTCGACCGCGAACGCATGACCCACCTGATCTCGCTGCCCCTCCAGCAGATCCTCTACCGCCAGCTGATGTACGTCGTCCTGCTCCAGTCCTGGATCACCGCCCTCACCGGCGGCCGGCTGCGCTGGCAGAAGCTGCGCCGCACCGGTGTCGTCGAGGCGCCGGGCGGCCCGGCACCGCGGCAGCACACCGGTGACACCGACGATCGGAGGCCTGTCGCATGACCCAGGGTTACTCGACCGGGACGGACGCGGGCGCCGAGCGGGCGCCGGCGCCCGTCGTCCCCCAGCAGCGGATCACGAGCGCCTTCCCGGAACCGGCCGCGGCGCCCGAGGCCGGGGCCGCGACCGCGGCGAAGAAGCCGGGCCGTGACCGCTACCTCGACCTGCTGCGCACCGTCGCCCTGGTCCGCGTGGTCGTCTACCACCTGTTCGGCTGGGCCTGGCTGACCGTGCTGTTCCCGTCCATGGGCGTCATGTTCGCCCTGGCGGGCTCGCTGATGGCGCGCTCGCTGAAGCGTCCCGCGCCGGGCGTGATCCGCAGCCGTGTCCGGCGGCTCCTGCCCCCGCTGTGGGTGTTCGGCGCGGCCGTGCTGACCCTGCTGTTCGCCGGGGGCTGGAACCCGCTGGAGGACCCCGACCACGGGGGCACCCTGGGCATCGTCGAACTGTTCAACTACGTGGTCCCGCTCGGTGCGCCGCCGTTCCCCTGGAGCATCGGCTCCAAGTCCGGCGTGCTGGAGAACACCTGGGCGGTGCAGGCGGCCGGTGTGCTGTGGTACCTGCGGGCCTACCTGTGGTTCGTGCTCGCCTCGCCGCTGCTGCTCCGGGCGTTCCGCAGGGCGCCCTGGGTCACGCTGCTCGCGCCGCTGGCGCTGACGGCGGTGGTGGGCACGGGGGTCGTGTCCATACCCGGCGAGACCGGCAACGCGGTCACCGACTTCGCGGTCTACGGCAGCTGCTGGGTGCTGGGCTTCGCCCACCAGGACGGGCTGCTCGCGCGGATCCCGCGCTACGTCGCGGTCTCCTGCTCGGCGCTCGTCATGGCCTTCGGCCTGTGGTGGGCCTCGGGGCACCTGGGGCCGGACGGCTGGGACCTCAACGACATCCCGCTGGCCCAGGCGACCTGGTCCTTCGGGTTCGTGGTGATCCTGCTCCAGTACTCGCCCTCGTGGCAGGAGCTCCCGCGCGGGCTGGCCCGCTGGGACCGGCTGATCACCCTGTCCAACAACCGCGCCGTCACCATCTACCTGTGGCACAACATGCTGATCATGGCCACCGTCCCGGTCATCGACACGCTGTACGGACTGCCCTTCATGGAGAGCGGCGGCGCCACGGGCTTCCTCGACTCCACGTACATGCTGTGGATGTTCGTCCTGGTCTGGCCCCTCATCGGGGTGATGATCATGGCGACCGGCTGGGTCGAGGACATCGCGGCCAAGCGGAAGCCGCGCCTGTGGCCCGACGGGCGCGGGAACACGGCGCGCCGGGCGCGCTAGGCGGTTCCGTCCGGACCGGCGACCGGCGGGTCCGGACGGAACCGCCCGGCGGGTCCCGGGGCCGTTCGTCGTTCCCCTTACGCCGACCGTGCGCTCTTCGCGGGTTCGCGGGACAGCCCCCGCCCGGCTGCCGCACCATCGGGCCGTGCTGAGTACCGCGGCCCTCCGGGCCCATCTGCTGGCCGCCGGGCTGGCCGGGGTGGTGGCCACCACCCGGGAGGAGAGCCTTCGGAGCTACCGGCTCTTCGCCTCCCGGGATCCCCGGGTGTTGATCGGGCTCGATCCCGAACGGGCATGGGGGGTGCGGGACCTGGTCGCGTTGATGGCGGACAGATGTGGGGTTTCGGCCGACCCCAGGAACGTTTCAGGGCATGATGTGATCGATCCCGAGCGGACCCTGGCCGCGCTGGACGCCTTCGCGGAGCGGCTCGCAGAGGCCGCCCGGAGCGGTGCCGCGGTGCTCCTGGGGACCGGGCACCCGCATCGGCTGCTCGGGTTCTACGCCGGGCTCGCGGACGCTTTGTCGGCGGCCGGCTGTGGTGTCCTCACTCCCGCGCAGGGTCGCTCTGTCGACATAACGACCCGGTTCGGCCTACGCACGTACAACCTGGACTACGTACAAGGTGTCGCGTTGGTGCGGGAACCCGGGGCCGGGCGCCCCGGTGGTGCGACCGGCGTGCACACCCACTCGCCGCTCCCGGTTCGGCTGGCGCTCGCGGCGGCCGCGGAGGCCGGCGGGCCGTTGCCGGAGCTGGTGATCGGGGACCACGGGTGGGTCTGCGGCGCAGGTCAGCTGGGGTTCGAGGCGATGGGACTGGCGGACACCGACGATCCCGCGCCGTTCGTGGGGGAGGCCGAGGGGTCGGTGTCCGTCGTCGTTCCACTTGATGACGGGGTGCGGTCCGGTTACTACCGGCCGCTGGCCCGCTACGTACTCAATCGGGCGTGTCTGTCACGGTAGGCCGCCGATGGGTGCACCTCTTCCCCACTCGCATCACCCGCCCCTACATTGGGGAGTGAGCACGCAGCGACGAAGAGTCACCGGAAGGGGAAGCCGGTGGCCGACGAGTCGAGTGCGGAAGGTTCAGGTGTGTCATGGCTGCTGACCAGAGGCCTCTGAGCGAGGTTCAGTTCCTTACCGTGGCGGAAGTCGCCTCGGTGATGCGAGTGTCGAAGATGACCGTGTACCGGCTGGTGCACAGCGGTCATCTGCCCGCGATCCGGGTGGGAAGGTCCTTCCGCGTCCCGGAGAACGCGGTTCACGAGTACCTCCGCGAGAGCTACGTGGGGGTGGAAACCGCCTGACGGCGCGACCGGGGGGACCCGACCGCAGGGCACTTCCGGGTCCCTCCGCCCCTCGATTACGACCTCAGCGCTCGGGCGGGTAGGCTAGCCCCTCGTAGGTCGTATGGGCCCATGGCGCCCAGCACCGAGTGATGAGAAGTGAGCGAGGGTAGTCGTGGGCTCTGTTATCAAGAAGCGGCGCAAGCGGATGGCCAAGAAGAAGCACCGCAAGCTGCTCAAGCGCACGCGCGTTCAGCGTCGCAACAAGAAGTAAGTTCGCGCGACGCGAGCCGCGAAAGCGTGGTGTGGCCCCCCACTGTGTGACGGTGGGGGGCCACACGCATGTCCGGGGCGTGTGCGGAGGGCTGAACACTGTGCGGGTACCGGGACGGGCACGGCGGCCGGTCCGGTCCCGCGACCGGCTCGTTCCGTCACTTCGCGCGTCGGGCGGTCATCACAGCGCAACACCGGCCCGCTAAGTTGGCCCGCGGACGGGGAACGCGGCAGGGTGGCGAGCAGGTGCGACAGCCGGGCGGTACCAGGGCGGAAGGAAGGCGCTGATCATGGGCAAGGTGGTGCTCGTGACCGGAGTGGCCCGTCAGCTGGGGGGCCGGTTCGTACGACGGATCCAGCGTGACCCGGAGGTCGGCCGGGTGATCGCGGTGGACGCCGTGCGGCCCGAGCACCATCTCGGCGGGGCCGACTTCATCCAGGCCGACATCCGGCAGCCCACCATCGCGCGGGTGCTCGCCGAGACCGGCGCCGACACCGTCGTCCACCTGGACGTGACGGCCACCGCGCTGGGCAGCGGCAGCCGGACCACGGTCAAGGAGACCAACGTCATCGGGACGATGCAGCTGCTCGGCGCCTGCCAGAAGTCGCCCGGCGTGAAGCGGCTGGTGGTGAAGTCCAGTACGAACGTCTACGGGTCCGCGTCCCGGGATCCCGCCGTGTTCACCGAGACCACGCCGGCCAAGTCGCTGCCCAGCGGGGGCTTCGCCAAGGACATCTGCGAGGTCGAAGGGTACGTGCGCGGCTTCGCCCGGCGCCGGCCCGATGTGGCCGTCTGCGTGCTGCGGTTCGCCAACATCCTCGGGCCGGCCGCCGAGACGCCGCTCGCCTCCTACTTCTCGCTGCCGGTGCTGCCGACAGTGCTCGGCTACGACCCCCGGCTGCAGTTCGTGCACGAGGACGACGTGATCGAGGTGCTGCGGATCGGCTCCCACGAGCCGGCGCGGGGCACGCTCAACAGCGGCACCTTCAACATCGCCGGGGACGGCGTCCTGCTGCTGTCACAGTGCTCGCGGCGGCTCGGACGGCCCACGGTCCCGCTGCTGCTGCCCGCCGTCACGTGGGCGGGCTCCCTGGTCCGTACGCTGGGTATGTCGGACTTCTCGCCCGAGCAGATCCGGTTGCTCACCCACGGCCGGGTCGTGGCGACGGACCAGATGCGCGACACGCTGGGCTTCACGCCCAGGTACACGACCGCGGAGACCTTCGCGGACTTCGCACGCAGTCAGGGGCCGGGTCTCCTGCCCCCCGAGGCCCTCGCGGGGGCCGTCGACCGGATCGCCGCGCTGCCCCTCGCGGGAGGCGGCAACCCTCCGACGCAGAGCGCCAACTGAGGAGCGCATCAACGATGGCGGACGCCAAGGTCATTCCGTTCGACGACGACCGGTCCCGTGGGGGCGCCGCGCAGCGGCCGCCGCGGCGCCGGAGCACGGGGAGCCGGCGCAAGGACGGAGAGCCGGCGCCGGTCCGTGAGATCGGTGAGGTCGGCGAGGTGCAGCCCCTGCCCACCCGGGCGGCCCCACAGGACGATGATCCTGTGACCGGTACCGGGGAGGAACGGCCGCCACGGCGGCCGGGGGACGACGCCGGCGGCCTGGAGCGGCGCCTCGCGGGCGGTCTCGCCTTCCTGCGGCGCCGGCTGACGGGCGACTACGAGGTCGACGACTTCGGCTACGACGAGGAGCTCACCGACCAGGTCCTGATGTCGCTGCTGCGGCCGGTGTACGAGAAGTACTTCCGGGTCGAGGTGAAGGGCGTCGAGAACATCCCGGCCGAGGGCGGCGCGCTGATCGTGGCCAACCACTCCGGGACGCTGCCGCTGGACGGGCTGATGATGCAGGTCGCCGTCCACGACCACCATCCGGCGGGCCGCCATCTGCGGCTGCTGGCCGCCGACCTCGTCTTCGTGCTGCCCGTCGTGAACGAGCTGGCCCGCAAGCTCGGGCACACCCTCGCCTGCGCCGAGGACGCCGAACGGCTCCTGGACCAGGGAGAACTGGTCGGGGTGATGCCGGAGGGCTTCAAGGGCATCGGGAAGCCCTTCAGCGAGCGCTACAAGCTCCAGCGGTTCGGCCGGGGCGGTTTCGTCTCCACGGCGCTGCGCCAGGGCGCCCCGATCATCCCCTGCTCGATCGTCGGGGCGGAGGAGATCTACCCGATGATCGGCAACGCGAAGACGCTGGCGCGGGTGCTGGGCTTCCCGTACTTCCCGCTGACGCCGACGTTCCCCTGGCTGGGCCCGTTGGGCGCGATCCCGTTGCCGACGAAGTGGACGATCCAGTTCGGGGAACCGATCGCGACGGACGGGTATCCGCCGGAGGCGGCGGAGGACCCGATGCTGATGTTCAACCTGACGGACCAGGTCCGTGAGCAGATCCAGCACACGCTGTACAAGCTGCTGGTGCAGCGGCGGTCGGTGTTCTTCTGACGGGGGCGGCCCGCTGGTCCGGAGCTCGGTGAGGCGAGCCGGCGGACGGAGTCCGGCGCAGCTGTGCGAAGCCCGCGAAGCGGTGCGAGGACGGCGGACGGGAGGGGCCGAGCTGCTGGTGCAGCGGCGGTCGGTGTTCTTCTGACGGGGGCGGTTCGGGGCGCGTACGGCGGTGGGGGCGTCCTTCCGGGGGAAGGGTGCCCCCCACCGCCGTGGGGTCGGGGCGGTGGTCGTCAGTCCGTGTCCTGGCCGTCGATGCCGAGGCCCGGCAGGAGGCCGGGGAGGAGGGGCGGGAGGGTGACGTCCGGTTCGCCGGCGCCGGACCTGCTCGTGGACGGGGAGGCGCTGCCCGCGTCCTGGGGCGGGTCGAGCAGGCCGCCGGTGTCGCCGTCGAGCAGGCCGTCGTCGTCGGGGCCGGTGGAGGACGACCTGCTCGGGCTGCCGCCGGCGCCGCCGGTCCGGTCGGTGCCGGAGGGGCCGGCGCCGGTGCTGGGGGCGGTGGAGCGGCCGGTGCCCGAGGCGCCGGGGGACGCCGGGCCGGTGCTCTGCCCGCTGTCGTCGTCCTCGCCCCGGGCCGGGGGCCGCGGGAGGAGGGACTGCAACGGGGCGACCTCCTGGTCTATGGCGTCGAAGACCGACGAGACCTCCCGGCTGACGTCGCCGAGCTGGACCGGGAGCCTGTCGCGCAGGGCGCCCCACGCGTCGCGGTGGGAGCGCGAGAAGGTGGACAGGGCCTGGATGGGGCCCAGGGAGTCCGGGTCGCGCTCGTACGCCTCGTGGAGCAGCCGGTGGCCCTCCGCGGCGTCGTGGCGCATGCCGGACAGGGCACGGCGGATCTCGCCGACGGACTCGTGGTCGAGCTGGGCGCCGCCGCGGTCGCGCTCCATGAGCCGGCGGGCCTCGCTGAGCCGGGTGGAGGCCTGGTCGAGATAGGCCTCGCCGCGCTCGTTGTCGCCCTCGGCGAGGTAGTGGAGCTTGAAGTCCTCGATGCCGCGCTTGAGCCCGTAGAGCGAGTCACCGGGCAGGGCGTCGGAGCTCGCGGCGGCGACGCCGCCGAAGGCGCCCGCGGCCACGCCGATGCTGAGGCCGCCCGCGGTGAGGCCCTTGGCGAGCCGTGTGCGCGGTCGGAGCTTCCCCAGCCCGGTCGCCCGGTGGGCGCCCCGCGCCCGGTGCGACCGCTGCCCCGGCACTGCCGGGTTCGTGGCCTCGCCCGCGGTGCCCGCCTGCAGCATGGCCTCCATCGCGGCGACCAACTGGGCGCGCTGGACGACCTTGACCTCGGGGTCGAGCTCCGGCCTGGGCAGCTCGGCGAGACTCGTCGCGAGGGCCAGGATGCGGCCCTGCTCGGTCTGGTCCGCAGCTGCCGGGGCCGGAGCCGGTCCTTCGGGCTGCTCGGCCGCCGTGCCCCGGTCGGACTGTTCCTCCAGGGCCTGGGCGAAGGCGTTCGCCCGCCGGTGCGCCGATACGTTCGCGATCACTGGCGGCACCTCCTCTCGTCATGACGGTCGACTCCCCTGGGGTCCGGAGGGTTGCACGCCCGCGACCACGTCCACACGATCGGGTGGGGACGGCCGGGGCGTGACCACAGGGAGCCGGTATCCCGCACAACGACTGGTGCGGCACTTGGGTTACGGACTGCCGACGACGCTTTGGGAAAGTCAACGGACTTTCACCGAGCGTGAGTTGGGGTCGCCGTCCGCAGTCGGGATCAGCGCGCGTCCTCCGGGAGGAGGCGGGCGAGGGTGCGGACGGCGCGGTACTGGAGGGTCTTGATGGCGCCCTCGTTCTTGCCCATGACGCGCGCGGTCTCGGCGACGGACAGGCCCTGGAGGAAGCGGAGCGTGACGCACTCCTGCTGCTGCGGGTTGAGCCGGCGCACGGCGTCCAGCAGCGCGGCGTTGGAGAGGGACTCGAGGACGGAGTCCTCCGGGGAGCGCTCGACCTCGTTGGCGTCGAGCATCTCGCCGGTGGTGACCTCGAGGCGGAAGCGGCTGGACTTGAAGTGGTCGGCCACGAGGTTGCGGGCGATCGTGACGAGCCAGGCGCCGAAGTCGCGGCCCTGCCAGGTGAAGGTGCCGATCCGGCGCAGGGCGCGCAGGAACGTCTCACTGGTGAGGTCCTCGGCGGTCGCCTTGCCGCCGACGCGGTAGTAGATGTAGCGGTAGACCGTGTCGCTGTACTGGTCGTACAGCCGCCCGAAGGCGTCGGCCTCACCGGCCTGGGCCCGTTCGACGAGGTCCATCATCCGGGCGCTGTCGCTGTCGGCGGCCGGCCGGCGGGCGGTGGCGGCCGCGCGTCCCCGTCTGCCGGCGACCCGTCCGTCGCCCGACCGCCGTCCCTCGACGACGGCGCTCCGCGCCGGCACCTGCTCGAGGCCGTCGGCCAGTGCGTAGCACGGGCCCGCCGGAGCGGCGGCGAAGGCGGGGACGGCGTACGCGGTGGGGACGAAGTCGCGCAGCAGGTCCTGAGCCGTAGCGACCAGTGCGCGGAGCGTAGCCAGGCCCGAGGCGTCAACCCCGACGTGTGGGTACACGGGACTCCCAGAGGCAGAGCTTCCATCACGTGCAGTGCGGGACCGTTCACCCGTCGTAGCGACGGAGGGGTACCGGTTTGCGTCTGAGGAGAATAACGCTTCGTACAGGCGCTGCTACACCGAGTTGCTCAAATCGTCGATTCCGTCGCTTCTCCAGCCGTTTGACGCTCGATCAAGTTGCTCGGAGTGAGCGGTTGCTGATCGAAACGGTCCGAGTTTCCGGTCGGTCCGGCACGGGTTGTGGCGGTGCGCGGACAATGCGCGGACGGCCGGAACGAGCCCGGACCCGAGCGGGCGCGACGGTGACCGGCCCTGGGGCGGGACGTGACGGCGCCCCGGTGGGTCGCGTCGTCCCGGGGGAGGGTCCGCGGCGCTAGCGCCGGCGGCGGTGCAGGGCGATCGCCGCCGCCGTGCCGCCGGCCACCGCGCCCACCCCGGCCGCCGCGGGGATGCCGACCTTGGCCGCCTTGCGGCCGGTGCGGTAGTCGCGCAGGCGCCAGTCCAGGTCGCGGGCGTGCCTGCGGAGCTTGGCGTCGGGGTTGATGGCGTAGGGGTGGCCGACCAGGGAGAGCATCGGGATGTCGTTGTGGGAGTCGCTGTAGGCGGCGCAGCGGGAGAGGTCCAGCCCCTCCGCCATGGCCAGGGCCCGCACCGCCTCCGCCTTGGCGGGGCCGTGCAGCGGTTCGCCGACCAGTTTGCCCGTGTAGACGCCGTCCACCGACTCGGCCACCGTGCCGAGCGCGCCCGTCAGGCCGAGGCGGCGGGCGATGACCTGGGCGATCTCCACGGGGGCCGCCGTGACGAGCCACACCCTCTGTCCGGCGTCCAGGTGGGCCTGGGCCAGCGCCCGGGTGCCGGGCCAGATGCGCTCGGCCATGTACTCGTCGTAGATCTCCTCGCCGATCGACTGCAGCTCGGAGACGCGGTGGCCCTGGACGATCGACAGCGCCGAGTCGCGCGCCTCCTGCATGTGCTCGGGGTCCTCGACGCCGGCCAGCCGGAACCACGCCTGCTGCCAGGCGAACCGGACCAGGTCGCGCGTCTCGAAGAACTTCCGCTTGTACAGGCCCCGCCCGAAGTGGAACAGCGCGGCGCCCTGCATCACGGTGTTGTCGAGGTCGAAGAAGGCGGCGGCGCGTTCGTCGCCGTACACGGGGAACTGCGGTTCCTGTGCGGAGACGTCCTTGCGGGCGGCCTCCGCCGAGGCCTCGCCTGCCAACACGCTCCGCGCCGTGGCGGAGCGCCTACGGGGGGTGAGCCATCCGAGAGCGGCCATGGCGTGAGCATAGCCATTCTGTTCGGTGGTTCCGGAGCCACGAGGTTCGAACGCCGTGAACTCCGCACGACCGTGTCGTTAAAGGGGCCGTGCGGCGCGTCGCGGGACGGGGCGGTCACGGCCCCGGCCCCGCAGTCCCGGCCGGAGCGCGCGGGCCGCGCGAGAATGGCTGGCATGAGTCCTCTCTTCCGCCGGAAGGGCCCCGCCCCGCAGGACCGGCTCGTGACCTTGATCGGCAAGCCCGGCTGTCATCTGTGCGATGAGGCACAGATCGTCGTCGAGAAGGTGTGC
Source organism: Streptomyces sp. NPDC017936 (assembly GCF_044328485.1). Taxonomy (NCBI): domain Bacteria; kingdom Bacillati; phylum Actinomycetota; class Actinomycetes; order Kitasatosporales; family Streptomycetaceae; genus Streptomyces; species Streptomyces sp. NPDC017936. Next base: position 273,838 of record NZ_JBIRHK010000011.1, on the reverse strand, counting down.
GGCGATCTCGGCGTCCCGTGGGAGAAGCGGGACATCACCGAGGATCGGCGGCTCCACGACCAGTACTGGGAGCAGGTCCCCGTGGTCCTGGTCGACGGACGGCAGCACACCTTCTGGCGCGTGAACGAGGAGCGGCTGCGCAGGGAGCTGTCGGGAGACTGACGAGGAACTGACCGAGCAGTCCAAGTTTTCCCAAAAGTCGCTTAGGATCGACGGCGACCAGATCTCGGGGGCGGGATTCGTGAGGAGAGTGTGCGGTTTTGCCCCCGACAACGAAGGAGCACGGGCTCGTCGGCGCCGGTTCCCCGCGCATGCGCCGAGGACGCGTGACCCCGGTCACGTTGGCCGGGCAAATCGGACACCATCTTTGTGCACGCGTTCACAAAGACATAGCCTGCATTCGACGGGGCGGTCCGGGGACGTATGACCGCCTGCAGCCCCGCTCTACCCGCAGGAGCACCGTGGCAACTGGCCGAACTCACCGACCGGCGACCCGTAGCCGAGGGATTCCCGAGGCCACCGTCGCCCGCCTTCCGCTGTACCTCCGAGCCCTGACCGCACTGTCGGAGCGCTCGGTCCCCACGGTCTCCTCCGAGGAGCTCGCGGCCGCGGCGGGGGTCAACTCCGCGAAACTGCGCAAGGACTTCTCGTACCTGGGCTCCTACGGGACGCGAGGCGTGGGGTACGACGTCGAGTATCTCGTGTACCAGATCTCCCGCGAGCTGGGGCTGACCCAGGACTGGCCGGTCGTGATCGTCGGTATCGGCAACCTCGGCGCGGCGCTGGCCAACTACGGCGGGTTCGCCTCCCGCGGCTTCCGGGTCGCGGCCCTCATCGACGCCGACCCGTCGATGGCCGGCAAGCCCGTCGCCGGGATCCCCGTCCAGCACACCGACGACCTGGAGAGGATCATCCAGGACAACGGCGTGTCGATCGGCGTCATCGCGACGCCCGCCGGTGCCGCCCAGCAGGTCTGCGACCGGCTCGTGGCCGCCGGGGTCACCTCCATCCTGAACTTCGCGCCGACCGTGCTGTCCGTCCCGGACGGCGTCGACGTGCGCAAGGTCGACCTCTCCATCGAGCTGCAGATCCTCGCCTTCCACGAGCAGCGCAAGGCCGGCGAGGAGGCCGCGGGCGACACCACGGCGAAGACGGCCGTCCCGGCCGCCGCCGCGACCCGCGAGGAGTCCACCGACCAGGGGCCCGACGGGGACGTTCCCGCCGTGATGCCGGCATGAGTCTCCTCGTCGTGGGGCTGAGCCACCGCAGCGCCCCGGTCAGCGTGCTGGAGCGCGCCTCGCTCTCCGCGGACGCCCAGCTCAAGCTGCTCCAGGACACGGTCGCCGCCGAGCCGGCCGCCGAGGCCGCGGTGCTCGCCACCTGCAACCGCATCGAGCTCTACGCCGACGTGGACAAGTTCCACGCCGGTGTCGCCGAGCTGTCCACGCTGCTCGCCCAGCACAGCGGGGTCGGGCTCGAGGAGCTCACGCCCTATCTCTACGTGCACTACGAGGACCGTGCCGTCCACCACCTGTTCTCGGTGGCCTGCGGCCTGGACTCGATGGTCGTCGGCGAGGGGCAGATCCTCGGGCAGATCAAGGACTCGCTGGCCCGCGCGCAGGAGCTGCACACCGCGGGACGGCTGCTGAACGACCTGTTCCAGCAGGCCCTGAGGGTCGGCAAGCGCGCCCACTCCGAGACCGGCATCGACCGCGCCGGCCAGTCCCTGGTCACCTTCGGCCTGGAGCAGCTGGCCGCGGGCGGGGACGTCACCGCGTGGGCGCGCGGCAAGCGCGCCCTCGTGATCGGCGCCGGCTCCATGTCCTCGCTGGCCGCGGCGACGCTCGCGCGCGCCGGTGTCGCCGAGGTCGTCGTCGCCAACCGCACCCTCGAGCGCGCCGAGCGCCTGGCCCGGATACTCACCGAGGCCGGCGACACGGACGTACGGGCCCGTGCGGTGCCGATGGAGTCGGTGCCCGGGGAGCTGACACGTGCCGACGTCGCCGTCTCCTGCACCGGGGCGACGGGGCTCGTCCTCACGGCCGGAGCGGTCGCCGCGGCGGTCGAGGGCCGCACGGGCGCAGCCGTCGCGTTCACCGAGGACACGGTGGACGGCGAGCCGTCCCGGACCGGCGTGCGCCCGCTGCCGTCCGCCTCCGCGGGCGCCGACGAGAACTGTCCGCTGGACCTGGCGGCCGTGCAGCAGCCCGGCTTCTCCGTGATGGGAGAGGCCGCCGTGGCCGGCATGGACGCGGCGACGCTGGAGCAGCACGCGGCGTGGGTGGCCGGGGCGGGCGTCGACCGCCGTGAGGCCGCCCGCCGGCCCGAGGCCGACGCCGAGCTGATCGGCGCGCTCGCCGCCACCGCCGCCGCCGTCGGCCGCATCCCCGAGCGCCGCCGGCCCGAGCAGGCCGCCGTGCCCGCCCGGCCCGAGCCGGTGCTGTTCCTGCTGGACCTGGCGATGCCCCGGGACGTCGACGCGGCCGCGCACCGGCTGGCCGGCGTCCGCCTGGTGGACATCGAGTCGCTCGCCGAGGCCTCCGCGGACGCCCCCATGGCCGCCGACGTCGACCAGGTGCGGCGGATCGTCGCCGACGAGGTCGCCGCGTTCGGCGCCGCGCAGCGGGCCGCGCACATCACGCCGACCGTGGTCGCCCTGCGCGCCATGGCCGCCGATGTCGTCGCGAGCGAGATCGCCCGGCTGGACGGGCGGCTGCCCGGCCTGGACGACAAGCACCGCGCGGAGATCACCCAGACCGTGCGGCGCGTCGTCGACAAGCTGCTGCACGCGCCGACCGTCCGGGTCAAGCAGCTCGCCGCCGAGCCCGGCGGCGCCGGGTACGCGGACGCGCTGCGCACCCTGTTCGACCTCGACCAGGAGACGGTGGCCTCCGTCTCCCGCGCCGAGGACAGCACCGAGAAGAACCGAGGGCCACGATGACCATGAAGGCACTGAGGCTGGGGACCAGGCGCAGCAAGCTCGCCATGGCCCAGTCCGGGCAGGTGGCGGAAGCCGTGAGCCAGGTGACCGGACGGCCCGTCGAGCTCGTCGAGATCACCACCTACGGCGACGTCTCCCGCGAGCACCTCGCGCAGATCGGCGGCACGGGCGTGTTCGTCACCGCGCTGCGGGACGCGCTGATCCGGGGTGAGGTCGACTTCGCGGTTCACTCGCTGAAGGACCTGCCGACCACGCAGCCCGAGGACCTGGTCCTGGCCGCGATACCGGTGCGCGAGGACCCGCGTGACGTCATCGTCGCCCGGGACGCGCTGAAGTTCGCCGACCTGCCCCGCGGGGCGCGCATCGGTACGGGTTCGCCGCGCCGGACGGCGCAGCTGAACGCGTACGCGCGCGCCCACGGGCTGGACATCGAGACCGTGCCGATCCGCGGGAACGTGGACACGCGCATCGGGTTCGTGCGGAACGGAGAGCTGGACGCCGTGGTGCTGGCCGCGGCCGGCATCAACCGCATGGGTCGCAGGGACGAGGTGACCGACTTCCTGTCGGTCGACACGGTTTTGCCCGCCCCCGGCCAGGGGGCCCTGGCGATCGAGTGCAGGGCCGGGAACACCGCCCGGGACACTGACCTGATCGCTGCGCTCGGCGAGCTCGACGACCCGTTCACACGGGCCGCCGTGACCGCCGAACGGTCACTGCTCGCCGCCCTGGAGGCCGGCTGCAGCGCCCCTGTGGGCGCGCTGGCCGACCTGCTGGCCGACGGGCAGATTGTCAAGGAAATGCGCCTGCGGGGCGTCGTCGGCACGACCGACGGCACCCGTACGGTGCAGCTGTCCACCACCGGTCCCGTGCCCGAGACGCACGACGGGGCGATGGCGCTCGGTCGCGAACTCGCCGCCGAGATGCTCGCCCAGGGCGCGGCCGGTCTGATGGGGGAGCGAGCACAGTGAGCCCCACCACCCTTCCCACCGGCCTTGAACAAGGGCACGTCACCTTCCTGGGTGCCGGACCCGGAGATCCGGGACTGCTGACTCTGCGCGCCGTGGAGGCGCTGGCCAACGCGGACGTCCTCGTCGCCGAGCACGACGTGCTCGACGTCGTGCGGACGCACGCCAGGCCGGGCGTCGCCGTCGTGCACGCGGACACGGACCCCGAGCTGGATCCGCTTCCGGGCACGGGCACGCCTCACCCCACGGTCGTTGACGCCTCGTCACCGGCCGTCGGGATCCCCGCGGTGAGGGATGCCGCACATCTTGTCATGGAGGCCGCGCGGGGCGGCAGGCGGGTCGTCCGTGCGGTGTCCGGGGACCCGGGACTGGATACGTACGCGGCGGAGGAAATGCTCGCCTGCGCGGCGGCCGGGGTGCCGTTCGAGGTCGTTCCCGGTGTCGCCGCCGCGGTCGGCGTGCCCGCGTACGCGGGTGTGCCGCTGCGGGACGCCCACGGCGCGGACGTCCGGTTCGTGGACGCCCGGACGGCCTCCGACCGGTGCTGGACCGAGGTGGGCGCGTCCGACGGGACCGTCGTCGTCTCGACGACCCTCGACTCGGTGGCGGCGGCCGCCGGGGAACTGGTGGCGGCCGGCCGCAAGCCCGACACCCCGCTGACGGTGACGGTCGCGGGCACGACCACGCGGCAGCGGACGTGGAGCGCCACGCTCGGCACCATCGCGCAGACGCTGAAGCAGGCGAAGGTGCTGCCCTCGCCCGAGGGCGGCCGGCCGGTCATAGCCGTGGTCGGTGAGCGTTCCGCCCCCGCCCAGCGCGACCAGCTGGCGTGGTTCGAGTCCAAGCCGCTGTTCGGCTGGAAGGTGCTCGTGCCGCGCACCAAGGAGCAGGCGGCGTCGCTCTCCGACCAGCTGCGGTCCTACGGCGCCGTGCCGCACGAGGTGCCGACGATCGCCGTCGAGCCGCCGCGGACCCCGCAGCAGATGGAGCGGGCCGTCAAGGGCCTGGTGACCGGCCGCTACGAGTGGATCGCCTTCACCTCGGTGAACGCGGTCCGGGCGGTCCGGGAGAAGTTCGAGGAGTACGGGCTCGACGCGCGTGCCTTCGCCGGCATCAAGGTCGCCGCGGTGGGCGAGCAGACCGCCAGGGCGCTGATCGCCTTCGGCGTGAAGCCGGACCTGGTGCCGAGCGGCGAGCAGTCGGCCGCGGGCCTGCTGGAGGACTGGCCGCCGTACGACCCGGTCTTCGACCCGATCGACCGCGTCTTCCTGCCGCGCGCCGACATCGCCACGGAGACGCTGGTCGCCGGGCTGATCGAGCTGGGCTGGGAGGTCGACGACGTCACGGCCTACCGGACCGTGCGGGCCTCGCCGCCGCCGGCGGAGACCCGGGAGGCGATCAAGGGCGGCGGCTTCGACGCCGTTCTCTTCACGTCGTCGTCCACCGTGCGGAACCTGGTGGGCATCGCCGGGAAGCCGCACAACGTGACGGTGATCGCCTGTATCGGGCCGGCGACGGCGAAGACGGCGGAGGAGCACGGCCTGCGGGTGGACGTCATGGCCCCGGAGCCGAGCGTCCACAAGCTGGCGGAGGCCCTGGCCGACTTCGGCCTGCGGCGCCGCGCCGCGGCCCGTGAGGCGGGCGACCCGGTGACCCGGCCGAGCGAGCGGAGGCCGGGGGCGCGGAGGCGCCGGGCCACCTGAGGCGGTACGCCGGCGGGCCGTCCGGCGACGGGCCGTCCGGCGGGGTGAGGCCGGGAGTGTGACGTGGTGGCGGAGCGTGCCGTGAGGGCGCGCTCCGCCACCGCGCGTTCGCGGCCCGGCCCGCGTGCTCGGCGGCGGGGTCCGGTGTCCTGGCCGGCGCGCTCCTGGCGGAGGCCGCGGACGCGGCGCGGAACGGAAGGGGCCGGACTCCGGGCGGGTCCGGCCCCTTCCGTGCTCGCGTGCGGACAGGGCGCCGACGCTTCAGCCGCTCCGGGGCGGCGTGGGCTGGTCGAGGGCCGGGCCGATCTCGAAGGGCACCGGGCGCCGGCGGGCACCCCGGAAGGTGCCCGCGGAGCCGGGGGCACGGGCTACTCGAGGTGGACCAGGCCCTCCGTCGTGATCGTGGGGCGGCCGCCGGTGCCCACGACGACGATCTTGGAGGACCTGCACGTCGTACGTGGAGATGCTGCGGATGACCACCGGGGCCTGGTCACAGGTGTAGTCGTTGGTGCCGGCCGTGTGGTGCGCGAACGTCACCTTGACATCGCCGTTGCACTCCGGCGCCTCCGGGCTGATCGTTTCGTCGGTGCCCCGGTCGGCGCGCGAGAGGATCGGCGGCCGCGGGACGGTGGACGCCGGCGCGGTGGGCGACGGGCTCGTGTCCGGGGACGCGGTGTCCGTCGCGGTACCCGTCGGGGCGCTCGCGGTGGTCTCGGGCGTGCTGGCGGTCGGGGAGGCGGAGGCCGGGTCGGAGGAGGCGGTCGGGTCGGTGGTCGCCACGCTGCGGGTGCGCACCTGCGCGGTGCCGGACAGCCCCCTGGCACCCCCGGTCCAGGTGACGCCGACCAGGAAGAACGGCTCGGTGTCCGTGCGCGGCAGCTCCCGGCGGCCCACCGAGGCGCCCTTCAGAGTGAGGCCGTAGACCTTCACCGGCCGCTCGGGCCGGGTTCCCTGATCGGTGGACGGGGTAGCGACGGCGTGGGTGACCACGCCTCGTCGCCCAGGACCACCGCACCGACCGTCAGCCGGGCACGCCTCTTCATGCTCAGCGGTCCGTCCGCACGCACGCGTTCCGCGTCGACGTCGACTCACGACGAAGCCCCACTCCTGCATGGACGGACAACGGTCACGGAAGGCACACCTGACCCGCAGGTGACGTGGATCGCTCGTCGGTGGGTGGGCCGTGGGCCGACTCGGCGTCGGCAAAGGCGGGGTCCGGACGGGCGTAGCGTGGGTGCATGACGACGTACGGATCCTTCCCCGGTTCGCGTCCGCGGCGGCTGCGGACCACCCCCGTCATGCGGCGCATGGTCGCCGAGACCCGGCTGCATCCGGCCGACTTCATCCTGCCCGCGTTCGTGCGGGAGGGCGTGAGCGAGCCGGTGCCGATCCAGGCGATGCCCGGGGTCGTGCAGCACACCCGGGACAGCTTGAAGAAGGCCGCGCTGGAGGCGGTGGAGGCCGGGATCTCCGGGATCATGCTCTTCGGGGTGCCGGAGGAGGCGAAGAAGGACGCCGCCGGGACCACGGGGACCGACCCGGACGGGATCCTCCAGGTCGCGCTGCGGGACGTGCGCGCCGAGGTCGGGGACGACCTGCTCGTCATGTCCGACCTCTGCCTGGACGAGTTCACCGACCACGGGCACTGCGGCGTCCTCGACGCCCAGGGGCGCGTCGACAACGACGCCACCCTGGAGCGGTACGCCGAGATGGCGCAGGTGCAGGCCGACGCGGGCGCCCACGTGGTGGGGCCGAGCGGGATGATGGACGGGCAGATCGGGGTCATCCGCGACGCCCTCGACCAGATCGGGCGGGAGGACGTCGCCGTCCTCGCCTACACCGCCAAGTACTCCTCCGCCTTCTACGGGCCCTTCCGGGAGGCCGTGGGGTCCTCGCTGCGGGGGGACCGCAAGACCTACCAGCAGGACCCGGCCAACGTGCGCGAGTCGCTGCGCGAGCTCGCCCTCGACCTGGAGGAGGGGGCCGACATGGTGATGGTGAAGCCGGCCGGTCCCTACCTGGACATCCTGGCGCGGGTCGCCGACGCCGTGGACGTTCCGGTCGCCGCCTACCAGATCTCCGGCGAGTACTCGATGATCGAGGCGGCCGCCGAGAAGGGCTGGATCGACCGGGACCGGGCGATCCTGGAGACGCTGACCGGCATCAAGCGGGCCGGGGCCCGCAACATCCTGACCTACTGGGCCACCGAGGTGGCCCGGAAGATCAGGTAGCGGGCCGGCGCCTACCAGGAGAGGACGTCGTCCATGCTCTGCTGCCAGTACGTCACCGTCAGCGAGCTGTCGTAGTAGACGCCCCCGGCGGGCAGGGACGGCGTCGCCGAGGCGCCGCCGTCGCTGTCCGGCGTGGCGCCCTGGAAGCCGACCGTCAGCTTCTTCGCCGTCGCGCCGCCGTCCCCGCTGCCGTCGGCGGCCGCGAGCAGGACGCCCGCGTAGCCGGACTCGCCGGGCTTCAGGCTCGTCACCGCCTGCGGCTTGGTGGCCTCCGCGGCCTGCGGCACCCACTGCATCTCGTCGAAGCGCAGGACGGGGTAGTAGGTCAGGTCGCAGGTCTTGCTGCCGGTGTTGGTGACTGTGATCAGCATGTGGTTCAGGGGACGCGGCACCGGCTGGGCGGTCACCCGGGTGTTCGAGCCGTTGCACAGGACGCGGTTCTCCGGGGCGTCCGCGTCCGACCCGGAGCCCGCGGTGTCGCCGGTGGCCGGCTTCCCGGACGTCCCGCCGTCGGTCTTCGAGGACGAGCCGGTGCTGGAGCCGGTCCCGGTCCCGGTGTCCTTGCCGGTGCCTCCGGCCGGGTCCGTGGTCGCGGTGCCGGTTCCCGTGGGCTGCGTGGCGCCCGCCGACGACGACACGGGCGTCGGCGCGCCCTCGGTCTCGGTGCCCGTACCGTCCTCGCACGCCGTGAGGGACAGGGCGGCGAGGGCGGCGATCGCGGGGACGAACAGACGGCTGCTGCGGCGCATGCGCATGGCGAATTCCTTTTCCGAAAAGGGTGGTTGGCGCAGGCCGCTCGACCGGTCGGCGGGAGCGGCGTGCTTGGATGGCCACAGCCTGCAGGGCGATCCGTCCCGGCCGCCACGTCCGGCGGACGATGAGGGACGCTGGAACGCCCACACGGCATCTGACCTGGTACGACAAGCCATCCCTGGAACGGCGGGATGGGACACGGGGGGTGGACGAACGGTGTCTGCGGCCGACTTCGCGGAACTGCTGCGGGAGTTGAAGGAGCGGTCCGGGCTCAGCTACGGAACGCTCGCGAAACGGCTCCACATGAGCACGTCGACGCTGCACCGCTACTGCAACGGGGACGCCGTCCCCACCGACTACGCGCCGGTGGAACGGCTCGCCCGGCTCTGCAGGGCGACGCCCGGGGAACTGGTCGAGCTGCACCGGCGGTGGGTGCTGGCGGACGCCGGGAGGGGGAGGAAGGGGAGCGACGCGGCGGGTGGCGGCAGCGCCGCTTCACCGGGCACGGCGGGCGGCACCGAGCGCGCGGCCTCCCCGGCGGCGGGCGGGACCGAGAGCGGTCCGGCGGGCGCGACGGCCGCGTCCGCGGGAGCGGCCGCGGAGCCGGCCGGAGCGGTCGACGGGATCGGCGGGGCCGACGCCGCCGCCGAGGCGGACCAGGTGGTCGCGGGGCCGGTGCGGGGCGCGGACGGGCGCGGCGGGGCGGACCCCGGCCAGGACCCCGGCGTACGGCGCCGCCCCCGTCTCCTCGCCGCGGTCGCCGCCGCCACCGCCCTCGGCGCCGTCGCGCTCGCCCTGTCCCTGAGCCTGCCGGGCGGTGGTGCGGACGACGAGGTCGGCGAGCGTCCGGCCGGCGCCGTCTCCGTGCAGGGGACGCCGGGGGCGGGAGGCGTCTCGCCGTCGGCCTCCGTCACGTCCTCGCCCTCCGCCTCGCCCTCGCCCTCGGCGGCGTCGCCTTCCGCCTCCCCCACGCCGTCGGGCACCGCCGCCCGGGCAGGCGCCGGGGCGGCGGCACCCGACGAGGGCGACAGCGCGCCTGCCCTCACCGTCGCCGTCCGCCCGTACGCCTGGGAGGACCCCTGCTCGCAGCGGTACCTGGTCGACCGCGAGCCGGGGCGGGTGAAGGCGCCGCCGGTCGAGCAGGACGCGCCCGGCTGGGTGGCCGCGTACGGGGCCGTGTCCTCGGGGCAGCAGCTGGTGGAGGTGACCGTGCAGGGCACCGGGGACGAGACCGTCGTCGTGGACGGCCTCAAGGTTCGCACGGTCGAGAAGCGGTCGCCGCTCGCCTGGAACGACTTCGCGATGGGGTACCCGGGGGTCGGCTGCGGGGGCGGTGTGCCGAAGCGCTACTTCACGGTCGCGCTCGACGCCGCGCGCCCGGCGCTGGTGCCGGAGGCGGGCCAGGACGACTTCCCGTTCAAGGTGAGCGAGTCCGACCCGGAGACCTACTACGTCAGCGCCGACGCCTCCGCGTACGACGTGCGCTGGGTGCTGGAGCTGTCCTGGTCCAGCGGGTCGCGGCACGGCACGCTGACCGTCGACGACGAGGGGAAGCCGTTCCGCACGAGCGGCAACAACGGGCGGCCCGCCTACGAGTTCCCGCTGGGCGGCTCCGCGTGGGAGCGGGCCGGGGCCTCCGCGACGCCGTAGGGGTCCGCGCCCGGGGCGGGGGAGCCGTGGGCGCCCGCGCCGGTGGCCGGGCCCTCGTCGCGCAGGCCCTCCCCGTCCTGGCACCCCGTCAGGGCGAGCGCGGCGGCGCAGGCCAGGGCGGCGGCGAACGGGCGGGCGGGGCGGCGGAGTCGGGTGCGGTGGAGTGCGCGGGTGGCGTGCTTCGGCATGGGGCAAGCGTGCGGGGCGCGGCCGTCAGGGGGCCAGCGCGGGCGGGGAAGTCGGGACGCGGGAACGGTCCCAGCGCCGCTGACCTGCGCGGACGACGGCGGTGTGGGACGGCGTCCGGGACGCCGCGGACGCCTCCGCGGGCCGAGCGCCGTGATCCGTCGGCATGTTCGCGGGCGTCCACATCCCAAAAGGGTTCTTGTAGGCGGCACGTATCTCTCTAAGGTGCGGGACATGACCCTTCCCAGCGCCCCCGCCCCCGCGTCCGCCCCCGCGCCTGTCCCCGCCCCCGTGCCGCCGCTCGCCCTGCGGACCCGGGTCACCGGCGGTTCGCCGGTGCGGGACATCCTCGCCGTGACCGCCCGTCCCGAGGTGATCAACTTCGCGGGCGGGCTGCCCGCGCCCGAGCTGTTCGACCGGGAGGGCGTCGCCGCCGCCTTCCGGCACGTGCTGGAGGAGACGCCCGGCCGCGCCCTGCAGTACGCCACCACCGAGGGCGAGCCCGCGCTGCGCGAGCGGCTCGCGGCGCGGACGGCCGCGCGCGGCCTGCCCACGAGCCCCGACGACCTCCTCGTCACCACCGGGTCGCAGCAGGCGCTGTCCCTCCTCGCCACGGCCCTCCTCGACCCCGGCGACACCGTCCTCGTCGAGGACCCCTGCTACCTCGCCGCGCTCCAGGTCTTCGGCCTCGCCGGCGCGCGGGTCCTCGCCGTGCCGGGGGACGCCGACGGGCCGGACCCGCGGGCACTGGCCGACCTGGTCGTGCGCGAACGCCCCAAGCTGCTCTACACCGTCCCCACCTTCCAGAACCCCACCGGACGCACCCTGTCCGCCGAGCGCCGCGCCGCCCTCGCCTCCGTCGCCGCCCGCCACGGCCTGTGGATCGTCGAGGACGACCCCTACGGTGAACTCCGCTACGAGGGCGAGCGCGTCCCCTGGATCGCCGCCCACCCCGACGCCCGCGACCGGACCGTGCTCCTCGGCTCCTTCTCCAAGGTGCTGGCCCCCGGCCTGCGGCTGGGCTGGCTGCGCGCCCCGGCGGAGCTGCGGCGGGCCTGCGTGGTCGCCAAGCAGGCGGCCGACCTGCACACCCCGACCGTCAACCAGCTGGCCGCCGCACGCTACCTGGCCGACACCGACCTCGACGCGCACGTGGCCCGCGTCGCCGGCGTCTACCGCGAGCGGCGCGACGCCATGCTCGCCGGCCTGCCCGGGGCCCTCCCCGAGGGCTCGGCGTGGAACCGGCCCGAGGGCGGCATGTTCCTCTGGGCCCGGCTGCCGGAGACGTACGACACCACCGCCCTGCTCCCCCGGGTGGTCCAGGAGGACGTGGCGTACGTGCCCGGCGCCCCCTTCCACGCCGGTGAGCCCGACCGGTCGACGCTGCGGCTGTGCTTCGTGACGCAGACGCCGGAGGAGATCGGGGAGGGGCTGCGCAGGCTGGGGAAGGCGTTCAAGGGGGAGTAGGGAGCGCGGTCAGTCCCACCAGAAGTACCAGGTGCGTTCGCCGATCAGCTCCTTCGCGTACGCGCGCAGACTGCCCGGCCCCTGCGTGATGTTGTCCGGGCAGAACGCGAAGTGCTCGGCGGCCACCGCCTCCGCTTCCTCCGCCGTGGTGGGCGGCGCGGCCACGGAAACCGCGAGCAGGTCGAAGCCGAGCGCGACGACGCGTATGCCGAAGCGGTCCTCCCAGGAACGCAGGACCGCGCAGAGGCGGGCCACGTCGTTCTCGTGGTTGAGCGGGCCGGACCAGCCGACGGCGGCCGGGATGTCGGCGGAGCGGCGGGCGGGGACGAGGGCCAGGCTCGGCTTCTCGGGCCAGGAACGGGTGCCGTCGGTCAGCGCGTCGGCGACGTGGGCGGCGCAGGTGTCCGGGTCGACGGTGAGGGAGGGGGAGGAGGCGAGACCGGGCCAGTCGGGGCCGAACGGCGCGAGCAACTCGGCGGTCTCGTCGTCCCAGTACCCCTCGTCCTCCTCCTCGTCCACCTCCCAGAAGTCCGCCAGGACCTCCTCGGCGTCGTGGTCGCCCGGGTAGGACACCTCCGCGGGCGTCAGGTCCCAGCTCTCCGGGCCGCCCCGGTCGCCCAGGTCGACGAGCACCGGCAGCAGCCCGGCCCGCCGGGCCCGCCCGCCCAGCGCGGTCCAGTTGCCGGGCGCCGCGGCCTTCTCCGCGTGCCACAGCACCGGCTCGGCCGAGGCGTCCGCGGCCGTCGCGTCGACGAGCCTGCCGGGCGGCAGTCGGAGCCCGAGGGAACGCCCGCTGGGGTCGGAGGCCAGCTTGGGCAGCGGGTTGGGAAGAGTCGCCATGCCGGTGACTGTAGGGGCCGGCACTGACAACCCGCGCTCACCTGCGGCGACGCCGCACGCGGTGGCTCAGCCAGATGCCCAGGCAGACGACGGGGAGCACGACGGCGGCCGGGACGATCACCCCCGCCCCGCCGATCAGTACGAAACCGATCAGCGCCTCGCCGACCGACGGGTCGTCCGTGCCGCCCAACCGCCGCTCCTCACACTCGTGTTCCCCGGGAGACGCACGGGTGCGAGGAGCGGTTGCGGTCAGAGCTTCTCGGGCGTCCGGATGCCCAGCAGGGCCATGCCCCGGTGCAGGGTCCGGGCCGTCAGGTCGCACAGGAACAGACGGTTCTCCACCTGCGCGGACGTCTCGGCCTTCAGCACCGGGCACTTGTCGTAGAACGACGTGTACAGCGACGCGAGCTGGTACAGGTACGCGGCCACCTTGTGCGGGGCGTACTCCGCCGCCGCCTCGAAGACCGTGTCCCCGAACGCGTCCAGGTGCAGGCCCAGGGCCCGCTCCGCCGCGTGCAGTTCCAGCTCGGGGTGCGCGGAGGGCCGGACATCGCCCGCCTTGCGCAGGATCGACTGGATCCGGGCGTACGCGTACTGGAGGTAGACGGACGTGTCGCCGTTCAGCGACACCATCTGGTCCAGGTCGAACTTGTAGTCCCGGCTCGGCGACGTCGACAGGTCCGCGTACTTCACGGCCCCGATGCCGACCTGCGCGGCCCGCTCCTGGATCTCGTCCTCGGTGAGGTCCTGCGCCTTCTCCCGGACGACCTCGGCGGCCCGCTGCACCGCCTCGTCCAGCAGATCCTCGAGGCGTACCGTCTCGCCCTCACGCGTCTTGAACGGCTTGCCGTCCGCGCCGAGCACCGTGCCGTAGCCCATGTTGTGCGCGGTGACGTCGTCGCCCAGCCAGCCGGCCCGGCGGGCCGTCTCGAAGACCATCTTGAAGTGCAGCGATTGGCGGACGTCCACCACGTACAGCAGCGTCGTCGCGTGCAGGTCGACCACGCGGTCGCGGATCGCGGTCAGATCGGAGGCCGCGTAACCGAAGCCACCGTCCGCCTTCTGCACGATCAGCGGGACCGGCTGGTCGTCCTTGCCCCGGATGTCGTCGAAGAACACCACGAGCGCGCCCTCGGAGCGCACCGCGACACCCATCTCCTCCAGGAGGCGGGCCGTCTCGGGCATGCCCTCGTTGTACGCGGACTCGCCGACGATCTCGTCGTCGCGGATCTCCATGTCGAGCTTCTCGAAGACCGAGTAGAAGTAGACCTTCGACTCGTCCACGAACTGCTGCCACAGCTCGAGGGTCTCCTTGTCGCCGGACTGCAGGGCGACGACCCGCTTGCGGGCCCGCTCCTTGAAGTCGTCGTCGGAGTCGAAGAGTGCCCGCGACGCCTTGTAGACCCGGTTCAGGTTCGACATGGCCTGCTCGCCGTCGACCTCCGACGCCGGCGCCAGCTCGCCCGGGTGCTCCAGCAGGTACTGGATGAGCATGCCGAACTGGGTGCCCCAGTCGCCGATGTGGTGCCGGCCGATCGTCTTCTCGCCGGTGAAGTCGAGCATGCCGCGCAGGGCGTCGCCGATCACCGCGGAGCGCAGGTGCCCGACGTGCATCTCCTTGGCCACGTTCGGCTGGGCGTAGTCGATGACCGTGATGCCGGGCTTCACCTTCGGCGCCACGCCGAGCCGGTCGCCGTCGGCGTACCGCGCGGCCAGGTTCTCGGTGATGGCCCGGTCGGCGAGCGTGATGTTGAGGAAGCCGGGGCCGGAGACCTCGATGTCCCGGATCACGTCACCGGTGACGATCCGGGAGACGACCCGCGTCGCCAGCTCACGGGGGTTGGCCTTCGCCTTCTTCGCCAGCGCGAGGATCCCGTTCGCCTGGAAGTCCGCCCGGTCGCTGCGTCGCAGCAGCGGGTCCGCGGACGCCTCCGGCAGGGTGGCCGAGAGGGCGGACGCGAGGTGCTGTTCGACGGAGTGGCTGAGGGACGTGACCGAGGCCATGGGGTGGCTGCCGTTCTGCTCGGGTTCCGGACGTACTGCGGAATCCGAGTATCCCACGCGGTGAAAAGCGGTTTTCGCGGATGCGGCCGGGCCTGGGACAATGGGAGCGCCAGCCGTGCGACCGTACCGGCTGCCCATGGAGAAAGAAGGACGTGCCGATCGTGGCTCAGAGCACCGAGACCACCGACTGGGTCTCCCGTTTCGCGGATGAGGTCATCGAGGAGTCGGAGCGTCGGGCCCCGGGCAAACCGGTCGTCGTCGCGTCCGGCCTCTCCCCCTCCGGCCCGATCCACCTGGGCAACCTGCGCGAGGTCATGACCCCGCACCTCGTCGCCGACGAGATCCGGCGGCGCGGCCGCCAGGTCAGGCACCTGATCTCCTGGGACGACTACGACCGCTACCGCAAGGTGCCGGCCGGCATCGCGGGCGTGGACGAGTCCTGGGCCGAGCACATCGGCAAGCCGCTGACCTCGGTCCCGGCCCCCGAGGGCTCCGCGTACCCGAACTGGGCCGAGCACTTCAAGGCCGCGATGGTCGAGTCGCTGGCCGAGCTGGGCGTGGAGTTCGACGGGATCAGCCAGACCGCCCAGTACACCTCCGGCGTCTACCGCGAGCAGATCCTGCACGCCATGCGGCACCGGGGCGAGATCGACGCGATCCTCGACCAGTACCGGACCAAGAAGGCCCCGGCCAGGAAGCAGCAGCAGAAGCCCGTCGACGAGGCCGAGCTGGAGGCCGAAGAGGGATCGGGCGCCGCGTCCGAGGACGACGGCAGCTCCGGCTCCGCCGGCTACTTCCCGTACAAGCCGTACTGCGGCAACTGCGAGAAGGACCTCACCACCGTCACCTCCTACGACGACGACAGCACCGAGCTGACGTACGCCTGCGACGCCTGCGGCTTCTCCGAGACCGTCCGGCTCGAGGAGTTCAACCGCGGCAAGCTGGTCTGGAAGGTCGACTGGCCGATGCGGTGGGCGTACGAGGGCGTCGTGTTCGAGCCCAGCGGCGTCGACCACTCGTCCCCCGGCTCCAGCTTCCAGGTCGGCGGCCAGATCGTCGGCATCTTCGGCGGGCAGCAGCCGATCGGCCCGATGTACGCCTTCGTCGGCATCAGCGGGATGGCGAAGATGTCGTCGTCGCGCGGCGGCGTGCCCACCCCGGCGGACGCCCTGAAGATCATGGAGCCGCAGATCCTGCGCTGGCTGTACGCCCGGCGCCGGCCCAACCAGTCCTTCAAGATCGCCTTCGACCAGGAGATCCAGCGGCTCTACGACGAGTGGGACAAGCTCGACGCCAAGGTCGCCGACGGGTCCGTGCTGCCGGCCGACGCGGCCGCGCACTCCCGCGCGGTGGGCACGGCCGCCGGAGAGCTCCCCCGCACGTCCCGGCCCCTGCCGTACCGGACGCTGGCCTCCGTCGCCGACATCACCGCCGGACACCGGGACCAGGCGCTGCGCATCCTCTCCGACCTCGACCCCGAGAACCCGCTCTCCTCGCTCGACGAGGCCCGGCCGCGGTTCGACCGGGCCGAGGCGTGGATCAACACGCACGTGCCCGCCGACCAGCGGACCATCGTGCGCGACGAGCCCGACGCCGAACTGCTGAAGTCCCTCGACGAGGCGTCCCGGCAGTCGCTGCGGCTGCTCCTCGACGGACTCGAGTCGCACTGGTCGCTGGACGGGCTCACGCACCTCGTCTACGGCGTGCCGAAGGTCCAGGCCGGATTCCCGGCCGACGCCACGCCCAAGGAGCTGCCGGCGGAGATCAAGACCGCCCAGCGGACCTTCTTCGCGCTGCTGTACCACCTGCTCGTCGGACGGGACACGGGCCCGCGCCTGCCCACGCTGCTGCTCGCGGTGGGCCAGGAGCGGGTGCGGACCCTGCTCGGCGAGTAGGACCGGCCCGTACGCGAGAGGGGGGGGCCGGGGGGGGGCCCCGGCGGCCCCCCCCCGCGGGTGGCGCCGGCCGCCCCCCGGGCCGGCGCGGGGGGGCCCCACCCCGGTCGCGGGGGTGT
>NZ_JBIRHK010000011.1:227133-257074 GCF_044328485.1 Streptomyces sp. NPDC017936 | reverse complement strand
GGGGGCGCCCCGGGGGGGGGGGGGGGGGGGGGGGGGGGGGGGGGCGCCCGGGGGGGGGGGTGGGGCCCGGCCGGGGGGGGGGGGGGGGCGCGGGGGGCCCCCCGGGGGCCCCCCCTCTCGTCGTTTCCGCAGGCCGTCCCCGCGGTCAGGCGATGTGGTCCTCCTCGAGTTCCGCGTTGTAGCGGTTCGTGAAGCGGTTGACCATGCGCTTGGCCTCGTCCGGCGGGAGCACGAGGCTGAACTCGGCCTCGACGTTCTCGCTGAACTCACGCGGGGTCGGGTAGCCGGTGCCGCCGATCGACTTCTTGAAGACCTGGTAGTAGGCCTCCTCGTCCGGCTCGGCGGGCGGGGTCCCGCCGCCCTCGCCCAGCTCACGCGTGCGGTGGGGGCCCACCGGGATGGGGAAGCTGCCGGTCTCCTCGGGAGAGGGCTCCTGCGTCGGCGGCTCCTCCTGGTACTGGTCCTGGTACTGCTCGGCCTGGAGCTGCTCCTCGTACCACTGCTGGTACTGGGCCGCGGGGTCGTACTGGGGGTTGTACCCGCCGTGGTACTCCACCTGCTGCGGGTGCCGGGCGTGCAGCCACGGGTTCACCTCCGGCTCGGGCTCCCCGAAGTCCGGCTCCTCCGCACCGGGACCGGCGGGCGGGACGGGACGCTGCTCACCGGACGGGGACGCCTGCCGCGGCACGGGCGCCGCCTCGACGGCCGGACGCGCGGCGGCCGCCGGGACGGGCTCGGCGACGGCCGTCAGCTCCTGCTGCGGAGCCGGGGGCAGCAGCGCCGGCTCGATGCCCGCCGCGGCCAGGCCGGCCGGGGCCGTCTCCGCGAGCGGCACGCCGTAGCGGGCCAGGCGCAGCGGCATCAGCGACTCCACCGGGGCCTTGCGGCGCCAGGCGCGGCCGAACCGGGACCGCAGCCGGGCCTGGTAGACGAGACGTTCCTGCTCCAGCTTGATGACCTGGTCGTAGGAGCGCAGCTCCCACAGCTTCATCCGCCGCCACAGCAGGAACGTGGGCACCGGGGAGAGCAGCCAGCGGGTGAGGCGGACGCCCTCCATGTGCTTGTCGGCCGTGATGTCGGCGATCCGGCCGATCGCGTGGCGGGCCGCCTCGACCGCGACCACGAAGAGCACCGGGATCACCGCGTGCATGCCGACGCCCAGCGGGTCCGGCCAGGCCGCGGCGCCGTTGAACGCGATCGTCGCCGCCGTCAGCAGCCACGCCGTCTGGCGCAGCAACGGGAACGGGATGCGGATCCAGGTCAGCAGCAGGTCCAGCGCGAGCAGCACGCAGATGCCCGCGTCGATGCCGACCGGGAACACGTAGGAGAAGTTCCCGAAGCCCTTCTTGATGGCCAGCTCGCGGACCGCCGCGTAGGAACCGGCGAAACCGATCCCCGCGATGACCACGGCGCCGGCCACGACCACGCCGATGAGAACGCGGTGCATCCGGGTCAGCTGTATGGGCGCGGCCACCCGCACTCCCCTCCCTTTGCGTGTTGTTGCGCGCAACAGGGTGACACACGTGTGCGGCGCACGTGTGGCCGGTCCGTCAGCTCTTCTTGACCGCGGAGGCCGACGGCGACGCGGACGGCGACCCGGAAGCGGAGGCGGAAGCGGAAGCGGACGGGGAGGCGGAAGGGGAGGCCGTCGCCGACTTGCCCGGGGACGGGGTGGTGGACGAAGTGCCGCCCGTGCCCTCGCCGTTGGCGGACCGGACCGACGCCACCGCCTCCTTCGCCGCCTTCTCCGCCGCCTTCGTCAGGGTGTCCGCGTTCGGCGTCTTCTCACCGGCCAGGCCCGCGCCGTTGTAGTCGACGGTGACGACGACGTTCTCCACGCGCGCCACCACCGTCTGCTGCTTGAAGGTGCCTTCCTTCTTCTTCAGGTCGTAGCGCACGGTCGTCGCCTGGTCACCGGTGCCCGCGAGCGCCTGCGTCCTGGTGTTCGCCGCGCCGGACACCGCCTTGGCGCCCTCGACCTGCTTGGCGTAGTACTCCTGCGCCTGCTGGTCGCCGGAGGCCGCCGTGTCCGACTCGAAGCGCAGCAGCGAGACGTTCAGCCAGCGGAACTGCGAGCCCTTCACGCCGTTGTTGTCCAGGCTGGACCAGGAGCAGGAGGACCGGGTGGCCGTGTCGCTCGACGCGCCCTTCTTGCCCTTCGTGCCCTTCGGCACCAGCTCGGTCAGCGTCTTGCCCGACAGCACCGCGCACGGCTCCGGCAGCGACGTGTACGCGGCCGCCTGCACCGTCGGCGCGGCGCTCACCGTCTCGCCGGCCTCCGCGCCGCTGCTCGCGCCGGTCTTCTGCGCGTCGTCGCCGGAGCCGGAGTCCGAGGAGCAGCCGGCGACGATCAGCATCAGGGGGAGTGCGGCTCCTGCGGCGAGGAGGCGGTTCAGTCCTCCGGCACGCTTCGTCCGCTGGTCGCGCTGGTCGTCTCGCTGGGCTCGTCGCTGCATGGTTCCTTCACTCATGACGCTCGTGGTTCCTGCGGTCGGATCGGGTCCGAGGGGCCACGGTACGCGGTGGGGAAGAGGTGCGGCGCGGCTTCGGGAGCTTCACGGACGGGGGGCCGACGGACGCGAAGTCGCCTCAGCCGGCGAGGGAGTCGGCGAGTTCGGCCGCCAGTTTCCGGGCCCTGTCCTGCAGTTCCTTGCTGTCCGGAACCACGCCGACGGTCGTCGGCTGCTCCTCGTACACGAGGGTCACGATGACGTTGGACGTGCGGAACGCCACAGTCACCGTGCGCTGTTTCGCCGTCGAACCGGCGGCGGCGAGCACGTCGTCGACGAACGCCTCGTCGCCCAGGTCGTCGAGGAGCCGGGGCTGGAGGTCGGCGGGCGTGGTGGTGGCGGAGGCGGACGGGGACGCGGCCGCGCTGGCGGCGGCGGGGGTCGCGCTCGGGGTGGGGGCGGCGCCGGTCTGCCCGCCGTCCGTCCCCGAGGCCGCGGGCAGCGGGAGGCCGGCCGCCGTGGCCTTCCCGGCGAACAGCTCCTGGGCCTGGTTGTCGTCGCTGACCGCGGTGTCGTACGACACCACGCGCTCGAAGTCGACGAAGAGGTGGTCGGTGGCGTCCGCCGACGTCACGTTCCACCGGCAGCCCGTCTTGCGGTCCGTGTCGTAGGTGAGGGTCGCCTCGCCCTCGTAGGCGGTCTCGCGCTGCTTCTCGTCGGCGATCTCGAGGAGGCCGGGGAGCAGGGAGTCGAGGGTGGAGCGGCCGACCGCGCCGCAGGCCTCCGGCAGGGTGTCGTACCGGCCGGGCTCGGCGACGGCGGTCGCCGTGCCGGCCTGGCCCGGGTTGGAGTCGTCCGTCGTGCCGCCGTCGTCCGAGCTGCCGGTGCAGCCGGCGAGCAGCACCGCGAGGAGTGCGGCGACGCCGGGTACGTACGCCTTCCGCTGCACGGTCGGCTCCTCTCGAACGGTCACGACGTGGGTGGCTGGTCGGCCCGGTGTCCCCGCTGGTTAATCGCTTGCCGGGCGGGGGCGGCCGCTGCAGACAATGTGTATCGCACGCACCACCGTGGATGCCGGTCCGCCGTCCTGTACGTCGGCCTTGGCGCCGGTTTTGCGATATCAGACTTCTGTTGGGTATTCGGGGGAACAAGGACGATATGTCGTACGTGGAGATGCCGGGCGCGAAGGTTCCCATCCGCATGTGGACCGATCCCGCGACGGTCGAGGAGGTGGCGCTGCAGCAGCTGCGCAACGTCGCCACCCTGCCGTGGATCAAGGGGCTGGCCGTCATGCCGGACGTGCACTACGGCAAGGGCGCGACGGTCGGCTCCGTCATCGCGATGCAGGGCGCGGTGTGCCCGGCGGCGGTGGGCGTGGACATCGGCTGCGGCATGTCGGCGGTGAGGACGTCCCTGACGGCGAACGACCTGCCGGGCGACCTGTCGCGGCTGCGGTCGAGGATCGAGCAGGCGATTCCGGTGGGGCGCGGGATGCACGAGGACCCCGTCGACCCCGGACGGCTGCACGGGTTCGGCGCGGGCGGCTGGGACGACTTCTGGGGGCGGTTCGACGGGGTCGCCGAAGCGGTCAGGTTCCGTCAGGAGCGCGCCGGAAAGCAGATGGGGACGCTCGGCAGCGGCAACCACTTCGTCGAGGTCTGCCTCGACACGACCGGCGCCGTCTGGCTGATGCTGCACTCCGGTTCCCGGAACATCGGCAAGGAGCTCGCCGAGTTCCACATCGGCGTGGCCCAGAGGCTCCCGCACAACCAGAACCTGGTCGACCGCGACCTCGCCGTCTTCATCGCGGAGACCCCGCAGATGGCGGCCTACCGCAACGACCTGTTCTGGGCGCAGGAGTACGCGAAGTACAACCGCTCGATCATGATGGCGCTCCTGAAGGACGTGATCCGCAAGGAGTTCAGGAAGGCGAAGCCGGCCTTCGAGCCGGAGATCAGCGCCCACCACAACTACGTGGCCGAGGAGCGCTACGAGGGGATGGACCTGCTCGTGACCCGCAAGGGCGCGATCCGGGCCGGCTCCGGCGAGTACGGGATCATCCCGGGCTCCATGGGCACGGGCTCGTACATCGTGAAGGGTCTGGGCAACGAGAAGTCCTTCAACTCCGCGTCGCACGGCGCGGGCCGGCGCATGAGCCGCAACGCGGCCAAGCGCCGCTTCTCGACGAAGGACCTGGAGGAGCAGACCCGGGGCGTGGAGTGCCGCAAGGACTCCGGCGTCGTCGACGAGATCCCCGGCGCCTACAAGCCGATCGACCAGGTCATCGACCAGCAGCGGGACTTGGTGGAGGTCGTGGCGAAGCTGAAGCAGGTCGTCTGCGTGAAGGGCTGAGAGCGCACGGGGCGGGCCCGGACCGGTCGGTCCGGGCCCGCCCCGCTTCACGGCCCCCGCGCGCCGGTCCCCGCGACCGCGGCGCGGGGGCCGGCGCGCGGGGGCCTACGGGACGGCGTGCGCCGGGCCGACGCGGCCCGCCGCGCAGTCCAGGGTGATCGTCTCCGCGCCGACGAGCCGCTCGAAGGCCGCCTCACCGCGGCCGATGGCCGCCGGTATGCCGAACTCCGCGCACCTGATCGTCATGTGCGAGGCCGCCCCGCCGTACTTGGTGACCAGGCCCGCGATCTCGTGCGAGAAGAGCCACTCGTAGCCGGGATCGGCGTTCTCGGCCAGCACGATCCGGCCCGCTCCGCGCGGACGTCTCCTCCGGCAGACCCGCGACGGCCACGGCGGGCCCGGTGGTCCGGCGCGAGGTCACGAAGTCCGGGATGCGGACCTGACTCTCGATGACCTCCACGCGCGCGGGCCGGTGATCACGTCGGGCAGGTGGACGCGCGCCTGCCGGGCGTGCCGGATCCGGTGGGCGTCGGCGATCACGCGCAGCCGGTCGACGCCCGTGCCGGTGGTCTCCCCGTCGGCCTGCGCGAGGAGGTCCTCCGCGGTGAGGAAGGACAGGTCGTCCCGGCTCAGCCCGTGCCGGGCCCCGAACGCGGCGAGGAGGTCCGGGGCGCGGCTGAGGTTCTTGGTGGACTCGAACGTGTACGGCTCGCGCAGGACGCGGGTCTCGCGCACGAAGTCCAGCAGCACGTCGGCACCGAAGTCGAAGCCGAACTCGTCGAGCTTGGCCTCGATCGCCTTCCTGGCCGTCTCCGGCAGGACGTGGGGAGCGGCGCCCGCCGTGGTCTCCCGGCCGGCGCCCTGCGCGGCCAGGTAGCGGTCGGGGGCGTCCCGGTAGGCGGGCACCGTGATGTCGTGGGTGCCGGGGGGCGGGCGGCCGGAGCCGGGCGCGGCGCCCCGTGGCGGGACGTGCGCGCTCGGCCGGTGACGTGGTGGGCGGATTCGCCCGGCCGGCGGCCCCTACCGGGACGCCGGCTCCTCGCTGAGCTCCCGCACGGTCTCCATGTCCTCGAAGGGGATCGTGCGGTCGCCGATGACCTGGTAGTGCTCGTTGCCCTTGCCGGCGACGAGCACGGTGTCGCCCTCGCGCGCGGCCAGCAGCGCCGTGCGGATGGCCTCACGACGGTCGCTGACCCGCTCGAACGGGGTGCCCGTGCCGGCGATGCCGGGCACGATGTCGTCCAGGATCTTCTCGGGGTCCTCGCTGCGCGGGTTGTCCGAGGTCAGGACGCACAGGTCCGAGTACCGCCCGGCGATCTCGCCCATGGGGGCGCGTTTGGTGGCGTCCCGGTCGCCGCCGCAGCCGAAGACGGTGATGACCCGCCCGGTGGTGAAGTCGCGGATCGTGGACAGGACGTTGTCCAGTGCGTCCGGGGAGTGCGCGTAGTCCACGATCACCGGCACCCCGGCGGGCGTCCGGTAGCTCTCGAACCTGCCCGGCGTCGGCGGCAGCGAGGCCAGCGCGGCGACGGCCGCGTCGAGGGAGTGGCCGAGGCCGTGGCAGATCGCCAGGGTGGCCAGCGCGTTGAGCGCCGCGAACCGGCCCGGCACCGGGATCGACACCGGCAGTTCCCGCCCCTCGTGGCGCAGGGTGAACCGGGTGCCCGCCGCGTCGACGACCAGGTCGTCGCCGTGGAAGTCCGCCTTCGCGTCCTCCAGGCCGAACGTGGTGACCTCGCCCGGCATCAGCTCCAGGATCTCCCGGCCCACCGGGTCGTCGGCGTTGACCACGGCACGCCGGCACAGGCCCTTGAACAGGGTCAGCTTGGCGTTCTTGTAGTTCTCCATCGTGCCGTGGTCGTCCAGGTGGTCCTGGCTGAAGTTGGTGAACACCCCCACGTCCACGAAGCAGCGGTCCACGCGGTGCAGGTGCAGGGCCATCGACGAGGCCTCGAGGACCACGGCCGAGGCGCCCCGGTCGTGCATGTGCTTCAGCAGATACTGGAGGTCGATGGCCTCCGGGGTGGTCGGCGTGGTCTTCTCCAGTGCGATCGCCTCCTCGCCGATGCGGTTGCCCGCGGTGCCGATCACGCCGACCGTCGCGTCCACCGACTGCCGCAGCACGGCCTCCAGCATGAACGCCACGGAGGTCTTGCCGTTGGTGCCGGTGATGGCCACCACGTCCATGGCCCGGCCCGGCTCCCCGAACCAGCGGGAGGCCACCACCGGAGAGGCGGCACGGGTGTCGGCCACCCGCACCACGCAGACCTCCGCCGGCACCTCGTCGACCTCCTCCTCGACCAGCACGGCCGCCGCGCCGCGGGCCACCGCCTGCGCGACGAACCGGTGCCCGTCCACGCTGAAGCCTCGCACCGCGACGAACAGCGCCCCTTCGGTCACCTTCCGGGAGTCGTGGGCGACGCCCCCGCTGATCTCCTGTCCGGCGTCGCCCTGGAGGACCTCGTGGTCGTATCCGTCCAGCAGTTCACTCAGCTTCACAGTCACTCCTCCGCCGCTGTGCGCGGCCTCGCGCATCCGGGTGGGCAGTCGTGTTCCCCGCCCGGTCATGTCTCGTCCGACAGCCACGCCTCGCCGAGCGACCCGATGTCGCCGGGCCCGATCGTCACCAGCGCGTCGCCGCCGACCTGGGCCGCTTCCTGCGCCACGTCCTGGACCCGGCGGACGCGGGCCCGTCCGGACCCGCTCTCGGGCCCGAGCGGGTCCGCGCCTCCCTGCGGGTGCACACGGGAGGGCTCGACCCGCACGGGGGCCTGCTGTGGTTCCCGCCCTTCACCACCTCGCCCGCCGAGGACCTCTGGGTGCACTACGGGTTCACCGGTACGGCGATGTGGGTGTCCCCCGAGCGGGGGCAGTGGGCCGTGCTCCTCACCGACAAGGTCTGCTTCTCGCGGGAGCGGGAGCCGCTGATGGAGGTGGGGGACGGGTTCCAGGAGATGGTGTTCGGCTGCCGGGCCGTGCCCTCCGGGACGGCACGGCCCGGAGCCGCGACGCCTCCCGGCGGCCCGCCGCCGGCCCCTTCCCCGGGCGCCGTCGCGGTGTCAGAGCTCGCGGTGGACCTTGGTGTTGGACGCCTGGGCGCGCGGGCGCAGGACCAGCAGGTCGACGTTGACGTGGCTGGGGCGGGTCACCGCCCAGGTGATCGTGTCCGCGACGTCGTCGGCGGTGAGCGGTTCGGCGACGCCCTCGTAGACCTTCGCCGCCTTGTCCCGGTCGCCGCCGAAGCGGGTCAGCGCGAACTCGTCGGTCTTGACCATGCCGGGGGCGATCTCGATGACGCGGACCGGCCGGCCGACGATCTCCAGGCGCAGGGTCTCGGCGAGGACGTGGGCGCCGTGCTTGGCGGCGACGTAGCCCGCGCCGCCCTCGTAGGTGCCGTGGCCGGCGGTGGAGGAGACGACCACGACCGTGCCGTCGCCGCTCGCGACCAGCTTGGGCAGCAGGGCCTGGGTGAGGTGCAGGGTGCCGAGGACGTTGGTCTCGTACATCGTGCGCCAGTCGGCGGGGTCACTGGTGGCCACCGGGTCCGCGCCGAGCGCGCCGCCCGCGTTGTTCACGAGCACGCCGACCGTCCTGAAGGCGGTGGCGAACTCGTCGACCGCGGCACGGTCCGTCACGTCCAGCTGGTACGCCGTCGCCGAGCCGCCCGCCGCGACGATCTCCTCGGCCAGCGCCTCGATGCGGTCCTTGCGGCGCGCGGTGAGCACCACGCGGTAGCCGGCCGCGGCGAGCTGCCGGGCGGTGGCGGCGCCGATGCCGCTGCTCGCACCGGTGACGACGGCGATGCGGGAGGCGGCGGACGGTGCGGCGGTGGCCATGGTGGCTGCTCCTCGGTTCCTCGGGCGGGGTCGAAAGCCTGCGCGGCCAGCATAGGCGGGCGGGGCCGGCGTCCGGCCGGTGATCTCGCTCCGTGGAAGGCCCGGTCAGCCGCCGCCGCGCGGGGCCCACATGATCACGGCCATGCCCGCGAGGCAGACCAGCGCGCCGGTCACGTCCCACCGGTCGGGGCGGTAACCGTCGGCGACCATGCCCCAGGCCAGGGAGCCGGCGACGAAGACACCGCCGTAGGCGGCGAGGATCCGGCCGAAGTCGGCGTCGGGCTGGAGCGTGGCGACGAAGCCGTAGGCGCCGAGGGCCAGGACGCCCGCGCCGATCCACAGCCAGCCGCGGTGCTCGCGCACGCCCTGCCAGACGAGCCAGGCGCCGCCGATCTCGAAGAGCGCGGCGACGGCGAAGAGGGCGGCGGAGCGGAGGACGAGCATGTCGGCAGCTTGGCACACGGCGCCGCGCCGCCCGGCACCCGCGTGCGCCGGTGCCGGACGCCGGGGACCGGGCTCCTTCCGGGGGGTGCGGGCGGCGGCTCGGTGGGGGGTCCGGGGCGCGGCGCGTCGTACGATCTGCGGACGGCGCTGACGAAGGGGTGGTGCGGGCGATGTCCGGGAACGTGCGGTCGCGGTTGCTGGACGAGCTGTCCACCGTCTCCCGCCGGTACGTGGCCGCGTTCGCGCTGTTCAACCAGGCCGTCGCCGACCGCCTCGGGCTGCACCCGACCGACCTGCAGTGTCTGAACCTGCTGTCGCTGGAGCGGGCTCCGGTGACGACGGGCCGGGTCGCCGAGCTGACGGGGCTGACCACCGGGTCGGCGACCCGGCTGGTGGACCGGCTGGAGAAGGCGGGGTACGTCGTGCGGGAGCGGGACGCGGCCGACCGGCGGCGGGTGCTGGTGGCGACGGTGCCGGAGCGGATCGCGGAGTTCGGGCGGACGTGGGAGCGGCTGGGCGGTGACTGGAGCCCTCTGTTCGCGGACCTGGACGACGCCGAACTCGCCGTGGTCGTGCGGCACATGAGACGGACCGTGGAGTTCAGCGGGGAGCAGGTCGCACGGTTGCGGGGAGGTCTGGTCTAGGACATGGGGACCGTTCGGGAGGCGGACGCGGGGACGCGGCCGGGGGCGGCCGGGGCGGAGTCCGCGTCCCCGGGGTCGTCGTCGGGGCGCGGGCTGCCGCGGCGGTGGCCGTTGCTGCTGGTCGGCGCCGCCGTGCTGCCCGGTGCGGTGCTGGTGGCCGTCGGGCGGTCGCTGGAGGAGCCGGCCGTCGAGGCGTGGCGGACGGTGTGGCTCGCGGTGACGGTGCAGGCGATGCCGTTCCTGCTGCTCGGCACGGCCCTGTCGGGGGCGATCAACGCGTTCGTGCCGGCGCGGGTGTTCCAGCGGCTGCTGCCGAAGCGGCCGGCGCTCGCGGTGCCGGTGGCCGGGGCGGCGGGGGTGGTGCTGCCGGGCTGCGAGTGCGCGTCGGTGCCGGTGGCGAGCAGCCTGATCGGCAGGGGGGTCACCCCGGCCGCCGCCTTCGCGTTCCTGCTGTCGGCGCCCGCCGTGAACCCGATCGTGCTGACGGCCACCGCCGTCGCGTTCCCCGGCAGCCCGGAGATGGTGCTGGCCCGGCTGCTCGCCTCGCTGGTCACCGCGGCCGTGATGGGCTGGCTGTGGCTCTGGCTGGGGCGCGCCGAGTGGCTGAAGCCGGCCGTGCGGCACACCGGGCACCGGCCGGGGCACAGCCGGTGGGCGGAGTTCCGGCGGGGTTTCCAGCACGACTTCCTGCACGCGGGCGGCTTCCTGGTGGTCGGGGCGATGGCGGCGGCGACCTTCAACGTGACGGTGCCGCGCTCGGTCGTCGACGCGTTCGCCGGGTCGGCGTGGCTGTCGGTGCTGTTCCTGGCGGCACTGGCGATCGTGCTCGCGGTGTGCTCGGAGGCCGACGCGTTCGTGGCGGCCTCGCTGAGCGGGTTCTCGCCGGTCGCGCGGCTGACGTTCATGGTGGTGGGGCCGATGGTCGACCTGAAGCTGATCGCCCTTCAGGCGGGCACCTTCGGCCGGTCCTTCGCGGTGCGCTTCTCCGCGGCGACGGCCGTGGTGGCGGTGGTGTGCAGCGTGGTGGTGGGGGGCGTGCTGCTGTGAGGCGGTTCGTGCAGGCGGGGCTGCTGGTGCTGAGCGGGCTGGGGCTGCTGCGGGCCTCGCTCGTCTCGGACCTGTACCTGCGGTACGTCAAGGAGGGCATGCGGCCGCTGCTGATCGGGTCGGGGGTGCTGCTGGTCGCGCTGGGGGCGGCGGAGGTCCGGTCGGCGTGGCGGCGGGCGGGGGCGGCCGGGGCGCCGGAGGCGGAGGCGCCGGCGGGACAGGACGGGCACGGGCACGACCACTCGGGCGTCCCCCGGGTCGCCTGGCTGCTGTTCCTGCCCGCGCTGAGCCTGCTGTTCTACGCCCCGCCCGTGCTCGGCTCGTACACGGCGTCGCGGGAGGCGCCCCAGGCGGTCGCCGTCGTCGAGGAGGACGGCTTCGATCCGCTGCCCGCGACCTCGCCGCTGCCGATCACGCTGACGGACTTCACGCAGCGGGTGCAGCAGGACACCGGGCGGGCGATCGAGGGGCGCACGGTCCGCATGACCGGGTTCGTCACGCCGGCCGGCGGCGGTGACGGCTGGTACCTGACGCGCATCCTGCTGTCGTGCTGTGCGGCGGACGCGCAGTCCGTGAAGGTGCGGGTGTACGGCGTCGAGGCGCCGGCCGCCGACAGCTGGGTGACGGTGACGGGCACCTGGCACCCGGGCGGCGCCCTGGGGACGCCCTCGGCGGCGGTGGCGCTGGACGCCCGTGCGGTGGAGAGGACCGGGCGGCCGACGAACGGCTACACGGACGCGCTGCCGATCGGCTCCTGAGCCGACGGGGCCGCGGGGCCGTGGGGGCCCGGAGGTCAGTTCCCGGCGTCCGTGTTCTGGGCGTCGTAGCGCTCGCGGGCCGCGTGGACCTCGTCGAAGTGGATCTCCGCCCAGTCCTTCACCGCGACCAGGAGCAGGGAGAGGTTCCTGCCCAGCGGGGTGAGGGCGTAGTCGACGCGGACGGGGACGGACGGGGTCACCGTGCGGGTGAGGATGCCGTCGCGCTCCAGGGTGCGCAGGGTCTGGGTGAGCATCTTGGGGCTGACGCCGGCGATCTTGCGGGCCAGGTCGCTGTAGCGCAGCGGGCCGGGGGCGAGGGCGGCGACGACCAGGCTGACCCACTTGTCGCTGATGCGGTCGAGGAGCTGGTTGGTCGGGCACGCCTTGAGGAAGGCGTCGTACTCGGCGCGCGCCTTCTCGCGCCGCTGGGCCGCGGTCATGGTCGCCATGGCTCTCCTCCGGGTGAGGTAGGCACCTCAGGGTAACTACTTCCTGTTGGATAGTAGCTCTTCCTAGGGTTGTGGCATCACATCGGTTGGTGAAGCAAACGCCCGGATTCCAGGGGGAGTTGTCATGCGTGCTGTGGTGGTGCGGTCGTTCGGCGGGCCCGAGGCCGTGGAGGTCGTGGAGGCGGAGGTGCCGGAGCCGGGAGCCCGGCAGGTGCGGATCAAGGTGGCGGCGGCCGCGCTGAACCCGGTCGACGCCGGGGTGCGGTCGGGGGTCTTCGGCGGCGCGGGCAAGCGGATCGGGCTCGGCTGGGACGTGGCCGGGACGGTGGACGCCACGGGCGTCGCCAGCGCGTGGAGCGCCGGCGACGAGGTCGTGGCCCTCGACTACGGCATGGTCAAGCCGCTCGGTACGCACGCGGAGTACGTCGTCGTCGACACGGACGCCGTGGCGAAGGCGCCGGCGACGGTGGACGCGGCGCACGCGGCGACGCTGCCGCTGAACGCGCTGACGGCGGCGCAGGCGCTGGACCTGCTGGCGGTGGAGCCGGGCCGGTCGCTGCTGGTGACGGGCGCGGCGGGGGCCGTCGGCGGGTTCGCCGTGCAGCTCGCGGCGCACCGGGGGGCGTCGGTGACCGGCCTGGGCCGGGAGGGGGACGAGGAGCTCGTGCGGTCGCTGGGGGCGTCCGGGTTCGTCTCCGGGGACGTCGGGGCGGACGGCTTCGACGCCGTGCTGGACGCCGCGGTGCTGGGGGAGCGGGCGCTGGCGTGGGTGCGGGACGGGGGCGTCTACGCGGGGGTGATCCCGCAGGCCCAGCCGGCGCCGGTGAGGGGGGTGCGCACGGAGGCGGTCGAGGTGGCCGCGGACGGGGCGCGGCTGGGTGAGCTGGTGCGGCTGGTCGACGAGGGGGTGCTGACCCTGCGGGTGGCCGAGAGGTTCCCGCTGGAGGAGGCGGCGAAGGCACACGCCCGGCTGGCGGAGGGAGGCGTCCGGGGACGGCTCGTCCTCGTGCCCTGACCCGACCGCCCGCGGGCCGGCCGCGTTCCCGTGGTGGCACGGGGGCGTGTCCCGGTCTCGTGGTGCTGCGGGGGTGTGTCCCGGTCTCGTGGTGGTGCGGGGGTGCGTGCCGGTCTCGTGGTGGCGCGGAGGTGCGTGCCGGTCTCGTGGTGGCGCGCGGGCGTGTGCCGGTTCCGTGGTGGTGCGGGACGCGTCTCCGCCGCGGCGGGGTGCTGCGTGGTCCGGTCCCGCGGCGGGGCCGGGCGCCTCCCGGCCCCGCCACGCGGCCGCGTCCGGCTCAACCCCGTGCTCGTCCGGGCGGTGCGTACGCCGTCGGCGGGACGCCGACCGTCGCCTTGAAGCCGCGGACGAGGTGGGCCTGGTCGGCGTAGCCCAGTTCGGCGGCCAGGGCGGACCAGTCGACCGTGTCCTCGGTCTCCGCCCGCTCCAGGGCCTCGTGGATGCGGTAGCGCAGGATCACCCACTTCGGGCCGACGCCCACGTACGCGGCGAACAGGCGCTGCAGCAGCCGTACCGAGACGCCCTCGGCGCGCGCCAGGTCCGCGACCCGGCGGATCGCGCGGTCGGCGCGGACGCGGTCGACCAGGGCCATCGCCAGGTCGGCCCGGGGGTCGGGGCCGGGTCCGAGACCGAGCAGGTAGGCGTCGAGGGCGGCGACGCGGGCGTCCTCGTCGTCGGGGGAGAGGACGGGCCGCGGATCGGCGTCCGGCAGCGGGACCCGGCGGCCGGTCCAGTCGCCGACCGGGTGCTCCGGCGCGAAGGGGCGGAAGCCGCCCGGGCGGAACTGGATCCCGCAGACCCGGCCCCGCCCCTCCAGTTTCCGGATGAAGAGTCCGAGGCCGATGCCGGCGAGCTCGGCGAAGGGGGCCCGGCCCTCGTGCCGCTGGAACACGATGTTGACCGACGGGTGCGGGACCACGTGGGAGGCGTACGGCCGGTCCAGGTCCCAGTCGATGAGCCAGTAGTGCTCGAGGTAGGGGCGCAGGGGCGGGGCCGGTTCGCGGCGCCGGAAGCGGACGCGCGCGAAGAGCTCCGCGGCGTCGACGATGCCTCGCGTGTCACGGCGTGGGGCGGCCATGCCGGGATCGTAGGACGGGGCACCGACAACCGGCGGAATAGAGGGAGGGGGGTGACTGTTCGAGCGTATAGTTCAACGGTCAACAACTTTGGAGGTTGAGCGACCATGCAGTTCGGGATCTTCACGGTCGGCGACGTCACGCCGGACCCGACCACGGGCCGAACGCCGACCGAGCGCGAGCGGATCAAGGCCATGGTCGCCATCGCGCTGAAGGCCGAGGAGGTCGGCCTGGACGTCTTCGCGACCGGTGAGCACCACAACCCGCCGTTCGTGCCCTCGTCCCCGACCACGATGCTCGGCTACGTGGCGGCGCGGACGGAGAAGCTGATCCTCTCCACCTCGACCACCCTGATCACCACCAACGACCCGGTGAAGATCGCCGAGGACTTCGCGATGCTCCAGCACCTGGCCGACGGGCGCGTCGACCTGATGATGGGACGCGGCAACACCGGGCCGGTCTACCCCTGGTTCGGGCAGGACATCCGGCAGGGCATCAACCTCGCCGTCGAGAACTACAACCTGCTGCACCGGCTGTGGCGGGAGGACGTCGTCGACTGGGAGGGGACGTTCCGCACGCCGTTGCAGGGCTTCACCTCGACGCCCCGCCCGATGGACGGGGTCCCGCCGTTCGTCTGGCACGGGTCGATCCGCTCGCCCGAGATCGCCGAGCAGGCCGCGTTCTACGGCGACGGCTTCTTCCACAACAACATCTTCTGGCCGGCCGACCACACCAAGCGCATGGTCGAGCTGTACCGGGCCCGCTACGCGCACTACGGGCACGGCACGCCCGAGCAGGCGATCGTGGGCCTCGGCGGCCAGGTGTTCATGCGGAAGAACTCGCAGGACGCCGTCCGTGAGTTCCGGCCGTACTTCGACAACGCGCCCGTCTACGGACACGGGCCGTCGCTGGAGGACTTCACCGAGCAGACCCCGCTGACCGTCGGCTCGCCGCAGCAGGTGATCGAGCGGACGCTGTCCTTCCGTGAGTACGCGGGCGACTACCAGCGCCAGCTGTTCCTGATGGACCACGCCGGGCTGCCCCTGAAGACCGTGCTGGAGCAGCTCGACCTGCTCGGCGAGGAGGTCGTGCCCGTGCTGCGCGAGGAGTTCGCCAAGAACCGTCCCGCGAACGTGCCGGACGCCCCTACCCACGCCACCCTCAAGGCCGCCCGGGAGGTGACCGCCGCATGAAGCTCGTCGTCGTCTCGGCGGGACTGAGCGTCCCGTCGTCCACCCGGCTGCTGGCCGACCGGCTGGCGACCGCCGTCGACCGGAGCTCCCCCGTGGAGATCCAGGTCGTGGAGCTGCGCGACCTCGCCGTGGAGATCGCGCACCACTTCACCAACGGGTTCCCCGGCAAGGCCCTGGCGGCCGCGCTCGACGCGGTCACGGCGGCGGACGGGCTGATCGTCGTCACCCCGGTGTTCGCGGCGTCGTACAGCGGGCTGTTCAAGTCCTTCTTCGACGTGCTGGAGAGGGACGCGCTGGCGGGCAAGCCGGTGCTGATCGCGGCCACCGGCGGCTCCGCCCGCCACTCGCTCGTGCTGGAGCACGCGCTGCGGCCGCTCTTCGCCCACCTGCGCGCCGTCGTCGTGCCGACCGCCGTCTACGCCGCGTCGGAGGACTGGGGCGCCGAGGGCCTGCCCGAGCGCGTCGAGCGGGCCGCGGGGGAGCTGGCCGCGCTGATGGCGGGGCTGTCGGCGGCGAAGCCGGCGAAGGACGAGCCGGCGAAGGACGCGTTCGAGGTCGTGCCGTTCGCGGAGCAGCTGACGGCGCTCTCCCGCACCGGACGGTGACCTGAGCGCGCCCGGCGGGTGCGGCGAGGCCCGGCCCGGCGGGCGGGGCGAGGCCCCGCCCGGGGCCGGAGCGCGGGTCCGGGGGCGGCGGTCCCCGGGGCGGACGCCCCGGGGCGGGTCCGTCCGGCGGGTGCGGCGAGGTCCGGTCAGGGGCGGAGGGCCGGTCCGGACCCGGCCGCCCCGACGGTGAGAGCCCGGTAAGAAGCCCGGCCGCCGACCGGCCCGCCCCGCCCGACCGCCACGGGCCTTGGCAGACTGGGTGCCGTGCCTCCCACCGTGCTCCTGGCCGAAGACGACCGCGCCATCCGCAACGCCCTGGAACGGGCCCTGGTCCTGGAGGGCTACCGGGTCACGGCGGTCGCCGACGGCGTCGAGGCGCTGGCCCAGGCGCACAAGTCGCCGCCGGACGTCCTGGTCCTCGACGTGATGATGCCCGGCATCGACGGCCTCCAGGTCTGCCGGGTGCTGCGCGCCGAGGGCGACCGCACGCCCGTCCTGATGCTGACGGCGCTCGTCGAGACCGCCGACCGGATCGCCGGACTGGACGCGGGCGCCGACGACTACGTCGTGAAGCCCTTCGACGTCGAGGAGGTCTTCGCCCGGCTGCGGGCCCTGCTGCGCCGCAGCAACCGGGAGGCCCCCGTCGACGTGCCGAAGCCGGCGGCGGCCCCCGAGCGGTACGTGGAGGCCGCCGGGCTGCGCATGGACCCGCAGGCGCGGCGGGTCTGGCGCGGGGAGCGCGAGCTGGAGCTGACCCGCACCGAGTTCGAGCTGCTGGAGCTGCTCGTGCGCAACGCGGGCATCGTCCTCGACCACTCCACGATCTACGACCGCATCTGGGGCTACGACTTCGGGCCGGGCTCCAAGAACCTCGCCGTCTACGTCGGCTACCTGCGCCGCAAGCTCGACACCCCCGGCGCCCCGCAGCTGATCCACACCGTGCGGGGCGTGGGTTACGTGCTGCGGGAAGACTGAGGGGCGGCACGGGATGGCCGGCCGCCCGGGGTGCTGGGTGTCGCGGCGGCGCCCGAAGCTCGCCTCGCTGCGGACCACCTTCGCCGTGTCCTTCGCGGCCGTGACCGCCGCCGTCACCGTCCTCGTCGGCGTCCTGTCCTACTCGGCCGCGGCCCGGCTGGTGCGGGTGGACCAGGAGTCGGTGTTCGACGAGGTGGTGCAGGACCTGCGGGACGAGGTCCGCGACCGGGCGATGGCCCCCGGGGACTTCTCCTCCGCCGCGCCGGGCCACGACATCGTGCGGCCGGCCCGGACGGACGTGCAGGTGCTGGGGCCCGACGGGGCGGTCGTCGACCCCGGCAGCCCCGGGCTGCCGGTGAGGGCCGCCGACCGCGCGGTCGCGGCCGCGACGACGGCCGGCACGTTCACCGAGCACCGGGACGTCGACGTCGGCAGCGACGTCTACCGCGTCGCCACGGTCGCGCTGGGCGGCGGGCGGGGCGCCGTGCAGGTCGCGCAGGAGTTCAGCGACACGGAGGACCTGCTGCGGGCGCTGCAGCGCAGGACGCTGGTGCTGATGACCGCGATCGTGACGGGGGCCGGCCTGTTCGGCTGGTGGCTGGCCCGGCGCATCACCCACCGGCTGGTCATCCTCACCACCGCCGCCGAGGACGTCGCCCGCACCCGCCGGCTCGGCGTCCAGGTCCCGGTCACCGGCTACGACGAGGTCGGCCGCCTCGGCCGCGCCTTCGACCGCATGCTGGGCCGCCTCGCCCAGTCGGAGGAGGACCAGCGCCGCCTCGTCCAGGACGCCGGCCACGAACTGCGCACCCCGCTGACCTCGCTGCGGACGAACATCTCGCTGCTGCACCGCATCGACGAACTGCCCCCCGCCACCCGGGCCGAGCTCGTCGCCGACCTCGGCCAGGAGGCCCGCGAACTGACCGACCTGGTCAACGAGCTGGTGGACCTCGCGGCCGGCCAGTCCGACACCGAGCCGCCGCAGCGGGTCGACCTCGCCGACCTCGCCGAGGAGGTCGCCGGCCTCGCCCGCCGCCGCACCGGCCGGCAGGTCCTGGTCCGCGCGAGCGGCGACACCGGCACCGTCGGGCGGCCCGGCATGCTCCAGCGGGCGCTGTCCAACCTGGTCGAGAACGCCACCAAGTTCGACCGCGGGGGCGGGACGCCCGTCGAGATCAGGGTCACCGGGCCGGCCCTCGCCCACCCCCGGCCGCGTTCGGGCGGCGGGACCCCCGTCGGTCCCCTCCGCGTCGAGGTCCTCGACCGCGGCCCCGGCATCACCGAGTCCGACCTCACCCGCGTCTTCGACCGCTTCTACCGCGCCGCCGACGCGCGCTCCCTGCCGGGCTCGGGCCTCGGCCTGTCGATCGTGCGGGAGGTGGCCCTCGCGCACGGCGGAGCGCCGTTCGCCTTCCCGCGGGCGGGCGGCGGGTCGGTGATCGGCTTCACGGTGGGCGGGGGACCGGAGGACTGAGCGGGCCGCTGCCGGCGGGGCGTCCGCCGCGGGCCGCGGGGGCGGGGGCGCCCGCCGGCACGAGCGGTGCCCCGCGTCCGGAGGGGACGCGGGGGCGGCGTACGGCGGCGGTCTGCGGCCGCACGCCGCCGCGGGTTCCCGGCCCCGGCACCCGGGCCGGGGGACATCGCGGCGGCGCACGGCGCGCGGGAGCACGTGTCCGCCCGGGAGGCCGTGGACGCGGCGCGTGCGGTGGTGCCGACGGTGCGCGGACGGCCGGAACGGCCGGGACGGCGTGCGGGCCGGGCGGTGCGGCGGGCCGCCCGGCGGGCGCTCACCCGATGGGCCAGTACGTGATGCCCACACCCGTGCCGCAGTCGGTCGTGTCCGTGGTGCCCCGGCAGACCTTGAGGGTGCCGGTGACGGTGTACGTGTAGTCGTGGGTGGAGGTGAAGTCGACGGAGCCGGCGCCGCAGATCTCGGCCTGCTTGGTCCAGGCGAGCACGACCCAGTCGTGGACGTACCGCGTCCAGACCGAGTAGCAGTCGCTGCCGGTGTTGCCGAGGGTGCCGTCGAGGACCAGCTTCCGGTTCGCGACCCAGCGGTCGCCGGCCGCGGTGGCGGTGCCGTGGGAGGCGGACCAGGGCACGGTGGCGGCGACGGCGGTCGTACCGGTGCCGCTCGCCGCGGCCGGGGCGGCGCCGGCCAGGGCGAGGCCCACGGAGGCGAGTGCGGCGCCGGTGAGCGCGGCGGTACCGCCGACGGCGCGGATGCGCGTGCGCAGGGACATCGGTGAACCCTCTTTCGTGGTCGGGGTCTTCCGGACGGCTGTGGTGCTCCTCGTGCTCTCGTGCGTGCTCTTGTGCTCTCGTGCGTGCCCCCGTGCTCTCGTGCTCCGGGAACGGGATCATCGTGCCCGTGACGCAAAGCGGATCACCAGGGCGTTTCGAGACCGGTGGCGGCCGATTTTCGCAGGTCAACGGGAAGATGAGCTTCCGGTGAAGGTGAGCTTCCGGTGAAGCGCGGATTCCGGGAGGGCGGTTCTCCCGGGTGAGGGAGGGATTCCGGAGGACGGTGTTTTCGGGTGAGGGCGGGATTCCGACGAGGGCGGTGTTTTCGGGTGAGGGCGGAATTCCGGGAGGGCGGTGTTTTCGGGTGAGGGCGGGATTTCGACGAGGGCGCTGTGTCGAGCAGGGGGCGGGGTCCCGGCGAGGGCGGGACCCCGGGCGCGGGAGGGGGCGGCGCGAGGGCGGGATCCCGGGCGGGGACGGCGTGAAGGCGGGGTTCCGGGCGCGGGCGGGGGCGCGGTGAAGGCGCTGTCGTTCGCGCTCGTGCTGCGGCACGCCCGGTTCCGGCGGGTGTGGTGCGGGCAGGCCGCGAGCGCCGTCGGCGACGGCGTCACCCTGGTCGCCCTGCCCGGCGCGGTCCTGGCCCACCACTCGACGACCGACCTGGGCCTGGTCCTCGGCGCGCAGAGCCTCGCGCTGGTCGCGGCCGCGCTGGTCGGCGGGGTGCTGGCCGACCGGTTCCGCCGGGCGGGCGTGATGGCGGCGGCCGACCTGGTCCGCCTGGCCACCGCGGTCTGCTTCGCGCTCGGCGCGGCCCGGGGCCCGCTCCCCGTCGCCCTGCTGCTGGCGACGGTGACCGGGTTCGCCGCCGGGGTCTTCACCCCCGCCTTCGGCGCGCTGATCCCCGAACTCGTCCCGGAGGAGGACCTGCCCAAGGCGAACGCCCTGCGTTCGATCACCGTACGGACCGGGCAGGTGCTGGGCCCCTCGCTGGGCGGTCTGCTGCTGGCGGCCGGGACGGCGGACACGGCGTTCTGGGCGGACGCGGGGACCTTCGCCGCGAGCGCCGTCACCCTGGTCGGGGCCGGCGGCGCCCGGCCGGCGCGCGCCGCGGGCGCCACGCTGCTGCGCCAGGCCCGCGAGGGCTTCGCCGCCGTACGGGAACGCCGCTGGGTGCTGACGATCATCGTGCAGGGCACCCTGCAGCTCCTGCTGGTGATGGCCCCGGTGGCGGTCCTGCTGCCGGTCATCCTCCAGGAGCGGGGCCAGTTCACCGCGTACGGTCCGCTCGTCGCGCTCCAGGCGCTGGGGTCCGTCGCGGGCGGCATGGCCATCGCCGCCTGGAGCCCGCGCAGCCCCGGCACGGTCGCCGTCCTCGCCCTGGGCCTGCTCGCCGGCCAGCTGGTGTGCCTGCTGGCCGGCGCCCCGCTGGTGCCGCTCGGCGCGTCCGTGATCGCCACCGGTTTCGGCTACGCGGTGTTCAACGTGGCCTGGGCGAGCGCCCTGCAGCGCGCGATCCCCGCCGGGATGCTGGGCCGGGTCTTCGCGATCGACACGCTCGGCACGTACGGGCTCCAGCCGGCCGGTCTCGCCCTCGCCCCCGTCGCCGCGAGCGCCTTCGGCAACGGCCCGGTGCTGTGGGTGGGCCTCGCGGCCCTCACGGCGACGACGGTGATACCGCTGTTCCAACGGGACGTACGTCAGTTCGCGTCATCATGACGGGACCACCCTGCGGGGCCGGAGAGACGAGAGAGGCGAGCCCCATGACGACGATCGCGGTGACCGGACACACCGACCTCACCGAGGACAGCGTCCCGCTGATCCGCGCCGCCCTCGACGCCCTGCTCGGCCGGTACGCCCGCGACGGCGACGGCGCCCTGGTCGGCGTCTCCTGCCTCGCCGCGGGCGCCGACTCCCTCTTCGCCGAGGCCGTCCTGGCCGCGGGTGGCCGCCTGGTCGCCGTCATCCCCTCCCGCGACTACCGCCGCACCAAGGTCGGGCCCGCCCGCGCCCCCCAGTTCGACCACCTCGTCGGGTCCGCCGCCGAGGTCCTCGTCCTGCCCCGCGACAGAGCCGACCGCCGGGCCTACGAGGCCGCCAACGCCGTCCTCGTCGAGCGCGCCGACCGCCTGGTCGCCGTGTGGAACGGCGAACCTCCGAGCGGCCGGGGCGGCGGCACGGCGGACGCCGTCCAGGACGCGCGGGCGGCGGGGGTGCCGGTGGAGGTGGTGTGGCCGCAGGGCGCGCGGCGGAGCGGGTGAGGAGACCGGCCCGAGGGGAAACGGCCCGGAAGACGGGTTCCCGCACCCATTCGTCGCGCATATCGGGGAAACCAGGTAAGGGAGGAATGCGAAGTACGCACCTTCCGCGGCGATGAGGAAGTGGTGAGATGGGCGGCGGACCCGGCGTCGTCGACGAGGCGCTCACCGCGCGTGCCACCGTCGACGAACGAGGCACCGTGACCGGCTGGAACGACGGTGCCGAACGGCTGCTCGGCTACGCCCCCGCGCAGGTCGTCGGCCGGCCGGCGGCGGCCCTGCTGGCCGAGGAGCCGGCGGTGCCGGACGACCGTCCGCCGCTCGCCGGGCTGCCCCGGTGGCACGGCACGCTCGTCCTGAGGCACCGGGACGGCCACCGCGTCGAGGTCCGGACGCTGGCCCACCACAGGACCGCGGAGCGGGGCGGCGGCTGGCTGGTGCTCTCGCCGCTGACCGGGCGGGAACCCGGCCAGGCCCCCGCCGACGACCTGGTGGCCTGGGGCTTCACCCAGTCCCCGTGCTGCGCCATGGCCCTGTACGACCTGCGGCTGCGCCTGTGCCGGGCCAACGAGGGCATGGAACGGTACCTGGCGCTCACCGAGGCCGAGATGCGCGGACTGCGCGTGCCCGAGCTGCTGGAGGGCGAGGCGGGCGAGCTGGCCGAGCAGGACATGCTGCGGGCGCTGGAGACCGGCGAGACGCAGTACCGGGAGAACTTCCTGCGCACGGCCGGGGAGAACCGCGCGCACGCCTGGGCGGTCTTCACGTCGCCCCTGCGGGACGGGGACGGCCGCCCCCGCGGGGTCTGCATCTCCGCCCACGACACCACCGAGCAGCACGCGGCCCGCCGGCGTCTCCAGCTGATCGCCGAGGCCGGCGGCCGCATCGGCAGCACCCTCGACGTGACGCGGACGGCCGAGGAACTGGCGGACGTGTCGGTTCCGGCGTTCGCCGACTTCGTCAGCGTCGACGTGCTGACGTCGTTCCTCGAGGAAGGCCCCGAGGCGCACCAGGGGGAGACGGCCGGCCCGCTGGTGGTGCGGCGGGTCGCCCACCGGTCGGTGCTGCCGGGGCTCCCCGAGGTGGCCGTGGCACCCGGTGAGACCGGCGAGTACCCGGAGGGCTCCCCGCCGGCCGAGAGCGTCCGCTCGGCGCGGGCCCGCCGCTACCGGAGGACCGACCCGGAGATCGCCGACTGGACCGCCCGGGACCCGCTGCGGGCCGCCCGCGTCCGCGACTTCGGTGTCCACTCGGTGATGACGGTGCCGCTGTCGGCCCGCGGCACCACCCTGGGCGTCGTCGTCTTCGTCCGTCACCGGCACCCCGACCCCTTCCACGAGGACGACCTCGTCCTGGCCGAGGAGCTGGCGGCCCGCGCCGCGGTCTGCATCGACAACGCCCGCCGCTACACCCGCGAGCGCAGCACGGCGGTCACCCTCCAGCGCAGCCTGCTGCCGCAGCGGATGCCCGAGCAGTCCGCGGTGGAGGTCGCCTCCCGCTACCTCCCGGCCGGCTCCCGGGCCGGGGTGGGCGGGGACTGGTTCGACGTGATCCCGCTGTCCGGCGCCAGGGTGGCGCTCGTCGTCGGCGACGTGGTCGGCCACGGCGTGCACGCCTCCGCCGCCATGGGCCGGCTGCGCACGGCCGTGCGCACCCTCGCCGACATCGACCTGCCCCCCGACGAACTGCTCACCCACCTCGACGACCTGGTGGGCCGGCTCGCCACCGAGGCGGAGGGCACGGAGGACACGCGGGACGGCGCGGTGGACGGCAGGTCGGCGGACGTCGGGGCGACCTGCCTGTACGCCGTCTACGACCCGGTCACCCGCCGCTGCACCTGCGCGCGGGCCGGCCACCCGCTGCCGGCCGTGGTCGGTCCGGACGGCACCGTCGAACTGCTCGACCTGCCGGCCGGGCCCCCGCTGGGCGTGGGCGGGCTACCCTTCGAGGCGGTCGAGACCGAGCTGCCCGAGGGCAGCCTGCTCACCCTCTACACCGACGGCCTGGTCGCGTCCCGGGACGACGACATCGACGACGGCGTCTCCCGTCTGTGCCGGGCCCTGGCCGTCCCGGCGGCCTCCCTCGACGCCTTGTGCGACTCGCTGCTCGCCGCGGTGCTCCCGCACCGGCCCGTCGACGACGTGGCCGTGCTCGTCGCCCGCACCCGGGCCCTCGACTCCTCCCAGGTCGCGTCCTGGGACGTGGACCCCGACCCCGCCGCCGTGGCCGAGACCCGCAAGAACGTGGGGGAACAGCTGGACGCCTGGGGCCTGACCGACACCGCCTTCGTCACCGAGCTGATCGTCAGCGAGCTGGTCACCAACGCCATCCGCCACGCCGAGCCGCCCATCCAGCTCCGCCTCATCAACGACCGGACCCTGATCTGCGAGGTCTCGGACGGCAGCGGCACGGCACCCCACATGCGCCGCGCCCGCACCTACGACGAGGGGGGCCGCGGCCTCCTCCTGGTCGCGCAGCTCAGCGAACGGTGGGGGTCCCGCCCGGGTCCGGCGGGGAAGGGGAAGACGATCTGGGCGGAGCAGAGCGTGTCTCCCGGAGCGCTCTGGTCCTGACGGCGACGGCCATGACGGCCATGACGGCCATGACGGCCATGACGGCCATGACGGCCGCGATGGCCGCGATGGCCGCGATGGCCATGACGGCCATGACGGCCATGACGGCCGCGACGGCCGCGACGGCCATGACGGCCGCGACGGCCGCGGTGATCGCGCACGGCGGCGCGTCCGTGGTCACGGCCGTCGCCCGCCGCCCCCCGACGCGACCCGACCGCCCGGGCGGCGCCCGGACCCGGAGCGCACGCGCCACCCCGGGCGGCGCCCGCACCCCGGGGTGCGCACCTGCCCGGGGTGGCGCCGGACCGGTCACCCGGGGAACGGCGGCCGGACGGCCGGCGGCTCCCTCAAGCCGGGTACGCGTGCGTCTGCGCCGCCTTCACCGTCGCCCACACCGTCGCTCCGGGGCGCAGGTCGAGTTCGGCGGCGGCGACCGTGGTGAGGTCGGCGGCGAGGGGCAGGTCGCCGGTGAGGCCGGCGCGGATCTGGTCGCCGTGGGTCTCCAGGCCGGCGACCTCGCAGCGCCAGAGGTTGCGGGCGCTGGAGCCGGTGGGGCGGTCGCGGTGGAGGGTCACGGCGCTGGGCGGGAAGGCGACGAAGACGGGTCCCGTGAGGTCCTCCGTGGTCGTGATCAGGGGGCCGGGGCCGGGGCCGGGGCCGACGCGGACCGTGTGTCCTTCGGCCTCCCCGCAGTAGAGGTTCAGGCCGACCAGGTGGGCGATGTAGTCGGTGCGCGGGTGCCGGGCGATGCCGGACGGCGTGCCCTCCTGGACGACACGGCCGTCCTCGACGACGACCAGGCGGTCGGCCAGGACCATCGCGTCGAGCGGGTCGTGCGTGACGAGTACGGCGACCGCCTCGAACTCGGCCAGGTGGCGGCGGAGCTGTGCCCGTACGTCGAGGCGGGTGCGGGCGTCGAGGGCGGCGAGCGGCTCGTCGAGCAGCAGCAGCCGGGGGCGCGTGGCGAGGGCGCGGGCGAGCGCGACGCGCTGGGCCTGCCCGCCGGACAGGTGGCGCGGCTTCGCGGAGCCGTGCTCGGACAGGCCCATGCGCTCCAGCCACACGGCGGCCTCGGCGCGGGCCCGCGCCTTGCCGGCGCCGTGGCAGCGGGGCCCGAACGCCACGTTGTCGAGCGCGGTGAGGTGGGGGAAGAGCAGGTAGTCCTGGAAGACGAACCCGACCGGGCGGGACTCGGTCGGCACACCGTCCAGCTCCGTGCCGTCCAGGCGGAGGTGGCCGCCGGTGAGCGGGACGAGACCGGCGAGGGCGCGCAGCGCGGTCGTCTTGCCGGCGCCGTTGGGGCCGAGGAGGGCGACCACGTCGCCCGGCGCCGCCGTGAGCGCCACGTCGAGGCGGAACGCGCCGCGCTCGACGACGAGCCGGGCGTCGAGACCCTCCCCGGCCGGGGCCGGAGCGCCGGCCGTGGTCGTCGCGGAGCCGGTCATGAGGCGGTCATCCAGCGGTCCCGCAGCCCCGCCAGCACCGCGACCGACACGGCCAGCAGGACCAGGCTGAGGGCGATCGCCGCTTCCGGGTCGTTCTGGAGGGCGAGGTAGACGGCGAGCGGCATGGTCTGGGTGCGGCCGGGGAAGTTGCCGGCGAAGGTGATGGTCGCGCCGAACTCGCCGAGCGCCCGGGCCCAGGCCAGCACGGCGCCCGCCGCGACGCCGGGGGCGATCAGCGGGAGGGTGACCCGGCGGAACGCGGTGAAGCGGGAGGCGCCGAGCGTCATGGCCGCCTCCTCGTACCGCGGGTCGGCGGCCCGCAGGGTGCCCTCCACGCTGATCACGAGGAACGGCATCGCGACGAACGCCTCGGCGATCACGACCCCGGCCGTGGTGAAGGGCAGGGTGACCCCGAACCACGCGTCCAGCCACTTCCCGACGACGCCGTTGCGGCCCAGCGCCATCAGCAGGGCCACACCGCCGACCACGGGCGGCAGGACGAGCGGCAGGGTGACGAGGGCCCGTACGAGACCGCGTCCGGGGAACTCGACCCGCGCCAGCAGCCAGGCCAGCGGCACCCCGAGCACCAGGCTCACCGCGGTCGCCGCCGTCGCGCAGACCAGGGACAACCGCAGCGCCTGCCACACGTCGGGGCTGGTCAGCAGCTCGGGCATGCTGCGCCAGGGGGCCCGGACCAGCAGGGCGACGAGCGGGAGGACGAGGAACGCCAGACCGGTCAGCGCGGGGACGAGGAGGGGCAGCGGGGCGCCCCCTCGGCCGCCCCCGCGCCGGCCGGCGGGACGGCCCGCGCGGACACGGCGGCGCCGCGGACCACCGGTCGGGGTGTCCGCGGCAGCCGCCTTGTCCGTGGACGGGGAGGTCACGGCTGGAGGAACCCGGCCTCGGCCAGGACCTTCCGGCCCTCGGCGGACCGCACCAGCGCGATGAACGCCCGGGCGGTCCCGGCGTTCTCCGAGGCCTTGAGCAGGGCGATGGGGTAGTCGTTGACGGC
Source organism: Streptomyces sp. NPDC017936 (assembly GCF_044328485.1). Lineage (NCBI taxonomy): Bacteria > Bacillati > Actinomycetota > Actinomycetes > Kitasatosporales > Streptomycetaceae > Streptomyces > Streptomyces sp. NPDC017936. The sequence continues at coordinate 230,701 of NZ_JBIRHK010000011.1, read as the reverse complement.
GTCGGCCGATTCGGGGAAGTCCACGCCCTCCACCTTGTCACCCGCGGCCTTCACGTCCGTCCTGTAGACGACCGCGGCGTCGGCCTCCTTCAGCACCACCTTGTTGAGGGCGGACTTGACGTCCTCCTCGTAGGAGACCGGGGTCAGCTTCAGCTCGCTCGCGTCCAGGGCCTTCTGGGCCGCGGCGCCGCAGGGCACCGTCTTGTCGCACAGCACGACCTTCAGGTCCGGGGCGGTGAGGTCCTTCAACGAGGCGATCCTGTCCGGGTTGCCCGGCAGGGTGGCGATCTCCAGCTGGTTGCGCACGAAGGTCGCGGGCGCGCCCGAGGCGTCCCCGGCGTCCGTGACGATCTCCATCGTCCTGGGGCTGGCCGAGGCGAACACGTCGGCCGGGGCGCCGCCGGTGATGCTCGCGGCGAGGGCGTCGCTGCCGCCGAAGCTGAAGGTGACCTTCGTGCCCGGGTGGGCCTTCTCGAACCGCTCGCCCAGCGTCGTGAAGCTCTCCTTCAGCGAGGCGGCGGCGAAGACGGTGATGCCGCCGGACGGCTCGCCGGAGGCGGACGCCGGCGCGGAGGAGTCCGGCTTCGCGGAGTCCGAGCCGGAGGACGAGCAGGCGCTCAGGGCCAGCAGCGCGGCAGCGCCCGCGCCGGCCGCCCGCGGCATCCGACGGCGAGTCCGGCGCACGGTACGGGTCATCACGGTTCCCCCTCTGGTCCCGACGGACGCGGCCACGGCCGTACGCCCTGCCCGCACCCACCGATCATACTGCCGCAGATGCAAGGCGAAAGGCCTTCATCGCTCCGCACGAGCGCCCCTCGTACCCTCTTCTCCTGGCAGATGCGTTGACGCGCAAAGGGGTGCGGGTGCAGTTTCCCCCCGCTCAGACCCGGTCGATGTGCACGTTCGTCGACTTCACGCGGGCGGTGGCCTCCATGCCGACCTCCAGCCCCAGCTCCTCCACGGCCTCCCGCGTGAGCAGCGACACCAGGCGGTGCGGCCCGGCCTGGATCTCCACCTGGGCCGCCACGTCACCGAGCTTGACGGCGGTGACGATGCCGGGGAACGCGTTGCGGACCGAGGTGTACGGGGCGTCCTCCTCGCCGGTCCCGCCCTTGGCGAGCTCCACGGAGAAGGCGGCCAGGTCCCTCCCGTCGATGAGCCGCTTGCCGCTCTCGTCGCGATGGGTCGCCACCCGGCCCGCGTCCGCCCACCGCCGCGCGGTGTCCGGACTCACCCCGAGCAGTCGTGCCGCCTGGCCGATCGTGTATGCCTGCATGGCCGCCAAGATAGGCCCCCGGCCGGAGCACGGCTGTCCGGTCAGGCCGCGGGCGCGGGCCGCGGGGCGCCGTGGAACACCTGCCGCACGTGCCAGGCGCGGTGGCCCTCCGCGACGGGACGGGCGCCCGGCTGAGGCCCGATGACCGGCCGTCCGGCGAGCGCGGTGACGTGAGCCCGGGCGGCGGGACCGCGACCGACGAAGTGCTGGGAGACCAGGATGCGGTGGCCGTCGCCGATGCCGAGGGCCCCCTTGTCGAAGAGTTTGTGGTGCAGCGAGCACAGGCACAGTCCGTTGTCGACGTCGTCCGGGCCGTCGAAGGCCCACCAGCGCACGTGCGCGGCCTCCAGACCGACCGGAACCGCGCCGATCCTGCCGTCGTAGCCGCAGAAGGCGCACTGGTACTCGTAGGCGGTCAGCACCAGTTCCCGCATCCGCCGGTCGCGCCGCCTCCGGGCCGGCGACAGCCGCTCGACCTCCGCGGGCTCCAGCTCCAGACCGACGGCCTCGCACAACTCGCCGTGGAGCGACGGCGGGAAGTGCCGGTCGAGCAGTACGCGCGCGATCCGGCCGAGCAGACCGGGGTCGCGGCGCAGCGCCGACCGCAGTCCGGGCGCGAGGCGTCCGGCGGCACCCGTCTCCCGCAGCTCCCGCAGCCCGGTCCCGGGACTGCCGGGCCCGCGGTCGGTACGCACCTCCCACACGCCGTCGCCGACCAGGTGGTGGAACGGGTACGCGGCCGACGTCCTGTGCGGCGGACCGTACTCGGCCAGCAGCCGCTGCAGGTCTCCCTCGACAGCGCTGTACCGAAGCTCCTCCTCGGCGTCCTCCTGGAACCGGCCGAGGGCGTACAGGAGGAGCAGCGGCTTGTGCGGAGCACGCGTCCCGTTCCTGGCCCACTGCCTCAGCTTCGCGGTGCGGTCGAGCCAGTCCATGGGCGGTGAGCGTACTGGCGTTCCCGCGGCCGTGGCGGCCGACGGGACGACCGCCGGTCGAAGACCGGCTCAGGGCGACGGCGACACCCAGGTGATGTGCTGCTCGTCCAGACGGCCAAGTCCGCACCTGACGGCGGGAGAGAGCGCTGCATGGTCAGGACCAGTCCTGGACCGACCACTCGTCATCAGCGAGCACGGGCAAAAAGGGGAACCTGAGCGGATAGCGCCCGCCCCGGGGCCTATGAATTTCATCTTTCCAGATGCGGATGCAGAAACTTAGCGGATCATCGGTGGCATCATCACTCCATCTGGCGACCCAAGGTGCCATCACCTCATAGCACCCATCGGTATCTCCACCCAGCGCCAATACGTAACCCTGGAGCCATCTGCCGGCGTTTTCATTGACCGGTTGCGCGAGTTCTTGCAATCGATTGGCTGCACAGTCGTTCCTGCCTACGGCAGCGAGGGCGAGGATCTCGTGATCGCGGAATACCGTGCCTCCAAACTTCCTGCCACCCTCCGTTGCCATTTCCAGAGCCGTCTCCCAATCTCCCGTTCCTTCTGCGGTGAGAAGGTCAATGATGAGTACCGCTCGGTCAAATGAGAGTTCTTCAAAATGCGGCCGCAGGCACCTGATCCAGGAACACTCTTCAGAAAGGCACGCGATAGTGATGGCTCCCGCCTCCGCCAGCTCTCCAGCTTCTCTCTGCGGGCCAATAATGTGGATGCCCTCCATCAACCTTTCAACTGCTTCAGAATGTCGACCCGTCATGGACAGGAACTGCACCCAAGTCTTGTAGGAGCTGAGCTCTGCAGCCAATGTGGCAGTTCCCGAAACCGATTTGCGAAGAAGATCTTCGGCTTCTTCCGGCTGTCCGTGCTGGGCCAATATCATCACTGTCTGTCGAGAGATGGCAAATTGATCCGCCTGTGCCGGAAAGCTGGCAATTCCATTACGCAGCAGCTCGACGGCCTCAGCCACCCGGCCATTCCGAGCCAGTACATCGCCCGCCGACTGATACAGCGAAGAGAGGCCCGACTGCGGAGAGATGCGCGCGATGCCCTCACGCAGCAACTTGACGGCCTCATCAACCTCGCCCTTTCGGGCCAGCACATCACCCGCCAATTGGTATAGATAGAAGAGGTTGGAATGCGGAGGGATGCGCGCGATGCCCTCACGCAACAGCTCGACGGCTTCGTCCACTCGGCCGTTCCGGGCCAGCAGTTCGCCGGCCGACTGGTACAGCGAAGAGAGGCTCGACTGTGGGGGGATGCGTGTGATGCCTTCACGTAGCAGGTCGACGGCTTCGTCCGTCTGGCCGTTTCGGGCCAGCAGTTCGCCGGCTGATTGGTACAG
>NZ_JBIRHK010000011.1:0-227034 GCF_044328485.1 Streptomyces sp. NPDC017936 | reverse complement strand
GGGGGGGATGCGTGTGATGCCTTCACGTAGCAGGTCGACGGCTTCGTCCGTCTGGCCGTTTCGGGCCAGCAGTTCGCCGGCTGATTGGTACAGCGAGAAGAGGCTGGATTGTGGGGGGATGCGTGTGATGCCCTCGCGCAGCAGGTCGACGGCTTCGTCCACCTGGCCGTTCCGGGCCAGCACATTGCCCGCCGATTGGTACAGCGAGAAGAGGCTCGATTGTGGGGGGATGCGTGTGATGCCCTCGCGCAGCAGGTCGACGGCTTCGTCCACCTGGCCGTTCCGGGCCAGCACATTGCCCGCCGACTGATACAGCGAAGAGAGGTTGGACTGCGGGGGGATGCGCGCGATGCCCTCGCGCAGCAGGTCGACGGCTTCGTCCACCCGGCCGTTCCGAGCCAATAATTCTCCGGCCGACTGATACAGCGGAGAGAGATTCGACCGTGGGGGGATGCGTGTGATGCCCTCGCGCAGCAGGTCGACGGCTTCGTCCATCTGGCCGTTTCGGGCCAGCAGTTCGCCGGCTGATTGGTACAGCGAGAAGAGGCTCGATTGCGGGGGGATACGTGCGATGCCCTCGCGCAGCAAATCGACGGCTTCGTCCACCCGGCCGTTCCGAGCCAGCAAATCAGCATTCATGTCATACAGAGGAGTCACGCTGGAATGGCTCGAAAAATGTGAAATCCCTTCACTCAGCAGGTCGATTGCCTCGGTCAGCTTACCTGCTCTGTTCAGGTACGCCGCAGCAAGCGGATAAAGTGAAATGACCCTGGTTCCAGGAAGAAGGCGCGCGACTCCCTCGCGCAGCAGGTCGATGGCCGCGGCCAGCCCTTCGTCATTCTTGGCCAGGAATTCCGCAGCCACCATGTACAAGTGTGGCAGCCTGGCGTTCTCGGCAGTGGAAAGAGCCTCCTTGCACAGTGAGGCCGCTTCTTCGAGTCGCCGATTGTCGCGCGCCAGCAGATCCGCCCGGAAAAAGAGAATCTGCCCTACGTTCTGGTTGCTTTCCGCAAGCTTCTTGTGAGCCTCTGTAGCCACCGCAAGGGCTGCCTCAGTGCCGTGGAGTCGGTCGGTGAGGCGAGCTTTCAGCATCCAAGTCGAGAGCGAGGCGTTGGGAGAGCGGACGGCGTGGTCCACCTGTTCCAGAGCATGTGCATGGTCGCCGCCCACGCCTCTGGCCTCAAGCAGCCGTGCGAGATAAAAGTGAAGTCGCCAGGACGGGCTCACCTCGCTCAGTGCTGCACTCAGCAGGGCGATCAGTTCATCTCGCTCTTTCGGGTCCTTTTCCAGTGTGCGCTTGTATCCGTACAGGCGGTCCAGGTGGAGAACATAGGACTTCGCCACGACGGAAAGTTCGTCCGCCTCGCCGGCGGCGTAGAGGTGGTAGCGGGCTTCGAGGAAGTCGGCGCCAGAGCTGACGATACGTTTGGCCTTGAAGTGTCGCGCATGGAACCGCCCAACGACGGTGTGCGCTCGCCTGAGCTCGCTCCCGGAACCCGCCAGCGCCCTGAGGGAGATTTCTCTGGCAATAGGATTTACGGCGAAGTTTTTATTTCTCCGCTCCACCAGGAAGCTCGACGTCAAGCGTTTCTTTGCCGCATCAAATTCTTGCGGGGAGTGCTCCCAGAAAGATTGCCTGAAGGCCTCGTTCGTGAAGGAAACCCGGTGCACCGAAGCCCTGTTGAGCAGTTTCCTCTCGGTCTCGGTGAGGCGCCCGATGCAGCGCTCCAAGAAGGCTCGCTCCAGTTGGGCCGAGAAGTCTCTGCCGACGCTCCTGTCGCGTAGTTCCCAGGGCGCGGGGGCCGCTCCGATCAGATCTTCCAAACTTTCGCTGCGAAGACATGCAGCCAAAAGGGTGATCGCACGTGGGTTCCCTCCCAGCCAGTTGATGACCTCGGAGATTCGGTCGGCGGGCACGTCGTTCTCAGGGATTCCCTGTCGTGTCAACTCCTTGGAGAGCAAGCGGGACCCCTCGGACACGCTCATGCCAGGCAGAGTGAAGGTCTCGCCGTCTTCGATCCAAGGAAAGGTCACCGCTTCGTTGGCGATCAGCAGCAGACGTCCATGGGTTGCTCGAATCTGGCGCCCCACCGAGTTGATCAAACCTTGTACATCGGCTGAGGGTGCTCCGGAGTCGTCCACAAAGCAATGGTGAAAGTTGTCCAGAATCAGTATGGTGCCATCGCTCATGGCATCTGCCAGGTTTTTTTTAGGGTTCGTCCCGAGCGTGACCCCGGGCTTCCCTGCCGCCGCAAAGGCATCGCCGATCAGGATGATCAGCTGCTCGAGCGAGCTGATCCCTTCGGGGATTTCTACATCCAGAACTTTGCGCCGTGGATGCAGGGACTTGATATCAAGAGCGACTCTGGTCTTTCCGCTCCCGGAGAATCCCTGAAGTACGGCGATGGACGGACCGGATTCCACCCAATTCTTCGTCACCCTCTTGATGACCTGAGCGCGCGAGGCCTCTTTCTCCGTACCCGTCCGATTCCCAGGTTCTCCGCTTCCACCCTGTTCTTCGACCTTGGCGCCAGATTCATCCGAACGCGGGAGAAGAGAGAGCGAACCAGGATCGCTCACGCCCAGCGTCGACCACATCAAGCCCCGGGTCGCGGGGGCGAGGATGTCGATGGCATCGATCGGCGTCACCGTCAAGGAGCCCGTGCCTTCGGAGATGTTGTGGCTGCGCAGCACTCCGATCACCAGTCCCTCGCTCACCACTGCTGCCCCCGACATCCCACCCCACGGGCTGCCGGACGCGTAGAGGCTGCCTTGTGGCGGAGGAGGGAGAGGAATGTCGTGACCTGGTAGCTTGAGCGACAGCAAGCCGACCGGCTGTGCCTCCTGGGTGCTGACGACGAGGCCCTCGGCCGTGGGGATCCGGCCGTCGAGCTGGACCAGGATCCGACTTTTAGGGGAGCGCTTCCAACGCGGAAACCCGAGAGCCTGGCAGCCGTCGATGGCCCCCGCGATCCCCCGGTTGACGCGGGCGAAACCCAAGGGCGGCATGGACCCGAGGCCGGGCACGAGAAGCACGGCCAAGTCCACATCGCTACTGAACGAGCGGACCACCACCTGGGCCGGGAATTCCCGGCCTCCGTGCACTACCCGCACATTTCTGCCGGTGACACAGTGGTCGGCGGTGAGTACGTGCTCCCCGCCGACTCTTAGTCCCGACCCCGCCTGCGTTCCGCCGTCGACGTCGTGCCGGAGCAGAACCACCCGGTCCGTTTCGAGCATGGCGAACTGTTCCCCGCTTGATCTACTCGAAGTCGTTCAAGGTCTGCTCGTCAACCGATGGGACACGGGGAAGTTCCTCGTCCGAGATGAGGAACTCGGTCTCCTCCCCAGCAGGGGTCAGGCCGACAGGATCGAGCACCAGCTTGATCGTCTGGGTGACGACCGTCTCCCGCGTCTTCTCCCCGCCGGCGTTGACCACCCACCATTTCACTCCGGCCGATCCCTTGTTCCCGGCAGTGACGGCAACCTGAAGCGTGAGTTCCACCGGAGCCGGCTTGAACCGCAGCGGCCGAACGCCACCACCTCCCCACGCCCTGAGGAGGTCGGAGCGCAGCGCGTCGATGGCCTCTGCCAGGCTCACCATTCCCTCTGCGGACTCAGCCACGTTGCTCTCCTCCGGGTGTCTGTCGCATCCAAGTCGCGACGGGGAGTCATACCGCCCTCAGACTAAGGGGGTTGTCGGTCTGTGGTCCCCGTTATGTTCTTCGCGGTCTTGCAAGAGGGCCACTGGACTCCGGGCCCGGCATGACCGTCACCCCCCGTCGATCGGACGACTCGGGGGTGTCACCGGGGCCGTGAGGCGCCGTGGGAGGCACAGAGGTCCGACCACCGTCTGGCTTGGTGCACCACTGAGGAGGACACACCTCTCAACCGACGATCGCGGACTGTGCGTGGACGGCAGCAGCCGTTTTCCCCGCAAGGAACGTCGTGACCTGATCAGGCAGAGGCTGGAGAAACGCCCTCCGGAGCCGTGCGCCGCCTCGGTAGTGTGCACGGCGTGATCACCTCATACGCGAGCTCCGATGACGCTGCGGTCGCGGTAGCCGGGGCGCGGGCCGGCGCGGACGTGGTCCGCACCCTGTACGGCCGGCGGCTCGACCGCATCGACAAGGGCGCCGGGGACTTCGCCACCGCGGCCGACGTGGCGGCCGAGAAGGCGATCCTCGACGTCATCCGTGCCGCACGGCCGGATGACGCGGTGCTCGGCGAGGAAAGCGGGCAGCAGGGCGCCGCCGACGCTGTGCGCCGGTGGTTGGTGGATCCCCTGTGCGGCACGCTGAACTACGCCGTCGGCACCATGCTGGTGGCCGTCAACGTGGCGCTGCGCGACGGGGCGGCGGCGGTGGCCGACCCGTTCAGCGGCGAGGTGTTCTTCACCGACGGGGAGACCGCCTGGGTGCGGCGGGACGGGGCCGACGACGCGCTGCTGACGCCCACGCCCGCTACCCGACTGGTGGACGTCAACCTGGATCCGCCGTTCCCGAGCGCACCCGGATTCCGGGCCGTGGATCTGCTGGCCCACCCCGAGTTCGCCGGACGCTTCCGGCCGCGCGTCGTCTCCACGACGCTGGCGCTGGCCTGGGTCGCCGCCGGCAAGCGCGCCGCGTACGTCACCGATGGCGGCGACCTCTCCGGGAGCGTGCACTTCGCGGCCGGCATCGCCTTGTGCCGGGCCGCCGGCTGCGTCGTCACCGGGATCGACGGCGCCCCGACAGGCGAGGCGGGCCGAGGGCTCGTGGTCGCCGCCGACGACGAGACCCACGGGCTGCTGATGTCGATGACGCGCAGCCGAAGCTAGTGCTGCGACCGCATGGGTTTCGCCGAGCCGGGTCGGGCGGCGGGACCGTCCCGGCTTCTCGGTGCGTTCGAGCCGGTCCGTGGGCGGCGGGGTACGGGGTGTTCCAGCCGTCGCCGCGGCCGGCGAGATGACCGCCGTCCGCCGGTGACGTTTCCCCGCCGCGATCCGTCAGGGAGGTGACAACGGCATGAGGTCCCGAGGAGGCGACGCGGGAAACGCGTTCGATCACGGCTGAGGTCCCGATGGTCCCCCGGATGTCCGAGGACCCCGCGGAGCTCGTTCCCGAGCCGGCGGAGGTGTCGGCGGCGCTGTTCGGGGTCACGGGCAACGGTTCGGTGCCGCGCTCCACGATCAGCCTGGTCCAGCTGCGCGCCGGCCAGATCGTCGGCAGCACCTGCCTGACCGTTCCGCACGCGGGCCTCCGGCGCAAGGCCGGGGAGCCGGAGGAGCGGATCACCTCGGTGGCGTCGTGGCGGGACGCGCCGTACTTCACCGGTGCCGAACGCGCCGCCCTGGCCCTGGTGGAAGCCGTGCTCCGGCCGTCCGCGGACGGCGAGAGGGTCTCCGACGAGCCGTACGCCCAGGCCGCCGGACACGACGAGCCCAAGGCGCTCGCCACCGTGATGTCCGCGATCGGCCAGGTCAACCTCTTCATCCCCGTGGCGCTCATCGCCAAGCCGGTGCCCGGCCGGTCCTTCACCGAGCCGTGGAACTGAGGCGGCCCGGGCGGGGCGCCCGGACCGAACGCCGGCCGAAGGGCGCCTTCGGGACGACTGCCGCCCCCGGGCACCGGCCGCACCGGTTCAGCGGCCGGGGCGCGGAGCGCCGGGACGGGTGCCGGACGGTCCCCACGGGGGGGCTGACCGGAGCAGCCCGCTGAGGACGGTGGGAGGGCGTCAGGTTCGGTTGTCCGCGGCGGCCGAGCCGCTGACGGCGGGCAGCAGGGGCGACCACCCCGAGCCGACGCCACCGGCGTGATCCCTCCGCGCGAGCGCGGGGCGAGGTACCTCCAGGCGGCGCCGGACGACGGCCCGCACGCGTGCCTCCACCGAAACCCGGGCTCAGGGCCACACCAGGCAGTACGCCTGGTGCCCCGCCTCGTGCAGCCGGTGCGAGAAGTCCTGCCACTCGTGCAGCAGCTGGTACACGTTGAACGCGTCCCGGGGGCCGCCGCGGTCCGGGACCGTCGACCAGATGAACGCCGCCGCGCCCACCGCCTCCTCGCCGATGTCGCGGAGCGGGTCGACCACCGTCATGGGGAGCTTCACGACCGCGTAGTCGGGGTGCAGGACCACCAGTTCCAGGGGCGGCACCTTGTGCAGCGGGACGCCCTCGATGCCGGTGAGGACCATCGCCGCCATCGTCTCCGGCTTGATCTTGGTGAACATGCCGTTCATGCCGAGCTCGTCGCCGCCGAGTTCCTCGGGGCGCATCGAGATCGGGACGCGGGCCGCGGTCGCGCCGTCGGGCGCACCGAAGTACTTGTACGTCACCCCCACCCGACCACCATTCCTGCTTCCCTCCCGCGGACGGTCCGTCCGGTGGCCGATCCGGTGATCGGCTCCCCGGTCGAACCGCTCGGGTTCACTCGGTGCACCTTGTGCCTGACGTGCTTCGTTACTCTGCGCAGCTGCCTCCGCGTCGCGTCGGTGCCTTCCCCGCCGGGCACGTCGAGGACCCAGGTCGTCAGTCCCCTCGCCCAGTCCGCCACCGCGATGCATATCTCCACCCGACTGCTTTTCTAGGACGCGTGGCCCCCGCCGCGCAACCCGATCATCGTGTCAGTGACCTCCCCCACGGCCGCCCGCCGAAACGTGCGTCGAAACACCTGTCCGCAGGATCTCCGCAGCCCCCGACCCATCGTCGGTGCGAGCTGCGTCCATGGGGCCAGTTTCGCAGATGGCGGACGGACGGGGAGTGGTTGCCCGGTCAGGAGGGCGCGGCGCGGGCCCGGCGACGGCCCCGCTGCCGTTGACCGGCCCTGGCCTACCCTGAGGATGTCACTGGCACCGGAGTCCCAGAAGTCGGAGAAGGTCGGAGTAGCCGCAGGTCATGAGCGAAATGCCCTATTCATACGATGCGCCTGTCTCGCAGGCACTGTTCGACCGTGCGGCCGCCGTCACGCCGGGCGGCGTGAACTCCCCGGTGCGCGCCTTCCGCGCCGTGGGCGGTACGCCCCGGTTCATGGTGTCCGGCAGCGGTCCGTACCTGACGGACGCCGACGGGCGGGAGTACGTCGACCTGGTCTGCTCCTGGGGGCCCATGATCCTCGGGCACGCGCACCCCGAGGTCATCGCCGCCGTCCAGGAGGCGGTGGCCCGCGGCACCTCCTTCGGCACGCCCGGTGAGGGCGAGGTCGCGCTCGCCGAGGAGATGGTGAACCGGATCGAGCCCCTGGAGCAGGTGCGGCTCGTGTCCAGCGGGACCGAGGCCACCATGTCCGCCATCCGGCTCGCCCGCGGGTTCACCCGGCGCACCAAGGTGATCAAGTTCGCCGGGTGCTACCACGGGCACGTCGACTCGCTCCTCGCGTCGGCGGGCAGCGGGGTGGCCACGTTCGCCCTCCCGGACACCCCGGGTGTCACCGGCGCCCAGGCCGGCGACACCATCGTCCTGCCGTACAACGACCTGGAGGCCGTGCAGGAGGCCTTCCACCGGCACCCCGGCGAGATCGCCTGCGTGATCACCGAGGCCTCGCCCGGCAACATGGGCGTCGTGCCGCCGCTCCCCGGCTTCAACCAGGGGCTCAAGGACGCCTGCGCCACCAACGGCGCCCTCTACATCTCCGACGAGGTCATGACCGGCTTCCGTACCAGCCGCGCCGGCTGGTACGGCGTCGACGGGGTCAAGCCCGACCTGATGACCTTCGGGAAGGTCATGGGCGGCGGCTTCCCCGCCGCCGCCTTCGGCGGGCGCGCCGACGTGATGGCGCACCTCGCGCCCGCCGGGCCCGTCTACCAGGCCGGCACCCTCTCCGGGAACCCGGTCGCCACCGCCGCCGGCCTCGCCCAGCTCCGCCTCCTCGACGACGCCGCCTACGCCAAGGTCGACGCCGCGTCGGAGCAGATCCGGGCGCTGGTGACGCAGGCGCTGTCCAAGGAGGGCGTCGCGCACACCCTGCAGAACGCCTCCAACATGTTCTCCGTCTTCTTCACGGACCGTGCCGTGCGCACCTACGAGGACGCCAAGGCGCAGGAGTCCTTCCGCTTCACCGCGTTCTTCCACTCGCTGCTGGCGAACGGCGTCTACCTGCCGCCGTCGTCGTTCGAGTCCTGGTTCGTGTCCACGGCCCACGACGAGCGGGCCATCCAGAAGATCGCCGACGCCCTCCCGGCGGCGGCCCGAGCGGCGGCGGAGGCCACGGCGGCATGAGCGGCAGCGACAAGGACATCACCGTCGTCCACCTCATGCGGCACGGCGAGGTGGCCAACCCGGACGGCATCCTCTACGGCCGGCTCGCCGGCTACCACCTCTCCGAGCTCGGCCGGCGGATGGCCGAGCGGGTCGCCGAGCACCTCGCCTCCCGGGACGTCACCCACGTCTGCGCCTCCCCGCTGGAGCGCGCCCAGGAGACGGCCACCCCGATCGCCAAGGCGCACGGCCTGGACCTCGCCACCGACGCGCGGCTGATCGAGGCCGACAACGTCTTCCAGGGCAAGACCTTCGGCGTCGGCGACGGCGCGCTGCGGCGGCCCGAGAACTGGCGGCACCTCGTCAACCCGTTCAAGCCGTCCTGGGGCGAGCCGTACGTCGACCAGGTCGTGCGCATGATGGGCGCGCTGAACTCCGCCAAGGACCAGGCGCGGGGGCACGAGGCCGTGCTCGTCAGCCACCAGCTGCCGATCTGGACCGTGCGGTCGTACGTCGAGCGGCGGCGGCTGTGGCACGACCCGCGCCGGCGGCAGTGCACGCTCGCCTCCCTGACGACGTTCACGTACCGGGGCGACACGATCGTCTCCGTCGGCTACACCGAGCCGGCCATCGACCTGGTCCCGGCCCACCTGCGCGCCGGCGCCAAGCCGGTGCAGGGGAAGGGCAAGGCCTTCGGGGCCTGAGCCCTCCGGGGGCGGGGCGTGCGGGCCCGTGAAGTGGCCTGTTCCTTGCTCCCGTTACGGAAAACGAACACAGTGGCGGAACCTCCCCGTTCGCCGCGTGCTCTGAGTGGGTGACACCACAGCACGCGACGAACGGGGACTGCCATGCGCACTCTCACCCGAAGGGGAGCACTCGGACTCGGGGCCGGAGCAGCGGCCGCCGCCGGACTCGCGGGATGCGCCGACTCCTCCTCGGACGGGTCCCGGAAGACGCCGGGCTCCGGGAAGAACCGTTCCGCCAGTCCTCAGAGCTCGCCCACCGCCACCGCCCGCCCCCTCGGCGACGGATCCACCGCCTTCACCGGCAAGCAGCCCCACCAGCCGGCCGCGCCGCAGCCGCTGGAACCCGGCCAGGAGCCGCCGCAGTTCGTCGTCTTCTCCTGGGACGGCGCCGGCGAGGTCGGCAACGGGCTCTTCCCGCGCTTCCTGGACCTCGCCAAGGAGCACGGCGCGGCCATGACCTTCTTCCTCTCCGGGTTGTACCTCCTGCCCGAGTCGAAGAAGCGCCTCTACGACCCGCCCAACAACCCCCGCGGCGCCTCCGACATCGGCTACCTCTCCGACGCGCACATCAAGGAGACCCTCAAGGGCCTGCACCGCGCCTGGCTCGAGGGCCACGAGATCGGCACCCACTTCAACGGGCACTTCTGCGGTGACGGCCACGGCTCGGTCGCCCACTGGACCCCGAAGCAGTGGCGCAGCGAGATAGACCAGGCCAAGTCGTTCGTGCAGCGGTGGCGGACCAACACCGGGTGGACCGACCTGCCCGCGCTCCCCTTCGACTACGACAAGGAACTCGTCGGCGGCCGCACCCCCTGCCTCCTCGGCCAGGACAAGCTGCTGCCCACCGCCCGCGCCCTCGGCTGGCGCTACGACGCCTCCTCGCCCGGCGGCCGGCAGGTCTGGCCGGACAAGAAGCAGGGCCTGTGGGACCTGCCGCTGCAGCAGATACCGTTCCCCGGGCGTTCCTTCGAGGTCCTCTCGATGGACTACAACATGCTGGCCAACCAGTCCCTCAACTCGACCAACGCCCCCCGCCACAACCACCCGCGCTGGCGCGAGCAGTCCGCCCAGGCGTACATCCAGGGCTTCCGGCGGGCGTACGAGACGAACCGGGCGCCCCTCTTCATCGGCAACCACTTCGAGCAGTGGAACGGCGGCATCTACATGGACGCCGTCGAAGAGGCGATCAAGCACATCGCGCGCGAGAAGGAGAAGGGCGGGGACGTGCGGATGGTGTCCTTCCGGCAGTTCGTGGACTGGATCGACGTGCAGAAGCCGGAGGTCCTCGCCGGGCTGCGGACGCTCGAGGTCGGGCAGCGGCCGGCCGGCGGGTGGAAGGAGTTCCTGAAGGACACCGCCGCGAGCTCCCCGGGCGCGTCGGCGACCTCCTCCGCGGGCGCCTAGAGACCCCGGCCACGGGCTCCCCGCCCTCCGGGGCGACCCGCGCCGCGGGCTCCCGTCCGTCGCCTGAAATGCGGGTTTCCACCCGCAAGGGGGGTGCGCAAGATCCCCAGAACGGGCATGCGAAACTTTTCACATGAGTGCCGCCAGCCGCGCCCCCCTGCGCCCGACCGCCTGGACCCGCTCGCGCCGCGCCGCCCTCGCGGCCGCCGGCGCCGCCGTCGCGGCGCTGCTCGCGTCCGCCTGCACCTCCGGGGGCGTCTCCGGCGGAGGCGGTGACACCAAGTTCGTCATGGGCGCGGACGGCATCTCCACCGTCGCGAAGGGGAAGCGCGACGCGGCCCCCGACCTGTCCGGCAAGACCATCGACGGCAAGCAGCTCGCCGTCTCCTCCTACAAGGGCAAGGTCGTCGTCCTCAACGTGTGGGGCTCCTGGTGCGCCCCGTGCCGCGCCGAGGCCCCCAACTTCCAGAAGGTCTCCACGGACCTCGAGGACAAGGGCGTGCAGTTCGTCGGCATCAACGTCGCCGACCCCCAGACCAAGAGCGCGCTCGCCTTCGAGGAGCAGTACGGCGTCACCTACCCCAGCCTGTACGACCCGAGCAGCAAGCTGATGCTCCGCTTCGAGAAGGGCACCCTCAACCCGCAGGCGATCCCCTCCACGCTGGTCCTCGACCGGGAGGGCAGGATCGCCGCCCGCTCCCTGGCCGCGCTCAGCGAGGAGAAGCTGCGCTCCATGATCGACCCGGTCCTCGCGGAGAAGTGACGTGAGCGCCCTCACCACGCTCGCCGCGGACGGCTACAACGGCACGGTGCTCAACGGCGCCCTGCTGGTCGCCCTGCCGGTCGCGCTGCTCGGCGGACTCGTCTCCTTCTTCTCCCCGTGCGTCCTGCCGCTGGTCCCCGGCTACCTCTCCTACGTGACCGGCGTCACCGGCACCGACCTGGCCGAGGCCCGGCGCGGCCGGATGGTCGCCGGCGCCTCGCTGTTCGTGGCCGGCTTCACCGCCGTGTTCGTCTCCAGCGGGGCCCTGTTCGGCTACTTCGGGGCGACGCTCCAGGAACAGCAGGGCGTCCTGTCCAAGGTGCTGGGCGTGGTCATGGTCCTCATGGGCGTGTTCTTCATGGGCCTGATGCCCTGGATGACCGCGCGGGAGTTCCGCTTCCACAAGCGGCCGGTGACCGGGCTGGTCGGCGCCCCCCTGCTCGGCGCGCTGTTCGGCATCGGCTGGACGCCCTGCATCGGCCCGACCCTCGCCTCGGTGCTCGCCCTGTCCTCGCAGCAGTCGAGCGCGGGCCGCGGCGCCCTCCTGACCGTCGCCTACTGCCTCGGCCTGGGCGTGCCCTTCGTGCTCGCCGCGGTCGCCTTCCGCAAGGCGCTCGGCGCCTTCGGCTGGGTCAAGCGCCACTATGTCTGGGTGATGCGGATCGGCGGCACGATGATGATCGTGACCGGTCTGCTGCTGCTGACCGGCGTCTGGGACAGCCTCGTACAGGACATGCAGTCCTGGTCCGCCGGATTCACTGTGGGGATCTGATCCATGAGCAAGACCACTACGACGGGCGGGCCCGACGTGCCGGCCGGTGACACCGCCCCGGCCTCCGCCGGCGAGGACCAGGACCTGGGCGCGGCCGGCTCCCAGCTGTCCACCGCGCCCGCGGAGTCCGCCCCCCACCTGCCCGCCCTCGGCGTCGTCGGCTGGACCCGGTGGTTCTGGCGGCAGCTGACCTCCATGCGGGTCGCCCTGCTGCTCCTGCTGCTGCTGGCGCTCGGCGCGATCCCCGGCTCGCTGATCCCGCAGACCGGCCAGGACGCCACCAAGGTCGCCGACTTCGAGAAGAACCACCCCACCCTCGCGCCGATCTACGACAAGCTCGGCCTCTTCCACGTCTACGGCTCGGTGTGGTTCTCCGCGATCTACATCCTGCTGTTCGTCTCCCTCATCGGCTGCATCGTGCCGCGCACCTGGCAGTTCGTGGGCCAGCTGCGCGGCCGCCCGCCGGGCGCGCCCAAGCGGCTGACCCGGCTGCCCGCGTACACGTCGTGGCGCACCGAGGCCGAGCCGGAGCAGGTGCGCGAGGCCGCGCTCGCCCTGTTGCGGAAGCGCCGCTTCCGCGCGCACGTGGCCGGTGACGCGGTCGCCGCCGAGAAGGGCTATCTGCGCGAGGTCGGCAACCTCGCCTTCCACATCGCCCTCATCGTGATGCTGGTCGCCTTCGCCTGGGG
This sequence comes from Streptomyces sp. NPDC017936, assembly GCF_044328485.1. Classification (NCBI taxonomy): domain Bacteria; kingdom Bacillati; phylum Actinomycetota; class Actinomycetes; order Kitasatosporales; family Streptomycetaceae; genus Streptomyces; species Streptomyces sp. NPDC017936. The sequence continues at coordinate 214,490 of NZ_JBIRHK010000011.1, read as the reverse complement.
CCAGTTGTTCAAGTCCGAGGGCAACAAGCTGCTCGTCGAGGGCAACGGCTTCTCCAACACCCTGATCGCCTACGACGACTTCAAGTCCGGCAACCTCTTCACGACCGACGACCTGACGCCGTTCAGCTTCACCCTGAAGGACTTCACCGGCACCTACGAGGTGTCCGGCCCCAACAAGGGCACCCCGCGCACCTACCAGGCCGCCCTCACCTACAGCGAGGGCGCCTACGGCAAGGACCGCAGGACCGTCGTGAAGGTCAACCACCCGCTGGAGATCGGCGACTCCAAGGTCTACCTCACCGCCCACGGCTACGCGCCCGTCGTCACCGTCCGGGACGGCAAGGGCAAGGTCGTGTTCCACGACGCGGTCCCGCTGCTGCCGCTCGACTCCAACGTCAGCTCCTCCGGCGTGATCAAGGTCCTCGACGGCTACAGGAACGCCGAGGGCGTCACCGAGCAGCTCGGCTTCCAGGCCTTCTTCCTGCCGAGCTACGCGGAGGGCAACGAGGTCGCCTCCGCCTTCCCGGCGCTGCTGAACCCGGTGCTCAACCTGGAGCCGTACCACGGCGACCTCGGCGTGAACTCGGGCATCCCGCAGAGCGTGTACCAGCTCGACAAGTCCCACATGAAGGGCTTCGAGGACGCCAAGGGCCTCCAGGTGCGGGACAACCTCAAGCCCGGCGAGACCATGAAGCTCCCCGACGGGGCCGGCTCGATCACCTACGAGGGCACCAAGGAGTGGGCGAACTTCCAGGTCACCCAGCAGCCCGGCAGCGGCTGGGCGCTGGGCGGCGCGGTCGCCGCGATCTTCGGTCTCGCCGGCTCGCTGTTCATCCAGCGCCGCCGGGTGTGGGTGCGCGCGGTCGAGGGGCCCGACGGCGTCACGGTCGTCGAGATGGCCGGCCTCGGCCGCAGCGAGTCCGCCAAGGTGCCCGAGGAACTCGGCGACCTCGCCGGTCTCCTGTACGACCTGGCCCCCGGGGCGCCCGCCCCCGACACCGACGCCTCCCACGACGACACCACCCCCGACCCTGAAGTCGTACCTGCCGAAGGGGCTGAGCAGTGACTCCCGCCGCCGCAACCGAGTTGGCCGCCGCGACCAACGAGAACCTCGCGAACATCAGCAACACGCTGATCTACTCCGCGATGGCCGTCTACACGCTGGCCTTCTTCGCGTACATCGCCGAATGGCTCTTCGGCAGCCGCAGCAAGGTCGGCCGCACCGCCGCCGCGCTCACCGCCACCCGGCAGGCCGGGGCCACGGGGCCGGCCGTCACCGTGAAGAAGGCCGGCGGCACCGCCGTGCTGGAGCGGCCGAACGTCGTCGTGCGGGCCGCGGCCGGCGCGCGGGACGTGCCCGACGGGCCGGGCGCGCACGGCGGGGACGAGCAGGGCGACCTCTACGGGCGCATCGCCGTCTCCCTCACCGTGCTCGCCTTCCTGATCGAGTTCGGCGGGGTGCTCGCCCGCGCGCTCTCCGTGGAGCGGGCGCCGTGGGGCAACATGTACGAGTTCAACATCACCTTCTCCACGGTGGCCGTCGGCGTGTACCTCGGGCTGCTGGCGCTGAGGAAGAACGTGCGCTGGCTCGGCCTGTTCCTGACCACCACGGTCCTCCTCGACCTCGGTCTCGCCGTCACCGTCCTGTACACCGCCAGCGACCAGCTGGTGCCCGCCCTGCACTCGTACTGGCTGTACATCCACGTCTCCACCGCGATCTTCTGCGGCGCGGTGTTCTACGTCGGCGCGGTCTCCACGATCCTGTACCTGTTCAAGGACTCCTACGAGAACAAGCTGGCGGGCGGCGGCAAGCCCGGCAGGTTCGCCAACTCGGTCCTGGACCGGCTGCCCGCCGCGGCCTCCCTCGACAAGTTCTCCTACCGCGTCAACGCGGCCGTCTTCCCGCTGTGGACGTTCACGATCATCGCGGGCGCGATCTGGGCGGGCGACGCGTGGGGCCGCTACTGGGGCTGGGACCCCAAGGAGACCTGGTCCTTCATCACCTGGGTCGCCTACGCCTGCTACCTGCACGCCCGCGCCACGGCCGGCTGGAAGGGCCGCAAGGCCGCCTACCTGGCCCTGATCGCCTTCGGCTGCTGGCTGTTCAACTACTACGGCGTCAACATCTTCGTCTCCGGCAAGCACTCGTACGCCGACGTGGGCCTCGGCGCGCTCCGGTCCGTCGGCTTCTGACGACCCGTACGGCGAAGGCCGGTTCCCCGTGACCCGGGTCACGGGGAACCGGCCTTCGCCGTACCGGGGCGCGGGCGCCTCCGACCGCGTGCACGACGTGTTCCCAAGGGTCAGGCTGGTGTCATGACCGGTTCCATAGAACAGGGCACCAGCCAGACCCACGGGAACACGCACATCCTGCACTTCCTGGTGCGGCTCCCACGGCCCGCGGAGACGGTCTGGCCGGCGTTCTCGACGCCCGAGGGGCTCGGGTCCTGGTGGACGGACGTCGACGTGCTCGAGCCCCGGCTCGGCGGCACGGTCGCGCTGCGGGGCCTGGGCGCGGGGCGGGTCACCGCGTGGGACGTGGACCGGGTCGCCGAGTACACGCTGGAGGACGGCGGCCGGATCCGCTTCCACCTGGAGCGGGACGGCGAGGGGTCCGCACTGCGGTTCACCCACGAGTTCCGGGGCGAGGGGGAGTCGGAGCAGGGCTGGAGAGACCGTTTCGAACGCCTGATCGAGCACCTGGGGTGCTCCTAGTACGGCGGCGGCCTTCCGGAAGGCCGCCGCCCTCGGCGCCGTGTCAGGGCTCGTCCCGCTTCTGGTCGTCGTCCCCCTTCTTGTCCTCGTCGAGGGACTTCAGGAAGTCGGGGTTGTCGTCCGGCGCGACCCACTGTCGGGGCCGGCCGCCGCCGCGGACGCCGGACCAGCCGTCGGCGGCCGGGCTGCGCCGCTTGCCCGCGATCAGCCAGGAGATCGAACCGACCAGGGGGAACAGCAGCACGAGGATCGCCCACAGCGGCTTCGGCATGTGACGGATCTCGTCGTCCTTCGTGCTGATGCAGTCGATGAACGCGTACACGCTCAGCGCCAGCGGCACGAGGAACATCAGCACCCGCAGCATGGGGTCTCTCCAGCGAAGTGGTCGTCGGGGCCGCCGGCAGGGGCCCCCAGGTACTGGGCCAGGGTAGCCGCTCGGGGATACTGGACCCCATGGCTTACGACGATCTTCGTTCCCTGCTCAGGGCACTGGAGCGCGAAGGCGACCTCAAGCGCGTCAAGGCGGAGGTCGATCCGTACCTGGAGGTCGGGGAGATCGTCGACCGGGTCCAGAAATCCGGCGGTCCCGCGCTGCTCTTCGAGAACGTGAAGGGCTCCGCGATGCCCCTCGCGATGAACGTCTTCGGCACCGACCGCCGCCTGCTGAAGGCGCTCGGGCTGACGTCGTACGCGGAGATCACCGAGAAGATCGGCGGGCTGCTGCGGCCCGAGCTGCCGCACGGCTTCGTCGGCGTCCGGGAGGCCTTCGGCAAGCTGGGCGCGATGACGCACGTCCCGCCGAAGAAGGTGAAGGACGCGCCCGTGCAGGAGGTCGTGCTGCACGGCGACGACGTGGACCTCGAGCAGCTGCCCGCCCTCTTCACCTGGCCCCAGGACGGCGGCTCCTTCTTCAACCTGGGCCTGACCCACACCAAGGACCCGGAGAGCGGGATCCGCAACCTCGGCCTGTACCGCCTCCAGCGCCACGACCGGCGCACGATCGGCATGCACTGGCAGATCCACAAGGACAGCCGCAACCACTACCAGGTGGCGGCGCGGCGCGGCGAGCGCCTGCCGGTGGCGATCGCCTTCGGCTGCCCGCCCGCCGTGACGTACGCCTCCACCGCACCGCTCCCCGGCGACATCGACGAGTACCTGTTCGCCGGGTTCCTCGCCGGCAAGCGGATCGAGATGGTCGACTGCAAGACGGTGCCGCTCCAGGTGCCGGCGCAGGCGGAGGTCGTGCTGGAGGGCTGGCTGGAGCCGGGGAAGATGCTCCCGGAGGGCCCCTTCGGCGACCACACCGGCTTCTACACCCCGCAGGAGCCGTTCCCCGCGCTGACGATCGACTGCGTGACCATGCGCAAGCGGCCGCTGCTCCAGTCGATCGTCGTCGGCCGCCCGCCCACGGAGGACGGCCCCCTGGGCCGCGCGACGGAGCGCTTCTTCCTGCCCCTGCTGAAGATCATCGTCCCGGACATCGTGGACTACCACCTCCCCGAGGCCGGCGGCTTCCACAACTGCGCGATCGTCTCGATCGACAAGAAGTACCCCAAGCACGCGCAGAAGGTCATGCACGCGATCTGGGGCGCCCACATGATGTCCCTGACCAAGCTGATCGTGGTCGTCGACTCCGACTGCGACGTCCACGACCTCCACGAGGTCGCCTGGCGCGCCCTCGGCAACACCGACTACGCCCGCGACCTGACGGTCGTCGAAGGCCCGGTCGACCATCTCGACCACGCCTCCTACCAGCAGTTCTGGGGCGGCAAGGCGGGCATCGACGCGACGAGGAAGTGGCCCGAGGAGGGGTACACGCGCGACGGTGGCTGGCCGGACATGGTGCTGTCCGACCCGCAGACGGCGGCGAAGGTCGACCGCCGGTGGAAGGAGTACGGCCTGTGAGTTCGGCATCCGCGGCGATCCCCCGGCCGGGACGCACCAAGGCCTTCCTGCGGCTGGTGATGATCGAGCACTCGGTCTTCGCCCTGCCCTTCGCCTACATCGCCTCCCTCACGGCGATGTTCCAGCTTGACAGGAACGTCCACTGGGGGCGGCTGCTCCTGGTCACCGTCTGCATGGTCGGCCTGCGCACCTTCGCGATGGCGGTCAACCGGATCATCGACCGCGAGATCGACGCGCGGAACCCGCGCACCGCCCACCGCGAGCTGGTGACGGGCGCGATGTCGGTGAAGCACGCCTGGACCGGCGCCCTGATCGCCCTGGTGGTCTTCCTGGGCGCGGCGGCCCTGCTGAACCCGCTCTGCCTGGCGCTCGCCCCCGTCGCCGTCGTCCCGATGGTCGTCTACCCGTACGGCAAGCGCTTCACGAACTTCCCCCAGGCCATCCTGGGCCTGGCCCAGGCGATGGGCCCGGTCGGCGGCTGGCTGGCGATCACCGGCGAGTGGTCCTGGGACGCGGTGATCCTGGGCCTGGCCGTCGGCGTCTGGATCGGCGGCTTCGACCTCATCTACGCCTGCCAGGACGTCGAGACCGACCGCGAGATAGGCGTCAGGTCGGTCCCGGCCCGCTTCGGCGTCCCGGCGGCCGTCCGGTCGTCGCGGGCCTGCCACACGCTGACGACGGCCCTGTTCGTCTGGTACGCCCTGGCCACCGACGCGGGCGCGTTCTTCTGGCTGGGCCTGCTGGTCGTCGCCGGCGCGTTCGTCTACGAGCACACCATCGTCCGCCCGCACGACCTGTCCCGCGTGAACAGGGCGTTCTTCTCCGTCAACGGCTTCATCGGCATCGCCCTGTTCGTGTGCGCGCTGCTGGACCTCGCGGTCCGGGGCCTGACCGTCTGAGGACGATCCGGCCCGGGGACGCGGTCCGGCACGGGCCCGGCCCGCACGGCGGTGCGCCGCCGGGCGGGCCGACGGCCCCCACGGCCCCGCTCCCCGTGGACCCCCACGCCCCCACCGGTCCTGAAGACCTTTCCGCCCACCGGTACGCTCAAGGTGTGAACGCAGGAGAAACGCAGCGCGTGCCTTGGATCGTGGGGGTGTCCGGGGCGTCCGGTACGCCCTATGCCGCCGCTGTCCTGCGGGCGCTGCTCGCGGCCGGCGAGAGCGTCGACCTGGTCGTCAGCCGGGCCTCGCGCCTCACGCTGCTCGACGAGACGGGGATCTCCTTCCGGGACGCGCACTGGCGGGACGACCTGCGGGAATGGCTCGCGCGGGGCGCCGACGGCAAGCCGGACGCCTTCGAGGCGGACCTCGACGCCGTCGGCGACCGGGTGCGGTACTGGGGCGCCGGGGACCTGGCCGCGGGGCCGTCCTCGGGCTCGTACGCGACGAAGGGGATGCTCGTCGTCCCCGCCTCCACGGCCTGTGTCGCGGGCGTCGCCCTCGGACTGTCCAAGGACCTCCTCCAGCGGGCGGCGAGCGTGACGCTCAAGGAGCGCCGGCCCCTCGTCGTCGCCGTGCGGGAGACCCCGCTGAACGGGCAGACGCTGCGTCACCTCGTCGCCCTGGACGACGCGGGCGCGAGCGTCGTGCCCGCCTCCCCCGCCTTCTACGCGGGCGCCACCCACATCCAGGACCTGGTCGACTTCGTCGCCGGCCGGGTCCTCGACGCGGCGGGCGCGCCGCACCGGCTCTACCGCCGGTGGGAGGGCGATCTCGGCGGCGCACGACGGCCCGCCTGACGCCGGACCCGGCGGCACCCTGCACCACCTTCAGGAACTGCGGAACCCCAAGAACTCTCAGACCTCTTCATCGGAAGGCTCGATCGCATGGACGCGGTGGACAGGCAGCTCATCCAGGCCCTGAGGGAGAACGGCCGGGCCTCGTACGCGGAGCTGGGGCGCCTCGTCGGCCTGTCGGGACCCAGCGTCACCGACCGCATCAACCGGCTGGAGGCGGCCGGGGTCATCACCGGCTACCGGGCCACGGTGAACGCCGCCTCCCTCGGCCTCGGCGTGACCGCCCTCATCGGCATCTCCCTCTCCGACGCGGCCGACCACGAGGACGTGGCCGCCCGGCTGAAGGACTTCCACGAGATCGAGGACTGCTGGTTCATCGCCGGCGACGACTCCTTCATGCTCAAGGTGCGGGCCGGCGACGTCGACGGCCTGGAGAGGATCATCCGGCGGCTCAGCGGCACCAAGGGCGTCTCCCGGACCCGGACGACGATCGTGCTCTCCACGAAGTGGGAGAACCGGGTGGGCGACCTCCCCGAAGAGGTCTAGGACGCGGGGCGCGTCCGGCGCCGTTCGGGGGGACCGCCCGCCCGGAGGGCGGGGGAGTACGGTGGGCGGAGTCTGTCTACGAGAGGATGACCATGGACGTCGGGCTCAAGCGCGAGCTGGAGGAGAAGGTCCGATCCGGTGAGCGGCTGACCCGTGAGGACGGCATCGCGCTGTACGAGTCGGACGACCTGGCGTGGCTCGGCGGGCTCGCCCACGAGGTGCGGACGCGGAAGAACGGCGACGTCGTCCACTTCAACGTCAACCGGCACCTCAACATGACCAACGTCTGTACGGCCTCCTGCGCGTACTGCTCCTTCCAGCGCAAGCCGGGCGAGAAGGACGCGTACACCATGCGCATCGAGGAGGCCGTCAAGCTCGCCAAGGCGATGGAGTCGGAGAACCTCACCGAGCTGCACATCGTCAACGGCCTGCACCCCAACCTGCCGTGGCGCTACTACCCGCGCTCGCTGCGGGAGCTGAAGGCGGCGCTCCCGAACGTGTCCCTGAAGGCCTTCACGGCCACGGAGATCCACCACTTCGAGACGATCTCCGGCCTGTCGGCCTCCGAGATCCTCGACGAGCTGATCGACGCGGGCCTGGAGTCCCTCACCGGCGGCGGCGCGGAGATCTTCGACTGGGAGGTCCGGCAGCACATCGTCGACCACCGCACCCACTGGGAGGACTGGTCGCGGATCCACCGCCTGGCGCACGAGAAGGGGCTCAAGACCCCGTGCACCATGCTCTACGGCCACATCGAGGAGCCCCGCCACCGCGTCGACCACGTCCTGCGCCTGCGGGAGCTCCAGGACGAGACGAACGGCTTCCAGGTCTTCATCCCGCTGCGCTACCAGCACGACTTCGTGGACATGAAGGACGGCAAGGTCCGCAACCGGCTCCAGGCCCGGACGCAGATGGCCACGGGCGCGGAGGCCCTGAAGACCTTCGCCGTCTCCCGCCTGCTCTTCGACAACGTCCCGCACGTCAAGGTCTTCTGGGTCATGCACGGCGTCCAGACCGCCCAGCTGGCCCTCCAGCACGGCGCCGACGACATGGACGGCTCGGTCGTCGAGTACAAGATCACCCATGACGCCGACAACTACGGCACCCCGAACAAGCTGACCCGCGAGGACCTCCTCGACCTCATCCGCGACGCCGGCTTCCGCCCGGTGGAGCGCAACACGCGGTACGAGATCATCCGCGAGTACGAGGGCCCGGACCCGGCACGCCGCGAGTCGCCGCAGCCGATGCGGGTGTGACCCGGAGGGGTCCCGCCCCTTCGACCCGTCCGGGGGGCGGTCCCCTGGACCCCGCCCGAGCCCGCCCCGCCGCCCGGCTCCGTCGGTGACGGGCGGGCACTCGGCGGCCGGCGCGGCCGTAAGTCCTACCATGGTCCGGTGTCCCTTACCTTCACTCTCGACCCCGCCGTCGGCCCCGCCCTGCGCGACGGCATCCTCGACCTGTGGACGGACGTCACCAACGCGGGCGGCGCCGTCGGCTTCGTGGCGCCGGTGACGCGGGAGGAGGTCCGGCCGGAGCTGGTCCGGCACCTCGTGGCGATGGCCGAGGGGCGGATGCGGCTGCTGGTCGGGCACGACGAGGCCGGCGAGGTGGCCGCGACCGCGTTCTTCGGGTTCAACACGCACCGGTTGAAGACGCACTGGGCGTGGCTGTACACGGTGATGGTGCACCCGCGCCACCAGGGCCGGGGCCACGGGCGCGACCTGCTGGCCGCCGCCGAGGGCGCGGCCCGCACCTTCGAGGGCATCGAGGCGATCCAGCTCAGCTGCCGCGGCGGCCTCGGTCTGGAGCGTTTCTACGGCTCCTGCGGCTACAAGGAGGTCGGCCGCGTCCCCGCCGCGATCCGCGTGGCCGAAGGGGACGACCGCGACGACGTCACCATGCTGCTGCCGCTGCTGTGACCGCCCGGCCCCCCGGCCACCCCCCTGCAAGATCGGCCGTCCGACGTGCTTCACTGGACGACGGTCCGTTGTGGAATCGGAAGAGTGGATTGAGATGCTCCGCTACACGTTGATGCGCCTCGGTGTCTTCGCGGGCTGCCTCGTGGCCGTCTGGGGGCTCGTCTACTTCGGTGTGGTCCCGCGCGGCCTCGGCGACTCCAACGGGATGTGGATCGTCCTGCTCGCGCTGGTCCTCTCCGCCCCCATCAGCTTCGTCGTGCTGCGCAAGGAGCGCGACCGCGCCTCGGAGACGGTCGTGCGCCGGGTGGACCGGATGAAGGCCGGCCTGGAGGCCAACCGGTCGCAGGAGGACGAGGCCGTGGACGCCGCCCGCCCGCGGGAACAGGCGTCGTAGGTCCCGCGTCCGCCGGAGCGGCGCGTCGACAAGTCCAGTCGGGGCCGGAGTGTCCGCACGCCCGGCCCGCCCGGAAAACCTATTCTCCAAAAAGTAGGAAAAGGGCATAAAACTGGACAAAGGACCTGGGATGCTCACAAGAGCCGCCTTCTCTCTCCTCGCCGCGGCGTCACTCGTCACCGCGCTCGCCGCGCCCGCGGCCGCTCGGTCCGGCGCCGACGACGGCCACGACACGCCCCCCGGCGGAACGCTCATCATCACCAACGGCGACCACAACACCATCGCCGGACGTGACCTCCTCACGGGCAGCAACCACACCGCCGGCACCGGACACAGCGTCGGACTCGCGAGCCCCGACGTGCTGACCGTGTACCAGATCACCAACGCGACCGGCGGGCCCATCGTCTACGCCCAGTGCCAGAGCCGGAACCCCTGCACGATCACCCCGGGCACGGGCACCAGGATCGAGGCCGGGCAGACCAGCGCGGGCTTCACCGGGGACAACGTCTTCGTCAACTTCGCGCTCGGCTCGGTCGACGCCCAGGGACGGATCACCGCCACCGGCGGCCTCGCGCTCCCCAGGGAGTACCCCGACGGCCTCTGCGACTTCGCCACGAACGTGACCTGCACGAGCACCGCGAGCAGCCCCGAACCGTACAACGCGACCGTCACCGTCACCGCGATCACCGGACCGCCGCCCAGCTCCTGACCCGTGCCGGGAACGGGCCGGCACGGCCCGGACCGTGCCCGGTCGTCCGGCCGGGCACCCCGGCGCCCCCAACTAGGCTGGTCCCATGGGTGCCGTGAAGACCAAGCGGATGCCGCGTGCGGTCCGTGAGCAGCAGATGCTGGACGCAGCTGTGGAGATCTTCGGGCGGCGGGGGTACACGGCCGCCTCCATGGACGAGATCGCCGAACTCGCGGGCGTGTCCAAGCCGTTGGTGTACCTGTACCTGAACTCCAAGGAAGACCTCTTCACCGCCTGCATCCGGCGCGAGGCCAAGGCCCTGGTCGAGGCGGTGCGCGCGGGCGTGCACACCGGCCTGCCGGCCGACCGCCTGCTCTGGCACGGCCTGCTGGCCTTCTTCGCCCACACCGCGGAGCACCCGCACGCCTGGTCCGTGCTGCACCTCCAGGCCCGCACCCACGGCGAGCCCTTCGCCGCCGAGGTCGCCGCGATGCGCGCGGAGATCGTCGCGTTCGTCACCGGGCTGATCGCCGTCGCCGCCCGCGACGCGCACCGCGACCCCGACCTGCCCGCCCACGAGGTCGCCGGCCTCGCCGAGGCCCTGGTCGGTGCCGCCGAGTCCCTCGCCGCCTGGGCCAACGCCACCGAGGGCGTCACGGCCCGCCAGGCCGCGGCGACCCTGATGAACTTCGCCTGGGCCGGGCTGGGCGACCTGATGGAGGGGCGCCCCTGGCCGGCTCCCGTGTCCGACGGTTGACGCTGCGTCACACGAGCTGCCAACCTCGACCGGGGGATGCGAGGGCGGGGTGGGTAGCGGTCCATGCACATGGCGTTCATCAGCCACAGCGATCACGACGGGACGGGCAACGCCCGCAGCGTGACGAGAGCCGTCAAGGAACGGCTGACCGACCAGGGCTGGGCCGTCAAGGTGGACATGGACGACCTGCGCCCCGGAGACCTGTGGCGCGACCGGCTGTACCAGTACCTCGCCGAGTGCCGCGCCGCCGTGGTCCTGCTCAACCGGGCCGCCCTGACCTCCCCGTGGGTCCGCCGCGAGGTCAACATGCTGCTGTGGCGCAAGGCGCTGGGCTCACCGGTGACGCTCGTCCCCGTCCTGCTGGACGGGGTCACCTCCGCGGACATCCGGGGCACCGACATGGCGCAGATCCTGGAGCTCCAGGCCTTCAGGAAGCCCAGACCCGACGGGCTGCTCGTCGCGCAGGACACGGCCGACGACCGGCTCTCGCCCGAGGACCTCGCCGAAGAGGTGGCGAAGAGGCTGACCATCGCGGCGGGGGAGCCGCTCCGGGACGACAGCTCGCTGATGTACATATGGCTGGACGGCATCGTCTCCTGCCTCGGCCGGGTCAGGGAGGGGGCGGCGCTGCACGCCGCGGCCCGCGAGCTGACGGAGGACGACACCCAGCCGTTCGTCACCGCCGACGAGGGCCGTCAGTTCCTCGCCCGGCGCATGCTGGGCCGGACGCCCAGTACCAGCATCTACAACGCCCTCACGAACATAGGCCGGTTGGTCGGCCCGGACCTCGGTGTGCTCGTCGGACTCCTGGCCCCCGTCTGGGTCGACCCCGAAGCCGCCGGACAGCTCCTGTCCACCGGCGGCGACCGGGTCATCGCGGCGGTCAACACCAGCAGCCCCGACATCGGCACCCGCTACGTCCAGCGCGCCTCCTGCTGCCACCTGCAGTACCAGGTGGCGCAGGTCAGCCTGGTGGATCCGGAGACGTTCGTCGCGGACTGCGAGGCGGCCCTCAGGCCCAAGGTGGGCCTGGAGAAGGACCAGCCGCTGGACGGCGTGGGCCCGTTCGGCAAGGACGTCGTCTTCCTCGTCGTCGATCCCGCCGGCCGGCCCGCGCGCCGCGCCGTGCAGCTGGTGAGCGAGCTGGCCGGGGCCCACACCTGGCTCAACGTCCTCGTGCTCACCGGGGACGAGGTGCCGGACGAGGACTGGCGGTGCGGGCAGGACCGGGTCCGGTTCCTGCGGCCCGCGCTGGACCGGGCGGACGAGACCGACGCCGACCGGTACGACCGCATGCTGCGGACCATGGCCGACAGGGTGGGCCCCCATGCCTGACGGCGAGGAAGAGGAGAAGGGACCCGCCGTGGCCGAGAAGCCCACCGTCGCACCGACGTCCTCCGCGCCCGTGGACCACGGTGACGGCAGGGCGTACGTCGTCTCCCCGGAACTCGGCCTGGCCGTCGACGTGGCGCTCGCCACGGACCGGCCCCTGCTGCTCAGGGGCGCCCCCGGCTCGGGCAAGTCGTCGTTCGCCGCGCACGTCGCCTGGGAACGCGGATGGCGCTACTACGAGCACGTGGTCACCTCCCGCACCCAGGCCGAGGACCTGCTGTGGACGTACGACCACGTCCGCCGCCTCGGTGACGCCCAGGCGCAGCGGCTCGCGGACACACGGGCCTACGTGGAGCCGGGCGTGCTGTGGTGGGCGTTCGACTCCGCCTCGGCGAGGACCCGCGGGCGCCGGCCGGACGCCGGGCCGCCCGCGGACGTCGCCGCGGCGAGGGAACCGTACGCCGAGATCAACGCCACCCGCTCGCCCCGCGGCACGGTCGTCCTCGTCGACGAGATCGACAAGGCGGATCCCGACCTCCCCAACGGCCTGCTGGTACCGCTGGGCAGCGGGCGCTTCCAGGTCACCCAGACCGGCGACTCCGTCCAGCGGTGCCGGCCGGACGGCGCCGGCGACGCGGGCGAGGGCGACGACGGCGGCGAGGGCGCCGCCCTCCTGATCGTCGTCACCACGAACGAGGAGCGCGAACTGCCCGGCGCGTTCCTGCGGCGCTGCCTCAGCGTCACGCTCCCCGAGCCCACGGCGGACAAGCTGGTCGAGGTGGCCGCATGCCACCTCGAGACCTACGGGACGGGCTGGGACCGGCGGGACCTCGTCGTCGCCCGGGCGCTCGCCGGGGCGCTGGTCGCCGAGCGGGAGAAGGCCGAGCACGACGGCACCCGTCCGCCCAGTACGGCCGAGTTCCTGGACGCCTTCCAGGCGTGCCGCCGGCTGGAGGTCACCGAGTCGGACCCCCGCTGGGAGATGCTCGTGAACATGGCCCTGCTGAAACGGACGGACCAGTGGTGAGCGGGCGGCCGGAGGTCTGGCTGAGCGACCTGCTGAAGGCGCTCACCGCTCTGGACGCGGATCCGGAGCTGGCGGTCGTGATCGCGTCGCTGCTCGGCCTGGAGCCGGTGCCTCCCCGGCCGGTGCCCCCGGCCCGCGAACCGCGGCCGGGGGACGAACCGGGCCCGGTGTTCCGTCTCCCCGCGGCGGACGGCGGGCCCGCCCGCATCCCCGGGACCGGGCCCGAGCCGGGAGAGGACCGGGAGGCGCCCGCACCGGAGCCCCGCGTACCGGCCGTCCTCTTCCCCCCGCTGGTGCGGGTCTCCGCCGGACCGCCGCCGGCCGTGGACTGGGAGGGGACGCCCACCCTGCCGGAGCGGACGACCGGCCGGCCGGCCCGCGCCCTCGAACCGCTCCTGCCGCCCCGCGCCGCGCCGGCCGTCCTGCGCGGCGCCCTCGCCACCCGCACCCCGGTCGGCGGGGCCCCCGACGTCGGCGCCCTGGTCGACGCCGTCGCCCGGGGCGTCGCCTGCCGGGAGCTGCCGCGCGTGCCCCGCTCCACGCTCCGGTTCGGCGTCCAGGTGCTGGTCGACCTGGGCGACGGCATGGCGGCGTTCGCCGACGACCAGGAAGCCGTCGTCGACCAGCTCGGGGGACTGATCGGCGTCGAACACCTGGAGGTCCTGTACTTCGCGGACTGCCCCCTGCGGGGCGCGGGCCGGGGCGGGCGGGCCGGCTGGCTCCCGTACCGGCCGCCGGCCCGGGGGACCCGCGTCCTGCTCCTGTCCGACCTCGGACGGGCGGGCCGCGCACAGCGCCTGCACGCCGCGTCCGTACGGGACTGGCGCGGCTTCCTCGACAGGGTGCACCGGGCCCAGTGCACGGCCGTCGCCCTCGTGCCGTTCCCGGCGCACCGGGTGCCGAGCGGGCTGCGCAACCGGCTGGCCGTGCTGCCCTGGGACCGCCGGACCACGGCGGCCGCGGTCGCCGCGGAACTCAGGAAGACGCGGAACCCGTCGTGACGTACGACCTCGCCGCGGCCCTGAGCGTGGCGGTGCGCGCCGAGCCCGCGCTCATCAGGGCCGTGCGGCTGCGGGCCTTCCCCCGGCTGGGCGTCGAGGCCGAGACCGACCTGTGGTTCAGCGACCTGGTCCGCACGCGGGCGCCGAGCGGTCTGGTCCTCAGGCCGCAGGAGCGGCCCGGCCTCCTGCGGCGGCTGGGGGACCTGCTCGCCAGGGCTCCCGCGGCGGATCCCCTGCACCAGGTGGGGGACATCGTCGACGAGGTCCACACCCATCTCTCGCCGGCCCTCAGACTCGAGGAGAAGCTGAACTGGCTGACCGCCACCGGCCGGACGGACGAGCTCGACGCGGCCCTCAGACCGGCGCTGAGGTCGGTGGTCACCGAGAACCGCACCAGCGTCACGGAGTGGTTCGCCGCCGCCTGGGAGCGCCTCCCCCAGGCGGTCCGCGACACCCCCACCGCGTGGAAGATGGCGCAGCTCTCCCGCCACCTGTTCACCGACAGCCGCGCCCTCGCCTCCTTCCGCGTGCCCCCCGGCGTCGAGGACGCCGTCGAGCCGGCCCACCTCGTCGGGGACGTGCACCTCGGCGTCCGCCGGCGGAACGGGCAGATCGAGATCGGCGACCTCGCCCCTTCCGCGGACGCGCGCAGCGTCCCGGTGCCGGACACCCACCCGAGACTGCTCGGCGTCCTGGACGCGGAGGACAACACCGTCCTCGAACTGACCCTGGCCGAGGGCGGGTACGCCACCCGCCCGGTCCCGCCCGGCCCGCTGCGGCTGCGCACCGCGCGGGGCGCTGTGTTCCAGCTGCCGGACGCCGAGGCGGACGCGGAGCGGCGTCACCCGTTCCCCCACGTGTTCTGCGGCATCGGCGTCGACCGGTACGAGGACCCGCAGCTGTCACCGCTCAGGGTGAATCAGCAGCTGGAGGCTCTGGCGGAGTGGTGGGGCTCGGACCGGCTGGGCGACCGCCGCTTCGCGGACGTCGATCCGCGCCGGACGGACGCGCCGGACCACAGGTCGGTCCGGCGCGTGCTGGACGCCATGGTCAGGTCCCCGCGGGAAGCACGGGAGACGACGGGATACGCGGGTGTCATCGTCGTGGCGGCCCACGGCCTCACCTCACCGCGCGGCGACCACTACATCGCCTGCCGCGACACCCGGACGGACGCGCTCCCCACGACCGCCCTGGCCGTTCAGGAGCTGATGGAACACCTCGGTCGGCTGTCCCTGCGGCACTGCCTCGTCGTCCTCGACGTGGAGGCTTCGGAGAGCACGGCGGACCCGGTGGCCGACATCGCACCGGGGCCCGTGCGGCGCGTCGTCACGTCACTGCTCGAAGGGATCGGCAGGGGAGACCTTCCGGTGGGCGGATTCCTGCCGCCCCAGCGCTCACTGGCACAGGAGTACGACGTCTCCCGCGACACCGTGCAGCGAGCACTGAGGACACTGGTCGACCGCGGCATCCTGGAGACGCGGCAGGGCAGCGGCACGCGTGTCATCAGGGCGCCGTCCCCCGACCTCGTCCCCCCGCGGGACGACGGGACGAACCTCGTCGTCCTCGTCCCCCCGTCGGGTGTCCGGGCGGGTGAGCTGACCCGTGCCGTGGCCGAGGTCCTGGACGATCTCACCCGCGGACCGTCGAGCAGCGGAGCGGATGCCGGAGAGCCTTTCCTGGGGATCGACTTCTTCGTCCATCAAGTGCGAGGGAAACTGGGGACGGAAGTCCATGTCCTGGGCGAGACGTGGGCGGGCCCGCACTTCTGCCTCCCCAACCCCCGCTACGACCCGCGGCAATGGGGGAGCCGGCGGACCGAACCCACCCCGGACTCCCTCGTCCCCGCCGTTCCCTTCTACCGCGAGCTGGTCACGAACAGCGATCCCGGCGCCTATCTGCCCCACCTGGCCGGAGAACTGGTCCGTTCCGCACTGCGGTCGGCACGGCGAGGCCGGCTGGAAGAGGCGTTGCAGAGCCTGGAAGAGGGGATCCACCACTACCGCTTCCTCACCGAGGACACGGCGAGGACGTCCCCGTTCCCGCGTGCCGTCCTGGGACGCGGCCACGTGCGCGCCCTCGCCGAGTACGCGAAGCTCCTGTCGGGGCCGGAGCTGGACCGGGGCGACGACGCGCTGGACGCCCTCACCGAGGCGATCGGGGTCAGCCGCGCACTGGCTCAGGACGACCCGGCCGGCCACCTGCCCGACCTCGCCGACTGCCTCGACCTCCTGGCCCTCCAGCAGGGGCGGCTGGGCCGGGCCGAGGAGGCACTGCAGTCCACCGCCGAGGCGGTGCGGATCCGCCGCGGCCTCGCCGAGGCGGATCCGCACGGCCGTCTCGTCGGGCTCGCCGCCAGTCTGCGGACGCTGGCGGTTCAGCAAGGCCGTCTGGGCCGGGACGACGAGGCCCTGTCGGCCGCCTCCGAGGCCGTCGAGCTCCAGCGCGAGCTACGGCGCACCCAGGCGGTCGATCCTTCCGCTCTCGCCTCGTCCCTGCAGACGCTGGCCGTCCAGTACGGGCGGGTGGGCCGTGTCGAGGACGCCCTGCAAGCCGTCACCGAGGCCGTGGACCTCTGCCGCGGCCAGGCCCGGCTCGACCTCGACGACGCTTCGTCCGACCTCGCCGAAAGCCTGCACACGTGGGCCGTGCAGCTGGCACGGCTGGGCCGGTACGGGGAGGGGGACGCGGTCGTCTCCGAGGCCGTGGACCTCCGCCGCCGGCTGACCGCCGCCGGTTTCGAGGCCCATGCCGCCGCCCTGGCCGAGAGCCTCGACCTCCTGGCCGTTCACCGGGGGAACCGGAGCCGGCGCGAGGACGCCCTGGAGGCCGCCCACGAGGCCGTGGCCCTCCGCCGCGACCTGGCCCGGCGCAACCCGCGGGCCCATCTGCCCGCCCTGGCCGAGAGCCTGGTCAACCTGGCCGTCCAACTGGACGGGGCGGGACGGAGGGAGACGGCCCTCCAGGCCGTCACGGAGGCCGTCGGCCTCCTGCGCGAGCCGGCCGCGCACCTGCCGGAGGCCCACCTCCCGCAGCTCGCCGCCGGCCTCCGCGTCCTGGCCGGTCTCCTGGGGAGCGAGGGGCGGTACGAGGAGGCCCTCACCGCCGCCACCGAGGCGCTGGCCGCCTTCCGGCACCTGGCCGCGCGTCGCCCCGAGGCCCATCTGTCCGGCCTCGCCGCCGCCTTGCACGTCATGGCCGTCCAACTGCACGGCCTCGGCCGGCGCGAGGAGGCCCTGACCGCCGTCGCCGAAGCCGTCGCCCTGCGCAGGCAACTGTCCGACGCCCGGCCGACGGCACATCAGGGTGACGTGCGAGCCTCCCTGCGGCTCAGGGAGGAGATCGCGGCCACCCCGCCGTCATGAGGTGAGCGGGTCCACCCGTCCGCTGACGTGGACCCGTCCGCCCTCCGCCGCCTCCCGCAGCTCGAAGCGCCCGCCGTCCGAGGCGAAGGCGACCGTGCCCGGGAGCAGGACGGGGGCCCGGAACTCGGCGCGCACCCGTACCGCCTGGGGCGTTCCGTGGGCCGCGAGGCAGCGGGCCGCCGTCCACATGCCGTGGGCGATGGCGCGGGGGAAACCGAAGAGGCGGGCGGTGAGGGGGTGGAGGTGGATGGGGTTGCGGTCGCCGGAGGCGGCGGCGTAGCGGCGGCCCACGTCGGCGGCGAGCCGCCACTCCTCGAGGACGGGGAGGGGCGCCGCCGGCGCGGGCGGTGAGGGCTGCCCGGGCGGAGCGGACCGGGGGGTGCGGTGCCGGGCCAGGTAGGTGCTGCGCGACTCCCAGACCGTCTCGCCGCCGTCCCGCAGGACGGTCGCCACGGCCGCCTCGGTGCCCCGGCGGTGCGGGGACAACGACTCGACGTGGACGCCGAGTTCGTAGGCGCCGCCGGCCGGCAGGGGGCGGTGGCGGGTGATCTCGATCGACGTGTGGACGAGGCCCAGCAGGGGGAGCGGGAAGTCCCGGCCGCTCATCAGGCGCATGGCGAGGGGGAAGCCGAGGACGTGCGGGTAGGTGACCGGCAGGGTGTCCTCGCCGGTGCGGAAGCCGCAGACCCGCTCGTAGGCGGCCAGTTGCGCCAGGTCGGCGCGCAGGCCGGGCAGCAGCAGGCGGGCGCGCGGGTAGTCGGCGTCCGGGCGCGGGCGCTTGAACGGGGACAGCAGGGCGCCGCGGGCCAGCAGCGGCGCGAGGGCGGGCGGGCTCGTCAGGGTCGTCGTCACCTCTCACGCCCCCAGCAGGCTCTGGCCGCACACCCGGACGACCTGTCCGTTGACCGCCCCGGACGCCGGATGCGCGAGCCAGGCGGTCGTCTCGGCGACGTCGACGGGCAGCCCGCCCTGGGCCAGGGAGTTCATGCGGCGGCCCGCCTCGCGGATGAGCAGCGGTACCGCGGCCGTCATCCTCGTCTCGATGAAGCCCGGCGCGACCGCGTTCACCGTCACCCCGTGCTCGGCGAGCGCGCGCGGCGCGAGGGCGCGGACCAGGCCGGCGACGCCCGCCTTGCTCGCGCCGTAGTTCGTCTGCCCCGCGTTGCCGGCGAGCCCGGCGATGGAGGCGGTCGCCACGATCCGCCCGCCCGGCCGCAGGGCGCCCTCGGCGAGCAGCGCGTCGGTGGTGCGCAGCACGCTCGCGAGGTTGACGTCGAGGACGGAACTCCAGCGGTCGGCGGGCATGTTGACCAGTCGTCGGTCCCGGGTGACGCCCGCGTTGTGGATCAGCACGTCCAGTCCGTCGGGGAGTTCGGCGGCGATGCGCTCGCCCGCGTCGGCGGCCGTGATGTCCAGGGCGAGGGCCCGCCCGCCCAGCCGGTCGGCGACCCGGCGGGCGTCCGGCTCGGCCTGCGGCACGTCGAGCACGACGACCCGGGCGCCGTCCCGGGCCAGGGTCTCGGCGACCGCCTCGCCGATGCCGCGGGCGGCGCCGGTGACGAGGGCGGTGCGGCCGGCCAGGGGACGGTCCCGATCGACGGCGTCCGCTTCGCCCACCGGTCCCGCGCCCACGCCGATCACCTGGCCGCTGACGTAGGCCGACTTGGGGGAGAGGAGGAAGCGCAGGGTGGACTCGGCGGCGGCCGCGTCGGTCAGGCGGACCAGGTTCACGGTCCTGCCCCGGCCGATCTCCTTGCCGAGGGAGCGGGTGAAGCCCTCCAGCGCCTGCTGGACGGCCGCCCGGTGGTGGTCCCCGGCGTCGAGGGGCGCGCCCAGCACCACGATCCGTCCGCTCGCCGCGACCGACCCCACGACCGGGTGCAGGGCCGCGTGCACCTCGGCGAGCGTGTCGACGTCCCGGACGCCGGTGGCGTCGAGGACGACGGCGGCCGGGTCGGACGCCGCGGCCGTCAGCCCCGTACGGGCCAGGACGGGCGCCAGGTCGAGCGCGGACGTCCCGGCCGTGAGGTGGAGCAGGCCGCCGTCGAGGGACGGGTGCTGCGGGGACCAGCGCCGGAGCGCCGCCGGCTGGGGCAGGCCGAGCCGCCGCGTGAGGAAACGGCCGGGGGCGGTGGCGGTGAGGCCCAGATAGCGGTCGGCCACGTCCAACTCCTCGCTTGATTCTTACTTTAGAGTAAGGTTACCGAGGGTAAGCCTATGTCAAAGGTGAGGAGCTGGTCGAGATGAGCCCCGTGAACCGGCCGGAGGTCCGTCGCGTGGCGGTCGTCGGCGGCACCCGTGTCCCGTTCGCCCGCTCCGACGGCCCGTACGCCACCGCCTCCAACCAGGAGATGCTGACGGCGGCGGTCGACGGCCTGGCGGCCCGGTACGGGCTGGACGTCCCCGGCTCGGTCGGCGAGCTGGTCGCCGGCGCCGTCCTCAAGCACAGCCGCGACTTCAACCTCGCCCGCGAGACCGTCCTCGGCTCGACGCTGGACGCGCGCACCCCCGCGTACGACGTCCAGCAGGCCTGCGGCACGGGACTCCAGGCCGTCGTCGCCGCCGCCAACAAGATCGCCCTCGGCCAGACCGAGTCGGCGGTCGCGGGCGGCGCCGACACCGCCAGCGACGCCCCGCTGGGCGTCAACGACCGCCTGCGCCGCATCCTGCTGGAGGCGCGGCGGGCCGGGTCGGCGGGGGCCCGCCTCAAGGCCCTCGCGCGGGTGCGCCCCTCCCACCTGGTCCCCGACATCCCGCGCAACGCCGAACCGCGCACCGGGCTGTCGATGGGCGAGCACGCGGCGGTCACCGCCCGCGCCTGGGGCATCGGCCGCACGGCCCAGGACGAACTGGCGGCGGCCAGCCACCAGCGGCTGGCGGCCGCCTACGACCGCGGCTTCTTCCGGGACCTGGTGGTCCCCTTCCGCGGCCTCACCCGCGACCAGAACCTGCGCCCCGACTCGACGGTGGAGAAACTGGCCCGGCTGAAGCCGGTGTTCGGCCTCGACGGCCCCGAGCCGACGATGACGGCGGGCAACTCGACACCGCTGACGGACGGCGCGGCCGTGGTGCTGCTGGCCTCCGAGGAGTGGGCCGAGGCGCGCGGCCTGGAGCCGCTGGCCTACCTGACCGCGTACGAGACGGCGGCCGTGGACTTCGTGCGCGGTGACGTCGCGGGCGGCGAGGACGGGCTGCTGATGGCGCCCGCGCACGCGGTGCCGCGCATGCTGGAGCGGGCCGGCCTCGGCATCGAGGACTTCGACCTGGTCGAGGTCCACGAGGCCTTCGCCTCCCAGGTGCTGGCCACGCTCGCGGCCTGGGAGAAGCGGGGGCTGGCGCCGGTCGACCGGGACCGGCTGAACGTGGCGGGCTCGTCCCTCGCCACCGGCCACCCCTTCGCGGCGACCGGCGCCCGGATCGTCGCCACGCTCGCCGAGCTGCTCGCCGAGCGGGAGGGGCCGGCCCGCGGCCTCGTCTCCGTGTGCGCGGCCGGCGGCCAGGGGGTGACGGCGATCCTGGAACGGGCCTGAGCAAGGGGTCGGGGGCGTCACCGTCCGGGACCGGCGCCGGCGCAGGACATGACCGTCGCGCAGCCGTCCTCCCTTGCGGGGACACGAACCTGAGGGTCGCTCACCAACCCTCCGAGGTTGCACACCCCCGGCCCCGGATCATCCCCGAACGCTCACAGACCCCCCATGTCAGCCCCGTACCCTCCCCCTATCCGGCCGGTGGTAACCCCCTTCTCCGGGGGGATCCGGTGAACGCCTCGACCCGAGAGGCACGTACTTCAGGCAGCAAGCAGTTGTACGAACTGCACGCCCAGGGAGCCGCCCGTGTCCACGTCCACGCCGTACCCAGACAGCGCCGAGGCCTACGTCGACCGCGACGCTCCCCCCACCTTCGTGGCACCCGAGACGCGACGGCTGGACGGCGCCGTGCGGGAGGCCGCCGTGCCGGCCTTCGCGCGCCGGGTGACCCACGGGTCGCTGGCCGACCTGCCCTTCGAGAACGCGGACGCGGCCCCGCACGCGGTGGTCCTCAGCCGCAGGGCGCCGGACGGCACCTGGGCGGACGTGACGGCGGAACGATTCGCCGCCGAGGTGCACGCCGTGGCCAGGGGGCTCGTGGCCGAGGGCCTGATGCCGGGCGACCGCATCGCCATCATGGCCCGCACGACCTACGAGTGGACCCTGCTCGACTTCGCCGCCTGGGCCGCCGGCCTGGTCACCGTCCCCGTCTACCCCACCTCCTCCGCCTTCCAGGTCCGCTGGATCCTCCAGGACTCCGGCGCGGTCGTCCTGGTCACCGAGACGGTCGGACAGGCGGCGGCCATCGGCCCCGAACGCGACCGGCTGCCCGACCTCCGCCACGTGTGGGTGATGGAGAAGGGCCACGTCGAGGACCTCGCCGAAGCGGGCGGGCACATCCCCGACGCCGAGGTCGACATCCGCCGGGGCATGCTGGTCCCCGACACCCTCGCGACCCTCATCTACACCTCCGGCACCACGGGCCGCCCCAAGGGCTGCGCCCTCTCCCACGGCAACTTCTTCGCCGAGGTCGACAACGCGATCGAACTGCTCCACCCGGTCTTCAGGTCGTCCGGCGACGACCTCTCCGTCCTCCTCTTCCTGCCCATGTCCCACGTCTTCGGCCGGATGGTCGCCATCGCCTGCGTCCGCGCCCGCGTGCGCCTGGGCCACGCCCCGAGCCTGAGGCCGGAGGAACTCCTGCCGGACCTGGCGGCGTTCAGACCCACCTGTCTGCTCACCATCCCGTACATGCTGGAGAAGATCTTCAACACGGCCCGCGCGAAGGCGGAGTCGGGCGGCCGGGTCGCCACCTTCGACCGCGCGGTCAACGCGGCCGTCCGGTACGGCGAGGCGGTCGAGGCGCAGAAGACCGGCACCGGAAACGGCCCCGGCGCCGCCCTCCGCGCGGCCCGCACCCTCTACGACCCACTGGTCTACCGCCGCATCCGCAGCGCCATGGGCGGCCGCGTCCGCCACGTGATCTGCGGCGGCTCCCCGCTGGGCCGCCGCCTCGCCGCGTTCTACCTGGGCGCCGGCATCGAGATCTACGAGGGCTACGGCCTCACGGAGACGACCGGCGCGTCGACCGTGACGCCGCCGCTGCGGCCGCGCCTGGGCACGGTGGGCTGGCCCCTGCCCGGCACGAAGATCCGCATCGCCGCCGACGGCGAGATCCTGATCGCCGGCGACCACGTCCTGCGCGGCTACTGGGATCCGGCGGCCGGCGGCGTCGTCCCCGCCGCCCCCGACGGCTGGCTCGCGACCGGCGACCTGGGGGAGCTGGACGACGAGGGCTACCTGACCATCACCGGCCGCAAGAAGGAGCTGATCATCACGACGGGCGGCAAGAGCGTCGCCCCCGCCCCGCTGGAGAACTGGCTGCGCTCCCACCCCTTGATCTCCCAGGCCATGGTGGTCGGCGACGGCCGCCCCTACGTCTCCGCCCTGATCACCCTCGACCCCTACGGCCTCACCCACTGGCGCCAGATGAACGGCAAGCACCCCGTGCCGCCGGAGCTGCTGATCGGCGACGAGGAACTCGACGCCGTCCTCCAGCGGGCGGTGGACGAGGCCAACAAGCTGGTCTCCCGCCCCGAGTCGATCCGCCGCTTCGCCGTCCTGCCCCGGGACTTCACCGAGACGGACGGCCACCTCACCCCCTCCATGAAACTGCGGCGCGAGGCGATCATGCGGGACTTCGCGGACGTGGTGGAGGGTCTCTACCCGCAGTAATGCGTTCGCGGGGCGGGGCCGTTCCCGGGAGGATGCGGCCCGTGAACCGCATCGAGTTCTTCCACTACCCGTGGGCCGAGCACCCCGTCTCCCTCCTCTGGGGCGTCCGGGTCGACGGCAGGGACCTCCGCGCGTACGCGGCCGACGCGACGCGCGAGCTGTGGCGGCGGGAGCTGGAGGGGGAGTTCGACGACGACGAGGCGGAGCTCGCCGAGACCGTACGCGACCAGCACGACGGCCTCGGCGTGGCCGACTTCGCCGACCGCCCCGCCCACTTCCTGACCCCCGCGGACAGCGCCCCGCTCCTCGGCTGCTCCTGCGGCATCTGGGGGTGCTGGCCCCTCCTGGCCCGCATCACCGCGACGCCGACGACGGTGACCTGGTCGTCCTTCCACCAGCCGCACCGCCCGCACTGGGGCGAGCTGGCGATTGGCCCGTTCACCTTCGAACGCGGGGCGTTCGAGGCGACGTCGGCGAATCCGGCGGTCACTTCACGGCGTGCGTGAGGAAGCGGGCCCGGGCGGCGGGGGGAGGGCGAGGTGGGGGCCGTCCGCGGCCTTGGAGCCGCGGACGTGGATGCTGGTGGGGGAGGCGGCTGCTTCCGGGCATTCGCCGCCTCCGCCGTCGTGTCCCGGTCGGCCGGCGCACACCCTTCCGCCCGGCCGCCGGGTGCCCGCCCGTTCGGGTCAGGGCTTGCGTGCGATGAGGCAGGCCTGGCGGACGTTCTCGCCGCGGTCCGGGTCCGGCTCGCGTACCGTCCGGACGCGGACGTCGAAGCCGGCCGACGTCAGCAGGCCGGCCATCGTCTCGGGGCGTCGCCGCAGGAAGTCGAGGGCCACCGGGTGGCCCCAGGGCCGGTCGTGGCGGCGGGGCTCGTCGCCGGCCTGGAAGGCGAGCAGCAGATGGCCGCCCGGGGTCAGGACGCGGTGGAACTCCGCGAAGAGGGCGGGGAGTTCCTCCACCGGGGTGTGGATGGAGGAGTAGTAGGAGACCACGCCGTCGAGCGAGCCGTCCGCGTGCCCGTCCAGGTCCAGCATCGAGCCCTGCTCGAACCGGATCGCCGGGTTCTCCCGGCGCGCGATCGCCAGCATCGACTCCGAGAGGTCGAGTCCGTACACCGACAGGCCCCGGGCGGCGAGGTACCCGGTGACCCGCCCGGGGCCGCAGCCCAGGTCGGCCACCTTTCCGCCCTCGCCCACGAGTTCGGCGTACGCGGTGAGGACGGCGCGGTCCAGCGGCAGGGCGGCCAGCGGGTCCCGGAAGTGCTCGGCGTAGTCGTCGGCGACGGCGTCGTAGAACGTGCGGGTGGCGGTGAGGAAGTCGGCGTCGGTCATGGCCGGGAGCCTATTCAGGCCGACCGGTCGTCGCCCTCGCTTCGGCCGTCGTCGGCCGGATCGCGCGCGGTGCGTCCGGCGGAGGCCCCGATGGCCGTGCCCAGGCCCAGGCCCAGGGCGAGGCCGAGGCCGAGGTCGTCGAAGACGGTCAGCCCGAGCGCGACGCCGAGGGCGGTGCCGACCGAGATGCCGAGCGCCAGCCGGTTCACCGGCGTTCCGGGGGAAGGGCCGCCGCCCCGTTCCGTGTCGTCCACACGATCAGCTTGTCACGTCGCGCCCGCCGCCCGCAGCCCCGCCGTCGCCGGCACCACCACGGCGAACGGCGCCCGCTTCCCCCTCCCGGCCGCGTCCGAACGGGGAACCCCCGTCGCCGGCACGCCGTCGATCGGCGCCCCGGCCGGCCGCGCCCACCCGGCGACGCCCCCGCCCCCGGTCGGCGCGCGCCCGTCGCAGGCGGGGCCACCGCCTCGGCCGACAGGGGGAAACAACCAGGTGAGGGCTTGCGGCACCGGCGCCCGGACCGGCGGTCCGCCGGTGACGGCGATCGCGCCGAACGAGACGTCGACCACTCCATCGGCGAGCCGGTCGAGTGAACCGTCCCGGACGCACGGCCCCGTACCGGGGCGACGTGCCCCCCTCGTACGGGGCGCCGGGAACGGCCTTCGTGCTCGTCGTGCAGCACGTGTGAAGGGCGAGAGGGAAGGCGAAAGAGGGCGAAAGGGAGTGGGGGAGGGGAAAGCGAAAGGGGTGGCGAAAGGGGAGAGGGCGGAAGAATTCGCCGGGAATTCATCCGGGCGTACGGCGGGCCGGGGCGGCGGGGCCCGGGAAAGGCGGGAGCCCGGAAAAGGCAGGAGCCCCGTGCCGGACGGCGCGGGGCTCCTTGGGTACTGCTTTCAGACTGCGATCACACGAGGTGTGACGATCACACGGGGGTGACGTTCTCCGCCTGCGGGCCCTTCGGGCCCTGGGTCACGTCGAAGGAGACCTGCTGGTTCTCCTCGAGGGAACGGAAACCCGAGGCGTTGATCGCGGAGTAGTGGACGAAGACGTCGGGGCCGCCGCCTTCCTGGGCGATGAAGCCAAAGCCCTTTTCGGCGTTGAACCACTTCACGGTTCCGGTAGCCATAAGCCCTCCTTGGGCTCAAAGGGTTGCCCTGCTCCAGAACCTGCAAGTGTGAAAACAGTGCTGCACAACTGCATCCTTCTGAAAACGTCAAGAGCCCGCGGTCACATGCTCCGCAGGCTCTGTACTGCAAGGGAAACCAAACTGCAACTTGCGGCGAGCCTAGCACGCGGGCAGCCGAATGCAATAGGGGTCAAGATCACGTCACCCGGATGTTTGAAGATCCGGGGAGGGGGTTGACCAGGGGGCCGGAGTCCGCAGCGTACCGGACGGGGTCTAGTCTCGCGATGTGGACAATTCTCGCACCCGGCCGCGCGTCGGCCACATCCAGTTCCTGAACTGCCTGCCCCTCTACTGGGGGCTCGCGAGAACCGGCACCCTCCTCGACTTCGAGCTGACCAAGGACACTCCGGAGAAACTCAGCGAGCAGATCGTGCGGGGAGACCTCGACATCGGGCCGGTCACCCTCGTGGAGTTCCTGAGGAACGCGGACGACCTGGTCGCCTTCCCCGACATCGCCGTCGGCTGCGACGGCCCGGTGATGTCCTGCGTGATCGTCTCGCAGGTCCCGCTGGAGCGGCTGGACGGCGCCCGCGTCGCCCTCGGCTCGACCTCGCGCACCTCCGTGCGCCTGGCGCAGCTGCTGCTGGCGGACCGTTTCGGCGTCTCGCCGGACTACTACACCTGCCCGCCCGACCTCAGCCTGATGATGCAGGAGGCCGAGGCCGCGGTGCTGATCGGCGACGCGGCGCTGCGGGCGAACCTGGTGGACGGCCCCCGGTACGGCCTGGAGGTGCACGACCTCGGGGCGCTCTGGAAGGAGTGGACCGGCCTGCCGTTCGTCTTCGCGGTCTGGGCCGCCCGCCGCGACTACCTGGAGCGCGAGCCGGTCATCACCCGCCAGGTCCACGAGGCCTTCCTCGCCTCCCGCAACCTCTCCCTGGAGGAGGTCGGCAAGGTCGCCGAGCAGGCCGCCCGCTGGGAGGCGTTCGACGAGCGGGTGCTGGAGCGGTACTTCACCACCCTCGACTTCCGCTTCGGCGCACCCCAGTTGGAGGCGGTCGTCGAGTTCGCCCGCCGCGTCGGCCCGACGACCGGCTTCCCGGCGGACGTGAAGGTGGAGCTGCTGAGCTGACCCCGCGCCGTGTCCCGCCCCGGCCACTACCCTGCTGGGCAGTCGAGGCGTGACGGGGGAGAGGGGAACGCCATGCAGCCGCTCGGAGCCGACGAACCCACGGAGATCGGGCCCTACCGGCTGCTCGGCCGGCTCGGGTCCGGCGGGATGGGACGGGTCTACCTGGGGCGCAGCGCCGGGGGCCGCACGGTCGCCGTGAAGGTCGTCCACCCGCACCTCGCCCTCGACGAGGAGTTCCGCGCGCGGTTCCGGCGCGAGGTGGAGGCCGCCCGGAGGGTCGGCGGCGACTGGACCGCGTCGGTGCTGGACGCCGACCCGGAGGCGGGCGTGCCCTGGGTCGCCACGGCGTACGCGGCCGGCCCCTCGCTCGCGGCGGCGGTCGCGGGCGGAGGCGCGCTGCCCGGGCACACCGCGCGGGTGCTGGGGGCCGGGCTCGCGGAGGCGCTCGCGGCCGTCCACGCGCTGGGGCTCGTCCACCGGGACGTCAAGCCGTCCAACGTCCTGCTGACCGTCGACGGCCCCCTCCTGATCGACTTCGGCATCGCCCGCGCCACCGACGGGACGGCCTCGCTCACCTCGACCGGGGTGTCGGTCGGCTCGCCCGGTTACATGGCCCCCGAGCAGATCCTCGGCAAGGGCGTCACGGGCGCGGCCGACGTCTTCTCGCTCGGGGCGGTGCTGGCGTACGCGGCGACCGGGGAGCCGCCGTTCCCCGGGGACTCCTCGGCCGCGCTGCTCTACAAGGTCGTGCACGAGGAGCCGGTGCTCGGACGGCTGGACGGCGAGCTGCGGGACGTCGTCGCGGCGTGCCTGGTGAAGGATCCGGGGGCGCGGCCGGCCCCGGAGGAGGTGGCCCGGCGGCTCGCCCCGCAGGGGGCGGCGCGGCTGGTGGCGGACGGGTGGCTGCCGGGGGCGGTCGTCGAGCAGGTGGGGCGGCGCGCCGTGGAGCTGCTGAACCTGGAGGCCGCGGGGGCCGTGGCGACGGGCGCCGGGGGCGGTGCGGGCCCGTTCGCGGGACCGGCGGCCGGACCGGTGTCCGGGCCCGTGGAGTTCAGCAGTCCGTCGGTGCCGGCGGGCCAGGCGCCCACCGCGGCGCCGGCGTCGGCGTCCGGGCCGGCGCGGACGGACGCGACGGCGGGGGACGTCCGGACGCCTTCGACGGTGGGCGAGTTCGGGCCGCCGCCCGTGATGCCGGGGGCGACTCCGGCGGACGCGGTGCCCGCGCCCCGGCGGGACGGACGGAGCGGGGAGAGCGGGGGACGGTCCGGGGAGGAGGCCGGGGAAGGGCCCGCGGGCCGGTCCGGCGAACGGCCCGGGAAGGTCTCCGTGACCCTGGCGGCCGCCGCCACACCGGGCGAGGGCGGCCGCGGAAGACGGCTGAGCTGCACCGTCGCGCTGGCGGTCGCGGGGGCGATGGCCGCGGTGACGGTGGGGTCGGCGTTCCTGTTCGACCTGCTGCCCGGACGGTCCGGGGACACGGGGAGCGGCTCCGCCGACGGCGCGTACCCCTCGACGGCCCCGGCCGCCACGCCGACCACGGGCGACGACGACCCCGCCGGCCCCGAGCCCTCCGGCGCCGGACCGTCCGCGCTGCCCGCCCGCTACGTCGGCACCTGGGAGGGCCCGGGCAGCGGTCTCGGCGGCTCGCTGCCCATGGGGACCTTCCGGCTGACGGTCCGGCAGGCGGAGGTGGGCGACGAACTGGGCGAGCTGCGCCAGACGGACGTCCTCGGCCTGGTCTGCCGCGACCTGCTGACCCTGAAGCAGGTCACGGACAAGGAGGTCGTCGCCACGGCCGTGGGGGCCGGGTCCAACCACTCCGGCTGCAACCCCGAGCCCCACACCGTCCGGCTGACCCCGACCGGGGACGACCTCACCTTCCGCTCGGACAGCGCGGCCGAGGGCAGCCCGCAGGCGCGGATGGCGAAGGTCGAGTAGCCGCCGGAACGAGGAACCACCCGGTGGACCGCGCCGAAGGCCGGTCCCGGGCGGCCCGGTCGCCCCTCCTGCGGCGGTGACTGCCGCAACCCGGCGCGGCGGTGACGTGCCCGTCACCGCGCCATGGCGGTGCGGAGCCTCGGTAGGCTCGCACGATGAGCCGGATCGCAGCGATCGACGCCGCACTGGTCGACCCCGCACTGATCGACGCCGCGCCGATCGGCGTCGCGGTGGTGTGGGGTGCGGTGGCGGGGGCGTCGCTGCCCCGGGCGGTCCACCGGTTCTCGGTGCCGTTGCCCCCGGAGGAGGAAGGGCCCCCACCCGGCTGGCACCGGGCCTGTCCCCGAGGGCACCCGCTCCGCGGCTGGCTGGGCCCCGCCCGCTGTCCGGACTGCACCGGCACCGTGACGCGGTACGGCCCCCGCGTCCCCCTCCTCGCCACCGTCACCGCCCTGGTCTGCGCGTTGCTCGCCGCCGCCACCGGCCCCCGCCCCGAACTCGCCGTCTGGCTGCTGCTCGCGCCCGTCGGCGTGCTGCTCGCCGCCGTCGACCTGCGGGTGCGGCGGCTGCCCGACCCGCTCACCCTGCCGCTCGCCGCCGCCGCGCTCGCCCTGCTGGGCGTCGCCGCGCTGCTGCCCGAGCACGCCGGGGACTGGACGACGGCCCTGCTCGGCTCCCTCGCGCTGAGCGCCGGCTATCTGGTGCTGCACCTGCTCAACCCCGGCGGCATGGGCTTCGGCGACGTCAAACTGGCCCTCGGCGCGGGCGCCGTCCTCGGCTGGTACGGCTGGGCCACGGTCATGCTGGGCACGTTCGCCGGGTTCCTGCTCGGCGCGCTGTACGGCGGAGCGCTCCTCGTGACCGGCCGGGCCGGGCGCCGGACCGCCGTCCCGTTCGGGCCGTTCCTGGTCACGGGGACGTACCTGGGGCTGCTGATCGGCGCGTACGCCGCCTGACGTCCGTCCGGCGAAAGGGCTGGCGTAGGCTGGTCCGGTCCGTCCAACCCCTTACGAAAGGGACCCCGGTGACCGAGAAGGCCGACCTCCAGTCAGTGCTCGACCGTGCCGCGGCCGGGGGACGGATCACCCCTCAGGAGGCGCTCGACCTCTACCGCGACGCGCCGCTGCACGCGCTGGGCGCCGCCGCCGACGCCGTGCGCCGGCGCATGTACGCCGGGACCGAGCACATCGCGACGTACATCATCGAGCGGAACATCAACTACACGAACGTGTGCGTCACGGCGTGCAAGTTCTGCGCCTTCTACGCGGCCCCGAAGGACACGGACAAGGGCTGGACGCGCGACCTGGACGACATCCTGCGCCGGTGCGCGGAGACCGTCGAGCTGGGCGGCACCCAGATCATGTTCCAGGGCGGCCACCACCCGGACTACGGCGTCGAGTACTACGAGAAGCACTTCTCCGCCATCAAGAAGGAGTTCCCGCAGCTCGTCATCCACAGCCTGGGCGCGTCCGAGGTCGAGCACATGGCCCGGATCTCCAAGGTGTCGGTCGAGGAGGCCATCACCCGGATCCACGCGGCCGGCCTGGACTCCTTCGCGGGCGCCGGCGCCGAGCTGCTGCCCGCGCGCCCCCGCAAGGCGATCGCCCCGCTCAAGGAGTCCGGCGAGCGCTGGCTGGAGATCATGGAGACGGCGCACGGGCTGGGCGTGGAGTCGACGTCCACCATGCTCATGGGCACCGGCGAGACCAACGCCGAGCGCATCGAACACCTGCGGATGATCCGCGACGTGCAGGACCGCACCGGCGGCTTCCGGGCGTTCATCCCGTACACCTACCAGCCCGAGAACAACCACCTGAAGGGCCGCACGCAGGCCACGATCTTCGAGTACCTGCGGATGATCGCGATCGCGCGGCTGTTCCTGGACAACGTCCGGCACATCCAGGGTTCCTGGCTGACCACCGGCAAGGAGATCGGCCAGCTCTCCCTGCACTACGGCGCCGACGACCTCGGCTCGATCATGCTGGAGGAGAACGTCGTCTCCTCGGCCGGCGCCAAGCACCGCTCCAACCGCCTGGAGATCATCGACCTGATCCGGAAGGCGGGCCGGGTCCCGGCGCAGCGCTCGACGACGTACGAACACCTCGTCGTCCACGACGACCCGGCGAACGACCCCGTCGACGAGCGGGTCGCCTCGCACATCTCCTCGACGGCCATCGAGGGCGGCACGGCTCACCCCGAGCTGAAGATCCTCGCGTCCAACTAGCCCGCGCATGCTCACGATCCACGCGGATTCCCAGGGGCGGGCGCTCGCCGTCGACGGCGCGTGGATCGCTCAGGCGGGCTCCCTGGAGGACCTGCTCGCCGACCGCCCGCGGGCCCGGGTGCGCCGGTGGCCCGGCATCCTCTCCCCCGGCCTCGTCAACCTCCACGGCAACGAGCTGCTGGAGGAGGCGTACCAC
Source organism: Streptomyces sp. NPDC017936 (assembly GCF_044328485.1). Classification (NCBI taxonomy): domain Bacteria; kingdom Bacillati; phylum Actinomycetota; class Actinomycetes; order Kitasatosporales; family Streptomycetaceae; genus Streptomyces; species Streptomyces sp. NPDC017936. The sequence continues at coordinate 183,394 of NZ_JBIRHK010000011.1, read as the reverse complement.
CCGGATCCGCGCGAGGCCGACGAGCTGGGCACCGAGCCGCTGACGAGGGACGCGCTCGCGGCCCTGGCCATGGACGACGCCCGCTGGGGCGCGAGCGCCCGGCGCGGGGTGCAGCGCATGCTGGCCCACGGCACGGTCGCGGCGGCCTGCGGGGAACTGCGCAACCGCGCCGTCCGGGACGCCGTGCGCCGCTCCGGACTGGGCGTGGTCGGCCGACTGGGGCGCCCCGGCGGGACGCCCTCGCTGGACCCGTACGCCTGCGGCCTGCCGGTGATGTTCGCGGAGCCCCGGGAGCCCGGCTCCGCCGCCCGGTTCGCCGTCTTCGACGTGCCGGACGAGGCCGCGCTCGCCGCACGCGGCGCCGGGACCTGCGTGGCGACCGTGGTCGAGGGGCGCCTGGTGTACCGGCGGCGCTGACCCCGTGGCGGGACCGGCCCCCACGACGGCGCCGGCCCCGGAGCGGCGGCGCCGGCCCTCACCCCGAGAACGCCTCCGCGAAGGCGCCCGCGTCCTGCTCCACCCCGCTGCAGTTGGTGAGCGCGTCGTCCCGGTCCGCGTCGTCGTCCTCGCACGGCTGGTCGCGGAACGTCGACCACATCGACACCCAGGAGATGCCCTTCCCCTCGGCGAACGTCCGCACCTCGGCCGCGTCGGCGAGCGTGAACGTCTCGCCGTCGATGTCGTTGACCCCGATCATCGAGGTCAGCGCCATGCCCTTCCAGGCGGCCGCGTCCTCCGTCCCGAAGACGTCCTTCAGCTGGGTGTGCGCGGCGGTGGCCGAGGCGATCGCGTAGCCGCCCATGTCGCCGGTGTACGACTCGCCGTAGTTCATCGTCATCAGGTTCACGGTGGAGACCTGGACGTCGTACTTGTTCGCCGACTGCAGCAGCGCCACGCCGTCGGCGTCCAGCCCGGAGGGCATCACCGGGAGGGTGAAGGAGACCTGGAGGTCCGGGCGCTCCCGCTGCAACGCGGCGATCGCCTGCGAACGCAGGGCGACGGAGGCGGAGTCGGTCAGCTCGTCGCCCTCGATGTCGAAGTCGGCCCGCGTGGCGCCGGCCGCGTCGAGCGCCGCGGCGTACGCCTCCGCCAGTTCCGAGACGCTGTCGCAGGTCGCCGCCAGCTCCTTCCCGGAGGCCCCGCCGAAGGACACGCGGAGCGAGGCGCCCGACCCGGTGAGCGCGGCCAGACGGGACTTCACGGTCGTGTCGCCGATCGCGTAGGCGCCGTTCCACTTCGGCGTGCAGCCGCTGCCGTCCGAGATGACGAAGGCGAGGTTGTACGTCGTGGGCGAGCCGGCCGCGTCGTTGGCCGAGGCCTCCGTGGCACTCACGTAGGGGGCGTAGGAGGGGGACGTGCCCGACGAGGCGCTCGGGGACGGGGAGGCGCTGCTGGTCCGTTCGGGCGCCGCGGGCGCCGCGTCCGACGTGCCGCCGGAGCCCGCGGAGCATCCCGCCGTGGCCAGGGCAAACAGACAAGTGACCCCGGCCGCCGGCTTCAGGAAACTCCTCATTGCGCATGCACCCGCTCTCGTGATTTCTGTCTCAGAAGGGAAACAAATCCCGTCCTCGGAAGGGAAATGTCTCACATGCGGGCGGTTCGCGCGGGAGCTGTGAACACACGGACACGGTGCGGACATAAGCGTGCAAACAGGGTCAACTAGCCGTACAAAAGCGGCAATTGGTCCCCTCGTGTGGACCGGGAGACGTGCGGGGGGCTCCCGGATCTCTCAGGCAGGCCACAGGTTCGGCTGTTTCTCATGGTTGCCTCACATGCTTTCCAGAGTTTTTGGCACATAAAGGCTGCCTAATCTCTGAGGAATGCAATCCGAGCCTGCCATCGAAAGCCGTACGGCCGGTCGCGGTCGCCGTCGCAAACACGACAACGACTCCGCCGAAGGGCCCGTGTTCGTCGACAACTCCGGACGCAGGTCCAAGTTGCTGCGCCGGATCGGCCTCCTCCTCGGCGTCGGCTGCCTCGCCTACGCGGCCGTCCTCGGCGCCGCCTTCATGGGCTGGGGCACCTCGCTGACCCCGTCGTCGCTGCTGCCGTTCGGCGGCAACGGTCAGGGCGCCCAGGGCGGGGGGCCCGGCGGCCTCCGCCCGGACGGCGGCCTGGGCGACCAGGTCGGCCTGCCGGGTGGCACACCGCCCTCGGGCACCTCCTCCCCGACCCCGTCCGCCTCGGCGACCGCCGACTGACGCCCACGACCGGAACGCAGCCACCCCTATGACGACGACTCCCACCCGCGGCCGGCGCCGCGCCCCCTCCCGCATCGAGCGGGCGGCGGGCAAGGCCGCGGCGCTGCAGAAACCGCGTGTCATCCTCGCCCTGCTGCTCCTGCTCGCCCTGACCAGCGTGATGCTGCTCGACGGCTACCTGCGCGCCGAGGTCGGCGGCGACCAGCGCGTGCGCACCGGGGCCAGCTCCAGCAAGGTGCCCGAGGACGTCCTCGACGGCGGCCCGATCCTCACCTTCCGGGGCGGGCAGGCCACCACCGTCTCCGTGCCCGACAAGACGATCGCGCTCACCTTCGACGACGGCCCCAACCCCACCTGGACGCCCCAGGTGCTGGAGATCCTCGAGAAGTACGACGTGCCCGGCACGTTCTTCCTGGTCGGCTCGATGGTCTCGCGCTACCCGGACATCGTGAAGGAGATGGTCGAGGAGGGCAACGAGGTGGGCATCCACACCTTCACCCACGTCGACCTCTCCTACCAGAGCGACGCCCGGGTCAACCGAGAGATGCAGCAGACCCAGCTCGCGCTCGCGGGCGCGGCCGGCATCACCACCACGCTGTTCCGCGCGCCGTACTCCTCGGAGACGGACGCCATCGACAACTACAGCTGGCCCGTCTACAAGAGGCTCGGCGAGGACGGCTACACCAGCGTGTTCATCGACACCGACAGCGACGACTGGAAGCGGCCGGGCGTCTCGAAGATCATCGAGTGGGCCACGCCGGAGGACGGCGAGGGCGCGTCGGTCCTCTTCCACGACGCGGGCGGCGAGCGCTCGCAGACGATCAAGGCGCTGCCGACGTACATCGAGAAGATGAAGGCGGCCGGGTACACCTTCACCACCATCAGCGGCGCGATGCAGGAGCAGAACACGGCCGCCGCCGGCGGCCCGGCGTCCGGTCAGGCGCAGCAGGCGGCGGACGACTCGGACACGGACGCCGCGGACACGGACGCCGCGGACACGGACGCCGCTGGGACGGCGTCCCCGGAGGCGGGAGCCGCGGACGCCGGTGTCGCCGGGGCGACCGGTGAACAGCCCGGCGCCGCGCCGAACGGGCAGGGCGGACAGGGCGACGCCGGCTCCGGCAACCTGCTCCAGGCCGCCCACCGGGAGGCCACCGGGCTGACCCTGTACGAGGGCAAGGCGCTGATCGCGGCCGTCGCCGTCGCCGAGTGGACGGTCCCGGCGCTCTCGTACGGACTGATGATCGTCGGCGTGGCGGTCATGGGCCGCTTCGGGATGATGCTGATCCTGGCCCGCCGCCACTACCGCATCCGCAACAAGCGCCGCTTCAGCTGGGGGCCGAGGGTCACCCGGCCGGTGAGCGTGATCGTCCCGGCGTACAACGAGAAGGAGTGCATCGCCAACACCCTGGAGTCGCTGGCGCGGAGCACCCATCCGATCGAGATCCTCGTCGTCGACGACGGGTCGACGGACGGCACGTCGGAGATCGCCCGCGCCGCGGCCGAGAAGCTCGGCATGACGAACGTCCGGGTCATCCGGCAGGAGAACGCGGGCAAGCCCGCCGCCCTCAACAACGGCGTCCGCAGCGCCAGTCATGACATCGTCGTGATGATGGACGGCGACACCGTCTTCGAGCCGGAGGCCGTGCACCAGCTGGTGCAGCCCTTCGCCGACCCGAAGGTCGGCGCGGTCGCCGGCAACGCCAAGGTCGGCAACCGCAACACCGTCATCGGCGCCTGGCAGCACATCGAGTACGTGATGGGCTTCAACCTCGACCGCCGCATGTACGACCTGCTGCGCTGCATGCCGACGATCCCCGGCGCGATCGGCGCGTTCCGCCGGGACGCCGTGCTCGAGGTCGGCGGCATGAGCGAGGACACCCTCGCCGAGGACACCGACATCACCATCGCCATGCACCGCGCGGGCTGGAACGTCGTCTACCAGGAGCACGCCGTCGCCTGGACGGAGGCGCCCGGTTCCCTGAAGCAGCTGTGGTCCCAGCGCTACCGCTGGTCCTACGGCACCATGCAGGCGCTGTGGAAGCACCGCAAGTCACTCACGGACAAGGGCGCTTCGGGCCGCTTCGGCCGGGTCGGGATGCCGCTGGTCGTGCTCTTCCAGATCATCACGCCGGTCTTCGCCCCGCTGATCGACGTGTTCACCGTCTACTCGATGATCTTCATCGACTTCAAGGCGGCCCTGCTGGCCTGGCTGGCGGTGCTGGGCGTCCAGCTCTTCTGCGCCGGCTACGCCTTCCGCCTGGACCGCGAGAAGTACCGCTACCTGCTGATGATGCCGCTCCAGCAGCTCGCCTACCGCCAGATGATGTACCTCGTCCTCATCCACTCCTGCATCACCGCCCTCACCGGCGGCCGCCTCCGCTGGCAGAAGCTGAAGCGGACGGGCGAGGTCGGGACTCCGGCCAGGGCGAGCTGATGAGCTGGGAAGAGCAGGGCCAGGGGTACGGCCAGGGCCAGGGGTACGGCCAGGGCTGGGGATACGGCCAGGGCTGGGGATACGGCCAGGGGGGTGGGCAGGAGGGCTGGCCGCAGCCGGGCCGGCCCCATCAGCAGCCGTACCCGCAGGAGTACGAGGGCGGACACGGGGCCGTTCACGGACAGCAGCCGTACGCGTACCAGCAGCCGTACGCGTACGAGCCGTACGCGGACCAGCAGCCGTACCCCCAGCCGTACGCGGACCAGCAGCCGTACCCCCAGCAGTACGCGGGGCAGGGGCAGCCGCCGGTCCAGCCCCGGCCGGTGGACCGGACGGAACCGCTGCCCGCGGTGGCGGTGGACGAGCCGGTGGTGGCGGTGGACGAGCCGGTCCGGGCGGGCGAGCCCGTCGGGCCGGGCCGGTCCCGTCCCGCCGGTGCCGCGGAGCCGGCCGGCCCCGCGGCACCGGCGGGGGAGAAGCCCTCGGGGGCGCCCGGGGCGGGCGTCCGCGACCGCTACTTCGACACCCTGCGCGCCCTGGCGCTGGTCCGCGTCGTCACCTACCACACCTTCGGCTGGGCCTGGGCGAGCCTGGTCTTCCCGTCCATGGGGGTCATGTTCGGCCTGGCCGGCACCCTGATGGCGAAGTCCCTGGAACGCCCCGCGCTCAAGGTGATCAAGAGCCGTGTGCGCCGGCTGCTGCCGCCGTTCTGGTTCTGGGGCGTCTTCGTGGTCGTCGCGATGATGATCCACGACTGGATGCCGGGCTGGCAGATCGTCTACTGGATCGTGCCGCTGGGCGACCCGCCGGGCAACGCCTGGGGCGAGCAGGCCTGGGAGATCCTCTGGTACCTGCGGACCTACCTGTGGTTCGTCCTGCTCTCCCCGCTCCTGCTCCGGGTGTTCCGCCTCGCCCCGGTCGCGGTCCTGGTGCTGTCCCTCGTCCCGGTCATGGTCCTGACCTTCGTCTGGGCCGGCCCCGACAACCGCGTCGGCACCGCCCTGTGGGACCTGTCGACGTACCTCTTCTGCTGGATCCTCGGCTTCGCGCACCGCGACGGCGTCCTCCAGCGGATGAAGCCCGCCCTGGTGGTCGTCCTCTCGCTCGCCGCGATGGCCTACGGCGGCTGGTACGCCTTCGCGCACCAGGGCGAGTTCGGCACCTACGACCTGGACGAGGACCCGCTGGCCCAGGCCTTCTGGTCGGCCGGTTTCGTGATGCTGCTGATGTGGGCGAAGGCGTACTTCGGCATCGACTTCGCCCGGCTCACCCGCTACCGGCGCACGAACCGGATCGTCACGGTCTTCAACGCGCGCGCCGTGACGATCTACCTCTGGCACGAGATCGCCCTGGTGCTGGCGGTTCCGCTGATCGACGTGTTCTGGAACGTGCCCGCGTTCGAGAAGTACCTGCCGCTGGACAGCCTGTGGTTCATGTTCGGCGTCGGCTGGGTGCTGATCGTGCTGTTCGTGCTGCTGTGCGGGTGGGTCGAGGACGTCGCGGGGAAGAAGCGGCCACGGCTCCTGCCGTGAGCCGGTGAGGCGCGGGCTGCCACAATGGGCGGGTGACCCGCGCTTCCCTGAACAAGCAGCCGCACGAAGTCGCCTCGATGTTCGACGACGTGGCGGAACGTTACGACCTGACGAACGACGTCCTCTCGCTCGGCCAGGACCGCAGGTGGCGCAAGGAGGTCGCCCGGGCGGTCGACGCCCGTCCGGCGCAGAAGGTCCTGGACCTGGCGGCCGGCACGGCCACCTCCTCGCTGCCGTTCGCGCGGACCGGCGCCTACGTGGTCCCCTGCGACTTCTCCCTCGGCATGCTCCAGGTCGGCAAGAAGAGGCACCCCTGGCTGCCGTTCACCGCGGGCGACGCGACGCGGCTGCCGTTCAAGGACGACACCTTCGACGCCGTCACGATCTCCTTCGGCCTGCGCAACGTGCAGGACTTCGACGCCGCCCTGCGGGAGATGCACCGGGTGACGCGGCCCGGCGGCCGGGTCGTGATCTGCGAGTTCTCGCACCCGACCTGGACGCCCTTCCGGACCGTCTACACCGAGTACCTGATGCGCGCCCTGCCCCCGGTCGCACGCTCGGTGTCCTCGAACCCCGAGGCGTACGTCTACCTCGCCGAGTCCATCCGCGCCTGGCCCGACCAGCCCGCCCTGGCCGAGCGGCTGCGCGAGGCCGGCTGGTCGAAGGTCGCCTGGCGGAACCTGACCGGTGGAGTGGTGGCCCTGCACCGCGGCTTCAAGGAGAGCTGAGACGGGTACCGGGCCCCGCCCCTCCCGGCGGGGCCGCCCGGCGGGGCAGGCGGCCGCTACCGGCCGACCGCCTCGAAGGGGTCTCCCGGCTGGTCCAGCTCACGTTCCAGCCCGCCTCCTCCCGGTCTCGGCAGGCGCGGCTCGCGGACGCCCGCGCCCCCGCCGCCCTCGCCCTCGGCGAAGTCGAACCAGACGGTCACGACCGCGCCGCGCGGCACCTCGGCCCCGGGGGGCGGGTACTGCCGTACGACGTAGTCGACGACCGTGCGGTGGAAGTCGGGCCGGTCGGGTGCGGCCAGCAGCACTCCTCGTGCCGTGGCCGCTTCGCGCGCGTCCATGGCCATGAGGCCGACGAGTCTCGGCACGCGCACTTCGGGTGTTTTGGGCTGTATGAGCACAGATGTCACCCCCAGCGGTACTGGAAGGGTAACCGTCCCGGGGTGCCGTCCGGAAGCGTTCGGTGTCTATCCGTGACATTCCGTCACGCAGCGTCACCCTCGTGGAGGTCGAGGCGGTAGCAGTGGCCCTCCCGCCGGGACTCGGGGGTCGTGAAGACCTCGGCCAGCCGCATGCCGAGCCGCCGCGTGACCGCGATGGAGCGGGCGTTGCGCGCGTCGACCATGGCCACGACGGCCGGCACCCCGGCCTCCCGCACCCGGTCCAGCGTCATCCGCGCGGCCGCCGTGACGTACCCCCGGCCCCAGTGCTCCCGCCCGAGCCGCCAGCCGATCTCGATCTCGCCCGTGGGACCCCAGTCCCGCTCCCAGGGCTGGGCGCCGGTGAAGCCGATGACCCGGTCCGACTCGTCGAGCACGGTCCACAGGCAGAAGCCGCGCTCGGCGTCATGGCGGCGCTGGCGGGCGGTGAGCTCCTCGTAGACCGACAGCCCGGCGGACCTGCCGCCCTGGAACTCCATGACGTCCGGGTCGTCGAAGACCCGGTGCCACGCGACCGCGTCCTCGTCCGTGGGGACGCGCAGCCGTACTACGGGGAGAACTCGGTTCACGGGGCAGCCCTTCAGCCGGGTGATCAATTCTGCTGAATAGACTGCCCGTGTCCAGTGCCGGTCGGCACGCAGATGTCGAACTTGGGGAGATCCCGCCGTGACCGTCGTGACTGAGCCCCTCTCCGAAAACACCGCCGATGTGATCGTCGTCGGCGCGGGGCCGGCCGGCTCCACGACGGCGTACCACCTCGCCAAGGCCGGACTCGACGTGCTCCTGCTCGAGAAGACCGAGTTCCCGCGCGAGAAGGTCTGCGGCGACGGCCTCACCCCGCGCGCCGTCAAGCAGCTCGTGGCCATGGGCATCGACATCTCCGAGGAGGCCGGCTGGCTGCGCAACAAGGGCCTGCGCATCATCGGCGGCGGTGTCCGACTCCAGCTGGACTGGCCGGATCTCGCCTCCTTCCCCGACTACGGCCTCGTCCGCAAGCGCGACGACTTCGACGAGCAGCTGGCCCGCCAGGCGCAGAAGGCGGGCGCCCGGCTCTACGAGCGCTGCAACGTCGGCGCCCCGATCGTCGACGACCGCACCGGCCGCATCACCGGCGTGCGCGCCAAGCTCGGCGAGGAGAAGCGCGAGGTCGCCTTCCACGCGCCGCTCGTGGTCGCCGCCGACGGCAACTCCACCCGGCTGTCCCTGGCGATGGGGCTGCACCGCCGCGAGGACCGTCCGATGGGCGTCGCCGTGCGCACCTACTTCACCTCGCCGCGCCACGACGACGACTACCTGGAGTCCTGGCTGGAGCTGTGGGACCGGCGCGGCCCGGGCGAGGACCGGCTCCTGCCCGGCTACGGCTGGATCTTCGGCATGGGCGACGGCACCTCCAACGTCGGTCTGGGCGTCCTCAACACCTCCGACTCCTTCAAGGAGCTGGACTGGCGCGAGGTGCTGAAGGCCTGGTGCGCCTCCATGCCGGAGGACTGGGGCTACACCCCGGAGAACATGACCGGCCCGATCCGGGGCGCCGCCCTGCCCATGGCCTTCAACCGCCAGCCCCACTACACCAAGGGCCTGCTGCTCGTCGGCGACGCCGGCGGCCTGGTGAACCCCTTCAACGGCGAGGGCATCGCCTACGCCATGGAGTCCGGCCAGATCGCCGCCGACGTCATCGTCCAGGCCCACGCCCGCGCCACCCCCGGCCAGCGCGAACTGGCCCTGCAGCGGTACCCGCGGATCCTCAAGGACACCTACGGCGGCTACTACACGCTGGGCCGTGCCTTCGTGAAGCTCATCGGCAACCCGAAGATCATGAAGATCGCGGCCCAGCGCGGTCTGACGCACCCCCTGCTGATGAAGTTCACCCTGAAGCTGCTCGCGAACCTCACCGACCCGACGGGCGGCGACGCGATGGACCGCATCATCAACGGCCTGAGCAAGGTGGCGCCGAAGGCGTGAGCGCCGGGGCCCGGCCGTGAGGGGGCCCTCGGCGGCGGGCGGCCGTCAGGAGCTGAGCGCCTCCCGGCGGGCGGCCCGGCGCGCCGTGACCCCCTCGCGCCGCGCCGCCGCCTGCCGCAGCGCGTCCTCGCGCTCCCGGCGGGAGAGCCCGAAGGGCCGCAGCCCCCGAGCGGCTGCGGCCCTTCGACGCGTGTGGTGCGCGCGGGCGGGTGTCAGAGCACGCGCACGGCACCCGAGGCCGGGTAGCCGGAGAGGTCCTGGATGACGACGCCCTTGGAGGGGTTGGCCGCGTCCAGGTACTGGCCGTCGCCGATGTAGACGCCCACGTGGTAGGCCGAACCCTTGCCGCCCCAGTAGAGGATGTCGCCGACCTGGAGGTCGGACAGGGAGACGTCGGTGCCGGCCATCGACTGGTCCTGGGAGACGCGCGGCAGGTCGACGCCGACCTGACGGAACGCGGCCTGGACGAGCGAGGAGCAGTCCCACGCGTTGGGTCCGGTGGCGCCCATGACGTAGGCGTCGCCCACCTGCGCCTTGAGGAAGGCGATGACCGTCGCCACGCTGCCGCCGGCCGGAGCGGAGACGCTCGTGGACGCGGACGCGGACGCGGCGAGGACGGTCCGCTCCGAGGAGCGGGAGACGGCGGCCTCGGCGGCCGCCTTGCGGGCCTCCTCGGCCTTCTTCTTGGCCTCGGCCTTCTTGGCGGCGGCGAGGTCCTTCTTGGCCTCCTCGGCCGCCGCGGCGGCGGCCGCGTCACGCTCGGCCTCGAGCTGGTAGTCCGCCGCGGCCTGCTGCGTGGCCTGGGCGGACTGGGCGACCTGGGCGGCCACGTCACCGGTGAGCACGGGCAGTTCGAGCGTCTGCGTCACCGGCTCGGCGGCGTTGGCCGAACCGGCCGCCGTGGCGACGGCCAGCGTGCCGAGGACACCACTGGCGACTCCGGCCCGCATCGCGATCGTCGACGCGCTGCGGCGGGGCTTCCGGTGGCTGCGTATGTGAGCGGTGTGGGACATGGGTACTAGCGGTACCAGGGGCTCCTTCATACCTTCAAGAAACGTGTGCTGCGCCACAATTGCTCAACGAAACCTCCGAACGGCGCCCCCATCGCCCTTTATTGACGGCGTAACGGACAATGCGGACACAGGTGCTCAAGCCTGTGATCATGGGCTTTCGCTGTTACGTCCGAATTGCCCCGCGCCTACCACTGGTTGGGACCGTTGGCCAAGCCCGGTTCTCCGGCGGCCTCGCGGGTGTGGCGGAGGTCACGGAACGGTTACCGGTGCACCCGCGTCCCGCGCGGGTGGACCCGCCCCTTCCGCTCGTGAACGCGCGCACGCGTCCACATCCGACCCGCCGGCTCCCTCCGAGGTGTGAACGCGTCCTCTAGCAGGGCGCCGCGTCCAGCGCCAATTTGCATGCAGAGGAAGTCTCTTGATATGGAGACGCACCGCGCGGCCTGCGGTGACGAGCGGAAATGTCACTTCTTGTGATCACTCCGGCGCTTCCCGTACGAAGATCACTGCTGATATGACTTCATGATCGTTCGTCAGGTGGCAGAGATCACAAAGCTTGTGGAATACCCCGTGTCGCAGATCACAGAGCGGCAGGCATAAGATGCGAGGCAGTTGGGCTTGTGACCTGCTTCACATGTTCGCGATCTTCGCCGGGACGAGCGGGGTCCGTGAGGCGTGTGGGACGGAAGTGAGTCCATGCCATCGCCAGCAGTCAGTGCCGACTGAGAGGAGCGAGGAGCGGTGAACGCGTATGCGCCCATCCTCGTACTGGGAGCCCTCGGGGCAGGCTTTGCGATCTTCTCCGTGGTCATGGCCACGTTGATCGGGCCGAAGCGGTACAACCGCGCCAAGCTCGAGGCCTACGAGTGCGGAATCGAGCCGACCCCCACGCCGGCCGGCGGCGGGCGCTTCCCGATCAAGTACTACCTGACGGCGATGCTCTTCATCGTCTTCGACATCGAGATCGTCTTCCTCTACCCCTGGGCCGTCACCTTCGACGCCCTGGGGCTTTTCGGGCTCGTGGAGATGCTGCTCTTCGTGCTCACCGTCTTCGTCGCCTACGCGTACGTGTGGCGACGCGGCGGCCTGGAATGGGACTGAGGGGCCTTTAGTCATGGGACTCGAAGAAAAGCTGCCGAGCGGATTCCTGCTGACCACCGTCGAGCAGGCCGCGGGCTGGGTGCGCAAGGCGTCCGTCTTCCCCGCCACGTTCGGCCTCGCCTGCTGCGCCATCGAGATGATGACCACCGGCGCCGGCCGCTACGACCTGGCGCGCTTCGGCATGGAGGTCTTCCGCGGTTCGCCCCGCCAGGCGGACCTGATGATCGTCGCGGGCCGGGTCAGCCAGAAGATGGCGCCGGTGCTCCGGCAGGTCTACGACCAGATGCCGAACCCCAAGTGGGTGATCTCCATGGGCGTGTGCGCGTCCTCGGGCGGCATGTTCAACAACTACGCGATCGTCCAGGGCGTCGACCACATCGTCCCCGTCGACATCTACCTGCCCGGCTGCCCGCCGCGCCCGGAGATGCTCATGGACGCGATCCTGAAGCTCCATCACAAGATCCAGAACTCCAAGCTGGGCGTGAACGCCGAGGAGGCGGCCCGCGAGGCGGAGGAGGCGGCGCTCAAGGCCCTGCCCACGATCGAGATGAAGGGGCTGCTGCGGTGAGCGACGCGAACGGCGCCAACGGCGTGAACGGCTCCGCGAACGGGACCAACCCCGAGAAGGACCTCTCCGCCTCCAACCTCCCCGGCCAGCGCGGCCAGGGCGGTGAGGAGATCCGCGTCCAGCGCGGCATGTTCGGCGCGAACAACGGCGGCGACACCTCCGGCTACGGCGGCCTGGTCCGCTCGGTCCGGCTCCCGGGACCGGCGAGCCGGCCCTACGGCGGTTGGTTCGACGAGGTCGCCGACGAGCTCGAGGGCGCGCTGGAGGAACAGGGCCTGCTCCCCGAGAACGCGATCGAGAAGACGGTCGTCGACCGCGGCGAGATCACCTTCCACGTCGAACGCGAGCACCTGCCGCGCGTCGCCCGCACCCTGCGCGACGACCCGGCCCTGCGCTTCGAGCTCTGCACCGGCGTCAGCGGCGTCCACTACCCGAACGACAAGGGCCGCGAGCTGCACGCCGTCTACCACCTGCGCTCGATCACCCACAACCGGCTGATCCGCCTGGAGGTCAGCGCCCCGGACAGCGACCCGCGCGTCCCGTCCCTGGTCTCCGTCTATCCGACCAACGACTGGCACGAGCGCGAGACCTACGACTTCTTCGGACTCGTCTTCGACGGTCACCCGGCCCTGACGCGGATCATGATGCCGGACGACTGGCAGGGCCATCCGCAGCGCAAGGACTATCCCCTCGGCGGCATCCCCGTCGAGTACAAGGGCGCCCAGATCCCGGCTCCGGACCAGCGGAGGTCGTACTCGTGAGCACGCAGTCAGCAAACGCGGCCTCCGCCGCCTCGGCGCGCGAGACCACCGAGGGCACCGTCTACACGGTCACCGGTGGCGACTGGGACGAGGTCGTCCAGTCCGCGGCCCGCGCCGACGACGAGCGCATCGTCGTCAACATGGGTCCCCAGCACCCCTCCACCCACGGGGTGCTCCGCCTGATCCTGGAGATCGAGGGCGAGACGGTCACCGAGGCCCGCTGCGGCATCGGCTACCTCCACACCGGCATCGAGAAGAACCTCGAGTACCGCACGTGGACGCAGGGCACCACGTTCGTGACGCGCATGGACTACCTGACGTCCTTCTTCAACGAGACGGCCTACTGTCTCGCCGTCGAGAAACTCCTCGGCATCGAGGACCAGGTCACCGAGCGCGCCAAGATCATCCGGGTGCTCCTGATGGAGCTGAACCGGATGTCCTCGCACCTGGTGTGCATCGCCACCGGCGGCATGGAACTCGGCGCCACCACGATCATGATCTACGGATTCCGCGATCGTGAAATGATTCTCGACATCTACGAGCTCATCACGGGCCTGCGGATGAACCACGCGTACATCCGCCCCGGCGGACTCGCCCAGGACCTGCCGCCCGGCGCGGTGGACCAGATCCGCGAGTTCGTGAAGAAGATGAAGAAGAACCTCCCGGAGTACGACAAGCTCGCCACCGGGAACCCCATCTTCAAGGCCCGCATGCAGGACATCGGCTACCTCGACCTGGCCGGCTGCATGGCCCTCGGCGCCACCGGCCCGATCCTGCGCTCCACCGGCCTGCCGCACGACCTGCGCAAGACGCAGCCCTACTGCGACTACGAGACGTACGACTTCGACGTCCCGACCACCGACACCTGCGACGCCTACGGCCGCTTCCTCGTCCGTCTCGAGGAGATGCGGCAGTCCCTGCGGATCGTCGAACAGTGCCTGGACCGGCTGCAGCCCGGCCCGGTCATGGTCGGCGACCGGAAGATCGCCTGGCCGGCCCAGCTCGCCCTGGGCCCGGACGGCCTCGGCAACTCCCTCGACCACATCAAGAAGATCATGGGCACCTCCATGGAGGCCCTGATCCACCACTTCAAGCTGGTCACCGAGGGCTTCCGCGTCCCGCCGGGACAGGCGTACGCGGCGGTGGAGTCGCCCAAGGGCGAGCTCGGGGTGCACGCGGTGTCCGACGGCGGCACCCGCCCCTACCGGGTCCACTTCCGCGACCCGTCCTTCACCAACCTGCAGGCGATGGCGGCGATGTGCGAGGGCGGCCAGGTCGCCGACGTCATCGTCGCCGTCGCGTCCATCGACCCCGTGATGGGAGGCGTCGACCGGTGACCACCTCTTCTTCGGAGCGCGGCGTCAGCCTCGGCATGCCCGAGCTGCCCGCGCCCGCCTACCCGGACGACGTCCGGGCCCGGCTCGAACGGGACGCGCGCGAGATCATCGCCCGCTACCCCGACTCCCGGTCCGCCCTCCTGCCGCTGCTGCACCTCGTGCAGTCGGAGGAGGGACACGTCACGCGCACCGGGATGCGGTTCTGCGCCGACGTGCTCGGCCTGACCACCGCCGAGGTCACCGCCGTCGCCACCTTCTACACCATGTACCGGCGCCGCCCGAGCGGCGACTACCAGGTGGGCGTCTGCACCAACACCCTCTGCGCGGTGATGGGCGGCGACGCCATCTTCGAGGCGCTCCAGGAGTACCTCGGCGTCGGCAACGGCGAGACCACCGACGACGGCGCGGTCACCCTGGAGCACATCGAGTGCAACGCGGCCTGCGACTACGCGCCGGTCGTGATGGTCAACTGGGAGTTCTTCGACAACCAGACCGTGCAGAGCGCGAAGCGCCTGGTGGACGACCTGCGGTCCGGACGCGCGGTCTCGCCCACGCGCGGGGCGCCGCTGTGCACCTTCAAGGAGACCGCCCGGATCCTGGCGGGCTTCCCCGACGAGCGCGAGGGCGCCGTCGAGGCGAGCGGCAGCGCGGGACCGGCGTCGCTGGTGGGCCTCCGCCTGGCGAAGGGAGAGGTCGCACCCGCGCGCGTGGTCCACCCGCGCGACGGCGGACCGCACGACGAACCGCAGGACAAGGTGCACGAGCCGTCGCCGGCCGAACACCTCGGTTCGCACGACGCGCCGCAGGAGACGTCGGCCTCCGACCCGGCCCACCCGGCAGGGCCCACCGCCGAGGAGGGGGAGTGATGACCTTGGCAACCGAGCTGAAAGACATGAGCCCCGAGAAGCTGCTCGCACCCGTGCTGTCGGCCTTCTGGGACGAGGACAGGTCCTGGACGCTGGACGTCTACCGGAGGCACGACGGGTACGAGGGGCTCCGCAAGGCGCTCGCCATGTCGCCGGACGAACTGATCGCGTACGTCAAGGACTCCGGTCTGCGCGGGCGCGGCGGCGCGGGATTCCCGACGGGGATGAAGTGGCAGTTCATTCCGCAGGGAGACGGAAAACCGCACTATCTCGTTGTCAACGCCGACGAGTCGGAGCCCGGGACGTGCAAGGACATCCCGCTCCTCTTCGCGAACCCGCACAGCCTCATCGAGGGCATCGTCATCGCGTGTTACGCCATCAGGTCGTCGCATGCCTTCATCTACCTGCGGGGTGAAGTCGTCCCCGTCCTGCGGCGGTTGCACGAGGCCGTGCGCGAGGCCTACGCGGCCGGCTACCTCGGCGAGAACGTCCTGGGCAGCGGACTCGACCTCGAACTCACCGTGCACGCCGGCGCCGGCGCGTACATCTGCGGTGAGGAGACCGCGCTGCTGGACTCGCTCGAAGGCCGCCGGGGTCAACCGCGGCTCCGTCCCCCCTTCCCTGCGATCGCGGGCCTCTACGCGTGCCCGACTGTGGTGAACAACGTCGAATCGATCGCATCGGTTCCCGCGATCCTGAACAACGGCAAGGACTGGTTCAGGTCGATGGGCAGCGAGAAGTCCCCGGGCTTCACGCTGTACTCGCTCAGCGGCCACGTCGCCAGCCCCGGCCAGTACGAGGCCCCGCTCGGCATCACCCTCCGCCAGCTCCTCGAGATGAGCGGCGGCATGCGACCGGGCCACCGCCTCAAGTTCTGGACGCCCGGCGGGTCCTCGACCCCGATGTTCACCGACGAGCACCTCGACGTCCCCCTCGACTACGAAGGAGTGGGCGCCGCGGGTTCCATGCTCGGCACGAAGGCCCTCCAGTGCTTCGACGAGACGACCTGCGTCGTGCGTGCCGTCACCCGCTGGACCGAGTTCTACGCCCACGAGTCCTGCGGCAAGTGCACGCCGTGCCGCGAAGGCACGTACTGGCTCGTGCAGCTGTTGCGCGACATCGAGGCCGGAAAGGGCGCGATGTCCGACCTCGACAAGCTGAACGACATCGCCGACAACATCAACGGCAAGTCGTTCTGCGCCCTCGGCGACGGCGCCGCCTCGCCGATCTTCTCCTCGCTCAAGTACTTCCGCGAGGAGTACGAGCAGCACATCACCGGCCGGGGCTGCCCCTTCGACCCGGCGAAGTCGACGGCCTGGGCCGACCGCCCGGAGGTGAACGCATGACCGTGACCACCAGCGCTCCCGCGGGAGGGGGAGAGGCGGCGGTCCCGCCGGAGGATCTCGTCACGCTGACGATCGACGGCGCGGAGATCAGCGTGCCCAAGGGCACCCTGGTCATCCGGGCCGCCGAACAGCTCGGCATCGAGATCCCCCGCTTCTGCGACCACCCCCTCCTCGACCCGGCCGGCGCCTGCCGCCAGTGCATCGTCGAGGTCGAGGGCCAGCGCAAGCCCATGGCGTCCTGCACGATCACGTGCACGGACGGGATGGTGGTGAAGACCCACCTCACCTCGCCGGTCGCCGAGAAGGCGCAGCACGGCGTGATGGAGCTGCTCCTCATCAACCACCCGCTGGACTGCCCGGTCTGCGACAAGGGCGGCGAGTGCCCGCTGCAGAACCAGGCCATGTCGCACGGCAACGCCGAGTCCCGGTTCGAGGGCCGCAAGCGGACCTACGAGAAGCCCGTCCCGATCTCCACGCAGGTGCTGCTGGACCGGGAGCGGTGCGTGCTGTGCGCCCGCTGCACCCGCTTCTCCAACCAGGTCGCGGGCGACCCGATGATCGAGCTGATCGAGCGGGGCGCGCTCCAGCAGGTCGGCACCGGCGAGGGCGACCCCTTCGAGTCGTACTTCTCCGGCAACACCATCCAGATCTGCCCGGTCGGCGCGCTGACGTCGGCGGCCTACCGCTTCCGCTCCCGGCCCTTCGACCTGGTCTCCTCGCACTCGGTGTGCGAGCACTGCTCCGGCGGCTGCGCCACGCGCACCGACCACCGGCGCGGCAAGGTCATGCGGCGCCTGGCGGCCCCGGACCCCGAGGTCAACGAGGAGTGGATCTGCGACAAGGGGCGGTTCGCCTTCCGGTACGCGCAGCAGCGCGACCGGCTCGGGACGCCGCTCGTGCGGAACGCCGAGGGGAGCCTCGTCCCGGCGTCCTGGCCGGAGGCCCTGCAGATCGCGGCCCAGGGGCTGCTGGCCTCGCGCGGCAGGACCGGTGTCCTGACCGGCGGACGCCTCACCATCGAGGACGCCTACGCGTACAGCAAGTTCGCGCGCGTGGCGCTCGACACCAACGACATCGACTTCCGCGCGCGCGTGCACAGCGCCGAGGAGGCCGACTTCCTGGCGGCGAGGGTGGCCGGACACGGCCGCGACCTCGACGGTACGGGCGTCACCTACACCTCGCTGGAGAAGGCGCCGGCCGTGCTGCTGGTGGGCTTCGAGTCGGAGGAGGAGGCGCCCGGCGTCTTCCTGCGGCTGCGCAAGGCCTGGCGCAAGCACGGGCAGCAGGTGTTCTCGCTGGCCACCCACGCCACCCGCGGTCTGGAGAAGGCGGGCGGCACGCTGCTCCCGGCCGCCCCGGGCACCGAGACCGAGTGGCTGGACGCGCTGTCCGGCGGTGTCGGTCTGGAGGAGGAGGGCGGCAGGGCCGCCGAGGCACTGCGCGCCGAGGGCGCGGTGATCGTCGTCGGCGAGCGGCTGGCCGCCGTGGCCGGCGGACTCACCGCCGCCGTACGGGCCGCGACCGCGACCGGCGCCGCACTGGTGTGGATCCCGCGCCGGGCCGGGGAGCGGGGCGCGATCGAGGCCGGCGCGCTGCCGTCGCTGCTGCCGGGCGGGCGTCCGGCCACCGACCCGCGCGCGCGGGAGGAGGTCGCCGCCGTCTGGGGGCTCGCCGAACTCCCGCACCGCTACGGCCGCGACACCGGGCAGATCATCGAGGCCGCCGTGGGCGGTGAGCTCCAGGCGCTGCTCGTGGCGGGCGTGGAGGTCGCCGACCTCCCCGACCCGGCACGCGCGCGTGAGGCGCTCGCCGAGGTCGGCTTCGTGGTGTCGCTGGAGCTGCGGCCCGGCGAGGTCACCGAGCACGCCGACGTCGTCCTGCCGGTCGCCGCGGTCGCCGAGAAGGCCGGGACCTTCCTCAACTGGGAGGGGCGGGTGCGCTTCTTCGAGGCCGCGCTCAAGCCCGACCAGATGACCCGCCGCCCGGCGCCGGCCGACGCGCGCGTGCTGCAGATGCTGGCCGACGCCATGGACGTCCACCTGGGCCTGCCGGACCTGCGCACCGCGCGCGCCGAGCTGGACCGGCTCGGCGCCTGGGACGGTCCGGGGGCCGACGAACCGACGGAGCGCGCGGGCGTCCTGCCGCGGCCCGCCGCGGGTGAGGCCGTGCTCGCCGGGCACCGGCTGCTGCTCGACCAGGGCGTCCTCCAGCAGGGCGACGAGGCGCTCGCCGGGACGCGGCACGCCGCGTACGCGCGCGTGTCCGCCGCCACCGCCGCCGAGGCGGGCGTCGAGGACGGGGACGCGCTGGCCGTCTCGGGCCCCGCCGGAACGGTGGAACTCCCCGTCAGGATCACCGAGATGCCCGACCGGGTGGTGTGGCTCCCGCTGAACTCCGTGGGCGGAGGCGTCGCCTCCGACACCGGCGCCCGGCCCGGTTCCCTCGTCCGCGTCGGCCCCCCGGCGGCGCCCGCCGCCGAAGCCCCCCAGGAGGTGGAGGCATGAGCCCGTACCTCGCCGCTGAAGACCTCTCGATGTTCGGCCGCGACCCGTGGTGGCTGGTCGTGGTCAAGGCGGTCTTCTGCTTCGCCTTCCTGATGGTGACCGTGCTGTTCTCCATCGTCTGGGAGCGCAAGGTCGTCGCCTGGATGCAGCTGCGCATCGGCCCCAACCGGCACGGCCCCTGGGGCATGCTCCAGTCGCTCGCCGACGGCGTGAAGCTGATGCTGAAGGAGGACCTCGTCGTCAAGCGCGCGGACAAGGTCGTCTACGTCCTCGCGCCGATCGTCGCGGCCATCCCGGCCTTCATGGCGATCGCGGTGATCCCCTTCGGCCCGGCCGGCAACGAGGTCTCGATCTTCGGCCAGCGCACCACGATGCAGCTCACCGACCTGCCGATCGCGATGCTCTACATCCTCGCGGTCGCCTCGGTCGGCATCTACGGCATCGTCCTGGCGGGCTGGAGTTCCGGATCCACCTACCCGCTGCTGGGCGGCCTGCGCTCGTGCGCGCAGATGATCTCCTACGAGATCGCCATGGGCGCCGCGTTCGCCTCGGTGTTCCTCTACTCGGGGTCGATGTCGACGTCGACGATCGTCGAGCAGCAGCAGGACCGCTGGTACATCCTCCTGCTGCCGGTCTCCTTCGTCCTCTACATCGTCACGATGGTCGGCGAGACCAACCGCGCCCCCTTCGACATGCCCGAGTCCGAGGGCGACCTGGTCGGCGGCTTCAACACCGAGTACTCGTCGATCAAGTTCGCGATGTTCATGCTCGCCGAGTACGTGAACATGGTGACGGTCTCGGCCGTGTCGGTGACGCTCTTCCTCGGCGGCTGGCGCGCCCCGTGGCCGGTCAGCGGCTTCTGGGAGGGCGCGAACCACGGCTGGTGGCCCCTGCTCTGGTTCACCGTCAAGGTCCAGCTGCTGCTGTTCTTCTTCATCTGGCTGCGCGGCACGCTCCCCCGCGTCCGCTACGACCAGCTGATGAAGCTCGGCTGGAAGGTCCTCATCCCGGTCTCCGTGACCTGGCTGATGCTCGTCGCGACCGTGCGGACCCTGCGCAACGAGAACTACGACTTCGCCGACATCGCCCTCTACGTGGGCGGCGCCGTCCTGGTCCTGCTGCTGCTCTCCTTCGTGGCGGACATGTTCCGCGACCGCGGCAAGCCGGCCGAGGCCCCCGCCGAGCCCGCGGGCTTCGACCCGATGGCGGGCGGTTTCCCCGTTCCGCCGCTGCCGGGGCAGGAGCTGCCGCCGGTGCCCAGGCGCCGCCCGCGCCGCGAGCGCGAGCTGATTGTCAGTGGCGGGTCGGACACTGTCAGTGACGGATCGCCGGAAGGAAAGGAGGCGTCCGATGGCTGAGGAGCCCAAGGAGACCACACCCGGTTTCCAGAACCCCGTGGCCGGCTTCGGCGTGACCTTCAAGGCCATGTTCAAGAAGCGGCTGACCGAGCAGTACCCGGAGCAGAAGAAGACCACGGCTCCGCGGTTCCACGGACGGCACCAGCTCAACCGCCATCCGGACGGCCTGGAGAAGTGCGTCGGCTGCGAGCTGTGCGCCTGGGCCTGCCCCGCCGACGCCATCTACGTCGAGGGAGCGGACAACACCGACGAGGAGCGCTACTCGCCGGGCGAGCGGTACGGGCGCGTGTACCAGATCAACTACGCCCGCTGCATCCTGTGCGGCCTGTGCATCGAGGCCTGCCCCACGCGCGCGCTGACCATGACCAACGAGTTCGAGCTCGCCGACTCCAGCCGCGCCGACCTGATCTACACCAAGGAGCAGCTGCTGGCCGGCCTCGAGGAGGGCATGGTCGACACGCCGCACGCCATCTACCCCGGGACGGACGAGCAGGACTACTACCGGGGCCTGGTGACGGAGGCCGCGCCCGGCACCGAGCGGCAGGCCGCCGTCTCCCAGGGCGAGGCCCCGCAGGAGGCCGCCTCCACCTTCGGTGAGGGCGAGCCGGCCGCGAAGGAGGTGACCGGCCGATGAGCGCGCAGCTCGCCGCCTACTCCACCTCCACCGGCGAGGCCTTCCAGTTCTGGGTGCTCGGCACCGTCGCGGTGATCGGCGCCCTGTGCACCGTCTTCATGAAGAAGGCCGTGCACAGCGCGCTCTGCCTCGCCGGCACCATGATCGTCCTGGCGGTGTTCTACCTCGCCAACGGCGCCTACTTCCTGGGCGTCGTGCAGATCGTCGTCTACACCGGCGCGATCATGATGCTGTTCCTGTTCGTGGTGATGCTCGTCGGCGTCACCGCGGCGGACTCCCTGAAGGAGACCATCAAGGGCCAGCGCTGGCTGGCCCTCCTGTGCGGCCTCGGCTTCGGCGTCCTGCTGATCGCCGGCATCGGCAACGCGTCCCTGACGGAGTTCACCGGCCTCTCCGAGGCCAACGCGGGCGGCAACGTGGAGGGCCTCGCGGCCCTCATCTTCACCAAGTACGTCTTCGCCTTCGAGATCACCGGCGCCCTGCTGATCACGGCGGCCGTCGGCGCCATGGTGCTCACCCACCGCGAGCGCACCGAGCGCGCCCGCACCCAGCGCGAGCTGGCCGAGCAGCGCGTCCGCGAGGGCAAGCACGTGCCTCCGCTGCCGGCGCCCGGCGTGTACGCGCGGCACAACGCCGTGGACATCGCGGGCCTGCTGCCCGACGGCACCCCGTCGGAGCTCACGGTCAGCAAGACGCTGCGCGAGCGCGGCCAGGTCCGTGACGTGTCCACCGAGGCACTGGCCGACCTCAAGGCACTGGAGCAGCGCGCCCAGGAGCGACTGGAGCGGGCCGGGACCGAGCCGCCGCGCTCCCGGAACAACTCCCAGCGGACCGAGGAGGCGTCGAAGTGAACCCGGTCAACTACCTCTACCTCGCCGCCCTGCTGTTCACGATCGGTGCGACGGGCGTGCTGATCAGGCGCAACGCGATCGTCGTGTTCATGTGCGTCGAGCTGATGCTCAACGCCTGCAACCTCGCGTTCGTCGCCTTCTCCCGGATGCACGGCAATCTCGACGGCCAGATCATCGCCTTCTTCACGATGGTCGTCGCCGCCGCGGAGGTCGTGGTCGGACTCGCGATCATCGTGTCGCTGTTCCGTTCCCGCCACTCGGCCTCGGTCGACGACGTCAGCCTGATGAAGCTGTAAGGGGTCGGAAGAATCGTGGAGAACCTGATTGCGCTGCTCATCGCGGCGCCCCTGCTCGGAGCGGTCGTCCTGCTGCTCGGCGGCCGCCGGCTCGACGCCGTCGGCCACTGGATCGGCACGCTGCTCGCCGCCGTCTCCTTCGTGTTCGGCGTCGTCCTCTTCGCCGACCTGCTCGGCAGGGACGCCGACGACCGGACGCTGA
Source organism: Streptomyces sp. NPDC017936 (assembly GCF_044328485.1). Lineage (NCBI taxonomy): Bacteria > Bacillati > Actinomycetota > Actinomycetes > Kitasatosporales > Streptomycetaceae > Streptomyces > Streptomyces sp. NPDC017936. The sequence goes on along the minus strand of NZ_JBIRHK010000011.1, from coordinate 161,260 downwards.
CGCAGCACCTGTTCAGCTGGATCCCCGTCGAGGGCTTCCAGGCGGACGTCGCCTTCCAGCTCGACCAGCTGTCGATGACGTTCGTCCTGCTGATCACGGGCGTCGGCTCGCTGATCCACCTGTACTCGGTCGGGTACATGGAGCACGACGAACGGCGCCGCCGCTTCTTCGGCTACCTGAACCTGTTCCTCGCGGCGATGCTGCTGCTCGTCCTCGCCGACAACTACCTGCTGCTGTACGTCGGCTGGGAGGGCGTCGGTCTCGCCTCCTACCTGCTCATCGGCTTCTGGCAGCACAAGCCCAGCGCCGCCACCGCCGCGAAGAAGGCCTTCCTGGTCAACCGCGTCGGCGACATGGGCCTGTCGATCGCCATCATGCTGATGTTCACCACCTTCGGCACCTTCGCCTTCGGGCCGCTGCTCGGCACGCACGGCGAGGCGGGGCTCGCCGGTGACGCGAGCGAGGGCAAGCTCACCGCCGTCGCCCTGATGCTGCTGCTCGCCGCCTGCGGCAAGTCCGCCCAGGTGCCGCTGCAGTCCTGGCTCGGGGACGCCATGGAGGGCCCGACCCCGGTCTCGGCCCTCATCCACGCGGCGACGATGGTGACCGCGGGCGTCTACCTCATCGTCCGCTCCGGGGCGATCTTCGACGCCGCGCCCGACGCGCAGCTCGTCGTCACGATCGTCGGCGCCGTCACGCTCCTCTTCGGTGCGATCGTCGGTTGCGCGAAGGACGACATCAAGAAGGCGCTGGCCGGCTCGACCATGTCGCAGATCGGCTACATGGTGCTCGCGGCCGGCCTCGGCCCCATCGGCTACGCCTTCGCGATCATGCACCTGGTGACGCACGGCTTCTTCAAGGCCGGCCTGTTCCTCGGCGCCGGATCGGTCATGCACGGCATGAACGACGAGGTCGACATGCGCAGGTACGGCGGCCTCCGCACGTACATGCCGATCACGTTCGTCACCTTCGGCCTCGGCTACCTCGCCATCATCGGCTTCCCGGGCCTGTCCGGCTTCTTCTCCAAGGACAAGATCATCGAGGCGGCGTTCGCCAAGGGCGGCACCGAGGGCTGGATCCTCGGCGGCTGCGCCCTGCTGGGCGCGGCCATCACCGCGTACTACATGACGCGCGTGATGCTGATGACGTTCTTCGGCGAGGAGCGCTGGAGGAACCAGCCCACCCGCTCCCCGATGGCGCCGAGCGCGGAGCCCGCGGCCGAGCACCGCGGCGAAGCCGCGTCCGGTCATGTCGCTGCCGCGACGGGCGAGCCGCACCCGCACGAGTCGCCCAGGGTCATGACGATCCCGATGATCGTGCTGGCCTTCGGCTCGGTGTTCGCGGGCGCCTTCTTCAGCGTCGGCGAGCGCTTCGTGCACTGGCTGGAGCCGGTCACCGGGTTCGAGCACGGACGCCCGCCGGTCAGCGCCCTCACGGTCACGCTGTCCACGGTGGCGGTGATGGTGATCGGCGTGGGCATCGCCTACGCGCAGTACGGCCGGCGCCCCGTCCCGGCCGTCGCCCCGCGCGGGTCGCTCCTCACCCGGGCCGCCCGGCGCGACCTGCTCCAGGACGACTTCAACCACGTCGTCCTGGTCCGCGGCGGCGAGCACCTCACGCGGTCCCTGGTGTACGTCGACCACACCCTGGTCGACGGCGTCGTCAACGGCACGGCGGCCTCGGTGGGCGGCCTCTCCGGACGCATGCGCAAGCTGCAGAACGGCTTCGTGCGGTCCTACGCGGTCTCGATGTTCGGCGGTGCGGCGGTCCTCATCGCCGCGACCCTGCTGATGAGGGCGGTCTGATACCGATGTCCTTTCCTCTGCTGACAGCGACGGCGGCGCTCCCCGCGATCGGGGCGGTCGCCACGGCCGCCGTCCCGGCCGCGCGGCGCAACGCCGCCAAATCCGTGGCGCTGCTGTTCTCGCTCGCCACGCTCGTCCTCGCGATCGTCGTCCTGGTCCGCTTCGACCCGGACGGCGCCCGCTACCAGCTCACCGAGTCCCACTCCTGGATCGCGGACTTCGGGGTGCGGTACGAGCTGGGCGTGGACGGCATCGCGGTCGCGCTCATCGCGCTCACGGCGCTGCTGATCCCGTTCATCGTCCTGGCGGGCTGGCACGACGCCGACCCCCTGGAGACGGGCAGCAGGCGGTGGCGGCCGACGCAGGGCTTCTTCGCCCTGATCCTGGCCGTCGAGGCGATGGTGATCCTCTCCTTCGAGGCCACCGACGTCTTCCTCTTCTACATCTTCTTCGAAGCCATGCTGATCCCGATGTACTTCCTCATCGGCGGCTTCGGGGACCGGGCCCACGAACACGGCGAGAAGGCGGCGGCCACCCAGCGGTCGTACGCGGCCGTGAAGTTCCTCCTCTACAACCTGGCCGGCGGTCTGATCATGCTGGCCGCGGTGATCGGCCTGTACGTGGTCGCCGGGAACTTCTCGCTCACGGAGATCGCCGAAGCCCGGGCCAACGGCTCGCTGGACATGGCGACCAGCACCGAACGCTGGCTGTTCCTCGGCTTCTTCTTCGCCTTCGCGGTGAAGGCGCCGCTGTGGCCGCTGCACACCTGGCTGCCCAACGCCATGCAGGAGTCCACCGCCCCGGTGGCCGTGCTCATCACGGCGGTCGTCGACAAGGTCGGCACCTTCGCGATGCTCCGCTTCTGCCTCCAGCTCTTCCCGGAGGCCTCGAAGTGGGCGACGCCCGTCATCCTCGTCCTGGCGCTGATCAGCATCATCTACGGCGCGCTGCTGGCCGTCGGCCAGCGCGACATCAAGCGACTGGTGGCGTACGCGTCGATCTCGCACTTCGGCTTCATCATCCTGGGCATCTTCGCGATGACCAGCCAGGGCCAGTCGGGTGCGACGCTCTACATGGTCAACCACGGGATCTCGACGGCGGCGCTGATGCTGGTCGCCGGCTTCCTGATCTCGCGGCGCGGCTCCCGTCTCATCGCCGACTACGGCGGTGTCCAGAAGGTCGCCCCCGTGCTCGCCGGCACGTTCCTGATCGGCGGCCTGGCCACGCTGTCGCTGCCGGGACTCGCGCCCTTCGTGAGCGAGTTCCTGGTCCTGGTCGGCACCTTCGCGCGGTACCCGGTGATCGGCGTCATCGCCACGTTCGGCATCGTCCTCGCCGCGCTCTACACCCTCGTGCTCTACCAGCGGACGATGACGGGCCCGGTCAAGCCCGAGGTCTCCGCGATGCCGGACCTCCGCGCGCGTGAGCTCGTGGTCGTCGCCCCGCTGATCGTGCTGCTGATCTTCCTGGGCGTCTACCCGAAGCCCGTCACGGACATCGTCGATCCGGCGGTCAAACAGACCCTGTCCGACGTACAGAAGAAGGACCCCCAGCCCGAGGTGGAGGCGGCCAAGTGAGCACAGCAGCCGTCCACAGCCTGTGGACAACCGCGGCCGACCCGATCTCGAAGATCGACGCGCCGAAGATCGAATACGCGCAGCTGTCGCCCACCCTGATCGTCGTGGGAGCGGCGGTCGTCGGGGTGCTGATCGAGGCGTTCGTGCCGCGCAGATCCCGCTACCACGCCCAGCTGTTCGTGTCCGTCGTCGCGTTGGTCGCCGCGTTCGCCGCGGTGGTGGCGCTGGCGGCGGACGGGTACGGCACCACCAAGGCGCGCATCGCGGCGATGGGCGCGATCGCGGTCGACGGACCGGCCCTGTTCCTCCAGGGCACGATCCTGCTGGCCGCCCTGGTCGGCCTGTTCACCTTCGCCGAACGGCGGCTCGACCCGGCGGCGCACGGCAACCGCGTCGACTCCTTCGCCGCGCAGGCCGCGTCCGTACCGGGCAGCGACAGCGAGAAGGCGGCGGTCAGGGCCGGCTTCACGACCACCGAGGTCTTCCCGCTCCTGCTGTTCGCGGTCGCAGGCATGCTCGTCTTCCCGTCGGCCAACGACCTGCTGACCCTGTTCATCGCCCTGGAAGTCTTCTCGCTGCCGCTGTACCTGCTGTGCGCCCTGGCCCGCCGCAAGCGGCTCATGTCGCAGGAGGCCGCGGTCAAGTACTTCCTGCTCGGCGCCTTCGCCTCCGCCTTCACCCTGTTCGGCATCGCCCTGCTCTACGGCTACGCCGGCTCCGTGTCGTACGGGACGATCGCGCAGGTCGTCGACGGCACGGTCACCAACGTGAGCCCGGCGCTCGCGGACACCACGGGCAACGACGCGCTGCTGCTCGTCGGCGCCGCGATGATCGTCATGGGACTGCTGTTCAAGGTGGGCGCGGTGCCGTTCCACATGTGGACGCCGGACGTCTACCAGGGCGCGCCGACGCCGGTCACCGGCTTCATGGCCGCGGCGACCAAGGTGGCCGCCTTCGGCGCGCTGCTGCGGATCCTGTACGTCGTCCTGCCCGGCCTGCGCTGGGACTGGCGGCCGGTCATGTGGGGCGTCGCGATCGTCACCATGCTGGGCGGCGCGATCGTCGCCATCACGCAGACCGACATCAAGCGGCTGCTGGCGTACTCGTCCATCGCGCACGCCGGATTCATCCTCGCGGGTGTCATCGCGACCACGCCGGACGGCGTCTCCTCCGTCCTCTTCTACCTGGGCGCGTACTCGTTCGTGACGATCGGCGCGTTCGCCGTGGTCACGCTGGTGCGGGACGCCGGCGGTGAGGCGACCCACCTGTCCAAGTGGGCCGGTCTGGGCCGGCGTTCACCCCTGGTGGCGGCCGTGTTCGCGGTGTTCCTGCTGGCCTTCGCGGGCATCCCGCTGACCTCCGGGTTCGCCGGGAAGTTCGCCGTGTTCAAGGCGGCGGCGGAGGGCGGCGCGGGTCCGCTGGTCGTGGTCGGTGTGATCTCGTCGGCGATCGCGGCGTTCTTCTACATCCGCGTGATCGTGCTGATGTTCTTCAGCGAGCCGCGGCCCGAGGGCCCGACCGTCGCGGTGCCGTCACCGCTGACGACGACGGCGATCGGCGTGGGCGTGGCGGTCACGCTGGTGCTCGGTGTGGCGCCGCAGTACTTCCTGGACCTGGCGAGCCAGGCGGGAGTGTTCGTGCGCTGACCTGCGGCGCTCGTGCGGTGGGCCCTGGCTCCTCGGGGGAGCTGGGGCCCTCGCCGCGGGAGGGACGTCACGGAGAGTCACCGGATCGGGTCTGTGGACAACTCCGACGGTGTCAGTCCGGGCCCCTATCGTGGGGGCAGTGGTCGTAAGACGACATACGGGGGACCGGACGATGGGCGCGACGGGCGGGAACAGGGAGATGACAGCGATCACCGAGGCACCGGGGCCGATGGAGAGCGAGGCGCTGGCCACGCTGCACCGGGTCTTCGGGTACGAGGCCTTCCGCGGCGAGCAGGAACCGGTCATCGAGCACGTGGTGGCCGGCGGGGACGCCGTGGTCCTCATGCCGACCGGCGGCGGCAAGTCGCTGTGCTACCAGATCCCGGCCCTGGTCAGACCCGGCACGGGCGTCGTCGTCTCCCCGCTGATCGCGCTGATGCAGGACCAGGTGGACGCCCTGCGGGCGCTCGGGGTGCGCGCGGGGTTCATGAACTCCACGCAGGACTTCGACGAGCGGCGGACGGTCGAGGCCGAGTTCCTGGCGGGCGAGCTGGACCTGCTGTACCTGGCCCCGGAGCGGCTGCGCCTGGACTCCACGCTCGACCTGCTCTCGCGCGGCAAGATCGCGGTCTTCGCGATCGACGAGGCGCACTGCGTGTCCCAGTGGGGCCACGACTTCCGCCCGGACTACCTCGCCCTGTCCCTGCTCGGCGAGCGCTGGCCGGACGTCCCGCGGATCGCGCTCACGGCCACCGCCACGCACGCGACGCACCAGGAGATCACCCAGCGGCTGAACATGCCGACGGCCCGGCACTTCGTGGCGAGCTTCGACCGGCCCAACATCCAGTACCGGATCGTGCCGAAGGCCGACCCGAAGAAGCAGCTGCTGAGCTTCCTGCGGGAGGAGCACGCGGGCGACGCCGGCATCGTGTACTGCCTCTCGCGCAACTCCGTGGAGAAGACGGCCGAGTTCCTCTCCCGCAACGGCATCGAGGCGGTGCCGTACCACGCGGGCCTGGACGCGGGCACGCGCGCCGCGCACCAGTCACGGTTCCTGCGGGAAGAGGGCCTGGTCGTGGTCGCGACCATCGCCTTCGGCATGGGCATCGACAAGCCGGACGTGCGGTTCGTCGCCCACCTCGACCTGCCCAAGTCGGTCGAGGGCTACTACCAGGAAACCGGTCGCGCGGGGCGGGACGGCCTGCCGTCGACGGCCTGGATGGCCTACGGCCTCAACGACGTCATACAGCAGCGCAAGCTGATCCAGTCCGGGGAGGGCGACGAGGCGTTCCGGCGGCGGGCCGCGGCACACCTGGACTCGATGCTCGCGCTGTGCGAGACGGCCCGCTGCCGCAGGGGCCAACTGCTCGCCTACTTCGGTCAGGACCCGGACCCGTCCGGCTGCGGCAACTGCGACACCTGCCTCACCCCGCCGGAGACCTGGGACGGCACGATCGCGGCGCAGAAGGTGCTGTCGACGGTGGTGCGGCTGCAACGGGAGCGGGGGCAGAAGTTCGGCGCGGTGCAGATCGTCGACATCCTGCTGGGCAAGCGCACGGCCAAGGTCATCCAGTTCGACCACGACCAGCTGTCCGTGTTCGGCATCGGTGAGGAGCTCACCGAAGGCGAGTGGCGCGGTGTCGTACGCCAGTTGCTCGCGCAGGGCCTGCTGGCGGTCGAGGGGGACTACGGCACCCTGGTGCTGACGGAGGCCAGCGGCGCGGTGCTGCGGCGCGAGCGGGAGGTGCCGCTGCGCAAGGAGCCCAAGAAGCCGGCGGCCGCGAAGCCGGGCTCCTCGTCCTCGTCCGGCCGCGCGGACCGCAAGGCCAAGGCGGCCGCGGCCGAACTGCCCGAGCACCTGCTCCCCGCCTTCGAGGCGCTGCGTGCCTGGCGTGCCGAACAGGCCCGCGAACAGGGCGTCCCGGCGTACGTCATCTTCCACGACGCCACGCTGAGGGAGATCGCCACGGCGTGGCCGACGTCGGTGCGGCAGCTCGGCGGTGTCAGCGGGGTCGGCGAGAAGAAGCTCGCGACGTACGGCGAGGGCGTGATCGCGGTGCTGGCCGGACTGGGCGGGGCGCCCGGCCCGGCACCGGCGGCCGGCGGGCAACCGGGCGCCGGGGGAGCCGGGCAGGACGCCGACGAGGACCACTGGCCCGAGACGGAGCCGGAGCCGGAGCCGGACGACTGGATGTGAGGGCCGTGACGCGGGTGGAGACAGGGGAGGTGATCGGGCCGCCGGCCCGGTGGCTCGTGGTCCTCGGCGCCCTCACAACGCCCGGGCCGCGTACGCCCTGACGTCCGCGTCCGCGTCCGACGTGGCCGTCGCGAGGGCCGCTCGGGCGTCCTCCGTGCGGCGGTGCCGGGTCAGGGACAGGACGGCGGCCTTGCGCACGTCGGCGTTCGGGTCGGCGAGGGCCTTGGCGAGGGCGGGCACCGCCACCTCGGGCACGGCCGCGGACAGGGCCGTCGCGGCGCCGGACCTCACCTGCCACGCCGGGTCGGCCAGGGCCGCCACGGCCCGGGCGGTGAGCGGGGCCGGGCAGCCGGTGCTGCCCAGCGCGGCGTAGGCGGCGCCCCGGACCAGGGCGTCGTCGTCCTCGGTGAGCCGGTCCAGGGTGCCGGTGACGGGGCCGGGGGAGTCCGGAGCGCTCACCTCGGGCGCGCCGGTGGGTCCGGCCGCGGGGGCGGTCGGGGTGGGTGGTCCGCCGACCCCCGCCAGTGCCTTGGCCACCGTGACGCGGACCTCCCGGGAGGGGTCGTCCGCGGCCAGGACCAGAGGGGCGACCGCGTCCACCGAGACCAGGGCGCGCACGGCCTCGATGCGGACGGCGACGTCCGGGTCGTCCAGGGAGCGGACGAACAGGGCGGCGTCGCCCAGCCGCAGCGCGCGCAGCACGTCGAGGGCGGCGGCGCGGACGACGGGGTCGGACTCGGCGAGCGCGCCGGTGAGGGCGTCACGCAGGGCCGGCTCGGGCGGGAGCGTCTCGACCAGCTCGCGCAGCGAGGCGGCCGCGGCGGCGCGGACCTCGCCGTCGGTGTCGCTCAGGGCCCCGGCCAGCGCCTGTCCGGTGCCGGGCGGCACGGTCTCGGTGAGGACCGAGACGGCCGTCCGGCGCACGGCGGGGTCACGGTCGGTCAGGTAGGGCTCCAGGGCGGTCAGCTCGGGCTCCTCCTCGGCCAGCGCCAGCAGGCCGAGGAGCCGCGGGGAGGCCGCCCCCGCCGGGCCGTCGCGGTCCACGGACTCGGCGGTCCGGGCGGACGTCGGCCCCCCGGCCACCGGGGCCACGTCCCGGGAGCCGGCCGTGGCCACCTGCTCGGCGTGGACCTCGCCGAGTCGACGGGACGGGCCGCCGACCGGGGCGAACCCGTCGACCGGAACCAGATAGGGAGCCACGGGACGGGCCGTGAACTCCATCGCACCGGAGGGGGACTTGTGCAGATCGAGGTGGTGGAACCAGGACGCGTCGTCGCGATGCGGATGGTCGAGACGGTCGTGGTAGAGGCCCCAGCGGGACTCCGTGCGGGCCAGCGAGGCACGCGCGGCCATCTCCGCGCAGTCGCGGATGAAGGTGACCTCGGCGCAGCGCATCAGCTCGTGCGGGGTGCGGGCGCCCATCGCGGCGATGTCGTCGTGCATCCGCTGGAACGCCTCCAGCGCCAGGGAGAGACGGGCGCCGGACTTCGGCGGGGCCACGTAGTCGTTCACGAAGCGGCGCAGCTTGTACTCGACCTGGGCCTGCGGCGGGCCGTCCGGGTGGCGCAGCGGACGGTAGATCAGTTCGTGCGCCTCGTGGAGCTGGTCGGCCGGCAACTCGCCCTCGTAGGCGCGGTACCGGGAGGCGTCCGCTCCCGCCAGGTCCCCGAACACGAAGGCGCCGATCATGTAGTTGTGCGGCACGCAGGCCAGGTCGCCGGCGGCGTACAGGCGGGGGACGGTCGTACGGGCGTGGTCGTCGACGCGGACGCCGGAGGCGGAGTGACCGCCGCACAGGCCGATCTCGGAGATGTGCATCTCGACGTCGTGCGTGCGGTAGTCGTGGCCCCGGCCCGAGTGGAAGGTGCCGCGCGTCGGGCGCTCGGTGGAGTGCAGGATCGACTCCAGCGCGGAGATCGACTCCTCGGGCAGGTGGCTCAGCTTCAGGTACACCGGGCCGCGGTCCGAGGCGACCTCCGCCGCGAACTCGGCCATCATCTGGCCCGACCAGTAGTCGGAGTCGACGAAGCGTTCACCGTGCCGGTTGACCTGGTAGCCGCCGAAGGGGTTGGCGACGTAGGCGCAGGCGGGACCGTTGTAGTCCTTGATCAGCGGGTTGATCTGGAAGCACTCGATGCCGGTGAGCTCGGCGCCCGCGTGGTAGGCCATGGCGTAGCCGTCGCCCGCGTTGGTCGGGTTCTCGTACGTGCCGTACAGGTAGCCGGAGGCGGGCAGGCCCAGGCGGCCGCAGGCGCCGGTCGCGAGGATCACCGCGCCCGCGCGGACGGTGACGAACCGGCCCGTGCGGGTGTTGAAGCCCGCCGCTCCCACGGCCCGCCGGTCCTCGCCCTCGCCCGTCGTCAGCACGCGCACCGGCATCACCCGGTTCTCGATGCGGATCCGCTCCCGCATCTCGCGCCGCCGCAGCTGCCGGTACAGCACCTTCTTGACGTCCTTGCCCTCCGGCATCGGCAGCACGTAGGAGCCGGAGCGGTGGACCTGGCGGACCGCGTACTCGCCGTGCTCGTCCTTCTCGAACTTCACGCCGTAGGACTCCAGGCGCTGCACCATCGCGAAGCCGCGGGTCGCGGTCTGGCGGACGGTGGACTGGTCGACGATGCCGTCGTTGGCGCGGGTGATCTCGGCGACGTAGTCGTCGGGCTCGGCGCGGCCCGGGACGACCGCGTTGTTGACGCCGTCCATGCCCATCGCGAGCGCACCGGAGTGACGGACGTGGGCCTTCTCCAGCAGCAGGACGTCCGCTCCGTGCTCGGCGGCGGTCAGGGCGGCCATCGTGCCGGCGGTGCCACCGCCGATGACCAGGACGTCGCAGACCAGTTCCTCGGCGTCGGTGAGCGCGGGGATCTGCAGGGGGGTGTTCACGGGGGTGGCCACCAAGGTGCCTTTCACGTGCCGAGGGAGGTGAGGACGTCGCGGCGCAGGGCCACGCGGGCCGGGTCGTCGTGGGCGGCGCGGTCGCGCGGACGGGGGACGTCCCGGACCGCGAGGAGGCCGCCCCCGCCGAGCAGGGCCACCCGGTCGCCGAGGAAGAGGGCCTCGTCGACGTCGTGGGTGACGAAGACGACGGTCGCGCCCGTGCCCCGCAGGACCTCCACCAGCAGGTCCTGCATGCCGGCGCGGGTCTGTGCGTCGAGCGCGCCGAACGGCTCGTCCATCAGGACGGCGCGTGGCCGGGCGGCCAGGGCGCGGGCCAGCTGGGTGCGCTGGCGCTGGCCCCCGGAGACGCGGTGCGGCAACTGCCGGGCCAGGCCGGCGAGTCCGACGCGGTCGAGCCAGGACTCGGCCTGGGCCCTGCGCTGCGCGCGCGGCACCCGCTGGACGGCGAGGGGCAGTTCGACGTTGGCGCGCAGGGTGCGCCAGGGCAGGAGCGCGTCCTCCTGGAAGACCAGCGAGCGGTCCGCGGCCGGGCCGTCGATCCGGTGGCCGTCCTGCTCCACGGTTCCGGCCAGGGCGGGCAGCAGACCGGCCAGCGTGCGCAGCAGGGTCGACTTGCCGCAGCCCGAGGGGCCGACGACGGTGAGGATCTCGCCCGGGGCGACGTCGAGATCGACATCGGCCAGGGCGGGGGCGTCCGGGCGGCCGAGCGTGGCCGCGCGGAAGGTCAGCCGGGTGCCGCGGACCGGCGGGGGCGCGGTCCCCGCGGGACCGCTCGACGGCGGACGGGTCTCGGCCACGTCGGCCACGGCCCCGCCGGCGGTGCGGCGCCCGGACGTCTCAGACGAGGTGCTCATCGCGTGCCTCCTCGGCCTCGGATGCGGATCCCCTGCGGACGGCGGGCGTGGCGGACGGCACCGGCGAGACGGCCCGAACGGCCCTCGGCCGGGCTCCCGGGACGTACGACGTCCGGGGGAGCCAGCGGGTCAGGCGACGGCCCAGGAGTTCCACGGCCGTGGAGGTGAGCCAGCCGAGCACGCCGATGGTGACCATGCCGACGAAGACGCCCGGGTAGTCGACGATCGTGTAGTCCTGCCAGGTGCGGTAGCCGACGCCGTACTGGCCGGAGATCATCTCGGCGGAGATCACGCAGATCCACGACACGCCGATGCCGACCGACAGGCCGCCGAAGATCCCGGGCAGCGCGCCGGGCAGGAGGACCGAGCGGAGAACACGCCACCGGCCGCCGCCCAGGGTGAGGACCGCCTCCTCCCAGACGGGGGAGAGGGCGCGGACCGCGTGCCGGGTGGAGACCAGGACGGGGAAGAAGGCGGCGGTGAAGGTGATGAAGACGATGCCCTGCTCGTTGGACGGGAAGAGCAGGATCGCGACGGGCACCAGGGCGATCGCCGGGATCGGACGGACCACTTCCAGCAGCGGGCCGAGCAGGTCCTCCGCGAGCCGCGAGCGCGCCACGAGCACGCCCGTCGCCACGCCGAGGACGGCGGCCAGCAGGAAACCGGTGAGGATACGGGTGAGGCTGTCGGTGAGGTCCGTCCAGTAGTCGCCGCCGGTGAGCCGTTCGCCGAAGGCGCGGGCCACGTCGGTGACCGTGGGGAACTGCGAGAAACGCAGCCAGAGGTCGATGTCCAGGCCGGTCAGCAGCTGCCACAGGCCGAGGGCGGCGGCGACCGACAGCAGCCGCAGGGCGTAGCGGCCGAGGCGCGGGGCCGGCCGGGTCACGCGGCACGCTCCAGGGCCTCGGCGTACGTGATGACGCGGGCGCCGCCGTGGGCGTCGGCGTAGGCCTGCGCGGTCGCCGGTGTGACGAAGGGCAGCAGCGACGTGCCGTCGGCCACCCACACCGCCTTGTCGGCGAACCAGAGGGTGCCGGTGGTGGCGTCGGGGACGTAGGCGGCGCGGAGCGTGTCGCGGTGTGCGGCCACGTAGGTCAGGAGTTCCCCGGGCGACGCGAAGGTGCGGGTCCGGGCGGCGCCCTTCGGCCACGCCTCGCTCGCCGCCGGCGGGGGCGTGGCGGAGAGCAGCTCGGCGTACGAGGGACCGAGGGCCTTCTTGACGTACTGGTCGTCGACGAAGGAGTCCACGTCGACGTCCCCGGTCAGCTTCGCCGCCTTCAGGATCGACACGTCGTCCTTGAGGGCGGAGACGAGCTGCGGCTTGACGGACGGATCGAAGGTGGAGATGCCGTGGGCGCCGTTGTAGAGGTAGACGACCTCGGCGGGCAGACCGGTGGCCTCCGCGACCTTCTCGGCGGCGGCGACGGGGTGCTCGTCGAGGTAGGCGGTGGCTTCGGCCTGCGCCTTCAGGAACGCCTCCAGGACGGCCGGACGCTTCTTCGCGAAGTCCTCCCGGGCGGTGACGCCGTGGAAGGTGGGGAGGTCCAGCTGGGCGCCGTCGTACAGGGCCTTCGCCTTGCCCTGGTAGGCGAGCAGGCCGGGCCAGGCGACGAACTGCGAGAGCGCGTCGGCGCTGCCCGCGGAGAGGGCGGAGGCGCCCACCGCCGGCTGCTGGTTGAGTTTCTCGACGCCCTGGTCGGGGTCGATGCCGGCGCGCTGCAGGGCGCGCACGAGGGTGCCGTCGGCGGCCGAGCCGACGCTCGTGGAGACCTTCTTGCCCTTGAGGTCCGTCAGGGAGGTGAGTTCGGAGTCGGGTGCGGTGACGATGGTGTTGAGGCCGCCGCGGAGGTTGTAGCCGGTGACCGAGACCAGGTGGGTGGGGCGGCCGAGCTGCTTGCCGCGGGCCGCGTTGATGAGCAGGGGGAAGTCGCCCATCGAGCCGATGTCGATCTTGCCCGCGGTCATCTGGGCGGTGATGGGGGCGCCGGTGGCGAAGTCCTGCCAGTCGACCTTGTAGGTGGTGCCGTCGCCGAGGGCGTCGAGCTGTTTCTCGAAGGAGCCGAGGGAGCGCAGCAGGGTGCCGGCGGTGACCGTGTTGATCGTCTTGGACTGGTAGCCGACGGTGACGGTGACGGTGGAGCCGTCACCGGCCTCGGCGCTGCCGCCGCAGGCGGCGAGCGGCAGGAGGAGGACGACGGCGGTGGCGGCGACTGCGATGCGTTTCATGGGAGTTCGGACCTTTCACCGGAGCAGGTAGGGCATGTTGACCGTGACGGCTCCGGTGGGACAGCGGGCCGCGCACGGGCCGCAGTACCAGCACTCGTCGACGTGCATGTACGCCTTGCCGTTGCTCTCGTCGATGGCGAGGGAGTCCAGCGGGCACATGTCCACGCAGAGGGTGCAGCCGTCGATGCACTTCGACTCGTCGATGGTCACGGGCACGTCGGCCCGCTGGGGCACCAAGGGCATGGCTGTCTCCAGAGGATTTCCGCGCAGCAGTGAACCGAAGAGGGTCTGCCGAACGATGAAGAGGTGAGAGGGGGAGGAGCGGAGAGGAGGTGGTCAGACGGAGCGGTGCAGCAGTCCGCTCATGGAGATGCGGTCGCCGCGGAAGCGGATGAACTCCAGGTCGACCGGGCGTCCGTCGGCGAGGTGCGTGAGCCGTTCGAGCATCAGGACGGCTGCGCCGCGCGGAGCCTCCAGTACGGCCGCGGAGTTGGCGTCCGCGTTCACCGCCTCCAGGGTGATCTCGGCGTGGCCGAGGCGCTGGCCGGTGATGGCCTCCAGGAGGCGGAAGACGTCGGTGTTCTCCAGGTCGGCGCCGAGCAGGGCGGTGCCGATGTCGAGCGGGATGTAGGTCAGGTCGAGGGAGAGGGGCAGGCCGTTCAGGCGGCGCAGGCGTTCGATGTAGAGGACGTCGGTGCCGGAGGCGACCCGGAGCCGGTCGGCGACGGGCGCGGGTGCGGGGACGGGGCCCATCGTGCGGACCTCGTTGGTGACGCGGCCGTGTTCGCGCAGGGTTTCCGCGAGGCCCATCAGACGGTCGAGACCGTGCGGGTACTTCTGAGCGACGACGACCGTGCCGACGCCGGGGAGGCGTTCGACGAGGCCTTCGGCGCGCAGGAGGTCGAGGGCCTGGCGCACGGTGTTGCGGGAGGCCCCGTACTCGGTGGCGAGGGTCGACTCGTGCGGGAGCGTGCCCGCCGGGAAGCCGCCGGTCAGCAGTTGGCGGCGGAGCAGGTCGGCGAGCTGCCGCGCCTGGTCGGCACGCAGCCGACGCCGGGCGCGGTGGGCGGCGACGGTCGTCGCGCCTTGGCCGGCGTGGTCTCGGATGCGGTCGGTGGGCGGCATGATCGGACCATACCTATCCGATGGGGAAAGTGGTGTTGCGGAAGTGTTGCGCCAGTCTTCGGAGCGTCAGACAGGGACCTGAGCTGGGGTTCCATCGGAAAGGGGGACGAGATCCGCCACTGCCGCTCCGGGCTTCACGTCAGTGCGGTGAGCCCCGGGGCGAAGGTGATCAGCAGCGGCAGCAGCGGGATCAACGCCGCCACCGTCGTCGTCAGCGCGCGGTGCCGGCGGAGCAGCCGTGGGGGCGGCTGGAGGAGGCGGTCCACGCGTTCGCCCAGCAGCCGGCGGCTGGACGCGCAGGACAGGACGCCGCGGTGCTGGTTCAGCTCGATCAGGGCGAGGGCCGTGGTCAGGTGCCCGCAGCGGCGGGACGCGGTGTCGTCGGCGGCGAGTTCGACCAGCCGGTGGGTCTGGTCGCAGAAGTGGGCGAACAGCGGGACCCGGGGGAAGCCGGTCGCCAGGGCCGTCGACAGGTGCAGCAGCCAGTCGTGGTGGGCGCGGGCGTGACCGCGTTCATGGGTGAGGACCGCGTCGAGCTGATGGGAGGTGAGGCGGTGCAGGGCACCGGTGGTCACGACGAGTTGGGGAGGGTTGCCGGGCATCCACCAGGCGTCCGGGTACTCGTCCTCCAGGACGAGCAGCGGGCCCCGGGCCGAGGGTAGGCCCTCGGGAAGGTCGGGGGCGCGTTCCCGCAGGTGCGCGCGGGCCGTGCTGCGGCGCCGGCGCGCCTCGACCAGTTCGCGGGCGAGCATCGCGGTGGTCCAGGCGGCGCCGCAGGCCAGCAGCAGGGTGAGGGCGGTCGCCCACACCGGGGCGGTGGAGAGGTCGTACGCCTCGGTCACGACCGGCGGGGCGGGGGCGAAGACCTGCGCGCGGACGGTGTGGAAGACGGCGGCGGCACTCAGGGCGAGGCCGGTCAGGCAGCACAGCAGGACCGTGGCGACCAGGCACTGCCACACCCACAGCGCGACCACCGGCTCCCGCTCGGGCCACTGGGCCCGGGTCAGCGCACGCGGGGCCGGGACGGCGGCCGCCAGTGCGACGACGCTCAGCAGGAGCAGGCAGTACGTCATGCCACGGGCTCCGGATCCTGGTCGGCGGGGACGGGGTGGAGAGGACGGGGCGGAGAGGAGGACGGAACGGCCGGCCCGGCCGGCCGTGCTCCGGGTGCGGGCGTGCGGCGGGCCCGGTGCGCGGACCGTGCCCGCCGCCAGTATGACGGCGGGAACCGCCGGAGTCAGCCCGCGAGAACCCGCCCGCTCACCTCGCCCAGACCCACGCGCGAGCCGTCCGGCCCCGGGGCCCAGGCCGACAGGGTCACCACGTCCCCGTCCTCGAGGTACGTGCGCTTGCCGTCGGGGAGTTCCAGGGGGTCGCGGCCGTTCCAGGTCAGCTCGAGGAGGCAGCCGCGCTGGTGCTCGGCCGGGCCGCTCACCGTGCCCGATCCGTACAGGTCACCGGTGCGCAGGGAGGCGCCGTTGACCGTCATGTGGGCGAGCTGCTGGGCGGCGGTCCAGTACATGGTGGAGAAAGGGGGTTCGGAGACGACGTGACCGTTGACGGCGACGGAGATGCGCAGGTCGTAGCCGGCGGGTTCGCCGGACGTGTCGTCCAGGTAGGGCAGCAGGGGGTGGGTGCGCTCCGGGGGTGAGACCCGGGCGGCGTCCAGCGCCTCCAGCGGGGTGATCCACGCGGAGACCGACGTGGCGAAGGACTTGGCGAGGAACGGACCGAGGGGCACGTACTCCCAGGCCTGGATGTCGCGCGCCGACCAGTCGTTGAGCAGGCACAGGCCGAAGACGTGCTCGCGGAAGCCGGACAGCGGGACCGGCCGGCCCTGCTGTGACGGCGTGCCCACCACGAAGCCGACCTCGGCCTCGATGTCGAGCCGGGCGGACGGGCCGAAGACGGGAGCGGGGGCGGTGGGCGCCTTGCGCTGGCCCGACGGGCGGACGATGTCCGTGCCGGAGACCACCACCGTGCCGGCGCGGCCGTGGTAGCCGATGGGCAGGTGCTTCCAGTTGGGCAGGAGGGTGTCCGCGGCGTCCGGACGGAAGATCGCACCGGCGTTCCGGGCGTGGTGCTCGGAGGCGTAGAAGTCGACGTAGTCGGCGACCTCGAAGGGCAGGTGCAGGGCCACCGAGGAGAGGGGGTGCAGGAGCGGGGCGAGGGTCTCGCGGAGCGAGGGGTCCGTGACCCACTCCGTCAGGGAGCCGCGTACCTCGGACCAGGTCGTGCGCCCCGCCGCCAGCAGGGGGTTGAGGGTCGGTCGGGTGAGCAGGCCGGCGTGCGGTGAGCCGAGGGCCCGGGCCGCCGCGCCCGCGTCCAGGACGTGGTCGCCGAGCCGGACGCCGACGGTCCGCTGCCCGGAGTCGCGGAGGGAGAAGACGCCGTACGGAAGGTTGTGCGGTCCGAAGGGGTCGCCCTCGGGGAGGTCGAAGGGGGACAAGGGGGGCATCGGGTGCTGCCTCGCTTTCCTGCTCGCCGTGTGTGCGCCGCGTGTGCGCCGCTCATGTGCCCTGGGTGCACAGGTGTTCGTCACGGCCGGGTGCTCGCCGTGTGCGGGTGCTCCGCGGGTGTGCCGCGGGTGTGCCGCGGCGGCTCCGCCGGTGGGCCGAGTCGCCGCACACGTTACGGCTGACCTCGCACGAGGGACACCGCGACGACACGGAAGCGACACGGGAGGCGAGGGGACGGGGCCGGCCGGGTCGCAGCGCTGCGTTTCCACGCGTGTACGGGCGGTCGTCGACGGGGTGGACCGCATTCTTGACGGAGCGGTGCGAACAGGGAGACTCTGGGCGGGTGCCGGAAGGCCTCGGGGAGGGGGCCTTCCCCTGGCACACCTGGGGGGCGGATGGCCATAGGGGAGGCCGGCCTCGGGTCGGCGCGGCGTGGTGCACGGCCAAAGCGGCTGGAAGAGACCATGCGCGGCAGACTCGGCCGGGAATGCGTGTACGTGCCGTCGTGCCGGTTCGGGCTGTACGTGGCCCTGCGCCACTGGTGCCCGCCCGGAGGACGGGTGTTGATGTCGCCGGTCAACGACGACGTGATCTTCTTCGTGGTGCTCGCCGCCGGCCTCAGACCGGTGCAGGCGCCGTTGAACCCGCTGGACGCGTCGATCGACGTCGGCTCGGTGCCCGACGAGGTGTGGGAATCGCTGTCCGGGGTCCTCACGACGAACCTGTACGGGAATCCGGACGACGCCCCGCGGCTGCGGGAGAAGTGCGACGCCCTGGGGATCCCGCTGTTCGAGGACGGGGCGCACGCCATCGGCAGCGAGGTGGGCGGCCGGCCGGTCGGGGCGTGGGGGGACGCCTCCGTGTTCAGCCTGTCCAAGCACGTCGGGGCCAAGGCGGGGGGCTTCCTGTCCTGCGCCGACCCGGGCCTGCGCGAGGCACTGGAGAAGACCTGCGAGGACCTGCTGCTGCCGGGACGGCTCGGCGCCGAACTCGCCTTCACGGTACGGCCGTACGCGGAGGCGGCGGTGCGGGGGCTGCGGCTGCGGCGGGCCGCGTGGGCCACGATGCGGCTGCTCGGGCTGACGGAGCGCGAGGGGATCAGGATGCCGCTGCGGGCGGAGGACCTGGCGCGGGCGGTCGACGCGGCTCCGGACCTCACCGCGCACGACTCCTGGGTCCGGGTCGACATGCACGACTACCGGCTGCGTTCCGGACCGCTGCGCCTGGGCCGCGTCGGGCGCGGACTCGACCGGCTGGACGAAGTGCTGGACGCCTGCCGGGCGGGCACGGAGCTGCTGCTGTCGACGCCGTGGGCGAGACCGGCCGGACGGGGCGGGCCGAGCGCGGGACGGGACGGGGCGGGCGCGGGACGGGACGGGGCGGGCGACGGCGCCGCGTCCGGTTCGGCGCCCGCCGCCCCGCCCCTCTTCCGGGTCCCCCTGTTCGTCGCCGACCGGGACGCCGCGAGGGCGGCGCTCGCGCGGCGGGGGATCGTCGTGGGGTACCTGTACGACCCGCCCCTGGACGACTACGCGGGGGCGGACTTCACGGACCCCTCGCCCGATCCGGCCGGGGCCCGCTGGTTCGCACGGCATGCGCTGCCCGTGGACCCGCTGCGGGCACGGCGGGTCGTCGAGGCGCTCCAGGAGTCCGGCGCGCGGCCGGCCGAGGCGCCGGGAGGGCTGGAGCCGACGCGTGGCTGACACACGGGCCGGGACGCAGTCCGGGACACACACCGGGACGAGGGACGGGACGGAGGCCGGGAGCCGGAGCGGGTCACCGGGCGGCGGACCGGCGGGGGTCCGGGTGCACGAGCCACCGCCCGCCGGTCCGGCCGCCCGCGCCGGCCGGGGCGCCGCCGGGGGCGCACCGGCCGCGTCCGGGCCGGACGGCCACGACCACGACCACGACCACGGTTCCGAATCCCTGTTCAAGAACGCCTACTTCCTCATGCTCAGCACCGGTGTCTCCGCCGTGCTCGGCCTGGGGTTCTGGCTGGTGGCCGCCCGCTACTACGCCGAGGAGGCCGTCGGGCAGGGCTCCGCCGCGATCGCCGCGATGCGTCTGCTCGCCAGCATCACGGCGACGACGATGATCGGCGCCGTCGTCCGCTTCGTGCCGCGCGCGGGGCGGGCGACGGGCTCCCTGGTCCGGCGGGCGTACGCGGCGAGTTCGGTGGTCGTGGCCGTCGCCGCGTGCGTCTTCCTGCTGACGCTCGACCTGTGGGGCGCGTCCTACGCCCCGCTCGGCACGCCGGTCGCCGGGGCGGCGTTCGTCGTCGCGTGCGTGGCC
Organism: Streptomyces sp. NPDC017936; assembly: GCF_044328485.1. NCBI lineage: Bacteria > Bacillati > Actinomycetota > Actinomycetes > Kitasatosporales > Streptomycetaceae > Streptomyces > Streptomyces sp. NPDC017936. The sequence goes on along the minus strand of NZ_JBIRHK010000011.1, from coordinate 142,181 downwards.
TGGGCGCTGCTCACGCTCCAGGACGGGGTGCTGACCGGGCTGCGCAGGTCGGGCTGGGTGCCGGTCGGCAACGCGGTGTTCTCGGTCGGCAAGCTGATCCTGCTCGTCGTGTGCGCGGGCGCGCTGCCGGTGCTCGGCATCTTCGTGTCCTGGGCCGTCGCCATCGCCTTCTCGACGCTGCCGCTGGGCTGGCTGATCTTCCGCAGGCTCATCCCGCGCCAGGCCGTGGCCGACCGCCACCTGGAGCCGCCCCGGCTGAAGGAGATGGGCCGCTTCCTGGCCGGCGACTCACTGGGCGCCCTGTTCAGCCTGGCGATGATCAACCTGCTGCCGGTGATGGTCGCCGTCCGCTTCAGCGCCGCCGAGAACGGCTACTTCTACGTGGCGTACACCGTCGGCGGCACGATGGAGTTCATGGCCATCAACATGGCCTCCTCGCTCACCGCGCACGCCTCGCACGACCCGCGCCACCTGGCCGACGGCGTGCGCGGTGCGCTGCGCCGCATGACCCTGCTGCTGGTGCCGGTCGTGCTGGTGCTGGTGGTCTGCGCCCCGCAGATCCTGCTGCCGTTCAGCCCGGACTACGCCGAGCACGGCACCACCGTGCTGCGGCTGCTCGCCGCGGGGGCGCTGCCGCGGGTCGTGGTGGAGCTCTACATCGGGGTGCTGCGCGTGCAGGGCCGTACCGGCGTGCTCGCCGTGCTCCAGGGCGCCATGTGCACGCTGGTGCTGGGCAGTGCGGCCGTGCTGTTCACCCCCGCGGGCATCGCGGGCGCGGGCTGGGCGGTGCTGCTGAGCATGACGCTGGTCGCCGTCGTCTCGGTGGCCGGTCTGAAGGCGGCCCTGCGCGATCCGGTCACCGTGCCCGCCGTACCCCCCGCGTCCCCCGCCGACCGGGCCACGCCCGTCCCGGCACCGGCCGACGCGGTCGCCGGGGACGGCGTCCGCCGGGCCCGGCTCAACGCCACCGCCGGCTACGGCACGAGCTGGGCGCGCCGCGCGGCGTACGAGCGCGGGGCCTTCGACGAGGACACCGTCGCGTTGTTCATAGGGCGTCCCGGCTACGAGCGCGAGGCCCTGGAGGCGGACACGCTCGCCGTGATCGTCCGGTCCCGCAAGGAGACCGGACCCGTGGAGGACGCCGAGGGGCCGCACGCTCCGGAACCGGACCACGAGGGGAACGGCATCTGGTCCGAGCGCGGCCAGCGGTGGCTGCGCGCGGGGCTGTGGAGCCTGCTCGGCGTGGCCGCCGCCGTCTTCTGGGCGGCGCTGCGGAACCTGCCGTGGCTCGGCGGGCACGTCGACGCCTCCCTCGCCGGGCCGCTGAGCGGGGCCGGGATGCTCGGCCGGCTGCCGGTCCCGGCCGTCGTCGCCGGGCTGTCGCTGCTGGTGCTGTTCGTCGCCGGGGTGACGCTGGACCTGCGGCGCGGCACCTGGCTTCCCGGCACCGCACTGGGCGTGGCCGCCCTCGCCCTCCATTCCGTCCCCGTCGCCCTCGGCCGGGAACCCGGGGCGCTGGGCGGGAGGTTCTACCGGGAAACGGCCGTGTTCTTCGCGCAGACCCTGGGTCTGCCCGGTCCGGACCCGCTGCTGCGCTGGGTGCCGATCGTCTGCCTGCTGCTGTGCCCGGTACCGCTGTGGCTGCTGCTCGACCGTGTGGGCGACCGCTTCGGCGACCGTCTGGGCGGGCGGCTGCCGTGGGCGGCGCACTGGGGGGTCGTCTGTCTCGCCGCCGTGGGGGGCTGGGCGGGGAGAGCGGCGCTCGCGCCCCTGGCACCGCCCCTGCTCGCCCTGCTGTTCCTGCTCGTCCTGCTCCTGTCGCTCCACCGCGCCGAACCGCGGCCGGAGCCCGGGCACCGCCCCTCCGTAGCGGAGCGCGCGGAGCCCGCGGAGCCGGCGCACCGCCCCCCGGCGGCGGAGCGCGCGCACCGCCCGCCGGCCCCGGGACCCGCGCCCGGTCCGCGCTCCTCGTCCGCGCACACCCGCCCCGCCCACCGCGACCACCACCCGTCCACCGACCGAAGCCGAGACCCGTCCAGCGACTGATCACGCTCAGAGCCGAACGCCAGGGGGGAACCGTCGTGCGACCGCCGACCACTCCACGGGAGAGATCCGATCCGGAGCCCGTACCGGGCCCGGGAGCCGACGTGGCCACCGCGTCGCAGCCGGCGCCCGCCGCCGCGACCGCGACCGTCCCTCAGACGCCCGCCCCGGCAGGTGGTGAGCCCGTGAGCGATCTCTCCGACCTCCCGCCCGCACGCCCCTGGCACAGCGCGGTGCTCCATCCGGCGCCGGCGCTGCTCGTCGCCCTTGCCCTGTGGGGCTGGGCGGTGACCCACACCGACGTCTCCCGGCTGGACGACTTCGGCCTGGTCACCGCGGTGCACCCCACGTTCTGGGCGGGTCTCGCGGTGCTCACCGCCGGTTTCTGGCTCACCCTCCGGGGTCCGCGCCGCAACCCCGCCTGGGCGCCGGCGTACGTGTGCGGTCTGCTGGTGATGGAGCGCGCCACCCAGGCGGTGCTCTACCCGACGCCCCTGTACGCGTGGGCGTGGAAGCACGACGCGATCGTCGACCACCTGCTGACGGCGGGCCGGCTGCAGAGCGAGGACGTGCTCGGTGACCTGGCCGTGTACGACCAGTGGCCGGGCTTCTTCGCCGCGCAGGCCACCCTGGTCGAGCTGCTCGGCGTCGACGCCGCGCAGTTCATGGCCTGGTGGCCGCTGGTCTCCGGCCTGATGCTGCTGCTCCCGCTGCTGCTCGTCTACCGCACGTTCACCGAGGACCGGCGGCTGATCTGGACCGCGGTCTGGGTGTTCTACGTCGCCAACTGGGTGGGCCAGGACTACTTCTCCCCCCAGTCCCTGGCCTTCGCCCTGCACCTCGGCGTGCTGGCCGTCGTCCTGCGCCGCTACGGCAGGCCCGGTCACGGCAGGCCCGATGGGACGGCGGCGCGGCAGCGGCAGGCGGTGTGGACGCTGCTGCTGACCCTGCTGGTCGTGGCCGTCGTCATCTCGCACCAGCTCACCCCGGGCATGCTGATCGTCTCGCTGGCCGCCCTGTTCCTCGTCCGTCGCTACCGCGACAAGATCCCGCTGATCACGACCGCGGTGATCTTCCTGGCCTGGTGCCTGACGGCCGCGCTGCCCTTCCTCTCCGCGGCCATGCCCGAGATGGTCCGCTCGATCGGCGACGTCGGCGGCAACGTCTCCACCGGATACGGCGCCACCCCGACCGGCACCGGCGCGGTGACGACGTCCTGGGCGGCCCGGCTGCTGTCGGCCTCGGTGCTGCTGCTCGCCGTCGTGGGCGTGCTGCGCCGGCCGGTGCTGCGCCACCGCGCGCTGCCGCTGCTGCTGCTCGCCGCCGCCCCGCTGCCGATGCTCGGCGCGAGCAGCTACGGCAGCGAAATGATCTTCCGGGTGCTGATGTTCATGCTGCCCGGCGCCGCCTTCTTCGCCGCGGCGGCCCTGCTGCCCCGGGTGCGGACGCCGGCGGCGGGGGAGAAAGGCGGGCGGGCGGCACCCCGGAGCGACGGCGGGACCGGGCCCCGCCGCTCCCTGTGGCTTCCGCCGCTCGCCCTCCTCGCCGGCACCCTCGCCTTCGTGCCGAGCTACTCCGGCAAGGACCGCATCAGCTACTTCCCGCCCGCCGAGGTGGACCTCGTGCAGCAGGTGTTCGACCAGGCGCCCGACGACTCCCTCGTCGTCGCGGCCGACCGCAACTACCCGCTCGCGTTCGACCAGTACTGGAGGGTGGACCACTACTGGTTCCTCGACGACGCCCGCGAGCACGTCGACCGGATCGTGCGCGACCCGGCCGCCGTCCTCGCCCGCGACATGTCCGCCGTGGAGCCGCCCGGCCGGGCCTATCTGCTGTTCACCCGGGGCCAGTTCGCCGATGCCGAGATGAACGGGCTGCTCACCGAGGACCAGTGGGAGCGCATCGAGCAGTCGGTCGCCACGTCGCCCCTGTTCGAGAGGGTGGCCGCCAACGGCGCCGGATCGGCCTACGCGCTGAAGGAGGCGGGCCGGTGACCCCACAGGAACTCGTCGTGCGGATGCTGCCCCCGTTCGGCGGCTGGCTCGCCCTGTCCGCCCTCGCGCTGCCCGACGGCTCCCCGCTGCGCGGCACGGCGATGGTCGTCTTCCTGGCGGCCGGGCCGGGCGCTGCCCTGCTCAGAATCTGCGGGCCCGCGCTGGCCACGGCCCCCGCCACGGGGCCGGCCGAGCTCCCGGACCCGGCCTTCGAACACCACTCCGACCTGCTGGAACGCCTGATGCTGACCGTCTTCGTGAGCGTGGCCCTGGTGCTGCTCGCCGCGACGGTGTTCATCGCCACGCACGCCTTCAGCGCGCAGCGCGTCCTGCTCACGCTCACGCTGCTCACCACGGTCGCCGCGTTCTGCCCGCGGCTGCGCGCCTCCCCACCGAGGACCGGGAAGGGTTCTGCTCTGTGAGGTTGCTCCACCCTTCGGGCGACGACCGCCCCGACGACGACCGCCCCGACGACGACCGCCGCGCACACCGCCGCCGGCGCCCGCTCCGCTCCCGTGCGCCGTACCCGTTCCGGGCCCGCCGGCGGGCCGGGGGCGACCCTCCGTACCGGCCGCGGCTGCCCGACCGGCCCCGCCACGTCCTGCTCGCGGTCGCCACGGTCCTGTGCGCGGTCCTGACCGCCGTGCTGCTCCTGCGCGACGCCTCCGGCCCGCAGGACGCCGGTTCCGGCGGGGACCGGGACCTGCGGCCGCGGCCCTCGGCCCCGGGCGGCGAGTGCGTGCCGACGGCGCTCCTCGAACCGCCCTGCGGCGCCTGGTTCGGCGCCTTCGTACCGCACGGCAAGGACGACCTCGCGCGCAAGGTCCGGGCCTACGAGGACCGCATCGGCCGCAAGCTGGACATCGTGTACACCTACCACGACATGTCCCTCGTCCGGGGGGCGCGCCTGGAGGGGCAGTTGCTGACCGCGGAGGAGCAACGGGTCGCGGCCGACGAGCACCTGCTGCTGCTCTCCTGGGAGAGCAAGTGGTGGGGCGGCACAAAGGCCCAGCAGCCCACCTGGAAGCAGATCGCCGACGGCGGCCTCGACGCCTCGGTGATCGACGTCCAGGCCCGGCGCGTCAAGCAGTTCGGCAAGAAGGTCTTCCTCTCCTTCGACCTGGAGATGGACACCCGCACCCCGGCCAGCGGCACCCCGGAGGACTACGTCCGGGCCTACCGGCACCTCCACGACCGGTTCCGGCAGCTGGGCGTGACCAACGTGGTGTGGACCTGGATCACCACCGGCTACCTGGAGCACGCCGGCCTCATGAAGCGGATGTACCCCGGCGACGCCTACGTCGACTGGATCGCCTACAACCAGTACAACTACTACCGGTGCCACAAGGCGGGCTGGCTCACCTTCGCCCAGACCCAGCGGGCCACGCACGACTGGATCCGCGAGAACATCTCCGACGACAAGCCCCTGATGCTCTCCGAGTTCGGCACCGCGAACGACCCGCAGCGACCCGGGCGCCAGGCCGAGTGGTACGCGCGGGTGCCGGCGGTCCTCAAGGGCCTGACGGGGGTCAGGGCCGCGCTCCAGTGGAACTACCGCGACCCCGGTCCCCACTGCGATCTCGCGGTGGCCGACGACGAGGCGTGGGAGAGCCTGCGCGAGGCGGTCTCCGACCCCTACCTCAACCAGCCCCTCGGATAGGGGCCGGGAGGGGGCGGAGACCGCCTGCCGGGCGGGAGTCCGGCCCGCGACCGCCGAGACCTCAGCCCGCGAACACGGGCCCGCGCGCGACCGCGCGGGCCCGCCGGTACCACCGCCAGGCGACCGTCTTCGCGCCGTCCCGGTACGGCGCGACGCGCGCCCCCTCGCCGGCCAGCCAGCTCTCCACGTCGGCGACGGTGTGGCTCCGGCGCACGATGAGCCGGGCGATGCGGTACCGCTCGTCCCGGTCCGAGCTGAGCGCGTGCCGGACGGCGGTGGCCGTCTCGTAGCCGGCGGCGGCCGCCGTACGGCGCACCCGACCGCTGTTGTAGCCGTGCGGGTAGGCGAGATGGCGGATCCCGTGCCCGAGGGCGTCCTCCAGCACGGCCCGGGAGTCGCGCAGCTCGCGTGCGAGGTCCCGGGGCGGCAGGGTGTCGAGCTGGGCGTGGGTGACGGTGTGGCTGCCGACCTCCATGCCGTACCGCTCCAGCCCCGCCGCCTGCTCCAGGGTCATCATCGGGGCGGGCGGCAGCAGACTGCGCCCGCCCGGGGCGATGGCGCCGGTGGTGAGGTAGGCGGTGGCGGCCAGCCCCCGTCCGGCCAGGGCCTCGGCGGTGGGGCCGGGCAGGTCGGCGAAGCCGTCGTCGAAGGTCAGCAGCACCGGCCGGGCGGGCAGCGGCGCCCGCCCGGCGAGGTGGTCGGCGAGCGCGCTGACGGTGACGGGCGTACGGCCGCTGTCGACGACGGCGTCGAGGTGCGCCGCGAACTGCCGCGGTGTGACGGTGAACTCCGCGATCCAGCCGGGCGGGTCGTCCATCACGGCGTGGTACAGGAACACGGGGATGGCGGACCCGGCGGCGCCGGTCGTCCCGGTGGTCCCGGTCGCCCCGCTCGTCGGAGCGCCCGTCCCGCCCACCGGTCCCCCCGTCCCGCCCGTGCCCTCCCTGCCGTCCCCGGCCCCTCTCATCGCGACCCTCCGGGCACCCCGGGCTCCCCGGGCACCCCGGGCTCCCCGGGCTCCCCGGACGCCGTCGGCGCCCCGGGTCCCGCGGCTCCCCGCAGGGCGCGGCGGGCCCGCAGATAGCCGAGGGGGCCGTAGGCCATCCCCCGGCGTTGCAGCCGGGACAGCCGGCGGGGCCACGGATGGCCGCGGTCGTCGTGCCCGCCGGGCGCCCCCGCGGTGTCCGCGTCCCGGACCGCGGTCAGCGCACGCGCGTGGGCCAGGCCCCGGGGCAGCCGGGCGAGGAACGCGGGCAGCAGCCCGGGACGGTCGACCAGGATCGCGGTGAGGTAGGCGGTGAGGCCGGCGCCGTAGCCGTACGCCTGGGTCTCCAGGTCACGCCAGGTCTCCCGGTGGTGGTGCCAGACCAGGGCCTGCGGGGTGTAGTGCAGGCGGTGCCCCTGGGCGAGGACGCGGACGAAGCCGTAGAGGTCGTCGCCGCCGCGGGCGAGCGTGCCGGCGCCGGTCGCCGGGTCGAAGCCGCCGACCGCGCGCAGCACGCCGGTCCGGAAGGCCATGTTGGCGCCGGAGCCGAACCGGCCCGCCGCGAACGGGAACAGCGGCTCGTCGGCGGGCGGGTCGGCGGGGTCGTACGTCCGTGCCGTGAAGCCCTTCGCGAAGCCGCCGTGGCTCTCCAGCAGCACCTGGGCGGGCGTGCGCAGCCGAGCCGGCAGGATCAGGCCGGTGGCGCAGCCGAGGCCGGGGTCGGCGGCGAAGGGCGCGGTGAGTTCGGTGAGCCAGCGTGGGTCGGCGACCACGTCGTCGTCGGTGAAGGCGACCACCTCGCCGCGGGCGGCCGCCAGCCCCGCGTTGTGGGCGACGGCGAGACCGGGCACCGGCTCGGTCACGTACCGCACCCGCTCGGCGTACTTGCGCTCGATCAGGTCCCGGGTGGCGTCCGTCACCGGCGCGTTGTCGACGACGACGATCTCGAAGTCCGGGTGGTCCTGGTCGAGCATCGAGTCGAGCGCGTGGGCGAGCTGTCCGGACCGTTCCCGCGTGGCGATCACCACGCTGGTGCACGGCGGGGGAGACGCCTTCGCCTTCGTCTTCGCCGTCGGCTCCGGCTCCGGCTCCGGCTCCTGGACGATCCGCTTCCGGGCCTGCCCGGCGAGGACCGTCCGGGGGTCGGCGCCCTGCGGAACCCGCCCGAGCAGCGTGCCGACGGGTCGGCCGGCCCTCCTGACCAGGAGGAACACCTCGCCGTGGGTGACGGGCGGGCTGCCCGGCCCGGGTCTGAGGACGGCCTCGGCGCCGTCCAGGTCCAGCTCGGCGACCTGGACCGGACCGATGTCCAGGAACCGCCTGATCTCCTGTTCCACCCGTTCTCGAGACATGAACCCCCCTGCTCTCATGAGCCCCTCCCCTGGCACGACCACGAGCCTCCCCGAGTGAGCCGCGACCACGACCGCTCGGGCCGCGCCCACGACCGCCGGGCCACGACCACGACCGCTCGGGCCGCGCCCACGACCGCCGGGCCACGACCACGATCGCTCGGGCCGCGCCCACGACCGCCGGTCCAGGACCACGACCGCCGGGGCCGCGACCGCGCCCCGGGGAGCCGCTCCCGCGCCCCGGGGTGTTTCCGCGCCCCCCGAGCCGCGTGCGCGACCCCGGCCCGTGGGACGGGCCGCGCCCCACGAGCCGTGGTCCGCCCGCCGCGGTCCGTCTCACGCCCGGCGCAGCCGGCCCGCGTTCCTCAGCATCCGTGCGGCCGTCGCCGCGAGCCGCGGCCGGTGCCGCACGAAGTGGTGCGCGCGGCGCGAGGGCTCGCGGCTGAGCCAGGCGAGCGCCGCTCCCACGCCGGGACGCGTCCACGTCCCCTCGTAGACGGGCAGCTCGCCCGTCCTCAGCGAGTCCTTGTACTCGGCCGCGCCCCGCCCCAGGTCGAGCAGCCCGACGCCCTCGGCGGCCGACGCCTCGGCCATCCGCAGATGCAGCACCAGGCCCGGCGAGTACTTCGAGAACTCCGGGTCGTACGCCGGGAACCAGCAGGCCAGCACGGTCGCCGAGCGCAGGCCGAAGTGCGCGGCGATCGGCCGCTCACCGGCGTAGAGGACGGACAGCGTGCCGGAGCACTCCGGGGCGCGGGTCCCGGCGAGCGTGTCGACGAGCCGGGTGATCCACTCCTGGGCGAACCGGTCCCGGCGGCCGGTCCGCCGGTACTGCGCGGACTTCCACGCCATGAGCGTGCGCAGCGCGGCCGGATCCCGCTCGTCGAACACGAACCGCAACGGGCCGACCTGTCGGCCGAGCCGGCGTTCCTTGGCGAGCGTCGTCTTCAGGAACTTCGGCGACTGCGCGCGCAGGACGGACTCGTAGGTCTCGTAGCCCTTCTCCACGTCGATGACGTAGGCCGCGTACTCGGCGGCCGCGCGCGAGACGAACAGGCCCTGTTCCGCCTCCAGGTTGTCGAAGGCGAAGCTGGACAGGGAACAGGCCCGCATCAGTTCGTCCGCGTCCAGCCCGATTCCCGGTGCCAGAACGGCTCCCTGGGCGTCCGAGACGCCGTACGCGAGGGCCTGGCCCTGGCCGAGCCGGCCCCGCTCGTGGGGCAGGAAGCCGACCGGCTCGCGCCCCTCGTACACCACCGCCACCCGCGCGCGCGGCCGTACGCGGCCCACCGCGTCGGCGAACTCCGGTTCCATGAAAGGGTTGCGCGGGACCGTCGACGCCGCGCGCAGCGCCCGCCACCGCTCCCGTTCCCCCTCGCCGAGATCCTCCGGCCTCAGCACGCGAACACGTCCACTGCTCAACCTGACCCCCCGATCAAGTCCCCCCTGGACCCTTGGACGGTACCCCTCCAGGCAGTTCGGGCGGTAGGTAGCACACCATGTTGTTGCCAACCGGTGCAGAGGCCTTTAACCGGTCTGTACCCGACGTTGTGGTGGAAAGCCGTTTCAGCCGTGCGCAACCCCGCCGGTTCCCCGCTCGCGTCGTCCCTTCCGCCGGCACCGGCCGGGGCCGGACGGACGGTGAGTCGGGGGCGGACGGAATCCGTATTCTCTGATCATGGCCGCACCCTTCGCAGATGCCGCGCGCTGCGCGTACTCCCTCGTCGCCACCGACCTGGACGGAACGCTGCTGCGCGGCGACGACACGTTCTCCGACCGGTCGCTCGACGCGCTGGCGCGGGTGGCGGCCGCCGGCGCCCGCCACCTCGTGGTGACGGGACGGCCGGCCCCCCGGGTGCGGCCGCTGCTGGAGAACCTGCACAGCAGGGGGCTCGCGGTGTGCGGCCAGGGCGCGCAGTTGTACGACGCCGGCGCGGACCGTCTGCTGTGGTCGGTCACCCTGGACCGGGAGCTGGCGGAGACCGCGCTCGGCAAGATCGAGGCGGAGGTCGGTCAGGTGTACGCGGCCGTCGACCAGGACGGCGTCGACGGGCTGACGCTCATCGAGCCGGGCTACCGGATGCCGCACCCGACCCTGCCGGCCCTGCGCGTCGGCTCGCGCGACGACCTGTGGTGCGCGCCGATCAGCAAGGTGCTGCTGCGTCATCCCGCCTTGTCCGACGACGAGTTGGCGGCGACGGCCCGCTCGGTGGTCGGCTCGCTCGCGACCGTCACCATGTCGGGGCCGGGCACGGTGGAGCTGCAGCCGTGCGGCATCACCAAGGCGACGGGTCTGGCACTGGCCGCCGAGCACCTGGGGCTGCGGCCGCAGGAGACGCTCGCCTTCGGCGACATGCCCAACGACATCCCGATGTTCGACTGGGCGGCGCACGGTGTCGCGATGGCCGACGCCCACCCGGAACTCAAGGCGGTCGCCGACGAGGTGACGACGTCGAACGAGGACGACGGCGTGGCCGTCGTCCTCGAACGGCTCTTCCCCTAGGAGGGGTGCCGGTCAGTAGGCGCCGAAGACGTTGTCGATGGAGCCGTAGCGCGCGGCCGCGTAGTTGCAGGCCGCGGTGATGTTGGCGACCGGGTCGTACGGGTCGTACGAGGTGCCGGGCACGTGGTACGCGGTGAAGGTCGGGTCGATGACCTGGAGCAGGCCCTTGGAGGGGGTGCCCTTGACCGCGTTGGAGTCCCAGAGGTTGATGGCCTTCGGGTTGCCCGAGGACTCACGCATGATGTTGCGGTGGATGCCGTTGTAGGTGCCCGGGATGCCGCGCTCGGCCATGATCGCGAGCGACTCGCGGATCCAGCCGTCGAGGTTGTCGGGGTACCCGGCGATCGTGGTGCCCGACCCCGTGCCGGCGGCGGACGCGCTGCCGGCGCCGACGAGCGGGAGGGTGAACACGGCGGCGCCGGCGCAGACGGCGGCGACGGTCCGGGCGAGGCGGATGCGGGCACGGCGGGGCTGAGCGGCAGCGGACATGGCGGTCTTCCTCTCCGACGCCTGCGAGGTGAGCTGTCGGGTTCGGGCGGAAAGGTGCCCGGCCGGCCGCCGTGGGCACGGCGACGCGACTTCACCCCGAGCCGGTCCGGTACGTACGTGACGTACGGCCCGGCGGCCTACCTGGGTCCCCCGCTCCTGCCGTGCGCGAGTGTTCGTCGATGGATGGCGAAGGGCGGCGGCAGGATTCGGCGTCCGCCCGACTGGGCGGGAACGTATGCGAGAGCACATGTCCGGAACAAGTGCCTGATTCACTGATCGCCCCAATTGACCTTGGTCTGAGGGGTATGGGGTACTTGATCCTTTGCCGTCGGGAAGCATCAAGTCGCTTGCGGGGAAAGCGGAATCACGGATTCCGGGGCCGGGCGCCCTCGTGTCGCGAAGTGAGCCAACTCACGGGCGATGACAAGAGGGGTGAATCGGACAATAAACCTCAAGTCCCTTCCAATGGGGCGCAGTACGGAGGCGAAGGGGAACGCGCCGCTCCCGCGGGCCGATCGGCCGGCGCGGCCCCGGGGCGAGGGGGCGCCTCGCCCGGTGGGCGGGTGCGCGCCCGGTGCGGCCCCGGTGGGCTCCGGTCCGCCGGGGCACGCGCGTGTGAGGGGCCGGTCCGGGCCGGCCTGCCCGCCGAGGGCCGGGGAGCGCTCCCGGACCGCCGGACCGCCGGGTCGCGGGGGGCGGAGGGGCCCCTGGGGCGGCCGGTGAGGGCGTGGTCGTTTCGGGGAGGGAGCCGGGCGCCGGAGGCGGCGTCCGCCGCTGCGCGGGACATGAATCGCCGCTTCCCGGTCAGTCGATACGTGTCCGCCGGTACCGGCCGGTCAGAAACATGCCGGCCGTGATCCGGAACCGCCCGGGCTGCACCGGTGTCTCCCGCGCCTCCCGGTCGGGCGATGTGGGGGCCGAGGGCGTGGGGGCTTATCGGTGATCGAAACGTGACCGGATACGCTGAGCCGAGTGGTGGCAGCGACCTATCGACAAACCGTGTAAGCGGCAGTGGACACCAGCAGACAGGAGACCCCTCGTGACCGTCGTCGGGCCGTTCGGGCTGAGCGTGCGGGACCAGGCTCTGGAAGCCGATGTCCAGGCCGGATTGGCGGCTGTCGAGGAAGGCTTGCTCGAGGCCACCAAGAGTGAGGTCCCGTTCATCACGGAGGCCGCCCAGCACCTGGTGCGGGCGGGCGGGAAGCGGTTCCGGCCGCTGCTCGTGATGCTCGCGGCGCAGTTCGGTGATGCGTACGCGCCCGGAATCGTGCCGTCGGCGGTGGTGGTGGAGCTCACCCACCTGGCCACGCTGTACCACGACGACGTGATGGACGAGGCGGCCGTCCGGCGGGGCGTGCCGAGCGCGAACACCCGGTGGGGCAACTCGGTGGCCGTCCTGACGGGGGACTTCCTGTTCGCCCGCGCCTCGCACATCGTCGCCGACCTCGGGCCCGAGGCGGTCCGGGTGCAGGCGGAGGCGTTCGAGCGGCTGGTCACCGGCCAGATCCTGGAGACCGCGGGGCCGCAGGACGGACGGGACCCGGTCGAGCACTACCTCGACGTGCTGGGCGGGAAGACCGGGTCGCTGGTGGCGGTGTCGTGCCGCTTCGGGGCGATGATGTCGGGCGCCGACGACAAGGTCGTGGACGTGCTGACCCAGTACGGGGAGCGGCTGGGGGTCGCCTTCCAGCTCGCCGACGACGTGCTGGACATCGCGTCGGACTCGCACGAGTCGGGCAAGACGCCGGGGACGGACCTGCGGGAGGGCATCCCCACGCTGCCGGTGCTGCGGTTGCGGGAGCGGGCGGCCCGGCTGTCCCTGCCCGAGGACCTCGCGCTGTGCGAGCTGCTGGACTCCGACCTGAGCGACGACGCGCGGCACGCGGAGGCGCTGGCCGCGCTGCGGGCCCACCCGGCGCTGGAACAGGCCCGAGCGGACACCGTGCGGTACGCGAAGGAGGCGCGGGCCGCGTTGGCGCCGCTGCGGGAGTGCGGGGCGAAGTCGGCGTTGATGGAACTGTGCGATGCGGTGGTGCACCGGGCGGGGTGAGGGGTTCGCCCACCCGCCCGTCTCGGCTTCTCGAGGAGCGGCCCTCGAAAGGCCTCGGGGCTCCGCCCCGGACCCCGTGGGGACCTCGTCCCCTGCGCCCCTGACGGGACTGCGCCCCCTTCACCCTGACGGACGCCCGAGCCCTCGCCGGTCCCTCCGTGCTCGCTCCGCTCGTCCCCGGCCCCCTACGGGACGGCCCCGTCCGTCCGACGTCGTGTCATACCGCAGGCGTACGCGGAGTTGAGTCCTCGGGTTGACGCATGGGGGTGGCTGATTTGGTCAGATGGGGACAACGGAAAACACCACTCCTCACCGATTCGGGTGAGAATGGCGGCTTGAGGGGACGTTCACGACATGACCGGCCGCCGCCGACGACGGAGGTAAGGCACACATGGCACCGTACGCATCCGACGACAGCACGCACGCGGGGGAGGCCGACGGCCCGAGGGGCGGGCGGCGCAAGGTGGCGCGGTACGTGGTTCCGGTCACCGTGGCGGGTGTCGCGGCGGCGACGATCGGGCTGGTCCCGGCGCTGGCCGACTCGGGCGACCCGGACCTGCCGAAGATCAGCGCGCAGCAGCTGATCGAGAAGATCGCCGCATCGGACGTGCAGCGGCTCTCCGGCACCGTGAAGATCACCACCGATCTCGGCCTGCCCGACCTGGGCGGGCTGGAGAGCGGGCTGCTCTCCGGGGCCGCCGGGGAGGCGGGCGGCTCGTCCGCCGACCCGTCCGCCAAGCTGACCGAACTCGCCTCCGGCACGCACACCCTGCGCGTCGCCGCCGACGGCCCGGACCGGCAGAAGGTCTCCCTGATGGAGAACGCCGCCGAGTACAGCCTCATCCACAACGGCAAGGACGTGTGGGGGTACGACAGCGCCTCCAACGAGGTCTACCACTCCACGGCGGAGCAGGGCGCGAAGGACGACGCGACCCCCGTCCCCACCACGCCCCAGGAGCTCACCGAGGAAGCCCTGAAGGCGGTGGACGACACCACTTCCGTCACCGTCGACGGGACCGTCCGGGTCGCCGGCCGCGACGCCTACAAGCTGCTGGTCGAGCCCAAGCAGTCCGGTTCGACCGTCGGCGCGATCAGTGTGGCCGTGGACGCGAGGACCGGGCTGCCGCTGAAGTTCACGCTGACCCCGTCGAGCGGCGGCGCCGCCGTCGTGGACGCGGGCTTCACCCAGGTCAGCTTCGCCGGGCCGGCCGCCTCCACCTTCGACTTCACGCCCCCCAAGGGCGCGAAGGTGACCGAGGGCGACACGGCCGAGGCGCCCGAGGACCCGGGCGCGTCGCCCTACGAGGACTTCGACCGGGACTGGGCCCTGAAGACCATCGGCGAGGGCTGGACCTCCGTCGCCGCCTTCGACACCGGCGGCGAGGGCGTCCCCTCCTCCGGCGACCTCCCCGACGCGGGCGGCCTCGGCGGCTTCCTGGACTCCTTCGGCGACAAGGTCACCGGCAGGTTCGGCTCCGGCACCGTCTTCTCCACCCGCCTGGTCAACGCCCTGGTCACCGACGACGGCAAGGTCTACGTCGGCGCCGTCACCAAGGACGCCCTCGTGAAGGCGGCCGACTCGGGGCAGTAAGTACCCTGACGTGAACCGACGATCGGGGGAGCCGATGGACGACGACGCGGCGGAGGCGGCCGGGGCGGCACCGGGTGCGGACGACACGGCCGGAGCCGTCATCCGCACCCGCGCCCTCACCAAGCGCTACCGCGGCGGACAACTCGCCGTCGACGGCCTCGACCTGGCCGTCCCGGCGGGCAGCGTCTTCGGCTTCCTCGGTCCGAACGGCTCCGGCAAGACCACCACGATCCGCATGCTGATGGGCCTCATCGAGCCCACCTCCGGCACGGCGCGGGTGCTCGGACGGCCCATGCCGCACGCCTCCCGCGCCGTCCTGCCGCACGTCGGGGCCCTCATCGAGGGCCCCGCCCTCTACGGCTTCCTCTCCGGCCGCGACAACCTCCTGCGCTACGACGCCGCCGACCCGGCCGCCGACCCGCGCACCCGGCGGACCCGCGTCGCGGCGGCGCTGGAGCGGGTGGGGCTGACGGCCGCCGCGGGCAAGAAGGCGAAGGCCTACTCGCTCGGCATGAAGCAGCGGCTGGGGCTGGCGGCGGCCCTGCTCCAGCCCCGCCGCCTGCTCGTCCTCGACGAGCCGACCAACGGCCTCGACCCGCAGGGCATGCGCGAGATCCGCGTCCTCGTCCGCGAGCTCGCCGCCGACGGCACCACCGTGTTCCTCTCCTCGCACCTCCTCGACGAGATCGAGCAGGTCTGCACCCACGCGGCCGTGATGGCCCGCGGCCGCCTGCTCACCCAGGGGCCGGTGGCCGACCTGGCGGCCCGGGCGCGCGGCCGGCTCGCCGTGACCACCCCGGACCCGGCGGACGCGGCCCGGGTGCTGAAGGAGCAGGGCGTCGGCGATGTCGTCGTCTCCGAGGACCGCGTCACGGGGGAGCCCGCCGGCCGGGACCTGGCCGAGCTCAACGCGGCGCTGGTCGGCGCGGGCGTCCGCGTGCGCGGCTTCGGCATGGAACGGGCCTCCCTGGAGGACGCGTTCGTGGCACTCACGGGGGAGGGGTTCGATGTCGCGGGTTGACCTTCGGGGAGGGGGGACGGGCGCCGTCGCCAAGCCCTCGCCCCTGTGGACCCTCGGACTCTTCCGCAGCGAGTTCGTCACCACCCTCCGGCGCTGGCGGACCCTCGCCCTGCTGGGGGTGCTGGCCGCCGTGCCCGTCCTCGTCGGGATCGCCGTGAGGATCGAGACCGGTGACGGCTCGGCGGCCGGCCCGCGGGGCGGCGGCGACGGGCCGGCGTTCATGGCGCAGATCACCAACAACGGCCTGTTCCTGGTGTTCACGGCGCTGGCCGCGACGCTGCCGTTCTTCCTGCCGATGGCCGTCGGGGTCGTCGCGGGCGACGCGATCGCCGGCGAGGCGAGCACCGGCACCCTGCGCTACCTCCTGGTCGCCCCCGCCGGCCGCACCCGGCTCCTGCTCGCCAAGTACGCGACCGCGGCGGCCTTCTGCCTGCTGGCCACCCTCGTCGTCGCGGGCTCGGCGCTGGCGACCGGCGCGCTGCTGTTCCCGCTGGGCGACCTCACGACGATCTCCGGGACCCGCATCAGCTTCGCCGACGGCCTGCTCAGAGCCCTGCTGATCGCGCTCGTCGTCGCCGCGTCCCTGCTCGGGGTGGCCGCGCTCGGTCTGTTCGTCTCCACGCTCACCGGCAGCGGGATCGCGGCCATGGCGACGACCGTGGGCCTGCTCATCACCGTGCAGATCCTCGACCAGATCCCGCAACTGCACGCGATCCAGCCGTACCTGTTCTCCCACTACTGGCTGTCCTTCGCCGACCTGGTGCGCGACCCGGTCCACTGGGACGAGCTGCGGAAGAACCTCGGCCTGCAGGCCCTGTACGTGGCCGTCTTCGGCTCGGCGGCCTGGGCGCGCTTCACGGCGAAGGACATCACCGCCTAGGGCCCGTCCCGGCCGCCGCGGCCGGCGGCGCCCGTCACTCGGTCTCGTAGGGGAAGCGCGCGAGGGGTGCCTCCTGGGCGAAGAACGTCTTCGCGCGCGCCAGCGCCTCCGCGTCGGCCAGGACGTCACCGGGCTTGCTGCCGTTGCCCAGCAGCACCCCGCCGAACCGCATCCCCATGTACGCGGCCGAGTTGCGCAGCGCGCCGGCCAGCGGGTCGGCGACCACCGTCTCGGTGTGCGCGAGCGCGGCCACGCCCCACAGGGTCCGCCCCGCGAGCCTCGCCTTGAAGTCGAGGCCGGGGGTGCGCAGCCAGCCCGACCAGTGGTCCAGGTAGCGCTTGGTCTGGGCGGAGAGCGTGTACCAGTACAGCGGCGAGGCGATCACGATGTCCGTCGCCGCGAGCGTGGCGTCGAGCAGCCGGGCCGTGGCGCCCTCGGTGGGGCGGACGTGGTCGTCGTCGTGGCGCAGGTCCTCGAAGTCGGGCAGCGGGTGCTCGACGAGGCTGATCCACTCCTGCTCGACCTCGGCGGGCAGCTGTTCGGCGGCCCGGCGGGCCAGCAGCTCGGTGTTGCCCTCACTGCGGGCGCTGCCCAGCACGAACAGGAAACGGCGGGTGCTCATCGGATCCCCCAATTGGTCCGCGTACGACAATTAAGCGCTCATGCATTATATGCGCACGCAACTAGATTGGCCAGGGTGCCGCCGCGGACCCCTCGAGGGCCGTCCCGCCGTGCCGGTCACGGCCACCGCTCCCGCCACCCGCCGGGCACGAGGACCCCGTTCTCCGCCTCCGCGGCGGCCGCCACGGCCAGCAGCAGCGCCTCCCGCCCGTGGGCCGCCACCACCTGGAGCCCCGCCGGGCAGCCGTCCGGGCCGATCCCGGCGGGGATGCTGATCGCGGGGTGCCCGCTGAGGTTGAACGCCCAGGTCAGTGCGGTCGAATAGCGCTCACCGGGGCCTTCGTGGCCGTGCGGGGGATGAGGGGTCGTGGGGGTGAGCAGCAGGTCGGCCCGTGCGAAGAGGGCGGCCAGCCGCCGGTCGTTGACGCCCCGGACGGCCGCGGCGGAGCCGGCCCCGGGAGCCGGGCCGGGGCGGGCGCCCGGGGTGCGCAGGGCCAGCCAGGCGGGTGCCGGGTCCTCCAGCCGGAGCGGGACCTCGGCCGGGCGCGGGAGCCGTACCGCGCCGGCGTCCGCCAGGCGGGCGGCCGCGGCGCGGGCCAGGGCCAGCGGCTCCGGGTCGGGTTCGGCGAAGCCGAGGCCGGGGGAGAAGACGGCGGTGGGCGGGCCGGACGCGTCGGGCGGGGGCAGGGCGGACGCCCGCGCCGCCACCCGCCAGTACGCCGCCGCGTCCGCCGCGTACCGCGCCAGCACGCCCGGCGTCGCCAGCCCCGTACGGTCGGCCGACGGGAGCAGCCCCCGGGTGACCTTCAGACCGAGGACGCCGCACCAGGCCGCCGGGATCCGCACCGAGCCCGCCCCGTCGCTGCCGGTGGCGAGCGGGACCAGGCCGGCCGCGACCGCCGCCGCGGAACCGGCCGAGGAGCCGCCCGGCGTACGGTCGGCCCGCCAGGGGTTGACGGTACGGCCGTGGGCGCCGAGTCCCCACGTCTGCCAGGGAGTTCCGCTTCCCGGCACGGCGGTCGCCCCCACGGGCACGCATCCGGCGTCGAGCAGCGGTCCCGCCGCCCGCAGTCCGCGCCGCCCCTTGACCCCGAGGGGCACCCCGGCCAGCGGCAGCCGCTCGCCCGCGGCGACCCGCCCGTCGACCTCGGCCGCCGTCGCGGTCGCCGTCTCCTCCCACACCTCGGCGAACGCGCACAGCGCCGGGTCGGCCCGCCGGATCCGTTCCAGCGCCCCCGCGACCACGTCGACGGCCCGCAGCCGCCCCTCCCGCACGGCGGCGGCGATCCCGACGGCGGAGGGCGGGGGCTGCGCCGTCGCGGGACCGGCGGGCGACGTCCGTGGGCTCAGCGCGCCCGCCGGACGGCCGCGCCCGTGAGGCGGGACAGCGGCTCCGTCTCGCGCGGCGGTTCCCCGGAGAGGTCGCCGAGGCGCCAGGACGGGACCCAGGGGACGCGGTACACGTCGATGACCGACTCGATCAGCCGTATCCGCTGGACGAGCGGGCGGGGCAGGCGGCCCGGGGCGTCCGCGACCAGCACGACGCCGTCCAGGTCGAGGCCGGGCGGGGCCTGCCCGCGGCGGAAGGCCTCCAGGGCGCGCAGCGCCGACTCCAGTCCGTTCGCGTGCGTCCGGGCGACCAGCAGGACGGACGAGGGGCCGTCCGGGCCGGGCCAGTCCCGCCCGCAGTCGTGGCCGCCGTAGACGGCGGCGAGCGTGGAGGTGCCGGCCCCGCCGTGGGTGGCGAGCCAGGAGAAGCGCCGGTGAGCGGCGGCCGCGGACCCGTACGGTCCGGGCGCCGGCTCCGGTGCGGCCACCGGCCCGCGGATCCAGATCTCCGGTCCCGGCCGCGCGTCCGCCGGCCTGCCGTCCGCGGTCCGTTCGCGCACCGGCCGCCCGTCCGCCGGCCATCCGTCCGCCGGCCGCCCGTCCGTCGTCCGCATGATCCGTGGCCCTCCTCGTCCGCGTCCCCGTCGCCGTCGCCGTTCCCCGGCCGTCTTCCGTACCGCGGGACGGTCGCCCCTTGGAACGAGGCTGTGACGTCGCGGTGACGCACGGGCGGGGCGCGAGCGGCGAGACTCAACAGTACGTGTACGTGTGGGTGCACGGGTTATGAGCACGGGGTACGTGCACGGAAGACGTGTCCGAGTGAGGGAACCGATGTCGCGACTCAGCCGCGAGAAGAAGCGGGAACAGCAGCACGCCATGAGGCCGGCCGCCGCGGTGACGCCGCTCGACGTGCACGTCGCCGGTGGCGGGCCCGCGACGATCGGCGGCGTCCCCGTCGTCGCGGCCGACGGACAGGAGATCCAGCAAGCCGTCCTGGGGCACCTCCACCGCGTCGCCCTCGCCACCGGGCACGCGGTCGTCGCCACCGTCCACGACGAGCGCATCGGGTACGTGGTTCCGCTGCGCGTCGAGACGGACGGTTCCAGCCATTTCGCGGGGGAGCCGCTGCGGGTGGCTCCGCCGAGGGGCTCGCAGGAGCCGGCCCCGGCCCCTTCCCCGGCCCCTCTTTCCACCCCTCCCTCCGCCCCTCCTGCCGTGGAACCGTCCACCGCGGATCCGTCCACCGCGGACCCGTCCGTCGTGGACCCGTCCGCCGTGGCTCCGTTCACCGCGGACCCGCCCGCCGAGCACCCCCGGCGGGACAAGGCCACGCACCTGCTGCGGGCCGTGCCCGAGCCGGTGAAGGAGACGGCTCCCACCTTCCCGCTGCGCGCGGTCCCGGAGCCGCGGCCGCAGGACGAGGTCCCCGCCCCCGGCACGGTCACCGCCCCGACGGGCGTCTTCGGGCCGCCGCCCACGATGGACACCCCGCCGTCCCCGGAACCCGGCCGCACCGCCCCGGACGCCGAGTCCGCCCCCGTCCCCGCTCCTGCCCCCGTCGCCCCGGCCCCGGCGCCCGCGACGACCCCGGTTCCGGCCCCGGCTCCCGAAGCCGGCCCGCACCTCGGCGCCGACCCCGATCCCGACCCCAAGCCGACCCCCGCCCGCGGCTTCGACGCCGTCGCGGAGGCCGTGCTCGGGGACGACCCGCGCACGCTTCCGGGGGAGGACGGCGCGCCCGCCCTCCTCGGCGAGCCGATGGCGCAGATCAACGAGGCCGTGCGGTCGGGCCGGATAGACACGGCGGCCGCTCTCGCGGAGCGGACGGTCGCGGAGGCCTCGGGGACGTTGGGGCCGGAGCACCCCGAGGTGCTCCGGCTCCGTGAACTCACCGCCTACATCGCCTACTTGGCCGGTGATCCGCTCCGTTCCTTCCACCTCTCCCTGGATCTGGCGCGGATCCGCCGCCGCGCCCGCGACGCGGAGGCCGCGTACGGCAACGTGCAGAGCGCGGCGGCGGCCTGGCGGGCCGTGCGCGACCCCCTGCAGGGCCTCAACCTCGGGACCGAACTCCTCGCCCTGTGGTCGGATCTGACCACCGAGGAGGGGCCGGCCGCCGAGGACGTGGAGCAGTTGGAGTCGGCGCGCGCCCGGATGACCCGGCTGACCGAGCGCGCCCGCACCTCCGGCGCCCTGCGGCAGGGCTGAGTCACCGGCCTACGACGACAGCGTCCACACCGCGTGGGCGAGCGCGTCCGCGTTGCGGTTCAGGGCCGTGTCGTTGACGTTGGCCGTGGTGTCGCAGGAGGAGTGGTAGCAGCGGTCGAAGGCCTGCCCGGACGTGCCGCCCCACTTGGCCGCCTGGGCCGCGGTCTTGGTGCGGCCGGCCCCGGTGAACAGGCCGCCGACCGGGACGCCCGCGCTCTTGAAGGGAGCGTGGTCGGAGCGGCCGTCGCCCTCGGTCTCGATCTCGGTCGGGACGCCGATGCCGGTGAAGTAGTCCTTGAAGGTCTTCTCGATGGCCGGGTCGTCGTCGTACACGAAGTAGCCGGGGTTCGGCGAGCCGATCATGTCGAAGTTGAGGTAGCCGCTGATCTTGGCGCGGTTGGCGGCGGACAGGCTGTTGACGTAGTACCGCGAACCGACCAGGCCCAGTTCCTCCGCGCCCCACCACGCGAACCGCAGGTGCTTGGTGGGCTGGTAGCCGGTGCGGGCCACGGCCAGCGCGGTCTCCAGGACGGCCGCCGAGCCGGTGCCGTTGTCGTTGATGCCGGCGCCGGAGGTGACGCTGTCCAGGTGTGAGCCGGCCATGACAACCTGGTTGGCGTCGCCGCCGGGCCAGTCGGCGATCAGGTTGTAGCCGACGCGGCTGGAGGCGGTGAACTGCTGGACGGTGGTGGTGAACCCGGCGGCGTCCAGCTTGGCCTTCACGTAGTCGAGGGAGGCCTTGTAGCCGGTGCGGCCGTGGGCGCGGTTGCCGCCGTTGGCGGTGGCGATGGACTGCAGCTGGGTGAGGTGCGCCTTGACGTTGGCCACCGGGATGTCGGGAGCGGCGGCGATCGCGACGGGCTCGGGGGCGGGCGCCGCGCCGGCTGTGGATCCGGTGGTGAGCAGCGTGGCGGCGGCGGCGACGGCGGCCGCCGTCGCCCGCCCGGAGACGGAGAGCTTCATGGTGGGGGGCTCCGGAGTCCAGAGGGCCCCTGACGGGATGGCCGCAGGGAACCCACGGTGAATGGGGTGCCTGGATGGTGAAGCTGTGGCCAACTCTCCGTCAAGGGCGCTATCTGGACAAGGAGTTCGGATAACGGAACCCGTCCGACCGCTTGATCCGCCGCTCCGGCGAACGCCGTTGGGCACGCGAGGTCCGGCGCGGGCCGTTCGGCGCGGGCCGCCGGGTGGACGGCGCCCGGCGGTCCGCGCCGGGGCGGGCCGCTCGGCGGATGCCGCTCAGTGCACGCAGAACTCGTTCCCCTCCGGGTCCGCCATCAGCACCCACTCCCCGGACGGCTCCTTCACCTCCCGCACCACACTCGCCCCCAGTGCCGTCAGCCGCTCGACCTCGCCGGCGCGCCGTCCCTGTCCCGGATGCAGGTCGAGGTGGAGCCGGTTCTTGACCGTCTTCGCCTCCGGCACGCGCTGGAACAGCAGCCGCCGCCCCAGCCCGGTCCCGCTGTCCGCGTCGTACGGGTCCCCGGGGTGCCGTACGGCGATGAGGTCCCGGAAGGCGGGCCGGCCGTGGTGCTCCACCGTCGCCGCGCCCGGCAGCGCGCCGAGCTCCAGCAGTCGCTCGACGAGCGCGCTGTTGTCCTCGACCTCGTAGTGCAGCGCGGCGGCCCAGAAGTCGGCCTGGGTGTGCGGGTCGGTGCTGTCGACCACGAGCTTCCAGTGCACGGGCGTCGGCGCCTCGGTTGTGTGCTGCGTCATGTAACCACTTATATTGGTTACATGAACGGGCGCGCAACGGAAACGCCGGAACAGTCACCCGGCCTGACCCTGATGTCCCACGACGGCAAGCCCTACCGGTTCGATCCGGGCGCCCTCTGCCTGGAACTGCTGACGACCGGCGGGCCGGGCCCGTTCGCCCGCTACGAGGTGCTGCGCGAGCCCGCCGACCTGGCCGCCTGGGCCGCCCGCAGCCGTCTGCCGAACGGGCTGGACCTCACGGTCTCGGCGGAGGAACTGCGGCACGCCCGGGCCTTCCGCGATGCCCTCTTCCTGCTCACCGCGGACCGCGCCCACGGTCGCGCGCTCGGACGGCGCCACGTCGACGTGGTCAACGCGGCCGCCGCACGGCCCCCGCTGGTCTCCCGCCTGACCGCGGACGGCACGCACGGCTGGGCTCCGGGCGCGACCGGGACCGGCCTGCTGTCGACCGTGGCCCGCGACGCGGTCGACCTCTTCACCGGCCCGTACGCCCACCGCGTCCGCGAGTGCGGAGCCCACGACTGCTACCTGCTCTTCGTCGACACCTCCCGTCCCGGCCGCCGCCGCTGGTGCGCGATGGAGCACTGCGGCAACCGCGAGAAGGTGCGGGCGCACCGGGCCCGGGCGGGCGGATCGACGGCCCCGGACGCGGGCCGGCCCGAGCGGGGGTGACCGACTGCGGCGGCGGCGATCCCCCGGGCGGGACGGCATCCCGCCGCCCGGCGCGTACGGCACGGTGCGGCGGCGCGCGTGCGCGGGCGGCGCGCTCTGCCCGCGGGACTCCGGACGGGACACCGGTGGACCGCCGACGGGACGCCGCGGTCTCCGGGCGGGACGCCGGTGCTCTACGCCTGCGTGTCCATGGTCTCCGGCGCCGGTACGGCCGCCGGCCTGCGCGGGGTTCCGGTGGTGCGCCGGGCCCGGTCCGTGGAGCGGGCGAGGGTCGTCCGCGCGCGCCGCGCCGTGCGCAGGGCGTCGCCCGTGAGCAGCGTCAGCGCCAGCCACACCAGCGCGAAGCCCGCCCACCGCTCCGGGGGCATGGCCTCGTGGAAGTAGAGGACGCCGAGCAGGAACTGGAAGACCGGGGCGAGGTACTGGAGCAGGCCCAGGGTGGACAGCGGCACGCGGATGGCGGCGGCGCCGAAGCAGACGAGGGGGAGCGCGGTGACGATGCCGGTGGACGCGAGCAGGGCGGCGTGCCCGGCGCCCTCGGTGGTGAAGGTCGAGCCGCCGGTGGCGGACAGCCACAGCAGGTAGCCGAGCGCGGGCACGAACTGGACCGCGGCCTCGGCGGCCAGCGACTCGACCCCGCCGAGGTTGACCTTCTTCTTCACCAGCCCGTAGGTGGCGAAGGAGAACGCGAGGATCAGCGAGATCCACGGCGGACGGCCGTAGGCGAGGGTGAGGGTCAGCACGGCGGCCACGGCGACGCCGACCGCCGCCCACTGCACGCGCCGCAGCCGCTCCTTGAGGATCAGCACGCCCATGGCGATGGTGACCAGCGGGTTGATGAAGTACCCGAGGGACGCCTCGACCACGTGCCCGCTGTTCACGGCCCAGATGTAGACGCCCCAGTTGACGGTGATGACGGCCGCGGCGACCGTGACCAGCGCCAGCCGGCGGGGCTGCCGCAGCAGCTCGCCCGCCCACGCCCAGCGCCGCACGAAGACCAGCGCGACGGCGACGAAGACGAGGGACCACACCATGCGGTGGGCGAGGATCTCCGTCGCCCCGGCCGGCTTGAGCAGGGGCCAGAACAGCGGCACCAGCCCCCACATCCCGTACGCCGCGAAGCCGTTCAGCAGGCCTGTCCGGCTCTCACCCTTGGACGTCCCGGCCACGGGTCCCTCCTTCTCGCGTTCCTGCGCGCGGGCGGCTCGCTGCGCGCACGCGTCCACGAAGGTAACGCCGAGCACCCCCGCCTGTCATGCCCGTATCGCCATACGGTCATGACAGGCGGGGGTGGGGCCGCCCGGCGGCCTCCCGCGGGAGGGGTCAGCCCTTGAGCGCCGCCGTGATCGCCTCGGAGAGCGGCGTGGTCGGACGGCCGGCCAGACGGGACAGATCGCCGGTGGAGACGACCAGCTCGCCCTTCTCGATCGACGCGTCCACGTCCGCCAGGATCGCGGCGAGCGGGCCGGGGAGCCCGGCGCCGGCCAGGATGCCGGCGTAGGCCTCGGTGGAGACGGTGCGGTAGGTGATCTCCTTGCCGGTCTGCCTGCTCAGCTCGGCCGCGTACTCGTCGAAGCTCCACGCCTCGTCGCCGCCCAGCTCGTACGTCTTGTTCTCGTGGCCCTCGCCGGTGAGGACGGCGACCGCGGCGGCCGCGTAGTCCGCGCGGGAGGCGGAGGAGATCCGGCCGGCGCCGGCGGCCTGCACGACGGCGCCGTGCTCGAGCACCGGGGCGAGCTGCTCGGTGTAGTTCTCGTGGTACCAGCCGTTGCGCAGCAGCGTGTACGGCAGGCCGGAGGCGAGCAGCGCCCGCTCGGTGGCGCGGTGGTCGTCGGCCAGCGCTGCGGTGAGGCTGCCCGGGGCGCTGGTGTACGCGAGCAGCGCGACACCGGCCGCCTTCGCGGCGTCGATGACGACCTGGTGCTGCTGCGGGCGGCCCTTGTCGAACTCGTTGCCCGAGATCAGCAGCACCTTGTCGCCGGCGGCGAACAGGCCGTCGAAGGTGGCGGGCGCGTTGTAGTCGGCGATCGCGAGCTTCACTCCGCGGGCCGCGAGGTCGGCGGCCCTGGCCTCGTCGCGGACGACGGCGGTGATCCGGTCCGCCGGGACCTTCTCCAGCAACTGCTGCACGACGTGGCGGCCGAGGTGTCCGGTGGCTCCGGTGACGACGATGCTCATGGCTCAGGAACTCCTAGGGGGGTGTGCGGAACTGCCACTAACCCTAGGGTGTGCGCTAACTCAACGAAAGTACCCACTTTGAAGTAAGGTACTGGCGTGTCAGTAAGTGACCCACGGGCCGCGCGGCGCCCCGCCGACGAGACGATGTGCCCCCACCGCCTGGTGCTCGAGCACGTCACCAGCCGCTGGGGCGTTCTGGTGCTGATCGAGCTGCTGGAACGCCCCCACCGCTTCAGCGAGCTGCGCCGTGCGGTCAGCGGCTGGGGCGGCAGGGTCGTCAGTGAGAAGATGCTCACCCAGACCCTCCAGACCCTGGAGCGGGACGGGCTGGTCCACCGGGACGCCAAGCCCGTCATCCCGCCGCGCGTCGACTACTCGCTCACCGGTCTGGGCCGCGAGGCCGCCGTGCAGGTCAAGGCGCTGGCGGCCTGGACGGCGGAGCGCATGGCCGACGTCGAGGAGGCCCGCCGGACGTACGACGAGGCCCGGGAGCAGGGCGCCCGGGCCTCGTAGCGGAACACGGCGGACTCAGCCGACGACCGTCCAGGTGTCCCCGCCGGCCAGCAGCGCCGCCAGGTCGCCCTTGCCGTGCTGTTCGATCGCGGTGTCGAGCTGCTCGGCCATCTGCGTGTCGTACACGGGCCGCTCGACCGCGCGGAAGACGCCGATCGGGGTGTTGTGCAGGGTGTCCGGGTCGGCGAGCCGGGACAGGGCGAAGGCGGTGGTCGGGGACGCGGAGCGCGCGTCGTGGACGAGGACCTCGGACGCGTTCTCCGGGGTGACGGCGACGACCCTCAGGTCGCCGGTGGCCCGGTCGCGCACGACTCCCTTCCCGAGGTCGCTGCCGAAGCGGATCGGCTTGCCGTGCTCGAGGCGGATCACCGCTTCCTCGGCGGACTGCTTGTCCTTCAGCGCCTCGAACGCGCCGTCGTTGAAGATGTTGCAGTTCTGGTAGATCTCGACGAGCGCGGTGCCGGGGTGGGCGGCGGCCTGGCGCAGGACGTCGGTGAGGTGCTTGCGGTCGGAGTCGATGGTCCGCGCCACGAAGGAGGCCTCGGCGCCGATGGCCAGGGAGACCGGGTTGAAGGGGGCGTCGAGCGAGCCCATCGGGGTGGACTTGGTGATCTTGCCGACTTCGGAGGTGGGGCTGTACTGCCCCTTGGTGAGGCCGTAGATCCGGTTGTTGAAGAGCAGGATCTTGAGGTTGACGTTGCGGCGCAGGGCGTGGATGAGGTGGTTGCCGCCGATGGACAGGGCGTCGCCGTCGCCGGTGACCACCCACACGCTCAGGTCCCTCCGGGAGGCCGCCAGTCCGGTCGCGATGGCGGGCGCGCGGCCGTGGATGGAGTGCATGCCGTAGGTGTTCATGTAGTACGGGAAGCGCGAGGAGCAGCCGATGCCGGAGACGAAGACGATGTTCTCCCGGGCCAGGCCGAGCTCGGGCATGAAGCCCTGGACGGCGGCGAGGATCGCGTAGTCACCGCAGCCGGGGCACCAGCGCACTTCCTGATCGGACTTGAAGTCCTTCATGGACTGCCTGGCCTCGGCCTTGGGGACGAGCGAGAGCGCCTCGACCGTGCCCCTGCCTTCCGTGGTCGTCTCAGCCATCGATGGCCTCCTTGAGCGCCGCGGCGAGCTGTTCCGCCTTGAACGGCATGCCGTTGACCTGGTTGTACGAGTGGGCGTCGACCAGATACCTCGCCCGGATCAGGGTGGCGAGCTGGCCCAGGTTCATCTCGGGGATCACGACCTTGTCGTACGCCTTCAGCACCGCGCCCAGGTTCTTCGGGAACGGGTTGAGGTGCCGCAGATGGGCCTGCGCGACGGACTCCCCGGCCGCCCGCAGCCGCCGTACGGCCGCGGTGATCGGACCGTAGGTCGAGCCCCAGCCCAGCACGAGCGTTCTCGCCCCGTGCGGGTCGTCGACCTCGACGTCCGGGACCTCGATGCCGTCGACCTTGGCCTGGCGGGTGCGGACCATGAAGTCGTGGTTGGCGGGGTCGTAGGAGATGTTGCCCGTGCCGTCCTGCTTCTCGATGCCGCCGATGCGGTGCTCCAGCCCGGGGGTGCCCGGGACCGCCCAGGGCCGCGCGAGGGTCTGCGGGTCGCGCTTGTACGGCCAGAAGGCCGCGGTGCCGTCCTCCAGGGTGTGGTTGGGGCCCTGCGCGAACTGCACCGTCAGGTCGGGGAGCTCGTCCGGCTCCGGGATCCGCCAGGGCTCGGAGCCGTTGGCGAGGTAGCCGTCCGACAGCAGCATCACCGGGGTGCGGTAGGCGAGCGCGATCCGGGCGGCCTCCAGGGCCGCGTCGAAGCAGTCGGCCGGGGTGCACGGGGCGATCACCGGGACCGGGGCCTCGCCGTTGCGGCCGTACATCGCCTGCAGGAGGTCCGCCTGCTCGGTCTTCGTCGGCAGACCCGTCGACGGACCGCCGCGCTGGATGTCCACGACCAGCAGCGGCAGCTCCAGGGACACGGCGAGCCCGATCGTCTCGGACTTCAGGGCCACACCGGGGCCGCTCGTCGTGGTCACCGCGAGCGAACCGCCGAAGGCCGCCCCCAGTGCCGCGCCGATGCCGGCGATCTCGTCCTCGGCCTGGAAGGTCCGCACGCCGAAGTTCTTGTGCCGGCTCAGCTCGTGCAGGATGTCCGAGGCCGGCGTGATCGGGTACGAGCCGAGGAACAGCGGCAGATCCGCCTGGCGGGAGGCGGCGATCAGGCCGTAGGCGAGGGCGAGGTTCCCGGAGATGTTCCGGTAGGTGCCCACGGGGAACGCCTTCACCGCCGGAGCCACCTCGTACGAGACCGCGAAGTCCTCGGTGGTCTCGCCGAAGTTCCAACCGGCGCGGAAGGCCGCGATGTTGGCGGCCGCGATGTCCGGCTTCTTCGCGAACTTCGACCGCAGGAACTTCTCGGTGCCCTCCGTCGGCCGGTGGTACATCCATGACAAGAGGCCGAGCGCGAACATGTTCTTGCTGCGCTCGGCCTCCTTGCGAGTGAGGTCGAAGTCCTTCAGGGCCTCGACGGTCAGTGTCGTCAGCGGCACCGGGTGGAGCTGGTAGCCGTCGAGTGATCCGTCCTCCAGCGGTGAGCTGTCGTAGCCCACCTTCTGCATCGCCCGTTTGGTGAACTCGTCCGTGTTGACGATGATCTCGGCGCCGCGCGGCACGTCGCCGATGTTGGCCTTCAGCGCGGCCGGGTTCATCGCCACCAGCACGTTCGGAGCGTCGCCCGGGGTGAGGATGTCGTGGTCGGCGAAGTGCAGCTGGAACGAGGAGACGCCGGGCAGGGTGCCGGCGGGCGCGCGGATCTCGGCGGGGAAGTTCGGCAGGGTCGAGAGGTCGTTGCCGAACGACGCCGTCTCGGAGGTGAAGCGGTCACCGGTGAGCTGCATGCCGTCACCCGAGTCCCCCGCGAAACGAATGATCACCCGGTCGAGGCGGCGCACGTCCTTCGTTCCGCCCGGTTTGCGCTGCTCTCCCACGACGGCTTCGTCGGCCTGTCCCGCTGGGCTGCTGACCTGACTGGTCACTGAACTGGACCTCCCTCGAGGTGGCTGTCCTGGGTGGCCTTCCCGAAGGCCCTCCTGGATCAACCCTACGTCGGTAAGGATCGCCTTCCCTCGGCCGTTCGCATGACGGTCACTGCTCTGAGACGGCCCGGCGCCCTGGCTTGACATGATTTCCCGCCCCCCGGCGCCGTACCGGAAGACGCTCCGGCCCACCCGCCGGTTCTCGTACGATCCACCGGCCGGCTCGCGGCTCGCTCGCGGAACCGGCCGGCGCCGACCCGCGTCGGCCCGGTGGGGCCCCGACGCGGACACCGTGCCACCGCGTCAGGAGTTGAGGTAGGTGAGGACCGCGAGGACGCGACGGTGATCTCCGTCGCTGGGGGACAGGCCGAGTTTGAGGAAGATGTTGCTGACGTGCTTCTCGACCGCTCCGTCGCTCACCACCAGCTGCTTGGCGACCGCCGAGTTCGTCCGCCCCTCGGCCATCAGCCCCAGGACCTCACGCTCCCGCGGGGTCAGCCCCGCGAGGACGTCCTGTTGACGACTGCGCCCGAGCAGCTGGGCGACCGCCTCGGGGTCCAGGGCCGTACCGCCCCGGGCCACCCGCACCACCGCGTCCACGAACTCCCGCACCTCGGCCACCCGGTCCTTGAGCAGGTAGCCCACGCCACGGCTGGAACCGGCGAGCAGCTCGGTGGCGTACCGCTCCTCCACGTACTGCGACAGCACCAGCACCCCCAGCCCCGGATGCGCCTTGCGCAGCTGTACGGCGGCCCGCACGCCCTCGTCGGTGTGCGTGGGCGGCATCCGCACGTCGGCGACCACGACGTCGGGCAGCGCGCCCTCCGCGTCCAGCCCGGCGATCGTCTTCACCAGGGCCTCGGCGTCCCCGACGCCCGCCACGACCTCGTGCCCCCGGTCGGTCAGCAACCGGGTCAGCCCCTCCCGCAACAGCACCGAATCCTCGGCGATGACCACCCGCACCCTGTCCTCCACGATCTCTGGCCCCCCAGCGCGTCCCGCGTCCCGTCGGCGGCCCCCAGTATCCCGCGATCCGCGCTTCGCCACCGGACCTGTGGACAGTTCGTCACCCGGCCTGTGGACGAACGGCCGTGCCGCTCGCAGCGGGGGACGGGCCCGGGGCACGGAGGACGGGCGCTCGGGGCGAGGACGGAGGGGCGCCGAGGGCACGGACGGAGGGGCGCCGAGGGCACGGACGGAGGGGCCCCGAGGGCACGGAGGGACACGGAGGGACGCCGTACGGCCGGCCGGGGTGCGGCGGCGAAGGCCGCCGTCGCGGCTAGGCCGGCCGCCAGGGCAGCTCCGCCGTCACCGTCGTCGGGCCGCCCTCCGGCGAGTCCACCACCAGGATGCCGTCCACCGCGTCCAGCCGCCCGGCCAGACCCGCCAGGCCCGATCCGGCGGAGGCGTCCGCGCCGCCCACGCCGTCGTCGACGACCTGCACCAGCAGCCGGTCCTCCGAGCGCCACACGTCGACGGAGGCCGACCGCGCGCCGCTGTGCTTGCTGATGTTCTGCAGCAGTTCGGAGACGGTGAAGTAGGCGATGCCCTCGATGGCCGCGGCCGGCCGCTCCGTGAGGTCGACCTCCACCCGGACCGGCACCGTGCACCGGGAGGCGACCGCCGACAGCGCCGCGTCCAGGCCCCGGTCGGTCAGCACGGCCGGGTGGATGCCCCGCGCCAGGTCGCGCAGCTCCTGGAGCGCCGTCTTCACCTCACCGTGCGCCTCGTCCACCATCCGCGCCGCCGCCCGCGGGTCCTCCCGCAGCTTCTCCTTCGCCAGTCCCAGGTCCATCGCCAGCGCCACCAGCCGCGCCTGCGCACCGTCGTGGAGGTCACGCTCGATGCGCCGCAGGTCGGCCGCCGCGGTGTCCACCACGACCCCCCGGTCGGACTCCAGCTCCACCACCCGCGACGCCAGCCGCGACGGCCCGAGCAGACCGTGCACCAGCACCCGGTCCACCGTCGTCAGCGCCCGCACGATCCACGGCGTGGCCATGGTGAACAGCAGCCCCACCAGCGCGGTCATCGTGATCTCGAACGGGTTGTCGAGGTAGATCCGGTGCTGCTCGTCCCCGTACAGCTGGAGCCCGCCCTGCCCGCCGTACATCGGGAACAGCCAGAACCACAGCGGATAGGTCAGCATCGCCCAGCCGTACGCCCAGAAGGCGACCGCGACGCCGAAGGAGAACACCGCCCACGGCAGGTGCAGCACCGCGTACAGCACGTGCCGCCAGGACGTGCCGCTCCTGAGCACCGCGCCCGTCCAGGCCAGCACGCCCCTGCCGCGGGGGCGCAGCGGCTCGGGCGCGGCCACCTCCAGGCCGAGCAGCGCCCGGGCCCGTGTCCGTTCCAGCGCCCCGAAGCCCCGGCACCCGGCCAGTCCCGCCGCCAGCACCGGGATGCCGAGGAACGTCACCAGCAGGCCCGCGCCCAGCGACAGCGTCGTCACCGCGAACGTGAACAGCGTGATGCTGATCGGCAAACCCAGCAGCACGTAGGCCAGCTCGCGCCAGGCGCGTGCCTCGACCGGCGCCCGCAGCGCGAGCGGCAGCCGGTGCCGCCGCCCGCCGTCGCCTGGTCCGTGCCGGTCCGTGTACCGCGGGTAGTCCCCGTACTCGCTGTACTGCGTGGCCATCGCGTCGTCCGTTCTGCTCGTCCCGTCCGCCGGGGCCCGCCCGCTGCGCGGGGCCGCCCGTCCGCCGGGGGCCCACTGCGCAGGGGCCGTCCCGTACCTCCACCCTCCTCGGTGGCGGGTCCGCGGACCATGGAGTCCGTCGGCGTCTCGGGAGGGGGGTTTTCCCTACCCCGGGCGCCGCCGAGGCGGCCGCGGCCGCAGCGGTACGCCCGCCGCACCCGCCGCACCCGCCGCACCCGCTGCGCCTGCTACGCCTGCTCCGTCCGGTCGCGCCAGGGCAGCTCCGCCGTCACCGTCGTCGGGCCGCCCTCCGGCGAGTCCACGACGAACAGCCCGTCGACGGCGTCCAGCCGCTCCGCCAGCCCCCGCATGCCGGTGCCGCCGTCGAGCCGCGCGCCGCCCTGCCCGTCGTCCCA
The DNA here is from genome assembly GCF_044328485.1 of Streptomyces sp. NPDC017936. Taxonomy (NCBI): domain Bacteria; kingdom Bacillati; phylum Actinomycetota; class Actinomycetes; order Kitasatosporales; family Streptomycetaceae; genus Streptomyces; species Streptomyces sp. NPDC017936. The sequence continues at coordinate 110,309 of NZ_JBIRHK010000011.1, read as the reverse complement.
CACCTGGATGAGCAGCCGGTTCTCCGAGCGCCACACGTCGACGGAGGCCGACCGCGCGCCGCTGTGCTTGCTGACGTTCTGCAGCAGCTCGGAGACGGTGAAGTAGGCGATGCCCTCGATGGCCTGCGCCGGCCGCGACGGCAGGTCGGCCGTCACCGTGACCGGGACCGTGCACCGGGACGCCACCGACGACAGCGCCGCGTCGAGGCCCCGGTCGGTCAGCACGGCCGGGTGGATGCCCCGCGCCAGGTCGCGCAGCTCCTGGAGGGCGAGTTTCACCTCGCCGTGCGCCTCCTCGACCATCGCCGAGGCCGCGTCGGGGTCCTCCAGCAGCTTCTCCTTGGCGAGGCCCAGGCCCATCGCCAGGTTGACCAGCCTGGCCTGCGCCCCGTCGTGCAGATCGCGCTCGATGCGCCGCAGGTCGGCGGCGGCCGTGTCCACCACGACCCCGCGGTCGGACTCCAGTTCGGCGATCCGCCGCTCCAGCTCGTCCGACGGGCACAGCAGGGCCCGCACCATCGCGCGGTCCACGGTGGCCAGCCCGCGTGCCAGGAACGGCAGCACCGGCCACAGCACGAACAGCGACACGAAGGTGACCGTGAACGTCACGATGCCCCACGGCAGCCGGATGAAGTCGTACAGGACCGTCCGCCAGGCCACCGGGTCCTTCAGCACCAGCCACATCCCCTGGAAGACGTTGCCCGACCGGCGCAACGGCAGCGGGCTCGGTTCGTCGATCCGCACCCCGAGCAGCATCCGTGCCCGCCCCCGCTCGAACCGGCCGATCAGCCGCGCCCCCAGCAGGCCCAGCGTGAGCACGGGCAGCCCGACGACCGTCAGCGTCAGCGTGACGCCGGTGAACAGCACCGTCATCACGTAGACGAAGCCGAACAAGGACAACGGCAGGTTGGCGAGGAGGTGCGCGATCTCCTTCCACGTGTGCGCGTCGTAGGCGAGGCGGGCCGGCGGCAGGGGCTCCTGCCCGGCCGCCTCCCGGCCGGCCCCGGGCACGGCGGACCGGTACCCGGCTCCCCGGGCCGACCGGCCCCCAGGGCCGGGAACGGGCCGGTGACCGGGCACGGGGGAAGGCCGGTGCCCCGGTACCCGGACGGGCCGGCGCCCCGCCGGCTCCGGGGAGGTCTGGTGTCCGGGAGCCGACGTGGGCCGGGGCGCGGGGGCCGACGCGGGTCGGTGCGCGGCGGCCGACGGCGGCTGGTCCGGGGGCACGGAAGCCGGCGGTCGGTGCCCGGCTCCGGGCGCGGGCTCGTATCCGGGAGCGGGTCCGGGTGCGGGCTTGGATGCGGTCATAGGGGTCAGCGTGCCGCGCGCCGCTCCGCCGCGCCATGGAGTACGCCGCCTCCGTAGCCTGGGGAAAACCCCACCCCCGTTGCCCCAGGCGTGACGGGCTGCTTACCGTGCCTTTATCAGGCCCTAGACTCCCGTGCGTACAGATCGTCGAACAGGCCGAGGTCGGGGAGTGAGGGACGAACGGTGCCGCAGACGTCGCACGAAACGCTGAAGGACGCGACGGTCGTCGTCGCGTCGGACTACTTCCACTCCTACGCGGTCGTCGGACTCCTCGCCACCGTCGGCGTGCTCTTCGTCGCGGTCGCCTTCGGCGCGGGCCGCCTGCTGCGCCCGGTGGTCCCCACCCCCGAGAAGCTCCTCACGTACGAGTGCGGGGTCGACCCCGTCGGCGAGGGCTGGGCCCACACCCAGGTCCGCTACTACGTCTACGCCTTCCTCTACGTGATCTTCGCGGTCGACTCGATCTTCCTCTTCCCCTGGGCGACGGTCTTCGCGGCCCCCGGCTACGGCGCCACCACCCTCGTGGAGATGTTCATCTTCCTCGGCTTCCTGGCCGTGGGTCTGCTCTACGCATACAAGAAGGGCGTCCTGGCATGGACGTGACCCCCTCGGAACCCGTGCTGCTCCCGGAGCCGAAGCGGCTGGGCGCCCTCGCCCGCCTCGCCCCCGAGCCGATGAAGGTCGTCCTCAACTGGGGCCGCCGCTACTCCCTCTGGGTCTTCAACTTCGGCCTCGCCTGCTGCGCGATCGAGTTCATCGCCGCGTCGATGGCCCGCCACGACTTCATCCGCCTGGGCGTGATCCCCTTCGCGCCCGGCCCGCGCCAGGCCGACCTCATGGTCGTCTCCGGCACGGTCACGGACAAGATGGCCCCGGCCGTCAAGCGCCTCTACGAGCAGATGCCCGAGCCGAAGTACGTCATCTCCTTCGGCGCCTGCAGCAACTGCGGCGGCCCCTACTGGGACTCGTACTCCGTCACCAAGGGCGTCGACCAGATCATCCCCGTGGACGTCTACGTCCCCGGCTGCCCGCCCCGCCCCGAGGCGCTCCTCCAGGGGATCCTCAAGCTCCAGGAGAAGATCGCGCGGGAGTCGCTGGGGGAGCGGTACGCCTCCGGCACGGCCCGCCCGTCGACCGCGGCCCTGCAGAGCGGGCTGGTGCGGCCGCCCGCCGGTCCGGCGGGGGAGGCAGGGCGATGACCGCGGCCGGCTGGCTGCCCGCCCCCGCCGAGGAACTCTTCGGCCCGGACGCCACCGCCGAGGAGGCGTACGACGTCCTGACGGTGGACGTTCCCCCGGCCGCCTGGACCACGGCGCTGGAAACCGCCCGCGACCGCCTGGGCTGCACCTACTTCGACTGGCTGAGCGCGGTCGACGAGCCCGGCACCGGCTTCCGGGTCTCGGCCCACGTCGTCGCCCTGTCACCGGTCCGCCGGCTGCTGGTGCGCACGACGGTCCCGCACGACACCCCGGCCCTCGCCTCCGCCGTCGGCGTCTACGCGGGCGCCGCCTGGCACGAGCGCGAGACGCACGAGATGTTCGGCGTCGTCTTCGAGGGCCACCCGGCCCTGGACCACCTCCTGCTGCCCGAGGGCTTCGAAGGGCACCCGCTGCGCAAGGACTTCGTCCTCGCGGCCCGCGTCGCCAAGGCCTGGCCCGGCGCCAAGGAACCGGGGGAGCCCGCGGCGGGAGCGGGACACGGCGGTCCCAAGCGCCGCCAGATGCTCCCCCCGGGCGTCCCCGACCCGAACGAGTGGGGTCCCCTCAAGGGCCAGCTCCCGCCCGCCCCGGCCCGCCCGGCGCGGGGCGCGGCAGCGGGCCGCGCGGCCGGCGAACGCCCGGCCCGGGCAGCCGGCGAACGTCCGGCGCGGGCAGCCGGCGAACGTCCGGCGCGGGCAGCCGGGGAACGTCCGGCGCGGGCCGCGGGGGAGCGCCCGGTGCGGCGTTCGCGCACGGCGACCGAGGGATCGGCCAGCCAGGCGGCGGGCACCTCTCCGGCGGTCCCGGCCGACGAGTCCCCGGCCGCCCCGGGCACGGCGCCCGCCGCGCCGGCCCCGGCCGGACCGCGCCGCTCCCGGAGCGCAAGCGGGGGGTCGGCCTCCCAGCGTGCGCAGAGCGCCGCGCCGGAGGAGACGGCGGCCCCGGCGACGGCGGCTCCGGCGGCGGCGGCTCCGACAGGTCCGCGTCGCGCGCGCAGCGCGTCGCAGGGCTCCGTCTCCCAGAGGGCGGCCACCTCGGGCGAGGCGCCCCCGGCAGCCGCGCCGGCCCGCCCGTCCCCCTCCCCGCGCAGCTCCGACGCCCCGTGGCACCACGCCCGCCCCGCCTTCGAGCAGCCGGCCCCGGACCCGAAGGCACCGGAAGCCGATCAACCGGAGCCGGAGGCGGAGCCGGCACCGGAGGCGGAGGCGGCACCGGAGGCGGAGGCGGCCCCGGAGGCGGCACCGGAGGCGGCGCGGCCCCACGCCGAACCGTCCGTGCCCGAAAGGTCCGCGCCCCAGCCGTCCGAGCCCCAGCCGTCCGAGCCGGAGGCGAAACGGCCGGAAACCCAGCGGCCCGAGCCCGAGCGACCTGATCCGAAACGGCCGGATCCGAAACGGCCGGAGGCGGCGCGGCCCGCAGCCGAACCGTCCGCGCCCGAGCGGCCGGAGCCGCGGACGAGGCAGCCGGAGCCCGACCGGACCGGTCCCGGGCAGCCGGAAGCGGACGCGAAGGGCGAGGAACCCTCCCCCGGCACGGACGACTCCACCGCGCCCGCCCCCGACAGCGGCGACGACCCGTCCGACGACACACCCCCGGCGAACCCCCAAGGAGGCCCGCAGTGAACGACGCTCTCGACGTCGCCCTGCGACTCCTGGTCGTCTTCGTCGTCTTCCTCACCTTCCCCTTGATCATCGGTCAGACCGAGCACAAGGTCATGGCCCACATGCAGGGCCGCCTCGGCCCGATGTACGCCGGCGGCTTCCACGGCTGGGCCCAGCTCATCGCGGACGGCGTGAAGTTCGCGCAGAAGGAGGACGTCGTCCCGACGGGGGCGGACCGCCGTATCTTCCAGCTCGCGCCGGCCGTCGCACTCCTTCCCTACCTGCTCGTTCTCCTCGCCATCCCGATCGGCCCCGGCGAAGGGGCGGTCGGGACGGTGGTCGACGCGGGCGTGTTCTTCGTCCTCGCCGTCATGGGCGTGGGCGTCCTCGGCTCCCTCATGGCCGGCTGGGCCAGCGCGAACAAGTTCTCCCTCCTCGGCGGCCTGCGCACCGCCGCCCAGCTCCTCGCCTACGAGCTCCCGATGCTCCTCACCGCCGCCTCCGTGGCGATGGCCGCCGGGACCGTGTCGATCCCCGGCATCCTCGACGCCTTCGAGTGGTGGTGGCTGCCCTGGCAGATCGTCGGCGCGATCGTCTTCTTCGTCGCCGGCCTCGCCGAACTCCAGCGGCCTCCCTTCGACATGCCCGTCGCCGACTCGGAGATCATCTTCGGCGCGTACACCGAGTACACCGGCCTGCGCTTCGCCCTCTTCCTCCTCGCCGAGTACGCCGGAATCGTGATCCTGTGCGGCCTGACCACCGTCCTCTTCCTGGGCGGCTGGCACGGTCCCTGGGGCGCCGACGGCCTCGGCTGGGTCTGGACCCTCCTGAAGGCGGCGCTGCTCGCCTTCCTCGTCATCTGGCTCCGGGTCACCTACCCCCGCCTGCGCGAGGACCAGCTCCAGAAGCTCTCCTGGACCCTCCTCGTCCCCCTCTCCCTCGCTCAGATCGCCCTCACCGGCATCGTCAAGGTGGTGATCTCCTGATGGCCCCCATCCCTGGCAGCGGCCTCGCCAAGGGCCTGGCCGTCACCCTCCGCACGATGACGAGGAAGACCGTCACCGAGCAGTACCCGGAGGCCCAGCCCGACCTCGCACCCCGCACCCGCGGTGTGATCGGCCTGTTCGAGGAGAACTGCACGGTCTGCATGCTGTGCGCCCGCGAGTGCCCCGACTGGTGCATCTACATCGACTCCCACAAGGAGACGGTCCCGGCGGCGGCCCCCGGCGGCCGCGAACGCAGCCGCAACGTCCTCGACCGCTTCGCCATCGACTTCTCCCTGTGCATGTACTGCGGTATCTGCATCGAGGTCTGTCCTTTCGACGCGCTGTTCTGGTCCCCGGAGTTCGAGTACGCCGAGACCGACATCCGCGACCTCACCCACGAACGCGACAAGCTCCGCGAGTGGATGTGGACCGTGCCGGCCCCACCCGCCCTCGACCCCGGCGCGGAGGAACCGAAGGAGATCGCCGCCGCCCGCAAGACGGCCGAGAAGCTGGCCGCGGCCCAGGCCGAGGCCCAGGAGCGGGCCCAGGAGCAGTCCGAGCCGCAGCGGAAGGAGGGGGACGCGTGACCCTCGCAGCCGAAGCCCGCGGCTTCCTCTCCCCGACCGGTGTCGAGATCGCCTTCCTCCTCGTCGGCCTGGTCACCTTCGGCGCCGCCCTCGTCACCGTCACCACCCGGCAGCTGGTCCACGCCGCCCTGTGGCTGGTGGTCGCCCTCGGCGGCCTCGCCGTCGAGTACCTCCTGCTCACCGCCGAGTTCATCGCCTGGGTGCAGGTCCTCATCTACGTCGGTTCCGTCGTCGTCCTCCTTCTGTTCGGTCTGATGCTCACCAGGGCCCCCATCGGCCGCTCCCCGGACGCCGACTCCGGCAACCGCTGGGCCGCCCTCGCCGTGGCCGCCGCCGCCGCGGCCGCCCTGGTGTGGGTCGTCGTCGACGCCTTCCGCACCACCTGGATCGACCTCGACGGCCCGGCCGCCGGCTCCACGGAGGTCACCGGCGCGAGCCTCTTCCAGAACTGGGTCCTCCCCTTCGAGGCCCTCTCCGTCCTCCTCCTCGCGGCCCTGGTCGGCGCGATCGTCCTGTCCCGCAAGGCGAAGGCCGAATCGAACCCTCCCCCCGTGAACGCACGTGGCGTAACCGAAAGTTCCCCGACCGTCACAGGGAGTTCCGAGCAGGAAGGCGCCCGCTGATGCACCTCGCCTACCCCGCCGTCCTCTCGGCGCTCCTCTTCTGCACCGGCCTGTACGGCGTCCTCGCCCGCCGCAACGCGATCCTCGTCCTGATGTCGGTCGAGCTGATGCTCAACGCCGTCAACCTCAACCTCGTCGCCTTCGACGTATGGCTCAGCAGGACCGCCGAGGAGACCCTGCACTCCGGACAGGCCCTGACCCTGTTCACCATCGCCATCGCCGCCGCCGAGATCGGCATCGGCCTGGCCATCGTCCTCGCCGTCCACCGCAACCGCGGCACCGCGGACATCGACAAGCTCCGCGACACCGCCGAGGGCCCCGACAGCGACGACCGGACGGCCGAGCCGGCCGACCGGACCGAGAAGGCTGAGGCCACCGAGTGACCACGACCACCCTCGCCGTCCTCGTCCCCCTCCTCCCGTTCCTCGGCGCGGCCGCCGGCCTGCTCCTGGGCGGGACGGCCCCCGGTTACGCCCGCCCGCTCGCCGTCCTGCCGACCCTCGCCTCGTTCGTCCTGGCCGTGGTCGTCGCCGTGCGCCAGGGAGGGGACGCGGTCGTCGACGCGGCCACCGAGCTCACGCCCACCGGCTCGATCCCGATCGAGCTCGCCCTGTACATCGACGGCTTCGCCGCCCTCGTCGCCGTCCTGGTAGGCCTCGTCGCCTCCTGCGTGCAGATCTACTCGACCAGCTACCTCCGCGACGACCCGCGCTACCCCTCGTACGCCGCCCTCGTCTCCCTGTTCACCTCCGCGATGTTCCTGGTCGTCTACTCCGGCGACCTGATCGTGCTGCTGGTCGGCTGGGAAGTCATGGGCATCTGCTCCTACTTCCTGGTGGGCCACTACTGGGAGACCCCCGAGGCACGCGCCGCCTCGATCAAGGCCTTCCTGGTCACCAAGCTCGGCGACGTCCCCTTCCTCATCGGTCTGTTCGCCCTCGCCACCGACGCCGGCTCCTTCGAGATCACGAAGGTCCTGGGCGCCGTCGCCCACGGCGGTCTCGACCACCCGACGGTCATCGCCCTGCTGCTCCTGGCGGGCGTGGCCGGCAAGTCGGCGCAGTTCCCGCTGCACACCTGGCTCCCGGACGCGATGGCGGGCCCGACCCCCGTCTCCGCGCTGATCCACGCCGCGACGATGGTCGCCGCCGGCGTCTACTTCGTCGCCCGGCTCCTCCCGGTCTTCGAAGCCTCCCGGGCCGCGATGGTCGTCCTCGCCGTGATGGCCGCCGTCACGATGGCCGGCTCCGGTCTCGCCGCCCTCGCCCAGGACGACATCAAACGCGTCCTCGCCTACTCGACGATCGGCCAGCTCGGCTACATGACCGGCGCCCTCGCCGTCGCCGACCGCGGTGCCGCCGTCTTCCACCTCCTCTCGCACGGCGCCTTCAAGGCGCTGCTGTTCCTCGCGGCCGGCGTGGTCATCCACGCCGCCGGCACCAACTCGCTGGCCGCCATGTCCCGCATGAGCCATCTGCGCGACCGCGTCCCCGACGCCTACTGGACGATGACCGTGGCGCTCCTCGCGCTCGCCGCGATCCCGCCGTTCAGCGGCTTCTTCTCCAAGGAGTCCGTCCTCGGCGCCGCCGAGCACGTCACCACCGGACACGCGGAGCACACCCCCGCCGCCGCGGGCTGGATCGTCCTCGTCGCCGGGTTGCTCACCGCCCTCCTCACCGCCGCCTACGCGACCCGTCTGTGGCTGCTGGCCTTCCACGGCCGGGGCGCCGAGGCCCCCGACCACGGCCGGCAGCCGCTGCCGATGACCGCCGTCCTGTGGGTGCTCGCCGTCCCCTCGCTCGCCCTCGGCGGCCTCACCTACCGCACGCTCCCCGACTGGTTCGACGGCAACGACCTCGCCCCGACCGTCACCACCTCCGTCCTCGGCACGGGTCTGGCGCTGGTGGGCGTCCTCGTCGTCCACGCCGCCTGGCGGCACACCACCACACTCGCCGCGCGCGTCCCCCTGGGCGCGGTCGCCGCCCACCCCGAGGGCGACGCCGGACTCGTCGAGGCCGAGGCCATCGCGACCCACGCGCCCGCCTACGGAGACATCGCCTCCGCTCCCGATCCGGCCGACCCCGGACGGCTCCTGCTGGGACCGCTGCACCGCCACGCGGCCGTCGGATTCCACCTGGACGCCGTCTACCGGGCCCTGTTCGTCCGCCCGGTGCAGGGCGGAGCGCGCCTCGTCCGGTTCCTCGACCGCGAGGTCGTCGACACCTACGTACGCGGCGCGGGCACCCTGCCCCGCTGGCTCGGCACCGCCGTACGGCGCGCCCAGACCGGCAACGTCCAGACCTATGTGAGCGCGCTGCTCGCCGGCACCGTCGTCCTGGCGGTCGCCGTCCTCCTCGTCGCCACGGGAGCGTGAGCAGGCGTGATCGATATCAACGAGTCCGTGATGCAGTTCCTTCTGGCGTTCGTCGTCGTCGGCCCGCTCCTGGGCGCCGCCACCGCCCTCCTGCCCGCCCCGCCCGGACTGAGGGGGAAGTCGCCCGAGCAGGCCGTGCTGCGCCACGGTGTGACCGTGACCGGCGCGATCCTCGCCGCCGCGATCGTCCTCGTGCTCGGCTTCGACCACGACCAGCCGTCGAAGATGCAGGCCACGACGGACATCAGCTGGATCCCCGCGCTCGACGTGCGGATCCACCTCGGCGTCGACGGCATCTCGCTCCCCCTCCTGGTCCTGACCGCGCTGCTGACCTTCCTCTGCGCGCTCTACACGTACTTCAACCCGCCCGCGGGCCCGAGCCCGAAGGCCCTCGTCGCGCTCCTGCTCGTGCTCGAGTCCGGCACCCTCGCCACCTTCGCCGTCCTCGACCTGCTGCTGTTCTTCCTCGCCTTCGAGACCGTCCTGATCCCGATGTACTTCCTCATCGCCCGCTGGGGCGGCGAGGGCCGGACCCAGGCGGCCTGGAAGTTCATCCTGTACACGCTGCTCGGATCCGTCGTCATGCTGCTCGGCCTGCTCCTGATCGGCATCAAGGCGGGCACGTTCGACATGGTGGCACTCACCACTGACAACGGCCGGTCACTGACCACGTCCGTGCAGGTCGTCGCGGTTCTGGCGGTCGGGATCGGACTCGCGGTCAAGACCCCGATGTGGCCGCTGCACAGCTGGCTGCCCGACGCCCACACCGCCGCGCCGACCGTCGGCTCGGTCCTCCTCGCCGGCGTCCTGCTGAAGATGGGCACGTACGGGTTCGTGCGGATCCTCCTCCCGGTCGCCCCCGACGGGTTCCACACCTTCGCGCCCTACCTCGCCGCCTTCGCGGTCGTCGGCATCGTCTACGGATCCCTGGCCTGCCTGGCCCTCGCCAAGCGGGGCGCGAAGGGCGACCTCAAGCGCCTCATCGCCTACTCCTCCGTCGGCCACATGGGCTTCGTCCTGCTCGGCATCGCCTCCACCACCCCGACCGGCGTCAACGGCGCCCTGTTCGCCAACATCGCCCACGGCCTCATCACCGGCCTCCTCTTCTTCCTGGTCGGCGCCCTCAAGGACCGCACCGGCACCACCGACCTCGACACCCTCGCCGAGGAGACCGGCGCCGCCCTGTACGGCAAGGCCCCCCGCCTCGGCGGCCTCCTCGCCTTCGCCGCGGTCGCCTCGCTCGGCCTGCCCGGACTGGCCGGATTCTGGGGCGAGATGCTGGCCATGTTCGGCGCGTTCGACCCCGCCGACGACCTCAGCCGCCCCGCCTTCCTCACCTTCACCGCCATCGCCGCGTTCGGCACCCTGCTGACGGCCGCCTACCTGCTCGTCGTGGTCCGCCGCGTCTGCATGGGCGCCGCCCCGCAGGACGCCCCGCGGCTCACCGACGTCCGCACCTACGAGTTCGCGGCCTGGACCCCGCTCGTCGTCCTCACCGTCGTCGCCGGACTCTGGCCGAAGACCCTCCTCGGCCTCACCGACCCGGCCGTGCAGCAGCTCCTCGCAGGAGGCACCCGATGAGCTCCCTGGCCCAGCCCCTGGCCGCGTCGCTCGTCCAGTCCGTCGACTGGCTCGCGATCGCCCCGCCCACCCTCGTGGCGGTCGTCGGCCTCGTCGTCCTCGTCGCCGACCTGTTCGTGCCCGACGCGAAGAAGCCGCTCCTCGGCCTGCTCTCCGTCGCCGGACTCGCCGCGTCCACCGCCCTCCTGCTGCCCCTCCTGGACGGCGACCGCTCCACCTTCTGCCTGACCGGCGACACACGCGTGTGCAGCTACACGGCCGACCGCTTCACCCTGGCCGTCCAGCTCCTGGTCCTCGGCGGAGCACTGCTGGCCGCGCTCCTGTCGGTCACCACTCTCAAGGACGCCCGCGCACGACTCCCCGAAGGGGAGTTCTGGTTCCTGCTGCTGTCCTCCGCAGCCGGCGCCGCCCTCCTGCCCGCCTCCCGCGACCTCGCCACCCTCGTCGTCGCCCTCGAGGTCGCCTCCCTGCCCGCCTTCGCGCTCGTCGGCATCCGGCACGGCGACCGCAGGTCCTCCGAGGCGGCCCTGAAGTTCTTCCTCTCCTCCGTCACCGCGACCGCCGTCAGCCTCCTCGGCATCAGCTTCGTCTACGCCACGACCGGCACCCTCTACCTCACCCAGGTCGCCGAACGCATCCAGGACGTGGACGGACAGCTGCACACCCTCGCGCAGACCGGCGTGGTCCTCACCCTCGTCGGCTTCGCCTTCAAGACGGCCGCCGTCCCCTTCCACTTCTGGGTCCCCGACACCTACGTCGGCGCCCCCCTTCCCGTCGCCGCCTACCTGTCGGTCGTCGGCAAGGCGGTCGGCTTCTCCGGCCTCATCCTCGTCACCGTCGTCGGCTTCCCCTCGTACGCCGACGTCTGGGGTCCCGCCCTCGCGGTCCTGGCCGCCCTCACCATGACCGCCGGCAACGTCGGAGCGCTCCGCCAGCAGGCCACGCGCGCGTACAGCGCCGTACGCCTGCTCGCCTGGTCCTCCGTCGGCCAGGCCGGCTACCTCCTCGTCCCGATCGCCGCCGCCGCGTACTCCGACGACCCCGACCACGCGGTCGGCTCCACCGTCGCCTACGCCCTCATGTACGCCGCCGTGAACCTCGGCGCCTTCGCGGTGGCCGCCCTCGTCGGCCGCCGGACCCCCGCGAACCGCCTCACCGACTACCGGGGCCTCTACGCGAGGAACCCCGCGGCCGCCCTCCTCCTGGCCTTCTTCCTGCTGTGCCTCGCCGGACTGCCGCCCGGCGTCATCGGCCTCTTCGCCAAGGTCACCGTGTTCTCCGCGGCCGTCGACGCGGGCCTGGGCTGGCTGGCCGTCGTCATGGCCGTCAACGTGGTGATCGCCCTGTACTACTACCTCCAGTGGACGGCCCAGCTGTTCCGCAGCCCCGAGGGCGAACCCGTCGAGCACCGCGTTCCCGCACCCCTCACCGCCGCTCTGGCCCTCACCGCGGTCCTCGGCCTCGCCCTCTCCGGAGCACCCCAACTGGTCCTGCGCTTCGCCGACACGACCCTCTTCTGAACCGTCACCCGGACGGCCCACCCGGGCCCGGCCGCACAAGGGAACTAGTGCCCCCCGCCTGGCGTTGACCACAACGGGAGGTTCCACTGGACGTGACACCGCGGCACCAGCGGCATCCCGGACCAGAGGCGAGACCAGCAAGCAAAGGGTTCCCCTGCGGCACGACTTGGAGGGCGTACCGTGCACCGCCGGCACAACGGGCTCAGGACCGCAGTACTCCTCGGGGGACTGTCCGCACTCATCATCGTCATCGGCAGCTTCTTCGGCCGCGCAGGGCTCGTCGTCGCAGTCCTCGTCGCGCTCGGCACGAACGCCTACGCGTACTGGAACAGCGACAAGCTCGCGCTGCGCGCCATGCGGGCCCGCCCGGTGAGCGAGTTCGAGGCCCCGGCCCTGTACCGCATGGTCCGCGAGCTCTCCACCCAGGCCCGCCAGCCCATGCCCCGCCTGTACATCTCCCCGACCGAGGCCCCCAACGCCTTCGCCACCGGCCGCAACCCGCGCAACGCCGCCGTGTGCTGCACGGAGGGCATCCTCCGCCTCCTCGACGAGCGCGAACTGCGCGGCGTCATCGGCCACGAGCTCAGTCACGTCTACAACCGGGACATCCTCATCTCCTCGGTCGCCGGCGCCCTCGCCTCGGTGATCATGTTCCTCGTCAACTTCGCCTGGCTGATCCCCGTCGGCCGGTCCAGCGACGACGACGGCCCCGGCATCCTCGGCATGCTGCTGATCATGATCCTCGGCCCCCTCGCGGCCAGCCTCATCCAGCTGGCCATCAGCCGCTCCCGCGAGTACGAGGCCGACGCCTCCGGCTCGCAGCTCACCGGCGACCCGCTCGCCCTCGCGAGCGCCCTGCGCAAGCTCGAACTCGGCACCAAACAGCTCCCGCTGCCCCCCGAGCCCCGCATCGAGACCGCGAGCCACATGATGATCGCGAACCCGTTCCGCCCGGGTCAGGGACTGTCCAAGATGTTCTCGACGCACCCGCCGATGGCGGAGCGCATCGCCCGTCTCGAGAAGATGGCAGGTCACCACCAGTGAAGACCATCCTGAACGTCATTTGGCTCGTCCTGAGCGGCTTCTGGCTGTTCCTCGGCTACCTGCTGGCGGGCCTGCTGCTGTGCATCACGATCATCGGCATTCCGTTCGGCGTCGCGGCGTTCCGTATCGGCGTCTACGCCCTCTGGCCCTTCGGCTACACGACGGTCGAGCGCCGGGACGCGGGCGCGCCCTCCTGCCTCGGCAACGTCCTCTGGCTGATCCTCGCCGGCTGGTGGCTGGCCCTGGCCCACATCGCCACCGGGATCGCCCTCTGCCTGACGATCATCGGCATCCCGTTCGGCATCGCCAACTTCAAGCTGATCCCGGTCTCGCTGCTCCCGCTGGGCCGCGAGATCGTCCCCACGGACCAGCCGTTCGCCTCCCGCTGATCCTGCATCCGTATCCGTATCCGTATCCGTATCCGTATCCGTATCCGCTTCTCGCGCCTCGCGTCGAACCGCGCCGACCGCCCGCCTGCCGCTGCCCCGCGGTCTCCGCTGCCCGCGGCGGCCTCCCTGTCCACAGCCGCCCCGCTGCCCACGACCAGCCGGTCGTCCACAGGCGGCCGGTTGTCCACAGGCGGGCCCGGACGTCAGCGGCACCCCGCATCATGAACGCGTGACCGACAACGAGCGGGCACTGATCCCGCCCCGGCAGAGGCCTGACTCCTACCGCCGGCCTCCGGCCGTCCGGCTCCGCACCCCGTACGCGACCGCACCCACCGCCAGCACACCCGAGCCCACGACCACCGAGGTCCCCGGCAGCGCGAACGCCAGGACCACGCAACCGAGGAGTCCCACCGCGGGCAGCGCCCGCTTCACCGGGGCCGGATCCAGGGTCCACGCCGACGCGTTGGCCACCGCGTAGTACGTCAGCACCCCGAAGGAGGAGAAACCGATCGCGCCCCGTACGTCCACCGTGGCGGCCAGCACGGCGACCACCGCGCCCACGGCCAGCTCGGCCCGGTGCGGCACCCGGAAACGCGGATGCACGGCGGCCAGGGCGCCGGGCAGATGACGGTCCCGCGCCATGGCCAACGTCGTCCGTGAGACGCCCAGGACGAGGGCGAGCAGCGAGCCCAGCGCGGCCACGGCGGCCCCGACCCGGACCACCGGCACCAGCCCCGGTGCTCCGGCCGCCCGCACCGCGTCGGCCAGCGGCGCCTCAGCACGCCCGAGACCACCCGCCCCCAGAACGGAGAGGACGGCCACCGCCACACACGCGTACACGGCCAGCGTGATGCCCAGCGCCAGCGGGACCGCACGGGGGATGGTGCGCGCCGGATCCCGCACCTCCTCACCGAGGGTCGCGATGCGCGCGTATCCCGCGAACGCGAAGAACAGCAGACCGGCGGCCTGCAGCACCCCGCCGACACCACCGGAGACCCCGACGTCCAGCCGGCCCGCGTCGGACTCCCCGGACCCCAGGCACACGACGACCACGGCGGCGAGGACCGCCAGGACCACCGCCACGATCACCCGCGTCAGCCGGGCCGACTTCTGGATGCCGCCGTAGTTCACCGCCGTCAGCGCCACCACGGCCGCCACCGCCACCGCGTGCGCCTGTCCCGGCCAGACGTACGCGCCGACCGTCAGGGCCATCGCCGCACAGGAGGCCGTCTTCCCGACCACGAAGGACCAGCCCGCGAGAAAGCCCCAGAACGGGCCCAGTCGCTCCCGTCCGTACACGTAGGTGCCGCCCGAGGCCGGGTACAGCGCGGCGAGACGGGCCGAGGAGGTGGCGTTGCAGTAGGCCACCAGCGCGGCGAGCGCGAGTCCGAGCAGGAGCCCGGAGCCCGCCGCGTCCGCCGCGGGGGCGAGGGCGGCGAAGATGCCGGCGCCCACCATCGAGCCGAGCCCGATGACCACGGCATCGCCGACGCCCAGGGTGCGCCGCAGCGCGGGGGCCGATCCGAACGGTCCGGGCTGTGTCATGGACAGCACGCTACTGACCGGGGGAACCACGGGGCACCGCCGGGGCGTCGTCCCCCTCGACACGGCGCCGACGCGCGCACGACGTACGCGGCACGACGAGGGCGGCGCACGACAGGAACGGCGCACCGACGCACAGCCCGTCCGGGGCGACACCACAGGGCCGGGACAGTGCGGGCACAGCGCGGAAGGGCAGGATCAGGGCATGAGCATCATCAGCTGGATCATTCTGGGACTGCTGGCCGGAGTCATCGCCAAGGTCCTGCTGCCGGGCCGGGACCCGGGCGGCCTCATCGGCACGACCCTCATCGGCGTCGCGGGCGCGTTCATCGGCGGCTGGATATCGGCCCGCTGGCTGGACCACCCCATCACCAAGGACTTCTACGACGGCGCCACCTGGGCGGCGGCGATCGGCGGATCCCTGGTGCTCCTGATCGTCTACCGCATCCTGTTCGGCCATTCGCGGGACTGAGCGCGCCCCCGTCCCGCAGCCGGCGGCCGAGAAGGGCGGGCGCCGACCGCCCGCCGGGTGCCCGCCCCTCCTCGTCGACCGATTGCGCGGGTGCCGGTCGCGGGGACCGGTACCGGATGCCTACCGGTAGTTCACGAACTGCAGGGCGAAGTCGAAGTCCTTGCCCTTGAGCAGGGCGATGACGGCCTGGAGGTCGTCACGGCTCTTGGAGCTGACGCGCAGTTCATCGCCCTGGACCTGGGCCTTGACGCCCTTGGGGCCCTCGTCGCGGATGATCTTGGCGACCTTCTTCGCGTTCTCCTGGGAGATGCCCTCCTCGATCGACGCGAAGATCTTGTACTCCTTGCCGGACAGCTGGGGCTCGCCCGCGTCCAGCGCCTTCAGCGAGATCCCGCGCTTGATCAGCTTCGACTGGAAGACGTCGAGGACGGCCTTCACCCGGTCCTCGGAGTTCGCCTCCATCAGGATCTTGTCACCGGACCACGAGATCGAGGCGCCCACGCCCTTGAAGTCGTAGCGCTGCGAGATTTCCTTTGCGGCCTGGTTGAGGGCGTTGTCGACCTCCTGCCGCTCGACCTTCGAGACGATGTCGAAACTGGAGTCGGCCATGTCCTGTGGCTCCTTGTATCGGTGGGGCGTTCGGGTGCGTGTCGGCGTCCGTGAGGGCTGCTGCCGAGCCCGACGTCAGACGCGGGCCGCATCCGGACAAGCCTAGCCACCCGGCCCCGTCCCGGCGGCGCGGAATCCAGGTGGCGGAGCACCCCTCTCCATCGGGTATCGTTTACGTCGTTGCCAGGGAGCACCGCCGAAAAGCGGTTCGAACGGCAGCAAACCCGGCGGTGTGCCCGAGCGGCCAAAGGGAGCAGACTGTAAATCTGCCGGCTCAGCCTTCCCAGGTTCGAATCCTGGCGCCGCCACACGGGAACGATGGGCCCGTGACCTGCGAAACAGGTCACGGGCCCATCGTCATGCCCACCGGCTGATCGGCCGCCCGTCCCGGCACCTGCCGGTGCTGGAGCGCCCCGGCTCGATCCGAGCGCCGCGGCGTGGCGAAGATCATATGAGCGCCCGGCAGGGGTGGAGCGGCCCCGATCAGCCTGTCCCGGCCTTCCGCAGCCGGTCGGCGTCCGCCCTCCCGTGCGGCCCCCGGATCGGTGGGGGACGGGGGCTGCAGGACGCGGAGGCGGCCGGCCGGGAGCGGGACAGGCGCCGACGGCGCGGAGGAAGCCGACGACCGGCTCGGCCCCGTCGCTCCGGTCGGGGGACCGGTTCAGTCCTCCCCGGAGGGCGGCTCCTCGGGGCTCTTCGCGGCTTTCTTCACGTTCGCCTCGACGTCCCCGCGCGGGGCGCCCTCGTCCTTGGCGTACTCGGTCACCGCGGCCTGGGCGTCCCGGGCGAGGTCGCGCCAGGCGCGCCACGCGGTTTCGTAGGTGTCGGTCTGGGTCTCCGACCAGGGGGCCGCCGTGGGCGCGCCGTAGGCGTCCCGCAACTGCAGGACCCTCGCGTGTGCCTCGTCGGCCGCGCGCTGCTTCTCCACGAGTTCCTCGAAGGTATGTGCCACATGTACGGATGCTAGGGAGGGGTGCGTACTTCCGCGCGGCGAGCGGGGCGTGGAGCGCGCGGGGGCACCCGCCCGGCGCACTGGGGCACACTGACCCCATGTCCAGCCGTCGCAGAACCTGCCCCGAGTGCCGTCGCGAGATCGCCGTCGTCGCCGGGCGGTTCGCCCGGCACGACCCGCCGGGGACGCGGGAGCACGGGCGGCTCGTGTCGTGCCCCGGATCCCGCCGGGTCGCGCAACTCGGCGCCGTGCAGCCGTCGTTGGACGGGTACGTCGTGCCCGACATACCCGGCCAGCTCCCCCTGTTCTGAGCATCGCCCCGCGAGGCGCCCGGCCTTCGTGAGGCGTCCCCGCCCGTGAGGCGTCCCTGCCCGTGAGGAGCTCGGCGTCCGCGAGGCTCAGTTCCCCGCGACCGACTTCACCGCCACCGACACGGGCGCCGACCCGCCGATCAGCTCGAGGGTCAGGCCGGCCGTCGCCGGGGTGTCGAGCAACTCCGCCAGAACGGCGGCCACGTCGTCGCGCGGGACCGCGCCGCGGCCCGTCCGCGCCTCCAGCCGGACCAGGCCCTTGCCCGGATCGTCCGTCAGCGAACCCGGGCGCAGAATCGTCCAGTCGAGGGCGTCCAGGCCCTGCACGTACGCGTCCGCCTCGCCCTTGGCGCGCAGGTACACGTCGAAGACCTCGTCGCCCTGGTGGCCGGGATCCGCGCCGTAGGACGACACGACCAGGAAGCGCCGTACGCCCGCCCGGACCGCCGCGTCGGCGAACAGGACGGCCGCGCCCCTGTCGACGGTCTCCTTGCGCGCCGCTCCGCTGCCCGGGCCCGCGCCCGCCGCGAACACCGCCGCGTCCGCGCCCCGCAGACGCTCCGTGACCTCCTCGACCGACGCCGACTCCAGGTCCAGGACGACCGGTTCGGCGCCGACGGCCCGCAGGTCGTCGCCCTGCTCGGCCTTGCGGATGATTCCCGCGACCTCGTCACCGCGCGCGGCGAGCAGACGCTCCAGCCGCAGCGCGATCTGACCATGACCCCCAGCGATGACAATGCGCATGCTTCCGACCGTACGCCCGGACAGCCCTGCCCGCCGCCCGCTCCGCCGCCCGAACGGACGGTGTCCCGTGCTCCGCCCGCGCACCGCGGGGCCACCGGCGGAGCACCGCCCGAGCCACCCCCGGCGCGTCGCCAGGCCTTCCGCCCGAGCACCGCCCGAGCCGCCACCCGGCACCCGGCTCAAGCCGCCATCCGGCACCCCGCCCGAGCCGCCATCCGGCACCCCGCCCGAGCCGCCATCCGGCACCCCGCCCGAGCCGCCCAGGCCCGCCCCGGCGCGCCCTCCGGCCGGGGCGCGTCCGGCCTACGACACCTCGCCTCGCCCTCGCCCCTGCCGCGGCAGCCCCCACTGCGCGGCCGCCGCCGAGTCGCAGTACTCCCGGACCGCGCTCGTACGGGAGACCACCCGGCCCCGGTGGATCACGACACGGCTGTACGCCAGGGACAGCGCGGCCGGCAGACGGTCGCCGCGCACGGCCAGGAGGTCGGCCGGGAAGCCCGCCTCCACCCGCACCTCGGGCAGCCCGAGGGCCGCCCGCGCGGAGGCGCTCACGGTGTCGTAGGCGTCCTCGGGGCGCAGGCCGTGGCAGGAGGCGAGGAGGTAGGCGGCCTCCAGGGGATCGCCGCGGCCGACGGGGTTGGAGACGTCCCGCAGGGCGCCGCCACCGGCCACGACGCGGACGCCGGCCGCGCGCAGGAGCCGTACGGGCGCGGTGCCGCGGCGCTCCGCGGCGCCGCAGCCGCCCTGGGGGAGGCAGACCACCGTCACGCCGGCGGCGGCCAGCCGGTCGGCGGTGCGGGCGGCGGTCTCGGCGGGGAGGCGGGCGAGGGCGGTGCAGGGGCCGACGGTGACGCCGGCGCGCAGACCGCCGGTCATCGCGGCGAGGCGGGCCAGCCGGGCCGGATCGGCCGCGTCGGTGTGCAGGTCGACGGGGCAGCCGTGCTCGGAGGCGAGCGACAGGACGGCTTCCGCGTAGCCCGTCGGATCGGGGTCGAGGTCCGGGCAGCCGCCCACCACGGAGGCGCCCATCCGCACCGCGTCCCGCAGCATCGCGAGTCCGTCGGCGCCGGCCACCCCGGTCAGCACCCCCGGCATCGCCACCGCCGTGAGCTCGGCGAGTCCGCGCAGGGCGCGCCGGGCCCGGAGCACGGCGGCCAGCGCGCCGAGCCCCTGGACGCCGCCCACCCGCACGTGGGCGCGCAGGGCGGTCGCGCCGTGGCCGAGCTGGAGCAGCGCGGCCTCCGTGGCGCGGCGCTGGACGTCCTCGGCGGCGTACGGGACGGGGCCGTCGGCGTCGGCGGTCAGGGCGGTGTCGGCGTGGGCGTGGGGCTCGGCGGGAGCGGGGAGGAGGAGGTAGCCGCCGAGGTCCACGCGGGTGCCGGCGCCGCGGGCCGGACCGGGTGCCAGGCTGCCGGCCGTACCGACCGCCTCGATGCGCCCGTGGCCCAGCCGTACGTCCACCGTGCGGCCGTCCGTGAGGCGCGCGCCGCACAGCAGGAGCGGGGCCGGGTCCGGTCGCCCGCCGGGGAGACCGCCCCACGCGCCGGACGGGGGCGAGGACGGCGGGGGCGGGAAGGAGGGCGACGACGAGGGGGACGGCTGCGGCTGGCTGTCGGGCATCGCGCTCCAGTGCTCGACGGTGAGGACGTCTCGTGGCCGGTGACTCGTGGCCCGTGACGCGGGGCAAGATCACGCAGAGTGGGTCGAGCCTAGGGCGGCCGTCCGGCGCCGACGGGGAGGAGCGCAATAGTCGTACCGGTGTGGCCCGGCGGTCGGCGGGGACTCCGGGGCCGTGCGGGACCGGGGAAAACGGTCCGGGTCAGGTCCGGACAAAGAGGTCCGGGAGGCCGTCGGACGGGCCCCGGGATATGGATTTGGGCGAACGGCTGCGGACCGTGTAATGTCTTCATCGCTCGCCCCAATAGCTCAGTCGGCAGAGCGTCTCCATGGTAAGGAGAAGGTCTACGGTTCGATTCCGTATTGGGGCTCTGGTGAGAGAGGTTCCCGTCGCGAGACGGGAGCCGATCGCACCGCAGCGGTGTAGCTCAGTCGGTAGAGCAAGCGGCTCATAATCGCTGTGTCACCGGTTCAAGTCCGGTCACCGCTACACACAGTAGCCGATTGCGGGGTCGGTCCTTCGATCGGCTACTCTTTCTTGCGTTGAATTAGTCCATCCGTTCGTCTTAGGAGCACTCACGTGGCTGCCACCGACGTCCGCCCGAAGATCACGCTGGCCTGCGTGGAGTGCAAGGAGCGGAACTACATCACCAAGAAGAACCGGCGTAACAACCCGGATCGTCTGGAGATGAAGAAGCACTGCCCGCGTTGCAATGCGCACACCGCGCACCGCGAAACGCGATAAAACAGGCTCGTACACGAGGCCGTCCCCGAGTGATCGGGGGCGGCCTCGTGTCGTTGAACAGCCCGTACCGGTCAGTAGAGCAACCAGGAGGTGCCGAGCCCATGGCGCTCGACCAGTCCTTCGTGGGACGGACCTACCCGCCCACCGATCCCTATGAGGTCGGCCGGGAGAAGATCCGCGAGTTCGCGGAGGCCGTGGGGGACACCAACGCGGCGTACACCGACCCGGAGGCCGCCAAGGCGCTCGGGCACCCCGATGTGATCGCCCCGCCGACCTTCGTGTTCTCCATCACCTTCAAGGCCGCCGGGCAGGTCGTCCAGGACCCGCAGCTCGGCCTGGACTACAGCCGGGTGGTGCACGGCGACCAGAAGTTCGCCTACCGGCGTCCGGTGCGCGCCGGGGACCGGCTGACGGTCACCTCGACCATCGAGGCGGTCAAGTCCCTGGCCGGCAACGACATCCTGGACATCCGCGGCGAGGTGTACGACGAGGCCGGCGAGCACGTCGTGACCGCCTGGACCAAGCTCGTGGCCCGCGCGGCCGAGGAGGCGTGAGGAACCGATGACGGCCAAGATCGCTTACGCCGACGTCGAGGTCGGCACCGAGCTGCCCGCGCAGTCGTTCACCGTCACCCGCGCCACGCTCGTGCAGTACGCGGGGGCCTCCGGGGACTTCAACCCCATCCACTGGAACGAGAAGTTCGCCAAGGAGGTGGGCCTGCCGGACGTCATCGCGCACGGCATGTTCACCATGGCCGAGGCGATCCGCGTCGTCACCGACTGGACCGGGGACCCGGGTGCGGTCGTCGAGTACGGCGTCCGCTTCACCAAGCCCGTCGTCGTGCCGAACGACGACCGGGGCGCCGTGATCGAGGTCGCCGGCAAGGTCGCGGCCAAGCTCGACGACAACACCGTGCGGGTCGACCTGACGGCGACCAGCGGCGGGCAGAAGGTGCTCGGGATGTCCCGGGCGGTCGTGCGACTGGCCTGAGCGGGACGGCCGGCCCGCCGGAACCGGTGAGCGGCGAGCAGCGAGTCGGTAAGGGGCGTTCCCCTGGCGGGGTGCCCCTTACGCGTGCTCGGGCGCGCGGTGACGACGCGTCCCCGCACGGGGCGAGTGCGTGGGCCGGGCCGTCGGCGCCGTCTCGTAGGCTTGGGCGCGTGCTGGAACTCCACGACGCCCCGCTCGCCCCGCTGACCACCTTCCGGCTGGGCGGTCCCGCCACCCGGCTGGTGACCGCGACGACCGACGCCGAGGTGGTCGCCGCCGTGCGCGAGGCCGACGCCGACGGGACCCCGCTGCTGGTCATCGGCGGCGGCTCCAACCTCGTCATCGGCGACAAGGGCTTCGAGGGCACCGCCCTGCGCATCGCCACCAGCGGCTTCGAGCTCGCCGGCACGACGCTGGAGCTGGCGGCCGGCGAGGTGTGGACCGACGCCGTCGCCCGCACCGTCGAGGCGGGACTCGCCGGCATCGAGTGCCTGGCGGGCATCCCCGGCTCGGCCGGAGCCACCCCGATCCAGAACGTGGGCGCGTACGGCCAGGAGGTCTCCGCCACGATCACCGAGGTCGTCGCGTACGACCGGCGCGCCGGCGAGACGGTCGCCCTCGGCCCCGAGGAGTGCGCCTTCTCCTACCGCCACAGCCGCTTCAAGGCCGACTCCGACCGGTACGTCGTCCTGCGCGTCCGCTTCGAACTGGAGGACGCGGACGGACTGTCGGCGCCCCTGAAGTACGCCGAGACCGCCCGCGCGCTGGGGGTGGAGCCCGGCGACCGGGTGCCGCTCGCCGAGGCCCGGGAGACCGTGCTGAAGCTGCGGGCCGGCAAGGGCATGGTGCTCGACCCCGAGGACCACGACACCTGGTCGGCCGGCTCCTTCTTCACCAACCCGATCCTCACCGACGCCGCCTTCGCCGCCTTCCACGCGCGCGTGCGGGAGCGGCTCGGCGACGGCGTGGCGCCCCCCGCCTACCCGGCCGGGGAGGGGCACACCAAGACCTCCGCGGCCTGGCTGATCGACAAGGCCGGCTTCACCAAGGGCTACGGCAGCGGCCCCGCCCGCATCTCCACCAAGCACACGCTCGCCCTCACCAACCGGGGCGGGGCCACGACCGAGGACCTGCTGGCGCTGGCGCGCGAGGTCGTGGCCGGGGTACGGGAGGCGTTCGGGATCACGCTGGTCAACGAGCCGGTGATGGTGGGCGCAGGCCTGTAGGGCCCGGCAAGGGCGCCGACGCCCGGACCGAGGCACCGGTCCTGCCGCGGAAGGCCGCGGCCGGGCCGGCCCGGGCGGAGTCCGCGGCCGACGCGGCCCAGCGGGACGAGGACACGCCGGACGAACGCCGCCGCGCGCGGCGAGGCGCCGACCGCCGGACCGGCCGCGGGGGACGCCGTGGTCGAGACGGCCGCACACGCCCGCCTGGACGGCGACCAGGCGGCCTCGCGCGATCCGGTGGTCACGGAGGGCGCCGTGCGGCTGTCCGCGGTGGTCACGGAGGGCGCCGTGCGGCTGTCCGCGCGCTGTCCGCCGCTGCCGGACCCCGTCCCGTACCGCTCGGGCGGTAGCGGGCACCGCCGGGGATCAGGAGGCCAGCCAGGCCTCCACCCCCTCCAGGAGCTTGCGCCGCACGTCCTCCGGGGCCGCCGAGCCGCGGATCGACTGCCGGGCCAGTTCCGCCAGTTCCTCGTCGGTGAAGCCGTGGTACCGGCGGGCCAGCTCGTACTGGTCCGCCAGGCGGGAGCCGAAGAGGAGCGGGTCGTCCGCGCCCAGGGCCATGGGAACGCCCGCCTCGTACAGGGTGCGCAGGGGAACGTCCGCGTGCTTGTCGTAGACGCCCAGGGCCACGTTCGAGGCGGGGCACACCTCGCAGGTCACCCCCCGGTCGGCCAGCCGCTTCAGCAGGTGCGGGTCCTCGGCCGCGCGCACCCCGTGGCCGATCCGCGCGGCGTGCAGGTCGTCCAGGCAGTCACGGACCGAGGCGGGGCCGGTCAGCTCGCCGCCGTGCGGGGCCGACAGCAGGCCCCCGTCGCGGGCGATGGCGAAGGCGCGGTCGAAGTCGCGCGCCATGCCCCGGCGTTCGTCGTTGGAGAGCCCGAAGCCGACCACACCCCTGTCCGCGTAACGGACCGCCAGCCGGGCCAGGGTGCGCGCGTCCAGGGGGTGCTTCATGCGGTTCGCCGCCACCAGGACGCGCATCCCGAGCCCGGTCTCCCGCGAGGCCGTCTCCACCGCGTCCAGGATGATCTCCAGCGCCGGGATCAGACCGCCCAGGCGAGGCGCGTACGACGTGGGGTCGACCTGGATCTCCAGCCAGCCCGAACCGTCCCGCACGTCCTCCTCGGCGGCCTCCCGCACCAGGCGCTGTATGTCCTCGGGTTCCCTCAGGCACGAACGGGCCGCGTCGTACAGGCGCTGGAAACGGAACCAGCCCCGCTCGTCCGTCGCCCGCAGCTGGGGCGGCTCGCCGCTGGTGAGGGCCTCCGTCAGGGTCTCCGGCAGGCGCACCCCGTACTTGTCGGCCAGCTCCAGCACGGTCGACGGCCGCATGGACCCGGTGAAGTGCAGGTGCAGATGGGCTTTGGGCAGCTCAGAGACATCACGTACGCGCTCCATCGGAAGATCCTGCCGTATGCACCGGCCGTCCCGGAAGCGGAATCCACGAACGTGGTCTTGCTCGCACACGCGACGGAGGGCCGCACCCCGACGCCGGGGTGCGGCCCTCCGGGAGGACCGTGCCGGTCCCGTCAGTCCCTGGCCTCCGCCAGCAGCTTCTGGATCCGGCTCACGCCCTCGACGAGGTCCTCGTCGCCCAGCGCGTACGACAGCCGCAGGTAGCCCGGGGTGCCGAAGGCCTCGCCGGGCACGACCGCGACCTCGGCCTCCTCCAGGATGAGCGCCGCCAGCTCGACGGAGTCCTGCGGCCGCTTGCCGCGGATCTCCTTGCCGATCAGCGCCTTCACCGAGGGGTAGGCGTAGAACGCGCCCTCGGGCTCCGGGCAGACCACGCCGTCGATCTCGTTGAGCATCCGCACGATGGTCTTCCGCCGCCGGTCGAAGGCCTCCCGCATCTTCGCGACCGCGTCCAGGTCGCCGGAGACGGCGGCCAGCGCGGCGACCTGGGCCACGTTGGAGACGTTCGACGTGGCGTGCGACTGGAGGTTGGTGGCCGCCTTCACGACGTCCTTCGGGCCGATGACCCAGCCGACCCGCCAGCCCGTCATCGCGTACGTCTTCGCGACACCGTTGACCACGATGCACTTGTCCTGCAGCTCGGGCAGGAGCGCGGGCAGCGACACCGACACGGCGTCGCCGTAGACCAGGTGCTCGTAGATCTCGTCCGTCAGCACCCACAGGCCGTGCTCGACGGCCCAGCGGCCGATCGCCTCGGTCTCGGCCTCGGAGTAGACCGCGCCGGTCGGGTTCGACGGGGAGACGAAGAGCACGACCTTCGTCTTCTCGGTGCGGGCCGCCTCCAGCTGCTCGACCGAGACCCGGTAGCCGGTGGTCTCGTCGGCGACGACCTCGACCGGGACACCGCCGGCCAGCCGGATCGACTCCGGGTACGTCGTCCAGTACGGCGCCGGGACGATGACCTCGTCGCCCGGGTCGAGGATCGCGGCGAACGCCTCGTAGATGGCCTGCTTGCCGCCGTTGGTGACCAGGACCTGGGAGGGGTCCACCTCGTAGCCGGAGTCGCGCAGCGTCTTGGCGGCGATCGCGGCCTTCAGCTCGGGCAGACCGCCGGCCGGCGTGTAGCGGTGGTACTTCGGGTTCTTGCAGGCCTCGATCGCGGCCTCGACGATGTAGTCCGGGGTCGGGAAGTCGGGCTCACCGGCGCCGAAGCCGATCACCGGACGCCCGGCGGCCTTGAGGGCCTTGGCCTTGGCGTCCACGGCGAGGGTGGCGGACTCGGAGATCGCGCCGACTCGGGCGGAGACCCGGCGCTCGGTGGGAGGGGTTGCAGCGCTCATGGAACCCATGGTTTCAGACCGGAAACCGGCCCGGCACGCGGGTTTCACGGACTGAACATCAACGGGCAAACCCCTGAACACGTGTCCGGACACGCGCGGGAACCCGGCGGTGGCCTGGGTGATCTTCCGGTGGTTTCCCGGCGATCTCGCGCCGGCCGCGCCCCACGGGCCGCTTTCCGTTCGACGGCGCGCCCGCGACCACGTACACTCCTACGTCGTTGGCCTTCAACAGCCGCGCCACAACCGGTGCACACCGAGCATCCGGGTGGATGCGGTACGTTGGGGGACACACAAAGGGTCGTAGCTCAATTGGTAGAGCACTGGTCTCCAAAACCAGCGGTTGGGGGTTCAAGTCCCTCCGGCCCTGCTACACACACCTTCGCCAGGATGTGTGCGCATGTACGTACAGCAATGCACCGCCGTGCGGCTCAAACCGGGCGCGGCACGGCCACGACCCGGGAACAGGTGAGGACGAATGGCGGATGCCGTGGGCTCCATCGACACGCCTGATGCCCAGGACGAGGTCCCTGAGGCCAAGAAGAAGACCCGCAAGGGCGGCAAGCGCGCCAAGAAGGGCCCGCTGAAGCGGCTCGCCCTCTTCTACCGTCAGATCGTCGCGGAGCTCCGCAAGGTCGTCTGGCCCACGCGGAGCCAGCTGACGACGTACACGACCGTGGTCATCATCTTCGTCGTCATCATGATCGGCCTGGTGACCGTGATTGACTATGGACTCAGCCACGCCGCCAAGTACGTCTTCGGCTGAGCCGAGAGCGAAGGGCGCCGGGTGATCGGCGCCCCTTTCGCGTGTTCCACCCCTATGTATCCAGGAAGAAGCAGCCACCGTGTCTGACCAGAACCTGAACGACGCCATCGAGCCCGACGAGGTCGACGACGAGCTCGACATCGTCGAGGGCGCGGACGAGGACCTGGACGAGTTCGAGGCTGCCGACGCCGAGGCGGGCGAGCCCGCGGAGGAAGCCGCGCTCCACGTCGAGGACGAGGAGTCCGGGGACGAGACCGAGGACGCGGAGTCCGAGGACGCCGCCGACGAGGCCGAGGCCGAGGAAGAAGAGCCGGCCGAGCCCGTCGACCCCGTCGCCGCCCTGCGCGAGGAGCTGCGCACCCTGCCCGGCGAGTGGTACGTCATCCACACCTACGCCGGCTACGAGAACCGCGTGAAGACCAACCTGGAGCAGCGCGCCGTCTCGCTGAACGTCGAGGACTACATCTTCCAGGCCGAGGTGCCGCAGGAGGAGGTCGTCCAGATCAAGAACGGCGACCGCAAGACGATCAAGCAGAACAAGCTCCCGGGTTACGTCCTCGTCCGCATGGACCTGACGAACGAGTCCTGGGGCGTCGTCCGCAACACCCCCGGCGTCACCGGCTTCGTGGGCAACGCCTACGACCCGTACCCGCTGACCCTGGACGAGATCGTCAAGATGCTCGCCCCGGAGGCCGAGGAGAAGGCCGCGCGCGAGGCCGCCGAGGCCGAGGGCAAGCCCGCTCCGCAGCGCAAGGTCGAGGTCCAGGTGCTGGACTTCGAGGTCGGCGACTCGGTCACCGTCACCGACGGCCCGTTCGCCACGCTCCAGGCCACCATCAACGAGATCAACGCCGACTCCAAGAAGGTCAAGGGCCTGGTGGAGATCTTCGGCCGCGAGACCCCGGTCGAGCTGAGCTTCGACCAGATCCAGAAGAACTGACACCTTCTGGACGTACCGCTTCCGCGCAGGTCAGTCGGCTGTTCGCAGCTGGGCTGACCTGCTCGGTTTTCAGCCGCGCATCCATACCCGTTATCGTTGTGCGGTATGCCTGCGTCCGGGTGGTCCCCGGATGTCGGCAGGACCCGAATCGAAAGGACCCGGAGAGCTATGCCTCCCAAGAAGAAGAAGGTCACGGGGCTCATCAAGCTCCAGATCAACGCCGGTGCGGCGAACCCGGCCCCGCCGGTCGGTCCGGCGCTGGGTCAGCACGGCGTCAACATCATGGAGTTCTGCAAGGCCTACAACGCCGCGACCGAGTCGCAGCGTGGCTGGGTGATCCCGGTGGAGATCACGGTCTACGAGGACCGCTCCTTCACCTTCGTCACCAAGACGCCGCCGGCCGCGAAGATGATCCTCAAGGCCGCGGGCGTGGAGAAGGGCTCCGGCGAGCCGCACAAGACCAAGGTCGCCAAGATCACCGAGGCGCAGGTCCGCGAGATCGCCCAGACCAAGCTGCCCGACCTCAACGCCAACGACCTGGACGCCGCGTCGAAGATCATCGCCGGCACCGCCCGCTCCATGGGCATCACGGTCGAGGGCTGAATTCCCACCCCGTAGTCATGCGGCCGTGACGGCCGCACGTGGCAGGGCCTGCTCGGCCCGTACCACGACTCCTCAGAACACACAGGAGCAGTTGTGAGCAAGCGCAGCAAGGCTCTCCGCGCTGCGGACGCCAAGATCGACCGGGAGAAGCTCTACGCCCCGCTCGAGGCCGTCCGTCTCGCCAAGGAGACCTCCACGACCAAGTTCGACGGCACCGTCGAGGTCGCCTTCCGCCTGGGTGTCGACCCGCGCAAGGCCGACCAGATGGTCCGTGGCACCGTGAACCTGCCGCACGGCACCGGCAAGACCGCCCGGGTCCTGGTCTTCGCGACCGGTGACCGTGCTGCGGCCGCGGAGGCCGCGGGCGCCGACATCGTCGGCTCCGACGAACTGATCGACGAGGTGGCCAAGGGCCGCCTGGACTTCGACGCCGTCGTCGCCACCCCGGACCTCATGGGCAAGGTCGGCCGCCTCGGCCGCGTGCTCGGTCCCCGTGGCCTGATGCCGAACCCGAAGACCGGCACCGTCACCCCGGACACGGCCAAGGCCGTGACCGAGATCAAGGGCGGCAAGATCGAGTTCCGCGTCGACAAGCACTCGAACCTGCACTTCATCATCGGCAAGACGTCGTTCGACGACGCCAAGCTGGTGGAGAACTACGGCGCGGCCCTGGAGGAGATCCTCCGTCTGAAGCCGTCCGCCGCCAAGGGCCGCTACATCAAGAAGGCCGCGGTCAGCACCACCATGGGCCCCGGCATCCCGGTCGACCCGAACCGCACCCGCAACCTCCTCGTCGAGGAGGACCCGGCGGCGGTCTGAGCCTGAGGCTCACCGAAGTCGGTCACGGGCCCCGCACCTTCCCAGGTGCGGGGCCCGTTCCCGTGTGGGCGGGCGGTGCCCTGGGTTAGCGTGCGGACACGCAGGACGCACCGGGGGATCGGGGGATCGATGAGGCGGACGACGTACCGCGGGGGGCTCGCGCCGGTGGTGGCGGCCGTGCTGGTCGGGGCGGCCGCCTGCACCTCTCCGGGAGGTCCGCGCTCCCCTGACGGGCCGCGGGAGGAACGCCGGGCCTCGCCCGTCTCCCTGACGGCCCTCAGAGCCGCCGAGAAGGCCACCGAGCGGGCCGCGTCGGCCCGGGTGCGCTCCACGGCCGTCATGGGCACCACGCTCTCCCTGACGGCCTCGGGCGCCCTCGGCTGGGGCGACGGACTCACCGGCACCCTCTCGATCACCTACACCGGCGGCACGACCGCCGACACCATGCGCGCCCTCGGCATCACCACCATGGAGGCCCGCTACCTGCCCGACGCCTACTACGCGAGGACGGGGGAGGCCTTCGCGGCCAGGACCGGCGGCAGGCACTGGGTGAGGTACGCGTACGAGGACCTGCGGAGCCTCGGCGCCGGCGCGGACTTCGCGGACCAGATGCGCAACATCACGCCCGACCGGTCGGTGCGGCTGCTGCTGGACTCCGACGACGTGCGCGCGGTCGGCGAGGAGACCGTGGAGGGACGGACCACCACGCACTACTCGGGCACCGTGGACGTGGCGGACGTCGAGGACGCCGGCCTGAAGCGGCAGCTGGAGCAGGCGGGGGTCACCGGCGAGACCGTCGACGTCTGGGTCGACGACCGGGACCTGCTGGTCAAGAAGGTCGAGAAGGGCCGGACGACGGCCGGCGGGTACAGCCAGACCGCGTTCTTCAGCGACTACGGCGTCCGGGTCACCGCCCGACGTCCCCCCGCCGAGGACACGGCGGACTTCGAGGACCTGCTGAGGAGGCCGACCGGGGCCCCGTGACCGTCCCGGCGGGCGGACCGGGGTCCGTGACCGTCCCGGCGGGCGGCCGGGGCCCCGTGGCCGCCCGGCGGAAGGCGCCGCTCCCGGCGTCCGGCGGGGCGAAAATCGCGGGACCGCTCGAACACCCCTCCAGTACGCTCGTGTCGACGGCTGTGGAGCAGCCGTGCATTCCATGGGGGGAACGTTGCAGAAGTCTGTGCACAAGGCCGCCGGCGCCGGTACCGCCGTCCTGCTGCTCGCCGCGGGCGCGGTGGGCTGCTCCGGCGGGGGCGAGGAGTCGCCCGCGATGACGCCGGCGGCGGCCGTCGCCGTGGCCGCGAAGAACACGGAGGAGATCACCTCCCTGAGCTATCGCATGAAGGGCCGCACCCCGGAGGAGGGGCGGGTCGAGGCC
Source organism: Streptomyces sp. NPDC017936 (assembly GCF_044328485.1). Taxonomy (NCBI): domain Bacteria; kingdom Bacillati; phylum Actinomycetota; class Actinomycetes; order Kitasatosporales; family Streptomycetaceae; genus Streptomyces; species Streptomyces sp. NPDC017936. The sequence continues at coordinate 80,630 of NZ_JBIRHK010000011.1, read as the reverse complement.
GAGGCCGAGATGCAGATCAAGCCGGCCCTCGCGATGAGCATGAAGATGAAGGCGCTCGACCAGGGCGCCGACGCGACCGCCGAGATCCGGCTCGTCGACAAGGTCATGTACATCGGCGGGGGCGCCGAGGCCGCCAAGGAGATGGACGGCAAGAGCTGGCTCAAGTTCGACCTGTCCGCGCTGGGCGCCGGCCAGCAGAACGGCCGGCTCGGCGGCGCCTCCCAGGCGGAGAAGAACCCGGCCGCCGAGTCCACCTTCCTCACCGGCGCCGAGAACGTGGAGAAGGTCGGCACCGAGACCGTCGACGGGGTGAAGACCACCCACTACAAGGGCACCGTCACCCTCGACGACCTGCGCGACTCCTTCAAGGACGAGGACAAGGCCACGCGCGAGCAGCGCGAGAAGAGCCTCGCGCAGTACGAGAAGATGGGCGTCGACGAGCTGAACATGGACATGTGGGTCGACGCGAAGGACCACACCAAGCAGTTCCGCATGCGCGGCACCGCCGACAAGGGCCCGCTCGACCTGACCATCACCTTCCTCGACTACAACCAGCCGGTGAAGGTCACCGCGCCGCCCGCCGAGGAGACGGTGGACCTCGCGGAGATGATGCGGGAGGCCACGGAGGGCTGACCGTCCCGTACGGGCGGATTTGCTTGACGGCGACCCGTTCACGTACGCTCCATTCGAAGCCAAAGACCGCTGGTCGTTGCCGTGCGCTCGGGAGAGGGTGCGGTGGCCGAAGGATCCGCTGAAATGCGGGCGACCCGCGCAGGTGACAGTGGAAGTGCTCCTGGACCGACTCCGCGCCACGGATGTCGTTCGGTCGAGCTACGCCCCGTGCGCCTGCGCCGGGGCGTTTCGTTTGTCCCAGCCCCTTCCGCGCGGTCGTCATCACCCGGAAGGAGGCCGACGCTCATGGCAAGGCCCGACAAGGCTGCCGCGGTGGCCGAGCTCGCGGAGCAGTTCCGCAGCTCGAACGCCGCCGTGCTGACCGAGTACCGGGGTCTCACCGTGGCGCAGCTCAAGACGCTGCGTCGTTCGCTCGGTGAGAACGCCCAGTACGCCGTGGTGAAGAACACGCTGACCAAGATTGCGGCCAACGAGGCCGGGATCTCGACGCTCGACGACCTGTTCAACGGTCCGACGGCGGTCGCCTTCGTCACCGGTGACCCGGTGGAGTCGGCGAAGGGTCTTCGTGACTTCGCCAAGGACAACCCGAACCTCGTCATCAAGGGCGGTGTCCTTGAAGGCAAGGCGCTGTCCGCCGACGAGATCAAGAAGCTTGCGGACCTCGAGTCCCGCGAGGTTCTGCTCTCCAAGCTGGCCGGTGCTCTGAAGGGCAAGCAGTCCCAGGCTGCCTCTGTCTTCCAGGCGCTGCCGTCGAAGCTCGTCCGCACCGTGGACGCGCTGCGCGCCAAGCAGGACGAGCAGGGCGGTGCCGAGTAATTCGGCTCGCGAAATGACCGCCGCCTCCAGGCACGCCTGAGGCAGGGGTCGTAGCGGGCCGAACGTACGCCCGCCAGACATGTACATCCGGCACCAGCCGAATTAGTGGAAGGATCGCCCGTCATGGCGAAGCTCAGCCAGGAAGACCTGCTCGCGCAGTTCGAGGAGATGACCCTCATCGAGCTCTCCGAGTTCGTGAAGGCGTTCGAGGAGAAGTTCGACGTCACCGCCGCCGCGGCCGCCCCGGTCGTCGTCGCCGGTGGTGCCGCCGGTGGCGCTGCCGCCGAGGCCGCCGAGGAGAAGGACGAGTTCGACGTCGTCCTCACCGGCGCCGGCGACAAGAAGATCCAGGTCATCAAGGTCGTGCGTGAGCTGACCTCCCTGGGTCTGAAGGAGGCCAAGGACCTCGTGGACGGCGCCCCGAAGCCCGTTCTCGAGAAGGTCGCCAAGGACGCCGCCGACAAGGCCGCCGAGGCCCTCAAGGGCGCCGGCGCCTCCGTCGAGGTCAAGTAACACCTTCGCGGCCGCTGACGGCCGCGGCGAAGGCTGAAACGGCCCCCCTGGGGCTGTAACGCCCGCGCGCAGAAGAGCGATCATCCATCAGGGTGGTCGCTCTTCGGCGTTCCGGGGGTGCGGTCACGGTTGCCTTGCGCCCGTCGGCACGGCGGGTATGGTGATCTTCGTTCTGTCTCCGGCGAGCCCGTTCGGGCAAGGGGGCCTTGACGAACCGCACGCAGCGCGCAATTCTCAGGACGCGTCGTCACAAGGATCCGAATCCGAGGCATGGATCGGCGGCGAAGAGGGCAGTATCACCGTGCGTTGAGGGCAAGCAGACCGAGGGCGTTGAGAACCACGAGGGTCTCGAAAAACCCGCACTGGACATCAGTGTGCCAAGTGGCTACACTGACCCTTTGCGCTGCCTGTTAGCTGTCCCCTGCCCGTCACCAGGGGCATGCCCTCACTCCAACAACGACGATGGAAAGATCCCTGACCTGGGATTTCCGTCTCTGTGGGGAGAGGGGCCGGTACGCGCGTAGTGAGTCCGAGCCCTCGGAAGGACCCCCTCTTGGCCGCCTCGCGCAACGCCTCGACCGCGAATACGAACAACGGCGCCAGCACCGCCCCGCTGCGCATCTCCTTTGCAAAGATCAAGGAGCCTCTCGAGGTTCCGAACCTGCTCGCGCTGCAGACCGAGAGCTTCGACTGGCTGCTCGGCAACACCGCCTGGCAGAGTCGGGTCGAGGAGGCTCTGGAGAACGGTCACGACGTCCCCACCAAGTCCGGCCTCGAGGAGATCTTCGAGGAGATCTCCCCGATCGAGGACTTCTCCGGGTCGATGTCGCTGACGTTCCGGGACCACCGCTTCGAGCCGCCGAAGAACTCGATCGACGAGTGCAAGGAGCGCGACTTCACGTACGCCGCCCCGCTCTTCGTCACCGCCGAGTTCACCAACAACGAGACCGGTGAGATCAAGTCCCAGACGGTCTTCATGGGCGACTTCCCGCTCATGACGAACAAGGGCACTTTCGTCATCAACGGCACCGAGCGTGTCGTGGTGTCCCAGCTGGTCCGTTCCCCCGGTGTCTACTTCGACTCCTCCATCGACAAGACCTCCGACAAGGACATCTTCTCCGCCAAGATCATCCCGTCCCGGGGTGCCTGGCTGGAGATGGAGATCGACAAGCGCGACATGGTCGGTGTGCGCATCGACCGCAAGCGCAAGCAGTCGGTGACCGTCCTCCTGAAGGCGCTCGGCTGGACGACCGAGCAGATCCTCGAGGAGTTCGGCGAGTACGAGTCCATGCGCGCCACCCTGGAGAAGGACCACACCCAGGGCCAGGACGACGCGCTGCTCGACATCTACCGCAAGCTCCGTCCGGGCGAGCCCCCCACGCGTGAGGCCGCGCAGACGCTGCTCGAGAACCTCTACTTCAACCCCAAGCGCTACGACCTCGCCAAGGTCGGCCGCTACAAGGTCAACAAGAAGCTGGGTGCGGACGCCCCGCTGGACGCGGGCATCCTGACCGTCGAGGACATCATCTCGACGATCAAGTACCTGGTGAAGCTGCACGCCGGCGAGACCGAGACCACCGGTGACAGCGGCGACACGATCGTCGTCGAGACCGACGACATCGACCACTTCGGCAACCGTCGTCTGCGCAGCGTCGGCGAGCTCATCCAGAACCAGGTCCGCACCGGTCTGGCCCGTATGGAGCGCGTCGTCCGCGAGCGCATGACGACCCAGGACGTCGAGGCGATCACGCCGCAGACGCTGATCAACATCCGGCCGGTCGTCGCCTCCATCAAGGAGTTCTTCGGCACCAGCCAGCTGTCGCAGTTCATGGACCAGAACAACCCGCTGTCCGGGCTGACGCACAAGCGTCGTCTGTCCGCGCTCGGCCCGGGTGGTCTGTCCCGTGAGCGGGCCGGCTTCGAGGTCCGTGACGTGCACCCGTCGCACTACGGCCGCATGTGCCCGATCGAGACCCCCGAAGGCCCGAACATCGGTCTGATCGGCTCGCTCGCCTCCTACGGCCGCGTCAACGCCTTCGGTTTCGTGGAGACCCCGTACCGCAAGGTCGTCGAGGGCCAGGTCACCGACGAGGTGGACTACCTGACCGCCGACGAGGAGGACCGCTTCGTCATCGCGCAGGCCAACGCCACGCTCAACGACGAGCTGCGCTTCTCCGAGGCCCGGGTCCTGGTCCGCCGCCGTGGCGGCGAGGTCGACTACGTCAGCCCCGAGGACGTCGACTACATGGACGTCTCGCCGCGCCAGATGGTGTCGGTCGCGACCGCCATGATCCCGTTCCTCGAGCACGACGACGCCAACCGCGCCCTCATGGGCGCGAACATGATGCGCCAGGCCGTGCCGCTGATCAAGTCCGAGTCCCCGCTCGTCGGCACCGGCATGGAGTACCGCTCCGCCGTCGACGCCGGCGACGTGGTCAAGGCCGAGAAGGACGGTGTGGTCCAGGAGGTCTCCGCGGACTACATCACCACCGCCAACGACGACGGTACGTACATCACGTACCGCCTGGCCAAGTTCTCGCGCTCCAACCAGGGCACCTCGGTCAACCAGAAGGTCATCGTCAACGAGGGCGACCGGATCGTCACCGGCCAGGTCCTCGCCGACGGCCCGGCCACCCAGAACGGCGAGATGGCGCTCGGCAAGAACCTGCTGGTCGCGTTCATGCCGTGGGAGGGTCACAACTACGAGGACGCGATCATCCTGTCGCAGCGCCTCGTGCAGGACGACGTCCTCTCCTCGATCCACATCGAGGAGCACGAGGTCGACGCCCGTGACACCAAGCTCGGCCCCGAGGAGATCACCCGGGACATCCCGAACGTCTCCGAGGAGGTCCTCGCCGACCTCGACGAGCGCGGCATCATCCGCATCGGCGCCGAGGTCATCGCCGGTGACATCCTCGTCGGCAAGGTCACCCCGAAGGGCGAGACCGAGCTGACGCCGGAGGAGCGCCTGCTGCGCGCGATCTTCGGTGAGAAGGCCCGTGAGGTCCGCGACACCTCGCTGAAGGTGCCGCACGGCGAGACCGGCAAGGTCATCGGCGTGCGCGTCTTCGACCGCGAGGAGGGCGACGAGCTGCCGCCGGGCGTGAACCAGCTGGTCCGCGTCTACGTCGCGCAGAAGCGCAAGATCACCGACGGTGACAAGCTCGCCGGCCGTCACGGCAACAAGGGTGTCATCTCCAAGATCCTGCCCATCGAGGACATGCCGTTCCTCGAGGACGGGACCCCGGTCGACATCATCCTCAACCCGCTCGGCGTACCGTCCCGGATGAACCCGGGACAGGTCCTGGAGATCCACCTCGGCTGGCTCGCCAGCCGCGGCTGGGACGTCTCCGGCCTCGCCGACGAGTGGGCGCAGCGCCTCCAGGCCATCGGCGCCGACCAGGTCGCCCCGGGCACCAACGTCGCCACCCCGGTCTTCGACGGCGCCCGCGAGGACGAGCTGGCGGGTCTGCTCCAGCACACCATCCCGAACCGCGACGGCGAGCGCATGGTGCTCCCGTCCGGCAAGGCGCGGCTGTTCGACGGCCGCAGCGGTGAGCCGTTCCCGGACCCGATCTCGGTCGGCTACATGTACATCCTGAAGCTGCACCACCTGGTCGACGACAAGCTGCACGCCCGCTCGACCGGTCCGTACAGCATGATCACCCAGCAGCCGCTGGGTGGTAAGGCCCAGTTCGGTGGTCAGCGGTTCGGCGAGATGGAGGTGTGGGCACTCGAGGCGTACGGCGCCGCCTACGCGCTCCAGGAGCTGCTGACCATCAAGTCCGACGACGTCACCGGCCGCGTGAAGGTCTACGAGGCCATCGTCAAGGGCGAGAACATCCCCGAGCCCGGCATCCCCGAGTCCTTCAAGGTGCTCATCAAGGAGATGCAGTCCCTGTGCCTGAACGTGGAGGTGCTGTCCTCGGACGGCATGTCCATCGAGATGCGCGACACCGACGAGGACGTCTTCCGCGCAGCGGAGGAGCTTGGCATCGACCTGTCCCGGCGCGAGCCGAGCAGCGTCGAAGAGGTCTGACGGGAGTCCGGCGGCCTTCCCCGTGAAGGCCGCCGGCCCCAGGACCCCCGTTTCAGACCCCATGACTTACAACCCTGAGAGGGATTGACGCATAGTGCTCGACGTCAACTTCTTCGACGAGCTCCGGATCGGCCTGGCCACCGCTGACGACATCCGTCAGTGGAGCCACGGCGAGGTCAAGAAGCCCGAGACCATCAACTACCGCACCCTCAAGCCCGAGAAGGACGGACTCTTCTGCGAGAAGATCTTCGGTCCGACCCGGGACTGGGAGTGCTACTGCGGCAAGTACAAGCGCGTCCGCTTCAAGGGCATCATCTGTGAGCGCTGCGGCGTCGAGGTGACCCGCGCCAAGGTGCGCCGCGAGCGGATGGGCCACATCGAGCTGGCCGCCCCCGTCACGCACATCTGGTACTTCAAGGGCGTCCCGAGCCGTCTGGGCTACCTGCTCGACCTGGCTCCCAAGGACCTCGAGAAGGTCATCTACTTCGCGGCGTACATGATCACGTACGTCGACGAGGAGCGCCGCACGCGCGACCTGCCCTCCCTGGAGGCGCACGTCTCCGTCGAGCGGCAGCAGATCGAGAACCGCCGGGACGCCGACCTGGAGGCCCGCGCCAAGAAGCTCGAGACCGACCTGGCCGAGCTGGAGGCCGAGGGCGCCAAGGCCGACGTGCGCCGCAAGGTGCGCGAAGGCGCCGAGCGTGAGATGAAGCAGCTGCGCGACCGCGCGCAGCGCGAGATCGACCGTCTCGACGAGGTGTGGACCCGCTTCAAGAACCTCAAGGTCCAGGACCTCGAGGGCGACGAGCTGCTCTACCGCGAGCTGCGGGACCGCTTCGGCACCTACTTCGACGGTTCGATGGGTGCCGCGGCGCTGCAGAAGCGCCTGGAGTCCTTCGACCTCGACGAGGAGGCCGAGAAGCTCCGCGAGATCATCCGCACCGGCAAGGGCCAGAAGAAGACCCGTGCGCTCAAGCGCCTGAAGGTCGTCTCCGCGTTCCTGCAGACCAGCAACAGCCCCAAGGGCATGGTGCTCGACTGCGTGCCGGTCATCCCGCCGGACCTGCGTCCGATGGTGCAGCTGGACGGTGGCCGCTTCGCGACCTCCGACCTGAACGACCTGTACCGCCGTGTGATCAACCGCAACAACCGTCTGAAGAGGCTCCTCGACCTGGGCGCCCCGGAGATCATCGTCAACAACGAGAAGCGCATGCTTCAGGAGGCTGTTGACGCCCTCTTCGACAACGGCCGTCGCGGCCGTCCGGTGACCGGCCCCGGCAACCGCCCGCTGAAGTCCCTCAGCGACATGCTGAAGGGCAAGCAGGGTCGTTTCCGTCAGAACCTGCTCGGCAAGCGTGTGGACTACTCCGCGCGTTCCGTGATCGTCGTCGGTCCGCAGCTGAAGCTGCACCAGTGCGGTCTGCCGAAGGCGATGGCGCTGGAGCTGTTCAAGCCGTTCGTGATGAAGCGCCTGGTCGACCTGAACCACGCGCAGAACATCAAGAGCGCCAAGCGCATGGTCGAGCGCGGCCGCACCGTGGTGTACGACGTCCTCGAAGAGGTCATCGCCGAGCACCCGGTGCTGCTGAACCGTGCGCCCACCCTGCACCGCCTCGGCATCCAGGCCTTCGAGCCGCAGCTGGTCGAGGGCAAGGCCATCCAGATCCACCCGCTCGTCTGCACCGCGTTCAACGCGGACTTCGACGGTGACCAGATGGCCGTGCACCTGCCGCTGTCCGCGGAGGCGCAGGCCGAGGCCCGCATCCTGATGCTGTCCTCGAACAACATCCTCAAGCCCGCCGACGGCCGTCCGGTGACGATGCCGACCCAGGACATGGTCCTCGGTCTGTTCTTCCTCACCACCGACGGCGAGATGCGGGACGTCAAGGGCGAGGGCCGCTCGTTCGCGTCCGTCGCCGAGGCGATCATGGCGTTCGACGCCGGCGAGCTCTCGCTGCAGTCGCGCGTGGACATCCGCTTCCCGGTGGGCACCATCCCGCCGCGCGGCTGGACCCCGCCGGCGCAGGAGGAGGGCGAGCCGGAGTGGCAGCAGGGTGACAGCTTCCGGCTGAACACCACCCTCGGCCGCGCGCTCTTCAACGAGCTGCTGCCCGAGGACTACCCGTTCGTCGACTACGAGGTCGGCAAGAAGCAGCTCTCCGAGATCGTCAACGACCTCGCCGAGCGCTACCCGAAGGTCATCGTGGCGGCGACGCTCGACAACCTGAAGGCGTCCGGCTTCTTCTGGGCCACCCGTTCCGGCGTGACCGTCGCCATCTCCGACGTCGTCGTTCCCGAGGCGAAGAAGGAGATCGTCCGCGGCTACGAGGCGCAGGACGAGAAGGTCCAGAAGCAGTACGAGCGCGGTCTGATCACCAAGGACGAGCGCACGCAGGAGCTCATCGCGATCTGGACCAAGGCGACCAACGAGGTCGCCGAGGCGATGAACGACAACTTCCCGAAGACCAACCCGATCTTCATGATGGTGAACTCGGGTGCACGAGGCAACATGATGCAGATGCGTCAGATCGCCGGTATGCGTGGTCTGGTGTCGAACGCGAAGAACGAGACGATCCCGCGTCCGATCAAGGCGTCGTTCCGTGAGGGTCTGTCCGTGCTGGAGTACTTCATCTCCACGCACGGTGCCCGCAAGGGTCTGGCGGACACCGCCCTGCGCACCGCCGACTCGGGTTACCTCACCCGTCGTCTGGTCGACGTCTCCCAGGACGTCATCATCCGCGAGGAGGACTGCGGCACCGAGCGCGGCCTCAAGCTGGCGATCGCCGAGCGCGGCGAGGACGGCGTGCTGCGCAAGGCGGGCAACGCCGAGACCAGTGTGTACGCGCGCTGCCTCGCCGAGGACATCGTCGTGGACGGCAAGGTGCTCGCCCCGGCAGGCGTCGACCTCGGTGACGTGCTCATCGACCAGCTGGTCGCCGCCGGCGTCGAGACGGTGAAGACCCGTTCGGTCCTGACCTGCGAGTCCGCCGTCGGCACCTGCGCCATGTGCTACGGCCGCTCGCTGGCCACCGGCAAGCTGGTCGACATCGGTGAGGCGGTCGGCATCATCGCCGCCCAGTCCATCGGTGAGCCCGGCACCCAGCTGACGATGCGTACCTTCCACACCGGTGGTGTGGCCGGTGACGACATCACCCAGGGTCTGCCGCGTGTCGTCGAGCTCTTCGAGGCCCGTACCCCGAAGGGTGTCGCCCCGATCGCCGAGGCCTCCGGCCGCGTGCGCATCGAGGAGACCGAGAAGACCAAGAAGATCGTCATCACCCCGGACGACGGCAGCGACGAGACGGCGTACCCGATCTCGAAGCGCGCCCGTCTGAAGGTCAGCGAGGGCGAGCACGTCGAGGTGGGCGAGCAGCTCACCGTGGGTACCCAGAACCCGCACGACGTGCTGCGCATCCTGGGCCAGCGGGCCGTCCAGGTCCACCTGGTCGGCGAGGTCCAGAAGGTCTACAACTCGCAGGGTGTGTCGATCCACGACAAGCACATCGAGATCATCATCCGGCAGATGCTGCGCCGCGTGACGATCATCGAGTCCGGCGACGCCGAGCTGCTGCCCGGCGAGCTGGTCGAGCGCTCGAAGTTCGAGCACGAGAACCGTCGTGTGGTCCAGGAGGGCGGTCACCCGGCCTCCGGTCGTCCGCAGCTCATGGGTATCACCAAGGCCTCGCTGGCGACCGAGTCCTGGCTGTCGGCGGCGTCCTTCCAGGAGACGACCAGGGTCCTGACGGACGCGGCGATCAACGCCAAGTCCGACTCCCTGATCGGCCTCAAGGAGAACGTCATCATCGGTAAGCTCATCCCGGCCGGTACGGGTCTGTCCCGCTACCGCAACATCCGGGTCGAGCCGACCGAGGAGGCGAAGGCCGCGATGTACTCGGCCGTCGGCTACGACGACATCGACTACTCGCCGTTCGGCACCGGCTCCGGCCAGGCCGTCCCGCTGGAGGACTACGACTACGGTCCGTACAACCAGTAAGCGAGCGTCCGCTTGACGCACTGAAGGGCGGTCACCCCACGGGGTGGCCGCCCTTCGGCGTGTCCGGCGGCCGGGCGCCGGCGGACCGGACGGGCGTCCCCCGGAGGACGGGGGGACGCCCTCACCGCCGCACGTGCGACGCGCGGAGCGCCCCGCCGTGCGCCGTGCGCCGGCCCGGCGGCACCGGGCACGGCACAAGGGGTCGCGCGGGCCCCGCACACGCCTCAGGCCGCCGTGGGGCGCGACGACGGGCGCCGTGGACCGTGCCCCGGCCGGGCATCGCCGTGGGGAGGGGCGGGCCCGCGCTGTGGGGCGGGCGGGTGCCGCTGCGAGCGCGAGGCGCTGGTGTCGGCGGCGGTGTCGGCGGGTGCCGCCGCGAGGGCGGGTCGGTTGTGCCACGAGGGTGCGTCTGCCCGGGGCTTTGCGGGCGGGCCGGGCGGGTGTCGCCGCGGGGGCGGGGCGTTGGTGTCGCGGGCGGTGTCGGCGGGTGTCGCCGCGGGGCGGGGTGGTTGTGCCGCGGATGGCTGCCGGGCGGCACCCGCCGTGGTGTGCCGGCGGGTGTCCGGGGCCGGGGCGCGTCCGCCGTGCCGTCGCCGCGTATCGGCGGTTCGCGCGGGGGAACCATCGCGGAAGCTGGAGCGTAGGGGAATGATGGAGGCATTCACGCCGTCCGGGGGAGGTGTCCGTGTCGTATTCATCGCATCCGTCGCCATGGCAGCCGTGGCAGGCGCAGAGCGCTCCGTCGATGCTCGCGTCCCACGCGGATCGGGAGCGCGCGGTGGACGTGCTCAGAGCAGGGTTCGCCGAGGGGCGCCTCCAGCAGGCCGAGTTCGACCGGCGGGTGGCCCGGGCGTACGAGTCGCGCACGGTCGGCGAGCTGTCCCTGCTCATCGCCGACCTGCCGCAGGGTCCCGTGGCGGTGCAGCCCGCCCTCCCGCCAATGCAGACGTTCCCCGCCCCGGTGCCGCGCACCTTCCTGCCCGTCCCGCCCCCGCCCACGAACGGCAAGGCGGTCGGCTCGATGGTCTGCGGTGTCCTCACCACCATGACGATGGGCCTCACCGGCATCCCGGCGGTGATCCTCGGGCACACGGCCCGCACCGAGATCCGCCGGACCGGCGAGGGCGGCGACGGCTTCGCCCTGGCCGGCCTCGTCCTGGGCTGGCTGTCCGTGGCGGGCTGGGCGGTCTTCCTGACGATCCTCGTCCTGGCGGGGCTGTCGTCGGCCTGACGGCCCGGTGCGTCCGCCGGACCGGCGCGGCCCGCGGGCGGACCGCCCTACGGGATGCCCAGCTCGAACATGACGTAGTGCGCGTACCACCCGGACGCCACCGCCGCCGTCGAGAAGAACACCAGCAGGCTCGGCCACTTCAGCCGGCCCAGCGCCGCCGCCGGGGCGAGCAGCAGGGGGAAGCAGGGCAGCAGGTAGCGCGGGGTGTTGCCGAACATCTGCTGGGTGCCGAGCACGGTGACGATGCTCGCCAGCGTGTACGCGACCAGCACCAGCGGCGGCTTCCTGCGCAGCATCAGCGCGACCAGGAAGGGCAGCGCCAGCACCAGCTGCACGGCGATGAGGTCGGGCACCGAGAAGGCGAACAAATAATCGTGGTGGCCGACGGCCGTGTTGCCCAGGACGTCGAGGGTGTAGGCGCCGAAGTCGAAGTAGTGCGCCCACCCCTCGCGCTGGAGCGTGAAGTACGCGGTCAGGTCGCCCATGCTGAGGCCGACCCAGGCGACGTAGGCGAGCAGGCCCAGTGGCGCGACGACCATGGCGTACACCGGCCCCGCCACCCCGTGCTCGCGTCTGCTCTCCCGCCGGGCCAGCGTCACCAGCGCGGCGAGTCCGACCGCGCCGATCAGCGCGGCGGAGGTCGGCCGGTTCAGGCCGGCCACGAAGGCGAGCAGCCCGGCCGCCACCCAGCGGCGCTTCATCACGCAGTAGCAGCACCAGGCCGCTATCGCCACGAACAGGGACTCCGAGTACACCGCCCACTGGACGCCCGCGCCGGGCGCCAGGGCCCACAGGCCGGCGGCCATGGTGCCCGCGCGGGTGCCCGCGAGCACCGAGACCACGGCGTAGACGCCGGCGGCCGCGACGAAGGAGGCGATCACCGAGACGAGGATCCCGGACCCGTACAGCCCGAGCCCCGTCACCTCCGACACGCCCCGGATCAGGCCCGGGTAGAGCGGGAAGAACGCGACGGAGTTCTGCTTGACCGTGAACAGGCCCCCGGAGTCCAGCCGCTCCAGCGGACGCGGGTCGTAGCCCTTCTCCGCGACCTGGAGGTACCACCAGCCGTCCCAGGTGGACAGGACGTCCCACCAGTGGGCGCCACCGCCGAAGCGCGGCTCCTTCTTGCGGTAGTCCCCGGCGGCCTCCAGCAGGAACGCGAAGACCGTGAGCCCGACGAGCTTGATGACGCCGTACAGGAGCAGCGGGGCGAGGTACGGTCGTACACCGGCCGGCAGGCCGATACGGCGGGCCAGGGGACGCCGTGCCTCCTGCTCGCCGGGCACGGCGGATCCCGTCGCCGCGTCACTGGAAGCCGTGCTCATGGCTGTGGTCCCCCTCGGCCCGACCACCGGAGCCCGGGGAGCAACAACTGTCCGGATGATCGTGAAGTGTCTGTCATAAGATCACAACAGAGTCGCACATGCGCACCAGCGGTTGGGGGAGGGGCGGGTGACTGAGGCAATGGATACGACAACTCCTCCGACCGTCCTGTCGGTCGTCATCCCGATGTACAACGAGGAAGAAGTCCTTCCCGCGCTGGTCAGCAGGTTGCGCCCGGTCCTCGCGGACCTCGGCGTCGACTACGAGGTGGTCGCCGTCGACGACGGCAGCACCGACCGCACCGCCGAGCTGCTCGCGGCCTTCCGGCTCGGCTGGCCGCAGCTGCGCGTGATCGGCCTGCGCCGCAACTCGGGCCACCAGGCCGCCCTCACCGCGGGTCTGGACCGGGCGCACGGCGCGTACGTGGTGAGCCTCGACGCCGACCTCCAGGACCCGCCCGAGAAGATCCCCGAGATGCTCGCGCTGGCCCGCGCGGAGGGCCTCGACATCGTCTACGGCATCCGGGCCGACCGGGCCAGCGACACCGGGTTCAAGCGCTGGACGGCGGGACTGTACTACCGTCTCGTCCGCCGCCTCGCCGGACCCTCGGTCCCCGCCCAGGCCGGCGACTTCCGGCTGCTCAGCAGGGCCGCCGTGGACGCCATCAAGGCCCTGCCGGACCAGCAGCGCGTCTACCGGCTCCTCGTGCCCTGGCTGGGCTTCCCCAGCGGCCGGGTCGCGTACGAGCGCGCCCCGCGCCCGGCCGGGCAGAGCAAGTACCCGCTGGGCCGCATGATCCGCCTCGCCGTCGACAGCGTCACCGGCTTCTCCGCGGCCCCCCTGCGCATCGCCACCTGGCTCGGCGGCTTCGCCTTCCTGGTCTGCCTGGGGCTGATGGTCTACACGCTCGGCGCCCACGCCTTCGACCACACCGTGCCCGGCTGGACCTCGCTGTTCACCGGCGTCCTGTTCATCGGCGCGGTCCAGCTGATCTGCGTGGGCCTGCTGGGCGAGTACGTCGGCCGCATCTACACGGCCGTGCAGAACCGCCCGACGTACTTCGTGAGTCACGACACGGCGCTCTCGCCGCCCTCGGACGCGCCGGTGACGCATGAAAGCACGCTGCACGGGTAGACAAGCCCCCACAACACGCGCACGCAGGGAAAAATCAGGCACCCCGCGGGGGTGGACGTTCGGGTTGCGGGCCCCAGGGGTCCGTGGTATATGCGAACGCCCTCACGGAGGCGCAGGTCAGGGGCCGGCCGACCCTTGGCGCATCGGTGGCGTTGCTTTTGTTTTGACCGAAGTCAGTGCGCTGGGTACGCTCAGACCTTGTGCCTGGGGTGTGCCCTGGCCCTCGTGCGTGCCTTCGACCGCACCGGGGCAAAGAGCGGCCACCGTAATCTGCGCCTCTTTCTGCCTGGCGGCGGGAGTCCGCGGGATTCGACACACCCGACCGCGTGGGTCGGCGACGTTCCAGGTTAGCTGTACCCATCGGCACACAGAAACCGGAGAAGTAGTGCCTACGATCCAGCAGCTGGTCCGCAAGGGCCGGCAGGACAAGGTCGAGAAGAACAAGACGCCCGCACTCGAGGGTTCCCCTCAGCGTCGCGGCGTCTGCACGCGTGTGTTCACGACCACCCCGAAGAAGCCGAACTCGGCCCTGCGTAAGGTCGCGCGTGTGCGTCTGACCAGCGGGATCGAGGTCACCGCTTACATTCCGGGTGAGGGACACAACCTGCAGGAGCACTCCATCGTGCTCGTGCGTGGCGGCCGTGTGAAGGACCTGCCGGGTGTTCGCTACAAGATCATCCGTGGCTCCCTCGACACCCAGGGTGTCAAGAACCGCAAGCAGGCCCGCAGCCGTTACGGCGCCAAGAAGGAGAAGTAAGAATGCCTCGTAAGGGCCCCGCCCCGAAGCGCCCGGTCATCATCGACCCGGTCTACGGTTCTCCTCTGGTGACCTCCCTGATCAACAAGGTGCTGCTGAACGGCAAGCGCTCGACCGCCGAGCGCATCGTCTACGGCGCCATGGAGGGCCTGCGCGACAAGACCGGCAACGACCCGGTCATCACGCTCAAGCGCGCTCTCGAGAACATCAAGCCGACCATCGAGGTCAAGTCCCGCCGTGTCGGTGGCGCCACCTACCAGGTCCCGGTCGAGGTCAAGCCCGGCCGTGCCAACACCCTGGCGCTGCGCTGGCTCGTCGGTTACTCCCGCGCCCGTCGCGAGAAGACCATGACCGAGCGTCTGCTGAACGAGCTCCTCGACGCGTCCAACGGCCTCGGCGCCGCTGTGAAGAAGCGCGAGGACACGCACAAGATGGCCGAGTCCAACAAGGCCTTCGCGCACTACCGCTGGTAGTCGCAGTCCACATCGAGACCGAGAGAAGACTGAAGCCTTATGGCTACCACTTCGCTTGACCTGGCCAAGGTGCGCAACATCGGCATCATGGCCCACATCGACGCGGGCAAGACGACCACCACCGAGCGGATCCTGTTCTACACCGGCGTCTCGTACAAGATCGGTGAGGTCCACGACGGCGCTGCCACCATGGACTGGATGGAGCAGGAGCAGGAGCGTGGCATCACGATCACCTCTGCTGCCACCACCTGCCACTGGCCGCTGGAAGACGTCGACCACACCATCAACATCATCGACACGCCGGGCCACGTCGACTTCACCGTCGAGGTGGAGCGTTCCCTGCGCGTGCTCGACGGTGCCGTGACGGTGTTCGACGGCGTCGCCGGCGTCGAGCCCCAGTCCGAGACCGTGTGGCGTCAGGCGGACCGCTACGGCGTTCCGCGCATCTGCTTCGTCAACAAGCTCGACCGCACCGGTGCCGAGTTCCACCGCTGCGTCGACATGATCGTCGACCGCCTGGGCGCGCAGCCGATCGTCATGCAGCTCCCGATCGGTGCCGAGGCCGACTTCCAGGGTGTCGTGGACCTGGTCCGCATGAAGGCCCTGGTCTGGTCCGCCGAGGCGACCAAGGGCGAGATGTACGACGTCGTCGACATCCCGGACACCCACGTCGAGGCTGCCGAGGAGTGGCGCGGCAAGCTGCTCGAGGCCGTCGCCGAGAACGACGAGGAGCTGATGGAGCTCTACCTCGAGGGCACCGAGCCCACCGAGGAGCAGCTCTACGCCGCGATCCGTCGCATCACCATCGCGTCCGGCAAGGGCGGCGGCACCACCGTCACCCCCGTGTTCTGCGGCACCGCGTTCAAGAACAAGGGCGTCCAGCCCCTGCTCGACGCGGTCGTGCGCTACCTGCCGTCCCCGGTCGACATCGAGGCCATCGAGGGCCACGACGTCAAGGACCCGGAGACGGTCGTCAAGCGCAAGCCGTCCGACGAGGAGCCGCTGTCGGCGCTGGCGTTCAAGATCATGAGCGACCCGCACCTCGGCAAGCTCACCTTCGTGCGCGTCTACTCCGGCCGCCTCGAGTCCGGCTCCGCCGTGCTCAACTCGGTCAAGGGCCGCAAGGAGCGCATCGGCAAGATCTACCGCATGCACGCCAACAAGCGTGAGGAGATCGAGTCGGTGGGCGCCGGCGACATCGTCGCCGTCATGGGCCTGAAGCAGACCACCACCGGTGAGACGCTCTGCGACGAGAAGAGCCCGGTCATCCTGGAGTCCATGGACTTCCCGGCGCCGGTCATCCAGGTCGCCATCGAGCCCAAGTCGAAGGGCGACCAGGAGAAGCTGGGCATCGCGATCCAGCGCCTCGCCGAGGAGGACCCGTCCTTCCAGGTCCACTCGGACGAGGAGACCGGCCAGACCATCATCGGCGGCATGGGCGAGCTGCACCTCGAGGTGCTGGTCGACCGCATGCGCCGTGAGTTCAAGGTCGAGGCCAACGTCGGCAAGCCGCAGGTCGCGTACCGCGAGACGATCCGCAAGGCCGTCGAGAAGATCGAGTACACCCACAAGAAGCAGACGGGTGGCACCGGCCAGTTCGCCCGCGTCATCATCGGCATCGAGCCGATCGAGGGCGGCGACACGTCGTACGAGTTCGTCAACAAGGTCACCGGTGGCCGTGTGCCGAAGGAGTACATCCCCTCGGTGGACGCCGGCGCGCAGGAGGCCATGCAGTTCGGCATCCTCGCCGGTTACGAGATGACCGGTGTGCGTGTGACGCTGATCGACGGCGCCTACCACGAGGTCGACTCCTCCGAGCTCGCGTTCAAGATCGCCGGTTCGCAGGCCTTCAAGGAGGCCGCGCGCAAGGCCAGCCCCGTGCTGCTCGAGCCGATGATGGCCGTCGAGGTCACCACGCCCGAGGACTACATGGGTGAGGTCATCGGCGACATCAACTCCCGCCGTGGCCAGATCCAGGCCATGGAGGAGCGGGCGGGTGCCCGCGTCGTGAAGGGTCTCGTGCCCCTCTCGGAGATGTTCGGTTACGTCGGCGACCTGCGCAGCAAGACGTCCGGCCGCGCCAGCTACTCCATGCAGTTCGACTCCTACGCCGAGGTTCCGCGGAACGTCGCCGAGGAGATCATCGCGAAGGCCAAGGGCGAGTAACGGACCCCGTCCGTACGCCGTAGGCTTGACTCCGGAGCCTCCCGGGCCATTCCTCCGCTTGTGTGGCGGAATGGCCCGAGGCCCGGGACCTAACAGCAAAGATCACCTGGCGCCGATGAAGTAAGGCGTACAGAACCACTCCACAGGAGGACCCCAGTGGCGAAGGCGAAGTTCGAGCGGACTAAGCCGCACGTCAACATCGGCACCATCGGTCACATCGACCACGGTAAGACGACCCTCACGGCCGCCATTACCAAGGTGCTGCACGACGCGTACCCGGACCTGAACGAGGCCACCCCGTTCGACAACATCGACAAGGCGCCCGAAGAGCGTCAGCGCGGTATCACCATCTCCATCGCGCACGTCGAGTACCAGACCGAGGCGCGTCACTACGCCCACGTCGACTGCCCGGGTCACGCGGACTACATCAAGAACATGATCACCGGTGCCGCGCAGATGGACGGCGCGATCCTGGTGGTCGCCGCCACCGACGGCCCGATGCCGCAGACCAAGGAGCACGTGCTCCTGGCCCGCCAGGTCGGCGTTCCGTACATCGTCGTCGCCCTGAACAAGG
Organism: Streptomyces sp. NPDC017936; assembly: GCF_044328485.1. Lineage (NCBI taxonomy): Bacteria > Bacillati > Actinomycetota > Actinomycetes > Kitasatosporales > Streptomycetaceae > Streptomyces > Streptomyces sp. NPDC017936. The sequence continues at coordinate 62,977 of NZ_JBIRHK010000011.1, read as the reverse complement.
CCGACATGGTGGACGACGAGGAGATCATGGAGCTCGTCGAGCTCGAGGTCCGTGAGCTGCTCTCCGAGTACGAGTTCCCGGGCGACGACCTGCCGGTCGTCCGTGTCTCCGCGCTGAAGGCCCTCGAGGGCGACGCGCAGTGGACCCAGTCCGTCCTGGACCTCATGAACGCCGTCGACACCGCGATCCCGGAGCCGGAGCGCGACGTCGACAAGCCGTTCCTGATGCCGATCGAGGACGTCTTCACGATCACCGGTCGCGGTACGGTCGTCACCGGCCGTATCGAGCGCGGTGTCCTCAAGGTCAACGAGACCGTGGACATCATCGGTATCAAGCAGGAGAAGACCACCACCACGGTCACCGGCATCGAGATGTTCCGCAAGCTGCTCGACGAGGGCCAGGCCGGTGAGAACGTCGGTCTGCTGCTCCGCGGCATCAAGCGCGAGGACGTCGAGCGCGGCCAGGTCATCATCAAGCCGGGCTCGGTCACCCCGCACACCGAGTTCGAGGCGCAGGCCTACATCCTGTCCAAGGACGAGGGTGGCCGCCACACGCCGTTCTTCAACAACTACCGTCCGCAGTTCTACTTCCGCACGACGGACGTGACCGGCGTCGTGACCCTCCCCGAGGGCACCGAGATGGTCATGCCGGGTGACAACACCGAGATGAAGGTGGAGCTCATCCAGCCCGTCGCCATGGAAGAGGGCCTGAAGTTCGCCATCCGCGAGGGTGGTCGCACCGTGGGCGCCGGCCAGGTCACCAAGATCAACAAGTGAGTCCGCTCACTCGGTGATCGGCCTGACCCGGGTCAGTTGACCTGAAGAGGCCTGGGAGGGCCCGTACGACTCCGGTCGTACGGGCCCTTTCGCGTTCCCGGACGGCGGTCCCGTCGCCCCTCGCGGAACGCGGGGGCGGGCCCTCAGGGCTCCGGCGGACCCGTCCTGCGGGCAAGGGCGAGGCGCTGACGCCCGACGAGCGCCGGGACGGGCTGCCCGAGCGGCGGCCGGTGCCACGGGCACGGGCCCGCGCCCGTGGTCGCCCGCGAGGGGACGTGCGAGCGGGGCCCGACGGCCGCGGGCGCCGGGCCCGGGGACGGTGACCCGCATGCCGGGACGCCCGGGGCGGATCGCGCTCGGGTGGTCACGAGGAGGAGGAAGCGGGCCGCGGAGGGCCCGCCCGCCCCACCTCAGCGGTGACGGACCACGTGCAGCCGGTGCACGCCGGTCGGATCCGGTGCCGCCGGGGCGCCGGTCGCGCCGTCGACCAGCATCACGCCGCCCGCGAGCTTGCGCGCGTTGACCAGCCAGCCCACGGCCTCGCGCGACCGGCCGTCCGTACGGCGCACCCAGACGACGGCCCGCGCTTCGGCGGGCAGGGCCGACAGGGCTTCCAGGGCGCTCGGCCAGTCCTCGTGCTCGGTGGCGGCCAGGACCGGGCCCAGCTCGGAGAACGTCGGCTCGAACCAGGCGGCGCGGCCGGGCGGGGGCGGGGCGGGGAAGTCCGCCGGTCCCGGGTTCTCCCCCGCGTCCCAGCGGGCCAGCCAGGCCCAGGGATCCGAGTTGGGCGGACCGAACGGCGCGGTGTCGTCCTTGGGGACGACGAGGGTGGCGTCGAGGAGGGCGTCCTGCCAGTGGCCGTCGCGCAGGAAGCGGACGGTGTTGCAGGAGAAGACCCAGCCCCGCGCGGTCTCGTCCTGGGGGGCCGGCGCGTCCAGGACGACCTGGCCCTGGTAGGTGTCCTCCAGCCAGCGGCGGGCCTTGTCGACCGCCGAGGAGAAGTCCGCCGCCGGACGCTCCCACGGCAGCCGCCGGGGCGCGTCCGCCGCGGGCAGGGCGCGCAGCAGGACCAGCTCGCGCACCAGGCCGGTGTCGAGCCGGGCGAGCGACGACGTCAGCCCGTCCAGCAGGACGACCTGGCCCTTGTTGTTGTGGGCGTACAGCAGGTTGCCGGTGATCTCGTGGCCGCCGGTCTCCCGCCGTACCCACACCAGGCCGCGGGTGTCCGGGCCCGGCTCGGCGACGGCCTTGACCACGTCGTCCCAGCCGTCGACGGGGATCCGGGTGAACGCGGGGAAGTAGCGGCGCCTCAGCCGTGTCACCCAGCCCGGCGCCTCGTCGGACGGCCGCCAGGGCAGCGGCACCGACGGGGCGCCGCTGATCGCGCCGTGCAGGGCGACCGCACAGCCCCGGGCGTTGATCCGGCGGGGCTGGCCCTCGACCCGGAAGGCGGCCTCCTCGGCGGAGGCGGCCGGGCCCAGGTCGGCGAGCGGGTCGCCCGGCGCGGGGTGGAACGGGGCGCCGCCGTCCTTCGGCACCACCACGGAGGCCGCCAGCATCGGCGTCTGCGGATAGCCGGGCTGGGGCACCGTCCGGCAGGGGACCAGCCAGGCGGCCGGGGTCTCGTGCACCGGCTGCGGGGCGGCCGGCGCGACGAGGCCGCCGTAGACGGCGTCCAGCCAGGCGGCGGCGCGGTCGTGGGGGACGGACACCTCGCTATCCCTTCCTGGAGGGCCAGTCGCCCGTGGCGCACAGGTCCATGTAGTCGGCCACGGGAAGGTGGGTCGGAGGGAAATGGGCGTCCGCTCCGGAGTGGGGGACGACGACGACCGACGTGAACGGGGCCGCCGTGGGGTCGCCCGTCTCGAGGTGCTCCCGGAAATCGAAGCGCACGGCCCACCCGAAGGGGAATTCGACGGCCGCGTCGGGAAGCATCACGACGGAGTCCGCCCGGTCCGGGTACGCCAGTGTCCTCAGGAAATGGGATCCCGCCGAGACGGCCTCTTCTTTGGTCAGCATTTATTTGACTCCGTCACGATAGGGAATGTGTCCGATGGACGAGACGTTTTTCTCCAGCATTCCGAGCGTGCCGCTCTGGCCGTCGAGGAACACGACACCGTGTTTCGTGTTCACGGCGTTGAAGACGTGCGCCGAGCCGTCCGGCCGGCTCACGTACATGACGCTGCGGGATCCCTCTCCGCGGGCCTGGAGGTCCTTGATGACGTCATCGTAGCTGTTGACCATGTCGTAGTGGCCCTTGGCCCTCGACGAGCCGAGATACGACGGATCGACGTGGTCGGGCACGTGCCGGGGGGTCGCGACCACCTCCTGGCCGTCCAGTCTGCGGTCCACCGCGACGACATTGTGGCTGCAGTTCTGGGTGTAACCCGGCATGCCGGTCTGGTTGACGTCCTTCAGCCACGGATATTCGCTGTCCAGGAAATCCTGGGCCACCTTCGGGTCCACGGAGTCGGCGTGAATCGCCTTTTCCGAGACGTGGTCCGTGGATTTCGCGATGCCGCTCCAGTCCTTCGGCGTCTCCCCGGCCTTCGCCGCCTTCTGCGCGTCGGCGAGTTCGTCCCCGTACTTCAGGCCGTGGGCCGCGCTGCTCTCCAGCCCCTCCTTGAGCCCGGTCCGCAGCGCCGACCGTCCGAGGCCGGCGCCCTTGGTGCCGATCAGCTCCGGGAGGAGCCGGCCCACGAACTCGGACGGGTCCTTCCTGAAGCCGTCGACGACGCCCTGGACGACGCGCTCGGGGTGGGCGGCGGTGGAGACCAGGCCCGACAGCGTCATGCTGACGTTCTGCAGGTAGGCGGCCGGGTGGGTCAGGTTGTACGGGTCCAGGGGGTTCAGTCCGCGGACGAAGTTGAGCAGGCCCGCGGTGCCCTTGAGCGCTCCGCCGACGACATGGGTGAGCTCGGTGTTGACGGCCTGGTAGCCGTCGACGAGGTTGCTGCCGAGCCGGTCGAGCGGCGGCGGTTCGGCGGGGGCGTGCGCGAGGGCGGCCTTGACCTTGGCCTGCGTCTCGGAGGCGACGGAGTTGCGCTGCTCGCGGGCCTGGGCGAGCTTCTCGCGCGCGGCCCTCATGTCGGCTATGCCGGGGTCGTGGAACGGCTCGGGCCGCGGCCCGGGGTCCTGGTCCGCCCTGATCTTGGCGTTGTAGGCGTGGACCTTCTTGTTGTACGCGTCCACGGCGTCCAGGGAGGCCTTCTTGCCCCGCTTGTAGAGGTCGATGGCCTCCTTGGCCTGGCTCTGCGCCCACTTGACCGTCTCGGCGAAGGAGTCCAGCGCCCCCGCGGCCGTCTCACAGGCGTCGGCCGCGTGCAGCCACTTGGTGGGGTGCACGCCGAACTTCTCCCGGAAGGCGTCGCCGCCCTCGCCCTTCCAGCCGGAGGAGTCGACCTTCTTCAGCCCCGTGCCGACCTTGTCGAAGGCGGCCTGGAAGTCCTTGAGGTGCTTGGCGCTCTCCCGGATCCTGGCGGGGTTGCCGAGGACGAGCTCGTCGGCCTCCTCGCTCTCGCCGAGCTGCTGCTCGCCCGGCATCGCGCCGAGGTCGGCGGCGAGCTCGTCGCCGAAGTCCTCCACCGCGTCGGCCGCGTCGTGCAGTCCGACGTAGTCGAGCACGTCGCCGGTCTTGTCGGTGGCGTAGTCGATGGTCTCGCCGAGCTTCTTCTTGCCCTCGTCGAGGAGGTCCTCGCCGACCTTCAGGCCGGCGTTCAGTCCCCCCTTGATGTCGTCGACGATCCCCATCACCGCTCACCCCCCGCCTGCTGCTCGGCGGCCTGGGTGGCCTGGGCGGCCTGGGCGCGGGCCTCGGGCGACGGCCCGAACGTGTCGTCGAGCATCCGGCCGTACTCGGCGTCGGAGACCCCGAACCGCTCGTGCAGGTTCTCGGGGTTGAGACCCAGGGGGCCGACGGTGCTGGACGTCATCACGTCGCGCCCCGCGTCCTTCCACCCCTGCTTGCTGGTCTCCCAGGCCTGTTCGAAGGACTCCTTGCTGTAGTCGACGTCGCCGCCCCACACCCCGGACTCGGCGATGTCGCCCCAGCCCATCTGCGTGACCTCGTCCTCGGAGGCGTACGGGTTGCCGATGGCGGCGTTGGTGACGACCTTGAAGGTGCCCTCGACGTACGCCTCGGTCTCGTGGAGCGTGCCGGCGGCCAGGCCGGTCTTGACGGCGAACGCGTTGCCCTCGTTGATCAGCGAGCGCACCCCCCACTCCCAGCGCTCGCAGAACGACCCGAACGTCTCGGTCAGTCCCTCGTGCCCCAGGTCGAGCCCGGTCAGGGCGATGTCGCCGAAGCCGCGTCCGGCCCCGGCCGTGCCGACCATGCCCAGCTCCTTCAGCTCGCCCAGCGCCTCGGTCAGCCCCTTGGCGACCAGGTCCAGGCCGACGGCCTTCAGGTCCGGGGCCCCGCCGCCCCGCACCGGCACCAGGCCGGTGGTCACCGGCACGCCACCCTCGTTCATGCGACATCCCCCTGTTCACGGTCGACAGCGACCTCGTCCGGCACGACACCCAGCACCGGCGGGAACACCACGCCGTCCGGGCCGTCCGCGCAGTCCAGCGCCACCCCGCACGGCACTCCCGCCGCGGGCACCGCCACATCGAGCAGGCGCGCGCCGAGGACCGTCTGGTAGACCCACTCGCGGTGGTACTCGCCCCGGGCCCGGGCGTAGCGGGCCAGCGCCTGCCCGTCCGAGAAGGCCAGGAGGAACCGGACGCCGTTCCAGTCGGCGGTGAGCAGGCCCCGCTCATGGTCGGGGCCGGGCCCCTCGCCCAGGGGCACCAGTACGGGCGTGCGCCGGAACTCCTCCAGCAGCGCGGTGAACCGCAGCCTGCGGGCCTCGGCCTCGGGGTCGTCGGCAGGAGGAGCGGGATCAGCGGGGCCGGGCGCGGGTGCGGGGACGCCGGACGCGGGAGCCGGCGCGGGCGTCGGCTCGGGGACCGGCTCGGCGTCCGGCCCGGGCAGCGGCGCCCGCCCGTCGGCCGGCTGCGGCGGCGGGACCGTCATCTCCGCGTAGTCCTCGAGCCGTGACCTGGGAACCTTCTTCTCCGGCGGCTCGTTCGCCCCGCCCCCGTGATCGAACATGCCGATGATTATGGCGACTACGGGCGGCGGGAAACCGCCCGGCCCCGGCACACGCGAGGAATGCACACCGTTCGCACACGATCTGCAGGGGGCGGGTACATCCGGGGGAGCGCGCCGGACCCCGGGTCCGCCGGCTCCGTCGCCCGGGGCGTTCCGCTCGGTGCCGGCGGACGGCGGTGACCGGATCCGCCCGGGCCGGGAAGCGGCGGCGGGCGGGTCGTCGGCGGGCTCGTCGGCCCGTGGGCCCGAGCGCGCGTCGATCCCAGATGGCGGACAATCCGGCCCGGCCCTTGGTGGCGAGTTAACACAGGGGTAACACTGGGAGGGTCGGCCGGCCTGTCGTGCACCACCAGGGCGGCCGCCGTCCTGCGCGCGGCAACGGCGCCGAGCGCCCCCCACCGGTCCCCGTACCGGTGCCAGCCGCGCCAGAGAGGGACCCCGTGGCCACACGACCCGACCCCAAGACCTCGCTCGACCTGCTCCGCGCCGAGATCGAGCGCCGCAACCCGGCGGAGCCCGAGTTCCACCAGGCCGCGCGCGAGGTGCTGGACACCCTCGCCCCGGTGCTCGCCGCGCGCCCCGAGTACGCCGAGCCGGGGCTCGTCGCGCGGCTGGTCGAGCCGGAGCGGCAGATCATGTTCCGGGTGCCGTGGCAGGACGACCAGGGCCGGGTCCACGTCAACCGGGGCTTCCGGATCGAATACAACAGCGCCCTCGGCCCCTACAAGGGCGGTCTGCGCTTCCACCCTTCCGTGAACCTGGGGATCATCAAGTTCCTCGGCTTCGAGCAGATCTTCAAGAACGCCCTGACGGGTCTCGGCATCGGCGGCGGCAAGGGCGGCAGCGACTTCGACCCGCAGGGCCGCAGCGACGCCGAGGTCATGCGGTTCTGCCAGTCCTTCATGACCGAGCTGTACCGGCACATCGGCGAGTACACCGACATCCCGGCCGGTGACATCGGCGTCGGCGCCCGCGAGATCGGCTACCTGTTCGGCCAGTACCGGCGGATCACCAACCGCTGGGAGGGCGGCGTGCTCACCGGCAAGAGCGCCGGCTGGGGCGGCTCGCTGATCCGTCCGGAGGCGACCGGGTACGGCAACGTGCTGTTCGCGGAGGCGATGCTGCGCGCCCGCGGCGAGGACCTGGAGGGGCAGACCGCGGTCGTGTCCGGCTCCGGGAACGTCGCGATCTACACCATCCAGAAGCTGGCCGCCCTCGGCGCCAACCCCGTGACCTGCTCCGACTCCGGCGGCTACGTCGTCGACGAGAAGGGCATCGACCTGGAGCTGCTGCGGCAGATCAAGGAGGTCGAGCGGGGCCGGGTGAGCACGTACGCCGAGCGCCGGGGCGCCTCCGCGCGGTTCGTGCCCGGCGGGCGCGTCTGGGAGGTCCCGGCGGACGTCGCCCTGCCGTCGGCGACCCAGAACGAACTGAACGCCGTCGACGCCGACGCCCTCATCCGCAACGGTGTGAAGGCGGTCTCCGAAGGCGCGAACATGCCGACCACGCCGGAGGCCGTGCAGCTGTTCCAGCGGGCCGGGGTCGCCTTCGGTCCCGGCAAGGCGGCCAACGCGGGCGGTGTCGCGGTCAGCGCGCTGGAGATGACCCAGAACGCGTCGCGCACGTCGTGGAAGGCCGAGCAGGTCGAGCTGGAGCTGGCCCGCATCATGACCGACATCCACACCACCTGCGCCGAGACCGCCGAGCGCTACGGCGCCCCCGGCGACTACGTGACCGGCGCGAACATCGCCGGCTTCGAGCGGGTGGCGGACGCGATGCTGGCGCAGGGCGTCATCTGACGCGGACCTCCCGCGCGCGGAGCGGGGACGCGGACCGGGCGGGCGTCGAGCGGACGGGGGCGCCCGCGAGCGGCGGACGCGGGACGTGTCCCCGTACGGCCCTGGTGGTCAGGGGGTGCGCGCGGGAAGAGTGGAGGCCGTGCAGAAGCTCTCCCTCGACGCCCTGGTCAGCGAACACCTGGAACGGGCCGCCGCCGCGGCCGGCGGCCGCAGCGCCACCACCCTCCACGGCGGCCGCGGGCACGCCCTGCGCCAGACGCTGCTCGCCCTGACCGCCGGCGCCTCCCTCGCCGAGCACGAGAACCCGGGCGAGGCGACCCTGCTGGTGCTGCGTGGCCGGGTCCGCCTCACCAGCGGCGGCGCGGAACAGGAGGGCCGCACCGGCGACCTCGTCGTGATCCCTCCCGCACGCCACGCGCTGGAGGCCCTGGAGGACGCGGCGGTCCTGCTGACGGTCGCCGCGCGGGAGCGGGAGCAGGAGGGGGAAGCGCCCCCGGGCCGTCCCGTGTTTGACCTACATCACGTCCGGGGTATTCTCTCCGGCTCGATTGGCGGAGGCGCCGCCCCGTGTGGCAGACTAGCGGGGTTGCTCGGTCGAGTGTTGATGCTGCGCGCCTCCCGCCGGGAGGACCGGAAGCGAGTCCCACAGTACTCGTCGTCCTAACTGCCTGAGGGCAGCACTGGGGCGGACGTACGGGAATCTTCCGGGAAGCGTGGGCGCGACACCGGCCAGGCACCCGGTGGGCCTTCCGCCCCCGGCTTGCGGTACCGGAAGGGCCGTGTGCATTCCCCGCAGGGATGTTCGAACAAGGGACATCTGTGTCAGCGGGAGCGCGACACGCCCGACCGCGTGGGTCGGAGGGGCGGGCAGGGGAACACCGGGTTCCAGAGCGTGAGAAGAGACAGGACTACTGAGTAGCCATGGCGGGACAGAAGATCCGCATCCGGCTCAAGGCCTACGACCACGAGGTCATCGACTCTTCGGCGAAGAAGATCGTCGAGACGGTGACTCGCACTGGTGCGTCGGTCGCGGGCCCGGTGCCGCTGCCCACTGAGAAGAACGTGTACTGCGTCATCAAGTCGCCGCACAAGTACAAGGACTCGCGCGAGCACTTCGAGATGCGCACGCACAAGCGCCTGATCGACATCCTCGACCCGACCCCCAAGACCGTTGACTCTCTGATGCGACTCGACCTCCCGGCCGGTGTCGACATCGAGATCAAGCTCTGAGGCGCGGTGATCTGAGAGATGGCTAAGCAGATCAAGGGCATCCTGGGCGAGAAGCTCGGCATGACGCAGGTGTGGGACGAGAACAACCGCGTTGTTCCGGTCACCGTCGTCAAGGCCGGCCCGAACGTCGTGACCCAGGTCCGTACGAACGACGCCGACGGCTACGAGTCCGTCCAGATCGCCTTCGGCGAGATCGACCCGCGCAAGGTGAACAAGCCCCTCAAGGGCCACTTCGCCAAGGCCGACGTCACCCCCCGTCGCCACCTCGTCGAGATCCGCACCGCGGACGCCTCCGAGTACACGCTGGGCCAGGAGATCACCGCTGAGGTGTTCGAGGCCGGCGTGAAGGTCGACGTGACCGGCAAGAGCAAGGGCAAGGGCTTCGCCGGTGTCATGAAGCGCCACAACTTCGGTGGCCTCGGCGCCGGACACGGCACCCAGCGCAAGCACCGCTCGCCCGGTTCCATCGGTGGCTGCGCCACCCCGGGCCGCGTGTTCAAGGGCCTCCGCATGGCGGGTCGCATGGGCAACGAGCGGGTCACCACCCAGAACCTGACCGTCCACGCCGTTGACGCGGAGAAGGGTCTGCTGCTCATCAAGGGCGCGGTTCCCGGTCCGAACGGCGGCCTCGTCCTGGTCCGCACCGCGGCCAAGGGGGCCTGAGGTAACCGATGAGCACTGTTGACATCCTTTCGCCTGCCGGCGAGAAGACCGGTAGCGTCGAACTCCCCGCGGAGATCTTCGGCGTGGAGAAGGTCAGCATCCCGCTGATCCACCAGGTCGTCGTCGCGCAGAACGCCGCGGCCCGCCAGGGCACGCACAAGACGAAGACCCGTGGCGAGGTCCGTGGTGGCGGCAAGAAGCCGTACCGCCAGAAGGGCACCGGCCGCGCCCGTCAGGGCTCGACCCGCGCGCCGCAGTTCGCCGGTGGTGGCGTCGTGCACGGTCCCGTGCCGCGCGACTACTCGCAGCGGACCCCGAAGAAGATGAAGGCTGCCGCCCTGCGTCACGCCCTCACCGACCGGGCCCGCCACAACCGCATCCACGTCGTCACCGGCGTGATCGAGGGCGACACCCCGTCCACGAAGGCCGCCAGGACGCTGTTCGGCAAGATCTCGGAGCGCAAGAACCTGCTCCTGGTCGTCGAGCGTGCCGACGAGGCCGCGTGGCTGTCCGCCCGCAACCTGCCCCAGGTCCACATCCTGGAGCCGGGCCAGCTGAACACGTACGACGTGATCGTCTCGGACGACGTGGTCTTCACCCAGGCCGCTCTCGAGTCCTTCGTCGCCGGCCCGAAGGCCAACGACACCGAAGGGAGCGAGGCCTGATGGCTACGCGTCACCCGAGCATTGCCTCCAAGGCGGCGAAGGCCGCCAAGGCCGCCCGCGTCGCCAAGGCGCGCCGCCACGCGGCCGAGGGCAAGAACACCGTCGTCACCCCGGCGAGCAAGGCGTACACGGACCCCCGTGACGTCCTGCTGAAGCCGGTCGTGTCGGAGAAGAGCTACGCGCTCCTCGACGAGAACAAGTACACGTTCATCGTCGACCCGAACGCCAACAAGACCCAGATCAAGCAGGCCGTCCAGGCGGTCTTCTCGGTCAAGGTCACCGGGGTCAACACGATCAACCGCCAGGGCAAGCGCAAGCGGACCCGCACCGGCTTCGGCCAGCGCGCGGCGACCAAGCGCGCGATCGTGACCCTCGCCGAGGGCGACCGTATCGACATCTTCGGCGGTCCGACCGCCTGACGGCGGTCCGGATCGTCCGATATCGGACGAGGACTGAGAAATGGGTATCCGCAAGTACAAGCCGACGACTCCGGGCCGTCGTGGCTCCAGCGTCGCCGACTTCGTCGAGGTCACGCGGTCCACGCCGGAGAAGTCGCTGGTCCGCCCCCTGCACAGCAAGGGCGGCCGTAACAACGCCGGTCGTGTGACCGTTCGCCACCAGGGTGGCGGACACAAGCGCGCCTACCGCGTGATCGACTTCCGTCGTCACGACAAGGACGGCGTGCCGGCGAAGGTCGCGCACATCGAGTACGACCCCAACCGCACCGCGCGCATCGCGCTGCTGCACTACGCCGACGGCGAGAAGCGCTACATCCTCGCCCCGCGCAACCTGCAGCAGGGCGACCGCGTCGAGAACGGTCCCGGGGCCGACATCAAGCCGGGCAACAACCTGGCGCTCCGCAACATCCCGGTCGGTACCACGATCCACGCGATCGAGCTCCGTCCCGGTGGCGGCGCCAAGTTCGCCCGCTCCGCCGGTGCCTCCGTGCAGCTGCTCGCGAAGGAGGGCTCGATGGCCCACCTCCGCATGCCCTCCGGTGAGATCCGCCTGGTCGACCAGCGCTGCCGCGCCACGGTCGGCGAGGTCGGCAACGCCGAGCAGAGCAACATCAACTGGGGCAAGGCCGGCCGCAAGCGCTGGCTGGGCGTTCGCCCGACCGTCCGTGGTGTCGCGATGAACCCGGTCGACCACCCGCACGGTGGTGGTGAGGGCAAGACCTCCGGTGGTCGCCACCCGGTCTCCCCGTGGGGTCAGAAGGAAGGCCGTACTCGTTCGCCCAAGAAGGCGTCGAACAAGTACATCGTCCGCCGCCGCAAGACGAACAAGAAGCGCTAGGAGCGGGTTTAGATGCCGCGCAGTCTCAAGAAGGGGCCCTTCGTCGACGACCACCTGATCAAGAAGGTGGACGCCCAGAACGAAGCCGGCACCAAGAACGTCATCAAGACCTGGTCCCGTCGCTCGATGATCGTCCCCAGCATGCTGGGCCACACGATCGCGGTGCACAACGGCAAGACCCACATCCCGGTGTTCGTCACCGAGTCGATGGTCGGCCACAAGCTCGGCGAGTTCTCGCCGACGCGCACCTTCCGGGGTCACGTCAAGGAAGACCGGAAGTCGAAGCGCCGCTAGCAGCGGATCGCATTCAGACACGTAAGTAACTCTGAAGGGACAACCATGGAAGCCAGGGCCCAGGCGCGGTACATCCGCGTCACGCCCATGAAGGCCCGCCGTGTGGTGGACCTCATCCGTGGCATGGACGCCACGGAGGCCCAGGCTGTTCTGCGATTCGCTCCGCAGGCAGCCTCCGTGCCCGTCGGCAAGGTGCTCGACAGCGCCATCGCCAACGCGGCGCACAACTACGACCACACCGACGCCGACAGCCTCTACATCTCCGAGGCGTACGTCGACGAGGGTCCGACCCTGAAGCGGTTCCGTCCGCGCGCCCAGGGCCGTGCCTACCGGATCCGCAAGCGGACCAGCCACATCACCGTGGTCGTCAGCAGCAAGGAAGGAACCCGGTAATGGGCCAGAAGGTAAACCCGCACGGGTTCCGGCTCGGTGTCACGACCGACTTCAAGTCGCGTTGGTACGCCGACAAGCTGTACAAGGACTACGTCAAGGAAGACGTCGCCATCCGTCGGATGATGACGTCCGGCATGGAGCGCGCCGGCATCTCGAAGGTCGAGATCGAGCGCACCCGTGACCGCGTGCGGGTGGACATCCACACCGCTCGTCCGGGCATCGTCATCGGCCGTCGTGGCGCCGAGGCCGACCGCATCCGCGGCGACCTCGAGAAGCTCACGGGCAAGCAGGTCCAGCTGAACATCCTCGAGGTCAAGAACCCCGAGACGGACGCTCAGCTCGTGGCCCAGGCCGTCGCCGAGCAGCTCTCCTCCCGCGTCTCCTTCCGTCGGGCCATGCGCAAGAGCATGCAGTCCGCCATGAAGGCCGGCGCCAAGGGCATCAAGATCCAGTGCGGCGGCCGCCTCGGCGGCGCCGAGATGTCCCGCTCGGAGTTCTACCGCGAGGGCCGCGTGCCCCTGCACACGCTCCGCGCGAACGTGGACTACGGCTTCTTCGAGGCCAAGACGACCTTCGGCCGCATCGGCGTGAAGGTCTGGATCTACAAGGGCGATGTCAAGAACATCGCCGAGGTCCGCGCCGAGAACGCTGCGGCCCGTGCGGGTAACCGCCCGGCCCGTGGCGGTGCCGACCGCCCGGCCCGTGGTGGCCGTGGTGGCGAGCGGCGCGGTCGCAAGCCGCAGCAGCAGGCTCCCGCCGCCGAGGCCCCCCAGGCCGAGGCCGGTGCCGCCGCTCCGGCTGAGAGCACCGGAACGGAGGCCTGACCGACATGCTGATCCCCCGTAGGGTCAAGCACCGCAAGCAGCACCACCCGAAGCGCGACGGCGCGGCCAAGGGCGGTACCACGGTTGCGTTCGGCGAGTACGGCATCCAGGCGCTCACCCCGGCGTACGTGACGAACCGTCAGATCGAGGCCGCTCGTATCGCCATGACGCGTCACATCAAGCGTGGTGGCAAGGTCTGGATCAACATCTACCCGGACCGTCCGCTCACCAAGAAGCCCGCCGAGACCCGCATGGGTTCCGGCAAGGGTTCTCCGGAGTGGTGGATCGCCAACGTCAAGCCCGGACGCGTGATGTTCGAGCTGTCGTACCCCAACGAGAAGATCGCCCGTGAGGCGCTGACCCGTGCGGCCCACAAGCTGCCGATGAAGTGCCGGATCGTCAAGCGCGAGGCAGGTGAAGCGTGATGTCGGCCGGTACCAAGGCGTCCGAGCTGCGCGAGCTGGGCAACGAGGAGCTTCTGGCGAAGCTCCGCGAGGCCAAGGAAGAGCTGTTCAACCTCCGCTTCCAGGCGGCGACGGGTCAGCTCGAGAACCACGGCCGTCTGAAGGCGGTCCGCAAGGACATCGCGCGGATCTACACCCTGATGCGCGAGCGTGAGCTGGGCATCGAAACGGTGGAGAACGCCTGATGAGCGAGAAGAACGTGACTGAGAACGCAGAGGCGCGCGGCTTCCGCAAGACCCGTGAGGGTCTCGTCGTCAGCGACAAGATGGACAAGACCGTCGTCGTCGCCGTCGAGGACCGCGTCAAGCACGCGCTGTACGGCAAGGTCATCCGCCGTACGAACAAGCTCAAGGCGCACGACGAGCAGAACGCCGCGGGTGTCGGCGACCGCGTCCTCCTGATGGAGACCCGGCCGCTGTCCGCGACGAAGCGCTGGCGCGTCGTCGAGATCCTCGAGAAGGCCAAGTAATTCCTGCGGGGTATCCCGCAGGACAGTTCCGCCAGGCTCCGGGGGCCGCTCGGTGAGCGGCCCCCGGGGAACCGGCAGACGATCAGGAGATAGACGTGATCCAGCAGGAGTCGCGACTGCGTGTCGCCGACAACACTGGTGCGAAGGAGATCCTTTGCATCCGTGTGCTCGGTGGCTCCGGTCGCCGCTACGCGGGCATCGGTGACGTCATCGTCGCCACCGTCAAGGACGCGATCCCCGGTGGCAACGTGAAGAAGGGTGACGTCGTCAAGGCGGTCATCGTTCGCACCGTCAAGGAGCGCCGTCGTCCGGACGGCTCGTACATCCGCTTCGACGAGAACGCCGCCGTCATTCTGAAGAACGACGGCGACCCTCGCGGCACCCGCATCTTCGGCCCGGTCGGCCGTGAGCTGCGCGAGAAGAAGTTCATGAAGATCATCTCGCTCGCGCCGGAGGTGCTGTAAGCATGAAGATCAAGAAGGGCGACCTGGTCCAGGTCATCACCGGTAAGGACAAGGGCAAGCAGGGCAAGGTCATCGCGGCCTTCCCCCGCGAGGACCGCGTCCTGGTCGAGGGTGTCAACCGGGTCAAGAAGCACACGAAGGCCGGTCCGACCGCTCGCGGTTCCCAGGCCGGCGGCATCGTGACCACCGAGGCGCCGATCCACGTCTCCAACGTCCAGCTGGTCGTGGAGAAGGACGGCAAGAAGGTCGTCACGCGTGTCGGTTACCGCTTCGACGACGAGGGCAACAAGATCCGCGTTGCCAAGCGGACGGGTGAGGACATCTGATGGCTACCACCACGACCCCGCGTCTGAAGCAGAAGTACCGCGAGGAGATCGCGGGCAAGCTGCGTGACGAGTTCAAGTACGAGAACGTCATGCAGATCCCGGGCCTCGTCAAGATCGTGGTCAACATGGGTGTCGGCGACGCCGCCCGTGACTCGAAGCTGATCGAGGGCGCGATCCGCGACCTGACCACCATCACCGGTCAGAAGCCGGCCGTCACCAAGGCCCGCAAGTCCATCGCGCAGTTCAAGCTGCGCGAGGGCCAGCCGATCGGTGCCCACGTCACGCTCCGTGGCGACCGCATGTGGGAGTTCCTGGACCGCACCCTGTCGCTCGCGCTGCCGCGCATCCGCGACTTCCGCGGCCTGTCCCCCAAGCAGTTCGACGGCCGTGGCAACTACACCTTCGGTCTCACGGAGCAGGTCATGTTCCACGAGATCGACCAGGACAAGATCGACCGCGTCCGGGGTATGGACATCACCGTGGTCACCACGGCGACCAACGACGCTGAGGGCCGCGCGCTCCTTCGTCACCTCGGCTTCCCGTTCAAGGAGGCGTGAGCGAGATGGCGAAGAAGGCTCTGATTGCCAAGGCTGCTCGTAAGCCCAAGTTCGGTGTGCGCGCGTACACCCGCTGCCAGCGCTGCGGCCGTCCGCACTCCGTGTACCGCAAGTTCGGCCTCTGCCGTGTGTGCCTTCGTGAGATGGCTCACCGCGGCGAGCTGCCGGGCGTGACCAAGAGCTCCTGGTAATCCCCGTATTCAGGGATTCCCGGGCTCTCGGTAAGCAACCGGGTCGGCAGGTGCCCGCCTCCGCATGCCTTAGGCTTGTGGGGTTGGGCGTCTGCCGCCCGGACGCCGCGGGCACAGCCCGCTAACGAACGCTTACTACGCCGTAGGTCCACCGCGCCGCACCCGTCCCGTCTCGGATCGGGGAGAGGGATGGCGCACCAGGAAACCCCGGCGAGAGAGGCCACAGGCCAATTCATGACCATGACTGATCCGATCGCAGACATGCTGACGCGTCTGCGGAACGCGAACTCGGCGTACCACGACTCGGTGTCGATGCCGCACTCCAAGATCAAGTCTCACATCGCGGAGATCCTCCAGCAGGAGGGCTTCATCACGGGCTGGAAGGTCGAGGACGCCGAGGTCGGCAAGAACCTCGTCCTGGAGCTGAAGTTCGGCCCCAACCGTGAGCGCTCCATCGCGGGCATCAAGCGGATCTCCAAGCCCGGTCTCCGGGTGTACGCGAAGTCCACCAACCTGCCGAAGGTGCTCGGCGGCCTGGGCGTGGCGATCATCTCCACGTCCCACGGGCTCCTCACCGACAAGCAGGCCGGCAAGAAGGGCGTGGGTGGGGAAGTCCTCGCCTACGTCTGGTAGCAGAAGGGAACGGAGGAAACAGCTATGTCGCGCATCGGCAAGCTCCCCATCGCGGTTCCCGCCGGCGTGGACGTCACCATCGACGGCCGTACCGTGTCGGTCAAGGGTCCCAAGGGCTCGCTGACCCACACCGTTGCGGCGCCGATCGACATCGCCAAGGGCGAGGACGGCACTCTCCAGGTGACCCGCCCCAACGACGAGCGTCAGAGCAAGGCCCTGCACGGCCTCTCCCGCACGCTGGTGGCGAACATGATCACCGGCGTGACCCAGGGTTACGTGAAGAAGCTCGAGATCAGCGGTGTCGGTTACCGCGTGACCGCCAAGGGCTCGAACCTCGAGTTCGCGCTCGGTTACAGCCACCCGATCCTGGTCGAGGCCCCCGAGGGCATCACCTTCAAGGTGGAGACCCCGACCCGCTTCCAGGTCGAGGGCATCGACAAGCAGAAGGTCGGCGAGGTTGCGGCCAACATCCGCAAGCTGCGCAAGCCCGACCCGTACAAGGCCAAGGGCGTCAAGTACGAGGGCGAAGTCATCCGCCGCAAGGTCGGAAAGGCGGGTAAGTAAGCCATGGCATACGGGCAGAAGATCCTGAAGGGCGACGCCTACAAGCGCGCCGCGATCAAGCGCCGTCACATCCGGATCCGCAAGCGGATCTCCGGTACGGCGGAGCGTCCCCGTCTCGTCGTGACCCGCTCGAACCGCCACATCGTGGCGCAGGTGATCGACGACCTCAAGGGCCACACCCTGGCTTCGGCGTCCACGCTGGACACGTCGATCCGCGGTGGCGAGGGCGACAAGTCCGCGCAGGCCAAGCAGGTCGGTGCCCTGGTCGCCGAGCGCGCCAAGGCCGCCGGTGTCGAGGCCGTCGTGTTCGACCGTGGTGGCAACCAGTACGCCGGGCGCATCGCCGCCCTGGCGGACGCCGCCCGCGAGGCCGGGCTCAAGTTCTGAGCCGCTTGTAGCTAGCGGAAAGAGAGAGGTAATCCAATGGCTGGACCCCAGCGCCGCGGAAGCGGTGCCGGTGGCGGCGAGCGGCGGGACCGGAAGGGCCGTGACGGCGGCGCTGCTGCCGCCGAGAAGACCGCGTACGTTGAGCGCGTCGTCGCGATCAACCGCGTCGCCAAGGTTGTGAAGGGTGGTCGTCGCTTCAGCTTCACCGCGCTGGTCGTGGTGGGCGACGGTGACGGCACCGTGGGTGTCGGTTACGGCAAGGCCAAGGAGGTGCCGGCCGCCATCGCCAAGGGCGTTGAGGAGGCCAAGAAGCACTTCTTCAAGGTCCCCCGCATCCAGGGCACCATCCCCCACCCCATCCAGGGTGAGAAGGCCGCCGGCGTCGTGCTGCTCAAGCCCGCGTCGCCCGGTACCGGTGTGATCGCCGGTGGTCCGGTGCGCGCCGTGCTCGAGTGCGCCGGTATCCACGACGTGCTGTCGAAGTCGCTCGGCTCCGACAACGCGATCAACATCGTGCACGCGACCGTGGAGGCCCTGAAGGGCCTGCAGCGTCCCGAGGAGATCGCGGCCCGCCGTGGTCTGCCGCTCGAGGACGTCGCCCCCGCGGCTCTGCTCCGTGCGCGTGCCGGGGTGGGTGCGTAATCATGGCGCAGCTCAAGATCACGCAGACGAAGTCCTACATCGGCAGCAAGCAGAACCACCGCGACACCCTGCGTTCCCTGGGCCTCAAGCGCCTGGGTGACGTGGTCGTCAAGGAGGACCGCCCCGAGTTCCGCGGCATGGTGCACACCGTCCGCCACCTCGTGACGGTCGAGGAGGTCGACTGATCATGGCGGAGAACAACCCGCTCAAGATCCACAACCTCCGTCCCGCCCCGGGCGCCAAGACCGCCAAGACCCGTGTCGGTCGTGGTGAGGCGTCCAAGGGTAAGACGGCCGGTCGTGGTACCAAGGGCACGAAGGCCCGCTACCAGGTTCCGGAGAGCTTCGAGGGTGGCCAGATGCCGCTCCACATGCGTCTCCCGAAGCTGAAGGGCTTCAAGAACCCGTTCAAGACCGAGTACCAGGTCGTGAACCTCGACAAGCTGGCCGCGCTCTACCCCGAGGGCGGCGAGGTCACGGTCGAGGGCCTCGTGGCCAAGGGTGCCGTGCGCAAGAACAGCCTCGTCAAGGTCCTCGGCCAGGGCGAGATCTCCGTGGCGCTGCAGGTGACGGTCGACGCCGTCTCCGGCTCCGCCAAGGAGAAGATCACCGCCGCCGGCGGTACCGTCACCGAGCTCGTCTGACCCCATCAGGCGTCTCGATGACTTGAGCGATCCCGACCGGGGATACCCCACAAATGGGGTATCCCCGGTCGGTCGTTCCTAGGGCGGTGGTGTCGCCGGTAAGGTGGCCTGCACTGCCCACTTTCGCAAGGTGTTCCTCATGGGGCACCTTGAGCGGCAGTGGACCGTTACACACCTGTCGTTGTTCTCATTCCTCAAGACCGTCACCCTTGACGCAGACGCGCGGGGGTCGCAGGAGGCACCGTGCTCACCGCGTTCGCCCGGGCGTTCAAGACGCCCGACCTGCGCAAGAAGCTGCTCTTCACGCTCGGCATCATCGTGGTCTACCGGGTCGGCACCCACATCCCGATCCCGGGTGTCGACTACAAGAGCGTCCAGATCTGTGTGGACGAGGCCTCCGGCAACCAGGGCCTCTTCGGTCTGGTCAACATGTTCAGCGGCGGAGCGCTGCTGCAGATCACGGTCTTCGCGCTGGGCATCATGCCGTACATCACGGCGAGCATCATCCTTCAGCTGCTGACCGTGGTCATCCCGCGCCTGGAAGCCCTGAAGAAGGAGGGCCAGGCCGGCACGGCGAAGATCACGCAGTACACCCGATACCTCACCGTGGCGCTCGCCATCCTGCAGGGCACCGGCCTGGTGGCCACCGCCCGCAGCGGCGCCCTCTTCTCCGGCTGCACCGTCGCGTCGAACATCGTTCCCGACCGCGCGATCTTCACGACCATCACCATGGTCATCTGCATGACCGCCGGTACGGCCGTCGTCATGTGGCTCGGTGAGCTCATCACCGACCGCGGCATCGGCAACGGCATGTCGATCCTGATGTTCATCTCGATCGCCGCCACCTTCCCCTCCGCGCTGTGGGCCATCAAGAAGCAGGGCTCCCTGGCGGACGGCTGGATCGAGTTCGGCACGGTCATCCTCGTCGGCCTGGTCATGGTCGGCCTGGTGGTCTTCGTCGAGCAGGCCCAGCGCCGGATCCCCGTGCAGTACGCGAAGCGCATGATCGGCCGCCGGTCCTACGGCGGCACCTCGACGTACATCCCGCTGAAGGTGAACCAGGCGGGTGTGATCCCCGTCATCTTCGCCTCGTCGCTGCTGTACATCCCCGCGCTGATCGTCCAGTTCTCCAACTCCCAGGCGGGCTGGGCGACGTGGATCACGCAGAACCTCGCCGACACGGCGGCGCCCACGCACATCGCCCTGTACTTCCTCCTGATCGTCTTCTTCGCGTTCTTCTACGTGGCCATCTCCTTCAACCCCGAGGAAGTGGCCGACAACATGAAGAAGTATGGTGGCTTCATCCCGGGCATCCGGGCTGGCCGACCGACCGCTGAGTACCTCAGCTACGTACTCAACCGGATCACCTGGCCGGGTTCGCTGTATCTGGGACTGATCGCTCTCGTGCCGACGATGGCGTTGGCTGGTTTCGGGGCAAACCAGAACTTCCCGTTCGGTGGCACCAGCATCCTGATCATCGTGGGTGTGGGCCTCGAGACGGTGAAGCAGATCGAGAGTCAGCTCCAGCAGCGCAATTACGAAGGGTTCCTCCGCTGATGCGAATCGTCCTCGTCGGGCCGCCGGGCGCCGGAAAGGGTACGCAGGCCACTCGCCTGGCCGAGAAGCTGCGCGTGCCTCACATCTCCACGGGTGACCTGTTCCGCGCCAACATCAGCCGGCAGACGGAGCTCGGGAAACTCGCGAAGTCCTACATGGACAAGGGCGAACTCGTACCGGACGAGGTCACCATCGCCATGGCCAAGGACCGCATGGAGCAGCCGGACGCCGAGCGCGGCTTCCTGCTGGACGGCTTCCCGCGCAACGTCTCGCAGGCCCAGGCGCTGGACGAGCTGCTCACCGGCGAGGGCATCAAGCTGGACGCGGTACTGGACCTGGAGGCCCCCGAGGAGGAGGTCGTCAAGCGGATCGCCGGCCGGCGCATCTGCCGCAACGACTCCGCCCACGTCTTCCACGTGTCGTACAAGGCGCCGGCCCAGGAAGGCGTCTGCGACACCTGCGGCGGCGAGCTGTACCAGCGGGACGACGACACCGAGGAGACGGTGCGGACGCGGCTGGAGGTCTACCACACGCAGACCGAGCCGATCATCGACTACTACAAGGCCCAGGGCCTGGTCGTGACCATCGAGGCCATGGGCCCGGTGGACGAGGTCACGCACCGCGCCCTGGCCGCGCTGAAGCGCGGGGGCGACGACCAGTAGCCGGACCGTCCTCCGTGGCCGCGGTTCCCTCCGGGGGACCGCGGCCGCTGTGTGGGGGCGGTCGTTTCCCCCGTATCGTTGAAGCGTTCGTTTCGTCGTGTCGCCGGTCAAGAAAGGCCGTAGTCCCCATGGTGCAGATCAAGAGCCCCGAGCAGATCGCCAAGATGCGAGCGGCGGGGCTGGTCGTCGCCGCCATCCACGCGGCGACGCGTGAAGCGGCGGTGCCGGGGGCCACGACGAAGGACCTCGACGAGGTCGCCCGCAAGGTGCTCGCCGAGCACGGCGCCAAGTCGAACTTCCTGGGCTACGGCGGCTTCCCCGCGACCATCTGCACCTCCGTGAACGACGTCGTCGTCCACGGCATCCCCTCCGACGAGGTCGTCCTCGAGGACGGGGACATCATCTCCATCGACTGCGGCGCGATCGTCGACGGCTGGCACGGCGACGCCGCGTACACGGCCTTCGTGGGATCCGGTCACGCCCCGGAGCTGATCGAGCTCTCCCGGGTGACCGAGGAGTCGATGTGGGCCGGCATCGCGGCCATGAAGCAGGGCAACCGGCTCGTCGACGTCTCCCGGGCGATCGAGACGTACATCCGCCGCCAGCCGAAGCCCGGCGGCGGCCGCTACGGGATCGTCGAGGACTACGGCGGGCACGGCATCGGCACCGAGATGCACATGGACCCGCACCTGCTGAACTACGTCGACCGCCGCCGGGGCAAGGGGCCCAAGCTGGTTCCGGGCTTCTGCCTGGCCATCGAGCCGATGGTGTCCCTGGGGACGCCGCGGACCAAGGTGCTCGAGGACGACTGGACGGTCATCACGACGGACGGCACCTGGTCGTCGCACTGGGAGCACTCGGTGGCCCTGACCGAGCAGGGCCCGCTGGTGCTGACCGCCCCGGACGGGGGCAGGGCGAAGCTGGCGGAGCACGGCGTGGTGGCCGCGCCGGACCCGCTGGCCTGAGACCGGTCCCGGCGGGTCGTCGTGCGGCCGTGACGCCTCTCACGGGGCCCGGCGGGCCGCCGGCCCCCCGCCGCTCCGCTGACCCGTTCCCGGGGGCCGGCGCCCCGGGTCCCGCTCCGGTCCCCACGGGCCCCGTCCCCGAACCCCTCGGCAGCGACACCCCCGTACGGGTTGTGTCCATCCGTCGGTTAAGGATCTCCCGGGGCGGGCAGGCTTCCTCGATTCGTGTTTCCGGGTGCGCTGACGTAGACTGACTCGTCGGCTCTTGTGCACCCGCATGTCCGCATGCACTCGCTGCTCACCGCGGCGGGAAGCCCAGGAGTCGATCAAGGTAGTCGATTCGAAGGGCGAAGCGTGGCCAAGAAGCAAGGTGCCATCGAGATCGAGGGCACTGTCGTCGAGTCTCTGCCGAACGCCATGTTCAGGGTCGAGCTCCAGAACGGCCACCAGGTCCTGGCACACATCAGCGGCAAGATGCGCATGCACTACATCCGCATCCTCCCTGACGACCGGGTCGTGGTGGAGCTGTCTCCGTACGACCTGACGCGTGGCCGGATCGTCTACCGGTACAAGTAGATCTTGCCCAGGCCCCGTTCCCCCTGGGTGCGCGGGGCGGCCGGCAACTGACCCGGAGAACCTCACATCCCATGAAGGTCAAGCCGAGCGTCAAGAAGATCTGCGACAAGTGCAGGGTGATCCGCCGTCACGGTCGGGTCATGATCATTTGCGAGAACCCGCGCCACAAGCAGCGCCAGGGCTGATCGCAGCCGATCACACCCTCTGCATCGACATCGCAGAGACTTCGCGCGACGCGAGCTGAATTTGTTCATACGCAGGGCCCAGGCGTTCTTTCGCGCCTGACACCCCCGGTTCGGAGGCCGGGGACCCAGTTCGTACCTCGTACGGCGGCTGGGAGCCGGTCCTGTGGAAGACCTCCGAAGATCACCAGGAGCCATTGAATGGCACGCGTTTCCGGTGTTGACATCCCGCGCGAAAAGCGCGTGGAGATCGCCCTCACCTACGTGTTCGGCATCGGCCGGACCCTCTCGCAGCAGACGCTCGCTGCCACCGGCGTGGACCCGAACACCCGTGTTCGCGACCTCACCGAGGAGCAGCTCGTCGCGATCCGCGAGTACGTCGACAACAACATCAAGACCGAGGGTGACCTCCGTCGCGAGATCCAGGCCGACATCCGCCGCAAGGTCGAGATCGGTACCTACCAGGGTCTCCGTCACCGTCGCGGTCTGCCCGTCCGCGGCCAGCGCACCAGCACCAACGCCCGCACCCGCAAGGGCCCGCGTCGCGCCATCGCCGGCAAGAAGAAGCCGGGCAAGAAGTAGTCCGCAGCGGACTCGCCGTCCAGCGGTCTTCGCTGTAGGACCGACCACCTCCCGTAGGAGTTTTCGACATGCCCCCCAAGGGACGTCAGGGCGCTGCCAAGAAGGTGCGCCGCAAGGAAAAGAAGAACGTCGCGCACGGCCAGGCGCACATCAAGAGCACGTTCAACAACACGATCGTGTCCATCACGGACCCGAGCGGCAACGTGATCTCCTGGGCCTCCGCCGGCCACGTCGGCTTCAAGGGCTCGCGCAAGTCCACGCCGTTCGCCGCGCAGATGGCCGCCGAGTCGGCCGCCCGTCGCGCGCAGGAGCACGGCATGCGCAAGGTCGACGTGTTCGTCAAGGGCCCGGGCGCCGGTCGTGAGACCGCCATCCGCTCCCTGCAGGCCACGGGCCTCGAGGTCGGCTCCATCCAGGACGTCACCCCGACCCCGCACAACGGCTGCCGCCCGCCGAAGCGTCGTCGCGTCTGACCTCGCTTTTCCAGGGCTTTCCGGGCGGTACGGCTCATTCGGGTCGTGCCGCCCGTACCCTTGCAGTACCCGCACTTCTCACAGGTGCGGTTTCCGTCGGGTGTCAAATAGCGGGCGCCCACGAAAGAAGGATCTGATCCCCACATGCTGATCGCTCAGCGTCCCTCGTTGACCGAAGAGGTCGTCGACGAGTTCCGCTCCCGGTTCGTGATCGAGCCGCTGGAGCCGGGCTTCGGCTACACCCTCGGCAACTCCCTGCGCCGTACGCTCCTGTCGTCGATCCCGGGTGCGGCGGTCACGTCGATCCGTATCGACGGCGTCCTGCACGAGTTCACCACCGTGCCGGGCGTCAAGGAGGACGTCACCGACCTGATCCTCAACATCAAGCAGCTGGTCGTCTCCTCGGAGCACGACGAGCCGGTCGTGATGTACCTGCGCAAGCAGGGCCCGGGTCTGGTCACCGCCGCCGACATCGCGCCCCCGGCCGGTGTCGAGGTGCACAACCCCGACCTCGTCCTCGCCACGCTCAACGGCAAGGGCAAGCTGGAGATGGAGCTCACGGTCGAGCGCGGCCGCGGTTACGTCTCCGCCGTGCAGAACAAGCAGGTGGGCCAGGAGATCGGCCGCATCCCGGTCGACTCCATCTACTCGCCGGTCCTGAAGGTCACGTACAAGGTCGAGGCCACGCGTGTCGAGCAGCGCACCGACTTCGACAAGCTGATCGTCGACGTCGAGACCAAGCAGGCGATGCGTCCGCGTGACGCCATGGCCTCCGCCGGCAAGACGCTGGTCGAGCTGTTCGGTCTGGCCCGCGAGCTCAACATCGACGCCGAGGGCATCGACATGGGTCCGTCCCCGACGGACGCGGCGCTGGCGGCCGACCTCGCGCTTCCGATCGAGGAGCTCGAGCTCACCGTCCGTTCCTACAACTGCCTCAAGCGCGAGGGCATCCACTCCGTGGGTGAGCTCGTCGCCCGCTCCGAGGCCGACCTCCTCGACATCCGCAACTTCGGTGCGAAGTCCATCGACGAGGTCAAGGCGAAGCTGGCCGGCATGGGCCTGGCCCTGAAGGACAGCCCGCCCGGATTCGACCCGACCGCCGCCGCCGACGCCTTCGGCGCCGACGACGACGCGGACGCGGGTTTCGTGGAGACCGAGCAGTACTGATCGCTCCGCGGGGAGGCCGTACTGCGTCTGCGGGCCGGTTGGGGCCGGTCGCGCAGTTCCCCGCGCCCCTTCCAGGCCCCTTCGGGGGCCTGGATCTCCGACGGGCGACCGCCTGCTCGGATACTGACCCCGGTACCTGATACGGCCGGGGCAGACACACAGGAGAAGAACCATGCCGAAGCCCACCAAGGGTGCCCGTCTGGGCGGCAGCGCCGCGCACGAGAAGCTCCTCCTCGCCAACCTGGCGAAGAGCCTCTTCGAGCACGGCCGTATCACCACCACCGAGGCGAAGGCCCGCCGCCTGCGCCCGTACGCCGAGCGTCTGGTCACCAAGGCGAAGAAGGGCGACCTTCACAACCGCCGTCAGGTGCTCCAGGTCATCACGGACAAGAGCGTCGTCCACACGCTCTTCACCGAGATCGGCCCGCGCTACGAGAACCGCCCGGGTGGCTACACCCGCATCACCAAGATCGGTAACCGCCGTGGCGACAACGCGCCCATGGCCGTCATCGAGCTGGTCGAGGCGCTGACCGTGGCGCAGCAGGCGACCGGTGAGGCCGAGGCCGCGACGAAGCGCGCGGTCAAGGAGTCCGAGGCCAAGGCCGAGGAGACCAAGGCCGAGGAAGCGGCTCCGGCCGCCGACGAGGCCGCCGAGGCTCCGGCCGAGGAGTCGAAGGACGCCTGAGGCTCTGCCTTGCAGTGAACGGGTCCGCCCCTCGGGGCGGACCCGTTCCGCGTTGTTGAGAGGATCCAGGGGTGAGTGAGGAAGTTCAGCCCGGTTACGTCCGTGTCCGCCTCGACCTTTCCTACGACGGGACCGAGTTCTCCGGATGGGCCAAGCAGGCCGGGGGACGGCGGACCGTGCAGGGGGAGATCGAGGACGCCCTGCGCACCGTCACGCGGTCCGGGGACACCACGTACGAACTGACCGTGGCGGGCCGCACCGACGCCGGGGTGCACGCGCGCGGGCAGGTCGCCCACGTGGACCTGCCCGAGGCGGTGTGGCGCGAGCACCACGAGAAGCTGCTCAAGCGGCTCGCCGGGCGGCTGCCCCGGGACGTACGGGTGTGGGCGCTGCGCGAGGCGCCCAGCGGCTTCAACGCCCGTTTCTCGGCGGTCTGGCGGCGGTACGCGTACCGCGTCACCGACAACCCCGGGGGCGTGGACCCCCTGCTGCGCAACCACGTGCTGTGGCACGACTGGCCGCTCGACGTCGACGCCATGAACGAGGCCGCCCGGCGGCTGCTCGGCGAACACGACTTCGCCGCCTACTGCAAGAAGCGGGAGGGCGCGACGACCATCCGCACGCTCCAGGAGCTGAGCCTCCACAAGGGGGCCGACGGCATCATCACGGCCACCGTCCGCGCCGACGCCTTCTGCCACAACATGGTGCGCTCGCTGATCGGGGCGCTGCTGTTCGTGGGGGACGGGCACCGGGGGCCGGAGTGGCCGGGAAAGGTGCTCGCCGCGGGCGTACGGGACTCGGCCGTGCACGTCGTGCGGCCGCACGGGCTGACGCTGGAGGAGGTCGGCTACCCGGCCGACGAGCTGCTCGCCGCCCGCTCCCGGGAGGCGCGGAACAAGCGGACGCTGCCCGGGGCGGCCGGGTGCTGCTGAGGACCGTCCGGACGGGGCCGGCGGTCACCTTCCCCCCGGACCGCTGACCGAGGGGGAGGACCCGCGCCCGTCCGGCGCGGTCAGCTGTTCGCGGCGGCGGACGCCTGGGCCTCGCCGCGGCGCTGGATCTGCCCGAACGTGAACTCGGCGAGGTCGTCACCGACGGTGAAGACCTCGGTGTCCTTCGTCGTCACGTCCTTGCCGTCGGTGAAGCCGGTGATGGTGAAGTAGGCGTAACGGCCGTGGGAGTTGGTCGTCGACCGGCAGACCGCGCCGTTGCAGAAGGCCTTGACGCCGTTGCCGGCGAGGGCCTTGACGAAGCTGCTCTTGTCGGCCTGCTCCTTGGCCTTGAGGGCCTGGGCCTCGGTGTCGAAGACGGCCACGCCGACGGTCACCGCGATGCCGTCCTCGACGTACGTGATGCGCATCAGACGGGTGCAGTCGTTGGCGGCCAGCACCTTGGGCAGCGTGCCCTGGACGCCGGTGGCGCAGTTGGTGGAGTCGGCCTTCGCGGCCTTCTTGTAGACGGTCGAGCCGATCGTCAGCTGCGTGCCCGGGAAGAGCAGGTCGGGGCCGTTGGGAGCGGTGTCCTTGGCCTTGCTGGAGATGAACTCCTTCGGGTCCAGCGGCGGCGGCGCGCTGGTCGGGGCGAAGGACGGGGTGCCGGACGCGCTCGGCAGGTCGGCGGTCGCGGGCAGGGAGGAGGCCGGACGGTTCGCCTCGTCGTCGCCGTTCGCCGACACCACGGCCATGGCCACGGCGGCGCCTATCCCGATCGTCGCGAGCGCGCCCCCGCCTATGAACAGCAGCCGGCGGCGCTTGCTGCGCTTCTCGGACGCGTCGGCCAGCGCGGCCCAGTCCGGGGACGCTCCGTCACTGCCGCTGCTCCACGGCTGCTGGGAGTTCGGTTTCCACGGATCCCACTGGGACTGAGGTCCCCCCTGCCCATAGCTCATGGGCCGCATCTTAGACGCGGTGAAGGGTGTGCTGTTCCGCCTCAACCGGCACCGGAGCACCTAGCGTTGAGGAATGAGTACGGGCAAAGGCGACATCTCCGGGTGGTTGGTGCGGCGTTCTCCCCGGCCGCTGTGGTGGGGGCTGCTGGCGGTGCTCGGGGTGACGGTGGCGCACGCGGCGCGGACCGCCCCGGACGGCGGGATGGACAACGCGATCGTCGTCGGGGCGGCCCGCGCCTGGCTGTCGGGCCGGTCCCCGTACGACGACCCGCACTTCCTCTACCTGCCGGGCGCGGTGCTCGCCGCCGTCCCGCAGGCGCTGCTGCCGGAGTCCGTCCTGCGCGTCCTGGTGCCGTCGGCGGTCACGGCCTGTCTGGCGGCCGGCTGGGCCTGCGCCCTGCGGCTGCACCGGGTCCCGCTGGACAGCCGGCTCGCGGTGCTCGGCCTGGCCGGGCTCGCGGCCGGCTTCGCGCCCTTCGGCCACCTGGTCCGGCTGGGCAACTGGACGGCGACCGCGGTCCTGGCGCTGCCCCCGGCGCTGCTGCTGATGCGCCGCGACCGGTGGACGGCGGCGGCCGCGGTGCTCGGCGCGGCCCTGGCGCTGAAGCCGTTGCTGGCCCCGGTGGCGCTGCTGTTCGTCTTCGCCCGCCGGCCGCGGGCGCTGGCCGTGCTGGTCGCCGTGCCGGTGCTGGTGTCCGGGGCGTGCGCCCTGCTGCTGCCCGACCCGGCGGGCTTCGTCACCCGGACCCTGCCCTTCCTGCTGCGGGGCGACGACGCCTTCGTACGGCTCTACGAGGCCTCCCCGGGCGCGGTGCTGCCCCGGCTGGGGGTGCCGCCGCTCCTGGCCCGGGGCGTGGCCCTCGCGGCCTGTGCCGCCGGGGTGGTCTGCGCCCGCCGGCGCTGGTGCCGGGCCGATCCCGGCCCGCTGCGGCTCGCCGAGACGGCCGCGGGGCTGATGCTCTCGGCGTTCCTCGTCTCGAGGCCCTCGTACGACCACTACCTGCTGGTCGTGGTGCCGCTGCTGCTGGCCGGGCTGCCGTACGCGGGGTCGGTGGCCCGGCGGCCGTGGTTCTGGCTGGCGCTGGTGCCGCAGGTCCCGGGGCTGACCTGGCCCTACCTGGAGACGGTGCGGCGGCGGGCCTTCAAGGACGCGATGACGTTGTGCGCCCTGGCGGTCACCGTGGCGTGCCGGTCGGTCCCGCGGGCGGGGCCGGGGTCGTCCGGGCCGGAGGCGGGAGCGCGGGAGCGGCGGCCCCCGGCGGCGCTCGCCCCTACACTGGGCGAGAAGAGCAGCGAACCTCGGCCCCGGTCGGCGTCGTTTTGACCCGGCCCGGCCGCCGCAGGTATCCTGCATCTTCGTTGTGTATTGGCTTGCTCATTCTCACGGGACGGGCCCTTACACCGGTCCACCGGGCCGATGACCAGCGACCAGCACGCGGTTTGCGTCACCGCGGTGCGGTCAGGGCTGTCGTGATCGTCTTCGGTGACCTTGTCAGGACCACTCACTCGAAGCGAAGGCTACGAACCGTGCGTACGTACAGCCCCAAGCCCGGCGATGTGACGCGCCAGTGGCACGTCATCGACGCTCAGGACGTTGTCCTGGGCCGTCTCGCCAGCACCGCCGCCTCCATCCTGCGCGGCAAGCACAAGCCGATCTACGCCCCTCACGTCGACACCGGTGACTTCGTCATCATCATCAACGCCGACAAGGTGCACCTGTCCGGCAACAAGCGGACCCAGAAGATGGCGTACCGCCACTCCGGCTACCCGGGTGGTCTGCGCTCCGTCCGCTACGACGAGCTGCTGGACAAGAACCCCGAGAAGGCCATCGAGAAGGCCGTCAAGGGCATGCTCCCGAAGAACTCGCTGGGCCGTCAGATGCTCTCGAAGCTGAAGGTCTACAAGGGTGACCAGCACCCGCACGGCGCGCAGCAGCCGCAGCCGTTCGAGATCACCCAGGTCGCGCAGTAAGTCCGGCCGACAAACCCCAAGCCAAGAGAATCTGAGGAATCACCGTGGCCGAGACCACTGCCGAGCAGCCGCTCGAAGAGCTTGACATCGACAGCTACACCACCGAGTCCGAGGTCCCCGTCGAGGGCGAGTACACCTCGGAGTCCCTGGCCTCCCGCTTCGGCGAGCCCCAGCCGGCCGCCGGCCTGGGCCGCCGCAAGAACGCCATCGCCCGCGTCCGGATCGTCCCGGGCACCGGCAAGTGGAAGATCAACGGTCGCACCCTCGAGGACTACTTCCCGAACAAGGTGCACCAGCAGGAAGTCAACGAGCCGTTCAAGGTCCTCGAGCTCGAGGGTCGTTACGACGTCGTCGCCCGCATCGCCGGTGGCGGTGTCTCCGGTCAGGCCGGTGCGCTCCGTCTCGGTGTCGCCCGCGCGCTGAACGAGGCCGACGTCGACAACAACCGCGGCCCGCTGAAGAAGGCCGGCTTCCTCACCCGTGACGACCGCGCGGTCGAGCGGAAGAAGGCCGGTCTCAAGAAGGCCCGCAAGGCTCCGCAGTACAGCAAGCGCTAAGCTTCGCTGCCTGCTCGTACGTCTTCCGGGCCGGTGCGGCTCGCTCGAACGTACCTGGAACGCCCCGGCGGCACGCCACAGTGCCGTCGGGGCGTTCGTTTTCTCTCAGTCGTAGGCGTATAACGGCACAAGACGCTCAAAGGCTTGTGTGATCGGATGTTCAGGGCATGCAATGCCTGGACGCGGGAGCCGCGCCGACCATCCGGACGCCCGCACGGCTACCGAAACCGATGCTTCCTCAGGAGGACAAGTGGGACGACTCTTCGGCACGGACGGCGTGCGCGGTGTCGCCAACGCGGATCTCACGGCCGAGATGGCGCTCGGTCTGTCCGTCGCGGCGGCGCACGTGCTGGCCGAGGCGGGCACCTTCGAGGGCCACCGGCCGGTCGCGGTGGTCGGACGGGACCCGCGCGCGTCCGGGGAGTTCCTCGAAGCGGCGATGGTGGCCGGTCTGGCGAGCGCCGGAGTGGACGTGCTGCGGGTCGGTGTGCTGCCCACCCCGGCGGTCGCGTACCTGACCGGCGCGCTCGGCGCCGACCTCGGCGTGATGCTCTCCGCCAGCCACAACGCCATGCCCGACAACGGCATCAAGTTCTTCGCCCGCGGTGGCCACAAGCTCGCCGACGAGCTCGAGGACAAGATCGAGACCGTCTACGACGAGCACCGGCACGGTGAGCCCTGGGAGCGGCCGACCGGCGCGGCCGTCGGACGCGTGCGGTCGTACGACGAAGGGTTCGACCGGTACGTCGCCCACCTCATCGCCGTGCTCCCCAACCGGCTCGACGGGCTGAAGATCGTCCTCGACGAGGCGCACGGCGCCGCCGCCCACGTCTCGCCGGAGGCGTTCACGCGGGCCGGCGCGGAGATCGTCACCATCGGCGCGTCCCCGGACGGGCTCAACATCAACGACGGGTGCGGCTCCACGCACCTGGACAAGCTGAAGGCGGCCGTCGTCGAGCACGGCGCGGACTTCGGCATCGCGCACGACGGGGACGCCGACCGGTGCCTGGCCGTGGACCACACCGGTGAGGAAGTGGACGGGGACCAGATCCTGGCCGTGCTCGCGCTCGCCATGCGGGAGCGGGGCGTGCTGCGCTCGGACGCCGTGGTCGCCACCGTCATGTCCAACCTCGGCTTCAAGCTGGCCATGGAGCGCGAGGGCATCCACCTCGTCCAGACCGCCGTCGGCGACCGGTACGTGCTGGAGGAGATGAAGCAGCACGGGTACGCGCTCGGCGGCGAGCAGTCCGGGCACGTGATCATCCTGGACCACGCGACCACCGGTGACGGCACGCTGACCGGGCTCATGCTGGCGGCGCGGGTCGCGCAGAGCGGGAAGTCGCTGCGCGAGCTGGCGTCCGTGATGGAGCGGCTGCCGCAGGTGCTGATCAACGTGCCGGACGTGGACAGGTCCCGGGTCGGGGACTCGGCCGAGCTGTCGGCCGCCGTCGGTGAGGCGGAGCGGGAGCTGGGCGCCACCGGGCGGGTGCTGCTGCGGCCTTCCGGGACCGAGCCGCTGGTGCGGGTGATGGTCGAGGCGGCGGACATCGAGCAGGCCCGCTCGGTCGCCGGGCGGCTGGCCGACGCCGTGAAGTCCGCGCTGGGGTAGGGCCGGACCGGGTTCGTGACGAGGGGTTCTGCGGGGTGCGGGCCGCGGGTTCGCGGGGACCGGCCGCGCAGTTCCCCGCACCCCCGGCGCGCTGCCCCGGCCGGCGGTGACGCGTCCGCGCACCCCTCGGCGCGCCGCCTCAGCCGGCGTCGGCGTGTTCGCGTCGCCTCGACCAGAGCCACTTCTGGAGCAGCAGGGTCAGCGTTCCCGCCAGGACGATGCCCGTGAGGTTCAGCAGGAGCTGTTCCGTCGAGCCCCAGGTCTGTCCGGTGTCGCCGAAGCTGAGGGCGACGGCGGCGTTGGCGGCGGCGGGGACGGTGGTGACCGAGATGGCCACGCCGACCAGGGCGCCGGACTTGGCGGAGGTCAGCGAGAGGGTGCCGGCCACGCCGGCCAGGACCGCCACGATGAAGGAGAACGCGTCGGGGGCGTAGACGAAGCCCGTCTGCGGCCGGTCGGCCTCCAGTTGCTCCTTGCTGAACAGGTCGAGCCAGTCCATGAAGAGGCTGAAGCCCACGGTCACCGCCATGGCCACCGCGAAGCCGGCCAGCAGCGCGATCAGCGAGCGCAGTGCCAGGCGCGGGGCGCGCTGCACGATCGACGTGGAGATGCCGGCCAGCGGGCCGAACTCGGGGCCGACGGCCATGGCGCCCACGATCAGGACCGCGTTGTCCAGCACCACGCCGCAGGCCGCGATCATCGTCGCCAGCGTGATGAACGCCAGGTAGGTGACGGAGAGCGTCGACTCCTCGTGGGTCGCGTCGGTCATGTGCTCCCACAGGACCGCGTCCGCGGCCTCCCCGGGCGCCTCCTCCGCGGCCTTGTCGGCGCGCAGGGACAGCGACAGGTCGATGTTCTCGACGGCGATCGAGCCGCTCCGCTCCAGGCCCAGTTCCTGCAGCGAGGTGAGGAGTTCGTCGCCGGCCTCGCGCGCCACGTCGCACAGGACGACGTCGCCGGCCGGGTCGCGGGCGGCGCCCGGCAGCACCACCAGGTGCGTGGTGCCCACGGTGTCCTCGATCAGGCGGACCACGGCGTCGGTCCTCTCCGACGGCGTGATCAGGCGCAGATGCAGCATGGGGGCAGGGTAGCCGTCACAGTTTGCGCAGGCTCAGCCGCTGCACCTTGTGGTCCGGTCCCTTGCGGAGGACCAGGGTGGCGCGGCCGCGGGTGGGGGCGATGTTCTCCACCAGGTTGGGCTTGTTGATGGTCCGCCAGAGGGTGCGGGCGTAGGCGAGCGCCTCCTCCTCGGACACCTGGGTGTACTTCCTGAAGTACGAGTCCGGTTTCTGGAAGGCGGTCTGACGGAGCTTCTTGAACCGGCTGAGGTACCAGTGTTCGATGTCCTCGGCGCTCGCGTCGACGTACACGCTGAAGTCGAAGTAGTCGGCGAGGCCGACGCGGGTGCGGCCGTCCTTGCCGGGGAGGGCGGGCTGGAGGACGTTCAGGCCCTCGACGATCAGGATGTCCGGGCGGCGGACCGTGAGCCGCCGGTCGGGGACGATGTCGTAGATGAGGTGGGAGTAGACGGGGGCCGTGACCTCGTCCTTGCCCGCCTTGATGTCGGCGACGAAGCGGGTGAGGGCGCGGCGGTCGTACGACTCGGGGAAACCCTTCCGCGACATCAGGCCGCGGGCCTCCAGCTCCCTGGTGGGGAGCAGGAAGCCGTCGGTGGTGACCAGTTCGACGCGCGGGTGCTCCGGCCAGCGGGAGAGGAGGGCCTGCAGGAGCCGGGCGACGGTGGACTTGCCGACGGCGACGGAGCCGGCGACCCCTATCACGAACGGGGTGCCGGACTGGGAGCCCTGCTCGCCGAGGAAGGTGTTCAGCGCGCCGCGCAGGCCGTCCGTGGCGCCGACGTAGAGGTTGAGGAGGCGGGACAGCGGGAGGTAGATGTCCCGGACCTCGTCCAGGTCGATGACGTCGCCGAGGCCGCGCAGCCTCTCGACCTCGTCGGCGGTCAGCGGCAGCGGTGTCTTGTCCCGCAGGGCGCTCCACTCGCGGCGGGTGAGGTCGACGTAGGGAGTCGCCTCCGGCCTGTGCCGGTGGGCGCTCCGGGGCATCGGGGAGACCGGAGAGATCACAGTCCATTGTTAACGGAGTTTGAACGGAATGGCGGGTGGGGTCCGTCACGCCGGGCGGGGGCGGTCCGGGCGGGGGCGTGCGGGGCGGCGCGAGGAGGCGGCGTGGGGGCGCGCCCGGGATCCACGGGGGCGGTACAGGCGCGCGCGAAGGGGCGTACCGGCGTGCGTGAAGCGGCGCACGGGCCCGTGCGAAGGGTCGTACAGGCGTGGGAATTTCCGAATCCGGGCACGTGAAGGCCTTTTCGGGACGCGATTCGGTCGTAGGCTGCCGCGCATGTGCGGAATCGTGGGATACGTGGGAGCGCAGTCGGCGCTCGAAGTCGTGATGGCCGGGCTGAAGCGGCTGGAGTACCGGGGCTACGACTCGGCGGGTGTCGCCGTGCTCTCGGACGGCGGGCTCGCCGCCGGGAAGAAGGCGGGCAAGCTCGTCAACCTGGAGAAGGAACTCGTCGAGCGGCCGCTGCCGACCGGCACGACGGGCGTCGGGCACACCCGCTGGGCCACGCACGGCGGGCCGACCGACGCGAACGCCCATCCCCACCTGGACAACGCGGGGCGCGTCGCCGTCGTGCACAACGGGATCATCGAGAACTTCGCGGCGCTGCGGGACGAACTGGCCGAGCGCGGGC
Source organism: Streptomyces sp. NPDC017936 (assembly GCF_044328485.1). Taxonomy (NCBI): domain Bacteria; kingdom Bacillati; phylum Actinomycetota; class Actinomycetes; order Kitasatosporales; family Streptomycetaceae; genus Streptomyces; species Streptomyces sp. NPDC017936. Next base: position 29,015 of record NZ_JBIRHK010000011.1, on the reverse strand, counting down.
ACGAGCTGGCCTCCGAGACCGACACCGAGGTGGTGGCCCACCTGCTCGCGGAGGAGTTCTCCGTGACGGCCGACCTCGCCGAGGCCATGCGGCTGGTGTGCCGTCGGCTGGAGGGGGCGTTCACCCTGGTCGCGGTGCACGCCGACGAGCCGGACGTGGTGGTCGGGGCGCGGCGGAACTCACCGCTCGTGGTGGGCGTCGGAGAGGGCGAGGCCTTCCTCGCCTCGGACGTCGCCGCGTTCATCGCCCACACGCGGTCGGCGATCGAGCTGGGTCAGGACCAGGTGGTGGAGCTGCGCCGGGACGGTGTGACGGTCACCGGCTTCGACGGCCGGCCGGCCGAGGTGCGTTCGTACCACATCGACTGGGACGCGTCGGCCGCGGAAAAGGGCGGGTACGACTACTTCATGCTCAAGGAGATCGCCGAGCAGCCCAAGGCGGTCGCCGACACGCTGCTGGGGCGCATCGACGCGTCCGGTTCGCTGACGCTCGACGAGGTCCGCATCTCTACGGCCGAGCTGCGCGAGGTGGACAAGGTCGTCATCGTCGCCTGCGGCACGGCCTTCCACGCGGGGATGATCGCCAAGTACGCCATCGAGCACTGGACGCGGATCCCGTGCGAGGTGGAGCTGGCGAGCGAGTTCCGCTACCGGGACCCGATCCTGGGGGCGCGGTCGCTGGTCATCGCCATCTCGCAGTCCGGGGAGACCATGGACACGCTCATGGCGCTGCGGCACGCCCGTGAGCAGGGCTCCAAGGTGCTGGCGATCTGCAACACCAACGGTTCGACGATCCCGCGCGAGTCGGACGCGGTGCTGTACACGCACGCGGGGCCGGAGGTGGCGGTCGCCTCGACGAAGGCGTTCCTGACGCAGCTGGTCGCCTGCTACCTGGTCGCGCTGTACCTGGGCCAGGTCCGGGGCACCAAGTGGGGGGACGAGATCCGGGCGGTCATCCGGGACCTCGCGCAGATCTCCGGTGCGGTCGAGCGGGTGCTGGAGACCATGGAGCCGGTGCGGGAGCTGGCGCGGTCGCTCGCCGGGAAGAACACCGTGCTGTTCCTCGGGCGGCACGTGGGCTACCCGGTGGCGCTGGAGGGCGCGCTCAAGCTGAAGGAGCTGGCGTACATGCACGCCGAGGGCTTCGCGGCGGGCGAGCTGAAGCACGGGCCGATCGCGCTCATCGAGGAGGACCTGCCGGTGGTCGTGGTCGTGCCGTCCCCGCGGGGGCGGTCCGTCCTGCACGACAAGATCGTCTCCAACATCCAGGAGATCCGGGCGCGCGGGGCGCGGACGATCGTGATCGCGGAGGAGGGGGACGAGGCGGTCGTGCCGTACGCCGACCACCTGGTGCGGATCCCGGTGACGCCGACCCTGCTCCAGCCGCTGGTGGCGACGGTGCCGTTGCAGGTGTTCGCGTGCGAGCTGGCCACGGCCCGGGGCAACGAGGTGGACCAGCCCCGGAACCTGGCGAAGTCGGTCACCGTGGAGTGAGCCGGTCGCGGCGGGCCGGTGACCTGGGGGATCCAGCAGGTCGCCGGGGACCGCGGAGCGAGCCGGTCACCGTGGAGCGCGGCGGGGGCCCCCCCCCCGGGGGGGGCCCCCCCCGGGGGGGGGGTGCGGGGGGGGGGGGGGGGGGGGGCGGGGGGGTACCCCGGGGGGGGGGGGGCCCGGGGGGGCGCGGGGGCCCCGGGGGGGGGGGGGGGGCCCCCCCGGGGGGGGGGGCCCCCGCCCGGTCAGGCGGGCCCGGTCCGGCGGCGCCGGTTCGCCGCGCGGGCCCAGCGGATCAGGTAGTACTCGATGACCGCGAAGCCGATCATGCCGGTCAGGGGCGGTATCCGGCCCTCGTTGATCCGTTCGACGACGAGGTACACGGCGACCGCCGGCCAGACCACGATCAGCAGGGACAGCGGGACGAGGAGGGCCGCCCAGCCCCACGCACCGGCCCTGCGCCGCACCGAGGGCTTCTCGCGCCGGCGCGGCTGCGGGATCCGGTCCGGTTCGCGGGCCGGCATGGGGACCACCGCCTCCGGCGGGACCGCCGCGTCCAGGGCCGCGACGCGTTCCGGGGTGACCCCCCGGTACAGGGTGGGCTCCACCGTGACCACGAAGCCGTCGTGGCCGGTGAGGCTGCGGGCGCCGTCCGGGCGGGTGGTCATCACGGCGCAGGCGTCGTAGCGGACGGTGACCGGGCCCCTCGGGGTCGTCAGGCTGACGCCCTCGGCGCCGATGACCAGCGTGACCTCCTCGTCCTCCAGGGACGGGTGCCGGGTGCCGGTGACGGCGGCCGACGAGTACTGGGGGGCCAGGGCGAAGCCCGCCCAGTCCACCGCGCGGCCCGGCACCTTCAGGAGCGCGGAGTCCCACGCCTCCCGCGCCACCTCGCGCAGGTCGGCGACCGTCACCGCGTCCAGCTCGGCCCGGTGCTGCTCGGGGGAGAGGATCCGGTGCCCGAGCAGCAGGCTCAGGGCGTACGACGGCAGCGAGGCGGCTCCGAGGTCGGGGTGGTCGTAGATCTTGAGGTGCTTGGCGCGGACGGAGTCCAGCTCCGACTGCTCGATGCGGCCCGCGCGCAGCCGGGCCAGGGTGTCGACGAAGCCGCCGACGACCGCGTCCTGCTTCTGCGGGAGCGCGTCCGCGTACGCGGTGAGCGTGGCGAAGTCCGCGTCGCGCGGGGAGTAGTCGGCCTCCGCCGAGTACGAGTAGCCGCCCTCCTGGCGCAGGTCCTGGAAGAGCGCCCGGCCGAGGACGTCCGCGAAGACGGAGGCGGCGGTGGAGCGCCGCAGCACCGAGGTGAGGACGACGTGGCCGTCGTCGCCGTGGATGTAGGCCGGGGTGACCGGCAGCGCGCTGGTGGCGGCCGGCGCCGGGAAACGGGTGCCGGCCGGGAGGGCGAGGTCCAGGCCCTCGGGCACCCGGTCGCTGGTGATCCACAGCACCGCGTTGTCCCGGGTGAAGCGGGTCTGCGCCCAGTGCCGCACCCGGTCGGGGGTCAGGCTCCAGGTGCCGAGCTCGTTGTAGCCGGCCAGGCCGTAGCCCCGGGCGCCGTACCGCCACAGCGCGAGCGGGGAGTGGGGGCCGCTGCCGCGGCCCGCCGCCTCCGTGCGCAGGATCTCCTTCTCGGTCTCCAGCCGGTCCATCGGCAGGTCCCGCAGCCCCGCGCACACGCTGTTGAGGTGGGAGACGACCTCCTCCTCGCTGCCGGTGACGTGGAAGAGGGTGTACGCGTTCGCCGTCGCGCCGTTGTGGTGCAGGTCGGACAGGCCCACGCGGTGCAGGGCGAGGTGCTCCACGAGATGGGTGATCCCGGCGGTGGCCAGGGTCTCGTCGGCGCGGCCCACCCGGAAGAAGAGACCGGCGGTGACCTCCTTGCCGGAGGCGGGGGCGTGCAGGACCGGGACGCCCTGGACGGTGGTGTGGGAGAGCAGGCCGTCGAGGGCGGCGAGGCCGCTGTGGTCGTGCAGTTCGGTGGTCATGTGCCCCGGCCCCTCAGGCTTCCGTCGCGGACTTGCGGTACTTCAGGTACGAGGCCCTCGGATCGCTCAGGTAGTCCCACGGGTGCTCCGGGGCGCGGTCGCCGAGGAAGGCGAAGTGCGGGGCCGCGTCCGCGGTGTGACCGCCCAGCGAGAAGGCGAACGCGAACGCGCTGTGCGCCCCGATCGTGTTCCAGTCGGGCCGGTGGGACGGGTGCAGCACCGAGACCTGCGCGGCGAACCGCAGGTCGTCGCGGACCGGCACGCCCCGCAGGTAGGCGGCGCGCTCGGCGCCCTCCAGGTCCAGCCAGTGCTCGATGTGGGCGAGCGCGACCAGCGCGCCGTTGACCGAGCCGTCGGGGGCGGCGGTCGCGCACTCGCGGGCGAAGCCGTGCGCCGCCTCCCAGGAGCCGCCCCACTTGGGGCAGACCTGCTGGAGCAGCTGCGTCTGCGCGTTGTACAGGTGCGGGTGGTGCGCGGACAGCCGGTCGTAGCGGCGGCGCGCCTCGGCCTGTCCCAGCTGGAGGCCGCGCGCGGTGATCAGCCGGACCGTCCAGGCGGGGGCGTACGCCGGGTGCTCGGCGCACACCTCGATCAGCAGCTGCTCGGCCCGGCGCAGCCAGGCGTGGAACTGCTCGAACTGTTCCCGCGAGACGTACTGCGCGCGGGCGCTGCTGCGGATGTCCCAGCCGATGACGACGTACCGGTGCGCGAGGAGCGTGCGCGGCAGCGGGTCGCCGGGCAGGTCGGCGGCCGCCCGCTCCAGGAGGTTCTCGACGCCGGCGATGCCGGCGAGGAGGGACGAGGCGGAGCAGACCTTCGCGACGGAGCCGAGCCCGGTGACGAAGGCCCGCACGGCGGGCCAGTCACCGGCCTGCGCGGCCGAGCGCAGGGAGATCAGTTCGGGCGTGTTGTCGTACGGATCGAAGGTCGGTCCGGCCGAGCCCGTGGCTCCGCCGCTGCTGGTGCTGTTCATTCCTCCGCCCCCTGGCGTTGCTCTCCGCGGCGCGCGGACTGGCCCCCCAGGGCGCGCGGCAGGCAGGTGTGTGACTGCTGTGCTGAAGTGATCAAGTCGCCGCAGGCTAGCAGTCGGCGGTGACAGCGGGGGCCGGGGGCGGCGGGCCGGCCCCGGTGGTGGGGGCGGCGGGCTCGGGGAGCGGCCGGAGCCGCGCCGTACTGCCGAGAGGGTGGTCAACCGTCCGAGCGCGGACGTTTGTTCGCTCTCGTGCGGGGTCCGGCACTGCCGGGACCGCGGTGACTCCCGCTCCGTAAGGTGCTCGCATGAGCATCATCGGGGTCGGTATCGACGTGGCCGAGATCGAGCGGTTCGCGGCGTCGCTGGAGCGGACGCCCGCCTTGGCGCAGCGGCTGTTCGTGGAGCGCGAGTTGCTGTTGCCGAGCGGGGAGCGCAGGGGGGTGGCCTCGCTGGCGGTGCGGTTCGCGGCGAAGGAGGCGGTGGCCAAGGCGCTGGGGGCGCCCGCGGGGCTGCTGTGGACCGACGCGGAGGTGTACGTGGAGGACAGCGGGCAGCCGCGGCTGCGGGTGCGGGGCACGGTCGCCGCACGGGCCGCCGAACTCGGCGTGCGGGCCTGGCACGTGTCGTTGAGTCACGACGCCGGGGTGGCCTCGGCGGTGGTGGTGGCGGAGGGGTAGGAGCGGGGGTAGGGGTAATCCCATGCGTACTGCCTACAGTGTGGACACGGTCAGGGCCGCCGAGCGGGAGCTGATGGCCCGGCTTCCGGAAGGCGCGCTGATGCAGCGGGCCGCCGCCGGGCTCGCCGCCGCCTGCGCGGAGTTGTCGGGGCGGGTGTACGGGAGCCGGGTCGTGCTGCTGGTCGGCAGCGGGGACAACGGCGGGGACGCCCTGTACGCCGGGGCGCGGCTCGCCCGGCGCGGGGCCGGGGTGAGCGCCGTGCTGCTCACACCCGAACGGGCCCACGCCGGAGGGCTCGCGGCGCTGCGGCGGGCGGGCGGCCGCACGGTCGCGCCGGACGCGGCCGGGGAGGTGCTGCGGCGGGCCGACCTCGTCGTCGACGGCATCGTCGGGATCGGCGGGCGGGGCGGGCTGCGCAAGGACGCCGCCGCGCTGGCGGAGCTGGTCGCCGCGTCGGGGGCCGCCGTGGTGGCGGTCGACCTGCCGAGCGGGGTGGAGGCCGACACCGGGGAGGTGCGCGGGGACGTCCTGCGGGCCGACCTCACCGTCACCTTCGGCGCCCACAAGCCGGGGCTGCTGATCGATCCGGCGCGGGAGCACGCCGGGTCGGTGCGGCTGGTCGACATCGGGCTGGAGCTGCCCGGGGAGCCCGAGCTGGAGGCGTTGCAGCACGCCGACGTGGCGGCGCTGCTGCCGGTGCCGGCGGCGGAGAGCGACAAGTACCGGCGCGGGGTCGTCGGTGTCGCCGCCGGGTCCGCCCGGTATCCGGGGGCGGCCGTGCTGGCGGTGGCGGGAGCGCTGCGCGGCGGGGCCGGAGCGGTGCGGTACGTCGGTCCCGCCGGGGACGCGGTCATCGCGCGGTTCCCCGAGACCCTCGTCTCCGACCAGGGCCCCCGGCAGGCGGGCCGGGTGCAGGCGTGGGTCGTCGGGCCGGGGATCGGCGACGACGCCGGCACGGTGGCGGAGGTGCTGGCGGCGGGCGTGCCGGTGCTGATCGACGCGGACGCGCTGCGGCTGGCGGAGACGGAGGCCGTGCGGGGACGCACGGCGCCGACGCTGATGACTCCGCACGCGGGGGAGGCCGCCGCGCTGCTGGGCGTGGCGCGGGAGGAGGTCGAGGCGGGCCGGCTGGCCGCGGTGCGGGAGCTGGCGGCGCGGTACCGGGCGACGGTGCTGCTGAAGGGCTCGACGACGCTGGTCGCGGACGCGGCGGGCGGAGCCGTGCGGGTGAACGCCACCGGCACGTCGTGGCTGGCCACGGCCGGGAGCGGGGACGTGCTGTCCGGGCTGGTGGGGTCGTTGCTGGCGGCGGGGCTGTCCGCGGTGGACGCGGGGAGCGCGGGCGCGTACCTGCACGGGCTGGCGGGGCGGTTCGCGGCCGGGGGCGCGCCGGTGGGGGCGCACGACGTGGCGGAGGCGGTGGCGAGGGCGTGGCGGGACGTCGTGCGGGGGTGAGCGGGGGGCGTGCCGCGTGAGCGGGATGTCGTGTCGGGGTGGGCGGGAGGTCACGCCGGGGGGTGCGGGATGTCGTGTCGGGGTGGGCGGGAGGTCACGCCGGGGGGTGCGGGATGTCGTGCCGGGGCGGACGGGAGGTCACGCCGCGTGAGCGGGATGTCGTACGGGGGGTGCGCGGGAGGTCGTGCGCGGGGTGTGCGCGATGTCACGCGCGGGTGAGGGGGTCGGCCGACGGACGCGGCTGAGGGGCCGGCCGGCGGACGCGGCTGAGGGGCCGGCCGGCGGACGGGGGCGAAGGGTGCGCGGAGGGGCGGGGCGAGGGGCCCCGCCCGTGCACGGAGGGGAAGGGCGAGGGGCCCGGCCGCCGTTCGCCGCCCCGTCCCGCCCCGCGCACGGCGGCCCGCCGCGTGCCGCGCGCGGAGCCCGGGGAGCGGGCCCGGCGCTCAGGGGGTTTCCGGGGCCTCTGAGACACTGGGCGCGATGAGTGAGACTGCACAGCCGACCGCCCACCCGTCGCGCGCCCGCGCCGAGATCGACCTGGCCGCGCTGCGGGCCAACGTGCGGACCCTGCGCGCCAAGGCGCCGGGCGCGGCGTTCATGGCCGTGGTGAAGGCCGACGCGTACGGCCACGGCGCGCTGCCGTGCGCCCGTGCCGCCGTCGAGGCCGGCGCCACCTGGCTCGGCACCGCCACGCCCGAGGAGGCGCTCGCGCTGCGCGCCGGGGACGGGCTGCCGGCGGACGTGCGGATCATGTGCTGGCTGTGGACGCCCGGCGGCCCCTGGCGGGAGGCGATCGAGAACGACCTCGACGTGTCCCTGAGCGGCATGTGGGCGCTGCGCGAGGCCGTCGACGCGGCCCGGCTCGCCGGGCGGCCCGCCCGGGTGCAGCTGAAGGCCGACACCGGCCTGGGGCGCAACGGCTGCCAGCCCGCCGACTGGCCCGAACTGGTCGCGCAGGCCCTGCGCGCCGAGAGCGAGGGGCTCGTCCGCGTCACCGGCCTGTGGTCCCACTTCGCCTGCGCCGACGAGCCCGGGCACCCGTCCGTCGCCGCCCAGCTCTCCCGCTTCCGCGAGATGGTCGCGTACGCCGAGCAGCAGGGCGTGCGGCCCGAGGTGCGGCACATCGCCAACTCGCCGGCCACGCTGACGCTCTCCGCGTCCCACTTCGACCTCGTCCGCCCGGGCATCGCCATGTACGGCGTCTCGCCCAGCCCCGAGGTCGGCGCCTCCGCCGACTTCGGACTGCGTCCGGTGATGACCCTCACGGCCTCCCTGGCGCTCGTGAAGAAGGTCCCCGGCGGGCACGGCGTGAGCTACGGCCACCACTACACGACCCTCGGCGAGACCACCCTCGGCCTGGTGCCCCTCGGGTACGCCGACGGCATCCCCCGGCACGCCTCCGGCACCGGCCCGGTGCTCGTCGGCGGCAAGTGGCGCACGGCCGCGGGGCGGATCGCGATGGACCAGTTCGTCGTCGACCTCGGCGGCGACGACCCCGGGACCGGCGCGGAAGCGGTGCTCTTCGGGCCCGGCGACCGCGGCGAGCCCACCGCCGAGGACTGGGCGCAGGCCGCGGGCACCATCGCGTACGAGATCGTCACGCGCATCGGAACGCGGGTTCCCCGCGTCCATGTGAACGAGGGACGAGACGGGTAACCCAGTCGCAGGGACGCCGCGGAGCGGGAGACCGCCGGGCGGCGTCCGAGGCAGGGCTTCACCCGGGTCACGTGAGCACCATCCGGCACAGCGTTACGTGAGCACCACACCGGCACAGCGTTACGTGAGCACCATCCGTCACAGCGTTCGAACGACCGGCGTCGGCCGAAGAGGGAGCGGTACGTGAGCGAGAGCAGTGCGGAGGCAGTGGCGAGCGCCGCCTCGGCGGCCGTCGTCGCCTCCGCGACGGGGGCGGCCGGAGGCTGGCGCCGGGCGACCGGTGTCGCCGGCGCCGCGATAGGCGTGATCGCCGCGGGCGCCGCGGCGGGAGTGGCCCTGGAGCGGATGACCGTCGGCCGCGGCATGCGCGCGAAGGCGCGCCTCGCCCTCGACGCGGCCGGCCCGTACGGCGCCCTGCGCGGCACCCCCGGCAGGGCCGTCGCCGACGACGGCACCGAGCTGTACTACGAGGTCGACGACGTGGAGCCGGAGGGCGGCCCGGCACCGCGGCGCCGGCGGCTCTTCGGCCGCAAGGCCCCCCTCCCGGTCACCGTCGTCTTCAGCCACGGCTACTGCCTCACCCAGGACTCCTGGCACTTCCAGCGCGCGGCCCTGCGCGGGGTCGTCCGGACCGTGCACTGGGACCAGCGCAGCCACGGCCGTTCCGCCCGCGGCGCCGCCCAGCTGCGGGACGGGGCGCCGGTCAGCATCGACCAGCTCGGGCGCGATCTGAGGGCCGTCATCGACGCGGCCGTCCCCGAGGGGCCGATCGTGCTCGTCGGGCACTCCATGGGCGGGATGACGGTGATGGCCCTGGCCGCGCAGTACCCCGAGCTGATCCGCGAGCGGGTCGTCGCCACCGCCCTCGTCGGCACCTCCTCGGGGCGGCTCGGCGAGGTCAACTTCGGTCTGCCGGTCGCGGGGGTCAACGTGGTGCGGCGGGTGCTCCCCGGCGTGCTGAAGGCGCTGGGGCAGCGCGCGGAGCTGGTGGAGAAGGGCCGGCGGGCCACCGCCGATCTCTTCGCCGGGGTCATCAAGCGGTACTCGTTCGCCTCCCGGGACGTCGACCCGGCCGTCGCCCGGTTCGCCGAGCGGATGATCGAGGGCACGCCCATCGACGTGGTCGCCGAGTTCTACCCGGCCTTCAACGACCACGACAAGACCGAGGCGCTCGCCTGCTTCCAGGGGATGCCGGTGCTGGTGCTGGCCGGGATCGGGGACCTGGTCACGCCCAGCGAGCACAGCGAGGCGATCGCCGACCTGCTGCCGGACGCCGAGCTGGTGCTCGTGCCGGACGCCGGTCACCTGGTGATGCTGGAGCACCCGGAAGTGGTCACCGACCGCCTCGCCGATCTGCTCGCCCGCGCCGGGGCGGTGCCGAGCACGGCTACCGTGGGTGGCTGTGACTCCGCCTCCTCCTGAGAGGCGGCTTCCGGCCCTTCGGCCGCGGTCCGGCCGGTCCGGACCGGCCCCGTGCGGGATGAGATCCGTGGACTACTGCGAGTGAGCGACGATGGAAGAGAACACGACGCGGCCTCCGGCCGAGACCGAGATGATCGTCAACTCCCCTGAACAGATGCGGGAGTTGGGTCGCCGTCTGGCCAAGCTGCTGCGCGCCGGCGACCTCGTGATGCTCAGCGGGGAGCTGGGCGCGGGCAAGACGACGCTGACGCGCGGGCTCGGCGAGGGGCTCGGGGTGCGCGGCGCGGTCACCTCCCCGACGTTCGTGATCGCCCGCGTCCACCCGTCCCTCGGGGGCGGTCCGCCGCTCGTCCACGTCGACGCGTACCGCCTGTCCGGCGGGCTCGACGAGATGGAGGACCTCGACCTCGACGTGTCGCTGCCCGACTCGGTGGTGGTCGTGGAGTGGGGCGAGGGCAAGGTCGAGGAGCTGACGGAGGAGCGGCTCCAGGTGCGGATCCACCGGGCCGTCGGCGACACGACCGACGAGGTGCGGCAGGTGACGGTCACCGGGCTGGGGGAGCGGTGGGCGTCGGCGGACCTGAGCGTGCTGGCGGCCTGAGCGCGCCGGGTGCCCCTCCGACGTTCGCATGAACGTTCCGACAAGACGTCGGCAAGATGTTGCGTTCGGCGTCCCGTGCGTGGTCACATGGTATCCAGTCCGTAGTTAGGTGTACCTAACCAGGGCCGCCCCGGCCCGCCAGGAGGCGTCCATGTCGGCCACCGATCACGAGGTCCAGCCGCGGTCGTCCGCACGCGCCGGGGTGTCCATGCGGGAGCTGCTGGCGTCCTGCGCGGCCGCCGAGGCCGTGTCCCGCCCGCCGCGCGCCCCCGAGCCCGAGCCGGTGTCCCGGCCCCGCGCCGCCGCCGAGCGGCCGCGGCACCGGGAAGCCGCGTAACCCCCCGCGGCCCGGCCGGCGCGGGCGCCGTGCGGGCGACCGCGCACGCCGGGCACCGGCCCGGTGAGCCGCGTACCCCCGCGCCGCCGCACGGTCGCGCCGCCCTGTCCCCGCACCGGGCTAACGGATCACGACGACCCGTTCCCCGATGGTCGCGAACAGCCACATCGCGTCGCCGTCGGCCCGTGACTCGCGGATCCCGCCCGTGCGCACCGCCGGGTCCGGCGTCCGTCGCGGGCCGCCCACGGCCGCGCTGAAGCCGACGACCACCCCGCCGACGCTCGCGAACCGCACCACGTGCTCGACGGGGACGCCGTCGGTGCCGGTGGTGGCGCGGGAGCGGGAGGTGACGACGTAGGCGCCCGGCGGCGGGTCGACGCTGCCCGGGGTGACCGTGAACGTCCGCCGGACCTTGCCGTTCTCCCCGACCAGCCACACCCGGTCGTCGTCCACCGAGTAGACGACGCGCTCCCCCGTGCCGGAGCCGGCCGGCAGGGCGGCCGGGTTCCTCCTGTCCCGGGGCGCCTTCGACGCGGCCGCGGAGGCGCTCGCGCGCGGCGCGCCGAACGCGTCCGGCGCGTTCGCCGACGCCTGGTGGGCGAGGAAGCCGATCGTGCCGACGGCCGCCGCGGTGAGTCCGGCCACGACCGTCGAGCTGCTGCCTGCCACCGGCGACCACTCCTTCGTCGTACCTGCCGCGCCGTACCCGTTTGTCGCACTTGGGTGGGGTACGCGGTGTTTCGCGTCCCGCGGTGACGTTAGCAGCCGGCAGTGCCCCGACCGGGACGGCCGGGCGCTCGGGCCGAGGAGCCGTAGGCTGTTTGCGTGCTCTTGCTCGCTCTGGATACCGCCACTCCCGCCGTGACCGTCGCCCTGCACGACGGCACGGACGTCATCGCCTCGTCGAGCCAGGTGGACGCGCGCCGCCACGGCGAGCTGCTGCTGCCGGCCGTCGACCGCCTCCTCGCCCAGGCGGGGAGGAGGCTCGACGCCGTCACCGGGATCGTCGTCGGCGTCGGCCCCGGCCCGTACACCGGGCTGCGCGTCGGTCTGATGACCGCCGACACCTTCGGCCTCGCGCTCGGCGTCCCCGTGCACGGCCTGTGCACCCTCGACGGCCTGGCCTACGCCGCCGACCTCGAGGGCCCCTTCGTCGTGGCCACCGACGCCCGCCGCAAGGAGGTCTACTGGGCGCGCTACGCCGACTCCCGCACCCGGCTCACGGACCCCGCCGTCGACCGCCCGGCCGACATCGCCGACCGGGTCGCCGGGCTGCCGGCCGTCGGCGCGGGCGCGCTGCTCTACCCCGACACCTTCCCGAAGGCGCACGAGCCGGAGCACGTGTCCGCCGCGGCCCTCGCCTCGCTGGCCGCCGAACGGCTCGCCGCCGGTGCGGAACTCCCCGCGCCGCGCCCGCTGTACCTGCGCCGGCCGGACGCCCAGGTGCCCAAGAACTACAAGGTGGTCACCCCCAAGTGACCGAGCCCGACACCCCCGCGGTCGACGCCCCCGCGCCCGACGGCCCGTCGCTGCGCGAGATGCGCTGGTGGGACATCGACCCCGTCCTCGAACTGGAGAAGGACCTCTTCCCCGAGGACGCCTGGTCGCGCGGCATGTTCTGGTCCGAGCTGGCGCACTCCCGAGGCCCCGAGGCGACCCGCCGCTACGTCGTGGCGGAGTCCGGCGGCCGGATCGTCGGCTACGCGGGCCTGGCCTCCTCCGGCGACCAGGCCGACGTGCAGACCATCGCGGTGGCCCGCGACCACCAGAGCACGGGCCTCGGCTCCCGCCTGCTCACCGACCTCCTGCGGGCGGCGACCGCGTTCGAGTGCTCCGAGGTCATGCTCGAGTGCCGCGTCGACAACGTCCGCGCCCAGCGGCTCTACGAGCGCTTCGGCTTCGCACCCATCGGCTTCCGGCGGGGCTACTACCAGCCGGGCAACGTGGACGCCCTGGTGATGCGCCTGACCATGGCCTCCGAGCCCTCCGAGGGCGGCGCCGCCGCCGAACCGACCTCAGCACAAGGAACCGAGATCAATGGCTGACGAACCTCTCGTCCTCGGCATCGAGACGTCCTGCGACGAGACCGGCGTCGGCATCGTCCGCGGCACCACGCTGCTGGCGGACGCCGTCGCCTCCAGCGTCGACGAGCACGCCCGCTTCGGCGGGGTCGTGCCCGAGGTGGCCAGCAGGGCCCACCTGGAGGCCATGGTCCCGACGATCGACCGGGCGCTGAAGGAGGCCGGCGTCACGGCCAGGGACCTCGACGGCGTGGCGGTGACGGCGGGCCCGGGCCTGGCGGGCGCGCTGCTGGTCGGCGTCTCGGCGGCGAAGGCGTACGCGTACGCGCTCGGCAAGCCGCTGTACGGCGTCAACCACCTCGCCTCCCACATCTGCGTGGACCAGCTGGAGCACGGCCCGCTGCCGGAGCCGACGATGGCGCTGCTGGTCTCCGGCGGCCACTCCTCCCTGCTGCTCTCCTCGGACATCACCTCCGACGTCCGCCCGATGGGCGCCACCATCGACGACGCGGCGGGGGAGGCCTTCGACAAGATCGCCCGGGTGCTGAACCTCGGGTTCCCGGGCGGTCCGGTCATCGACCGGTACGCCCGGGAGGGCGACCCGGCGGCGATCGCGTTCCCGCGCGGCCTGACCGGACCGCGCGATCCGGCGTACGACTTCTCCTTCTCCGGCCTGAAGACGGCGGTCGCCCGCTGGATCGAGGCGAAGCGGGCGGCCGGTGAGGACGTGCCGGTGCGCGACGTGGCGGCCTCCTTCCAGGAGGCGGTCGTGGACGTCCTGACCCGCAAGGCCGTACGGGCCTGCCGCGACGAGGGCGTCGACCACCTGATGATCGGCGGCGGCGTGGCCGCCAACTCCCGGCTGCGCGCGCTCGCCCAGGAGCGCTGCGAGGCGGCCGGCATCCGGCTGCGCGTCCCCCGGCCCAAGCTGTGCACGGACAACGGCGCGATGGTCGCCGCCCTGGGCGCGGAGATGGTCGCCCGGGGCCGGTCCGCGTCCGACTGGGACCTCTCGGCCGACTCGTCCCTCCCGGTGACCGACCCGCACGTCCCGGGGACCGGCCACGGACACGACCACGTGCACGAGGTCAGCAAGGACAACCTGTACTCGTGAAGGCGCCGAGGGTGCTGAGGGCCGCGTCATGACGGTCGCGCTGATGTGGGAGGCCCGGGCGGTCGAGGGGCGCGGGGAGGAGCTGCTGGCGTGGGTCCGGGGCCGACGGCTGCCCCGTGAGCCGCTGCGCCGGGAGGTCCTGCGCGCCCCGCAGGACCGGGTGCTGGTCATCACGTGGTGGGACGCGGCGTACGACGCCGACCTCCCCGAACTGCCCGAGCCCGACGGGGAGCTGGTGCGCCGGGCGGTGCACCGGTGGCGGTTCGAAGCGGTGGCGGACGAGGCCTGACCGGCGGCGGGCGGCACGCCCGCCCTCACCCGCTCCGCGCGTGACCGCGGGCGTGCCGCCCGCCGGGGGTCCCGCTCCGCGCAGCCGTGCGCGGCGGCGTGGCCGTCCGGCGCCGGGTCGTGGAGGGGAAGCGTCCGGGGCGGCCCCGGCCGTACCGCCGGACGCCCCTGAGCACGAGCCCCCGCGGAGGGTCCGCCCGCAGCCGGCCGCCGGGCCGCGAGCCGGCCGTGCGGCGTGCCTCCCGGCGGCGGCCGGCGCGTTGCGCACCCGCTGCCGGGCTCGCGGTCGGGCCCGCCGCCGGATCCGCTGTCGGGCTCGCGGTCGGGCCCGCCGCCGGATCCGCTGTCGGGCTCACGGGCGCACGCGCCGTCGGACTCGTCGTACCGCCGGCGTCCGCGAGGTGCCCCGCTGCCGCCGGACCGGGGCGCCCCCGAGGCCCGTACCGGCACGGCCCCGCCCGCTCGGGGAACCGTCCCGGCCGCTCCTCAGGTGTCCGACACCTCCGCCACCTCCGCCTCGCAGCGCAGCCGCCGGTCCGCCCCCAGGACCCGGACCGGCCCCGTCAGCCGTACCCGTGCCGTGTGCCGGGGCTCGGCGCTGGAGGCCGACAGCCGCAGTTCCAGGGCGCCCGGTTCCACCACCCGCCGCCCCCGGCGGTCCGTGAACGCCGACAGGTCGGCGTGGAAGCGGAAGGTCACCCGGCGGGCGTCCCCCGGGTCCAGCTCCAGGCGCCGGTAGCCGATCAGCCGTACGTCGGGACGGGTCACGCTGGCCACCGGGTCGTGCAGGTAGAGCTGGACGACCTCGGCGCCGGCCCGTGCGCCGGTGTTGCGGACGGTCACCGACACCTCGTACGAGCCGTCCGTCGGCACCTCCGGCTCCCCGGCGCCGTCCGAGAAGTCCTCCCAGGCGAAGTCCGTGTACGCGCGCCCGTGCCCGAACGGGTACAGCGGCGTCGGGTCCAGGTTGCTGACCTCCCCGGCCAGACCCAGCGGCGGCTGGAGGTACGTCCACGGCTGGCCGCCCGTCTCGCGCGGCACGCTCACGGGCAGCCGGCCCGAGGGGTTGACGCGGCCCGACAGCACCCCCGCGACCGCCGGACCCCCCTCCTCGCCGGGGAAGAAGGCCTGGACGACGGCACCCAGGCGGCCGTGCCAGCGGCCCAGGGCGTAGGGGCGGCCGGTGAGGAGCACCAGCACCACCGGGACGCCCGTGGCCACCAGGGCGTCCAGCAGCTCGCCCTGGACGCCCGGCAGGCGCAGGTCCGCCACGTCGCAGCCCTCGCCCGACGTGCCCCGGCCGAACAGGCCCGCCCGGTCGCCGAGGACGGCCACGCAGACGTCCGCCTCCGCGGCCCGCGTCACCGCCTCCTCGAAGCCGGTGACGTCCGGGTCGGAGACCGGGCAGCCCTCCGCGAACGTCACCTTGGCGTCGGGAAGCTCCGTCCGCAGGGCGTCCAGGAGCGTCGGGATCCCGATGCCCAGCTCCACCCCGGGGTGGTGGGTGAGGACGTGGGAGGGGAACGAGTAGCAGCCCAGCATCGCGAGCGCGTCCGCCGCCCTGGGGCCCACCACGGCGATCCGGCTGTCCGGCGACAGCGGGAGCAGGCCGTCCGGGTTGTCCAGCAGGACCACCGACTCCTCCGCCAGCCGGCGGGCCACGGCCCGGTTGGCCGCCGAGTCGAGGTCGACGGCGTCCCGCCCGGCGGGTTCCGGCCGCCAGTCCTCGTCCAGGAGACCCAGCTCGCACTTCTGGAGCAGGACCCGGCGGGCCGCCCGGTCGACCAGGTCCTCGTCGACGAGCCCCTCGCGGACGGCGGCCACCAGCGTCTCGCCGTAGTACTTCACCGTCGGCAGTTCCACGTCGATGCCGGCCTCCAGGGCCAGCCGGGCCGTCTCCGCGGGGGTGCCGGCCACCCGGTGCAGCGTCTGGAGGAAACCGATGCCGAAGTAGTCGGCGACCACCGTGCCGGTGAAGCCCCACTCCTCGCGCAGCAGGCCGGTGAGCAGCTCCGGGTCCGCGGAGGCGGGGACCCCGTCCCGTTCGGTGTACGCGGCCATCACCGAGCGCGCCCCGCCCTCGCGCAGCGCCATCTCGAACGGCGGCAGCGTCACGTCCGCGAACTCGCGGGTGCCCGCCCGGACCGGGGCCAGGTTGCGGGCGCCCGCCGAGGAGGCGTACCCGGCGAAGTGCTTGAGGGTGGCGACGATCCCGGCCGACTCCAGGCCGCGCACATAGGCCGCGCCGACGGTGCCGACCAGGTAGGGGTCCTCGCCGATGGTCTCCTCGACCCGGCCCCAGCGCGGATCGCGCACGACGTCCAGGACGGGCGCGAGGCCCTGGTGGACGCCGACCGCGCGCAGGTCGCGGCCGATGCGCCGGGCCATCTCCTCCACCAGCGGCGGGTCGAAGGCGGCGCCCCAGGCGAGCGGGACCGGGTAGGCGGTGGCCCGCCAGGCGGTGAAGCCGGCCAGGCACTCCTCGTGCGCCACGGCCGGAATGCCGAAGCGGCCCGCCTCGGCGATCCGGCGCTGGGCGCGGGCCAGGGCGCGGGCGCCGAGCGCCGGGTCCACGGGGGCGGTGCCGAACGAGCGGGTCAGCTGGCCGAGCCCCCGGGTGATCAGCTCGTCCCAGTCATAGTCGGCGGTCATGTCGTGCTGGTGGGGGGCGACGCCCTCGCCGTCCGTCTCGGCGCCCACCCACACGCCGTACAGCTGGGCGGTCTTCTCCTCCAGGGTCATCCTGGCGAGGAGGTCGTCGACACGGGCGGCGGCGGGCAGGGCGGGGTCGCGCCAGGGGGCGGTGGTCATGAAACTCCTGTCAGAGGTCGGTGAGCCACCAGTGGGGAACCGAAGCGTACGAATGTTTCGAGCCGTACTTCGAATGTTCCGGGAACCTATGGCCCGGCGAGGGGTTCGTCAAGAGGTCGTGCGGGGATACGATCGCCGCCATGACACCCTCGGAGCCCGCTGACACGCGGACGGAAGACCGGCCGACGACCCCGGACGACGGGCCGAAGGCGCGGACCGACGCCAGGTCCGCGCAGACCGCGACGCTCGCGGAGATCGCCCGTGAGGCCGGTGTCTCGGCGCCGACTGTTTCGAAGGTCCTCAACGGCCGCGCCGACGTCGCCCCGGCCACCCGCACCCGCGTCGAGGAGCTGCTGCGCGCCCACGGCTACCGGCGCCGGCGGGCCGAGGCGACCCGTTCGCCCCTGATCGACCTGGTCTTCCACGAGCTGGAGAGCGCGTGGGCGATGGAGGTCATCCGCGGCGTCGAGAACGTGGCGCGGGACGCCGGGCTGAGCGTCGTGCTGAGCGAGAGCGCCGGGCGGCTCACGCCCGGACGGACCTGGGCCGACCAGGTCGCCGCCCGCCGCCCGCACGGCGTGGTGCTGGTGCTGTCCGGGCTCGACGAGTCCCAGCGCGCGCTGCTGACCAGCAGGTCCATCCCGTTCGTGGTGATGGACCCGGCGGGCGACCCGGGCGCGGACGTGCCGTCGATCGGCGCCACCAACTGGCAGGGCGGGCTCGCCGCCACCCGGCACCTGGTGGAGCTGGGGCACCGCCGGATCGGCGCGATCAGCGGGCCCCCGCAGATGATGTGCAGCCGGGCCCGCATCGACGGCTACCGCGCGGCCCTGGAGACGGCCGGGCTGCCGGTCGACCCCGCACTGGTCAAGACCGGCGACTTCCACCACGAGGCCGGCTACCGGCTCGGCCGCGAGCTGCTCGCCCGCCCCGACCGGCCCACCGCCGTCTTCGCCGGCAACGACCTGCAGGCCCTCGGTTTCTACGAGGCCGCCCGCGAGCTGGGCCTGCGCATTCCGGAGGACGTCAGCGTGGTCGGCTTCGACGACCTGCCGGTGGCCCGCTGGGTGGGCCCGCCGCTGACGACCGTGCGGCAGCCGCTCACGGAGATGGCCGAGGCGGCGGCCCGCCTGGTGCTGGAGCTGGGGCGGTCGCAGGAGGCGCCGGCGGCGACCCGGGTGGAGCTGGCCACCAGTCTGGTGGTGCGCGCGAGCACGGCTGCGCCGCCGTTGGCCGGAAGGTGACGTATTGACGGGTGGGGAGGACGCCTCCACACTCCTCCGAAGTCAATCGGTTACACAGCCGAAACTTTCGGAGGCCCCTATGAGAACCTCCCTCGCCCCCTTCACCTCCCGCACCTCGCGCACCTCCTTCACCTCCCGACCATCCGGCACGTCCCGTACGCCGGGAACCGTCCGGATCCCGGGTCCCTCCAGGGCGCCGCTGCGTGTGCGACTCGCCGCCCTGCTCGCCGGAGCGGCCGCCGTCGGCGCCCTGGTCACCGCCGGCACCACGACCGCCCACGCCGCCGACACCCCGCTGCGCGACCTCGCCGCCGCCAAGGGCAGGGCCATGGGCACGGCGGTCACCGGCTCCAAGCTCACCGGGACCTACGGCGACATCGCGGGACGGGAGTTCAACTGGCTCACCCCCGGCAACGCCATGAAGTGGGGCTCGGTCGAGCCGACCCAGGGGACCTTCGACTGGGCCGAGGCCGACCAGATCGTCGACTTCGCCGAGGCCCACGACCAGGACGTGCGCGGCCACACCCTGGTCTGGCACAGCCAGAACCCGAACTGGCTGACCGACGGCAGCTGGACGTCCGCCCGGCTCGGCACGCTGCTCCAGGACCACATCGCCACCGAGGTCGGCCGCTACAAGGGCCGGGTCGCCGCCTGGGACGTCGTCAACGAGCCCTTCGACGAGGACGGCACCTACCGCTCCACCCTCTGGTACGACGGCCTCGGCGCGGACTACATCGCGAGCGCCCTGACCTGGGCGCGGGCCGCCGACCCCGCCGCGAAGCTCTACATCAACGACTACAACGTCGAGGGCGTCAACGCCAAGAGCACGGCCCTGTACAACCTGGTCAAGTCGCTGAAGGAGCGAGGCGTCCCGATCGACGGCGTCGGCCTGCAGGCCCACCTGATCCTCGGTCAGGTGCCGTCCACCCTCCAGCAGAACATCCGGCGCTTCGCCGACCTGGGCGTCGACGTGGCGATCACCGAGCTGGACATCCGGATGCAACTGCCCTCGGACAGCGCGAAGCTCACCCAGCAGGCCGCCGACTACAAGGCGGTCATGAACGCCTGTCTGGCCGTGAGCCGCTGCACGGGCGTGACCGTCTGGGGCT
This sequence comes from Streptomyces sp. NPDC017936, assembly GCF_044328485.1. Taxonomy (NCBI): domain Bacteria; kingdom Bacillati; phylum Actinomycetota; class Actinomycetes; order Kitasatosporales; family Streptomycetaceae; genus Streptomyces; species Streptomyces sp. NPDC017936. The sequence goes on along the minus strand of NZ_JBIRHK010000011.1, from coordinate 9,831 downwards.
TCACCGACTCCGACTCGTGGATCCCGAGCACCTTCCCGGGCCAGGGCGCGGCGACGCCGTACGACGAGAACTACGCGCCGAAACCGGCCTACCGCGCGATCGTCGAGGCGCTCGGCGGCACCACGACCCCGCCGCCCACGGGTGCGTGCACGGCGGCGTACAGCGTCACCAGCCAGTGGAACACCGGCTTCACCGGGCAGGTGCGGATCGCCTGCTCGGGGGCGGCGCTGTCCTCGTGGAAGGCGAGCTGGACCTACGGGGCGGGGCAGCGGATCACGCAGGCGTGGAACGCGGACTGCACCCAGTCGGGAGCGGCGGTCACCTGTTCCCACGCCTCGTACAACGGAACGGTTCCCGACGGCGGTTCGGTGACCTTCGGGTTCAACGGGACGTGGAGCGGGAGCAATCCGGTGCCGACGGTGACGCTGGGCTGAGGCCGCGGGTCCCCGGAGCCCGGCGCGCAGTCTGAGATCTTCCGAAGAAAACCGTCGAGGGACCCCGGTTTTAACAGTCCTCTCATATTTCCGGGCTGAGGTTCTCCCCGTGACGGGACACGACGCGGGCGGGCACGGGGACGGACGACGGGGCCGGCGGTCCGGAGCGCTCAAGGCCGTCGGCCTCGTCCTCGCGGGCGCCCTGGTGCTGGGCGCCGGGGCGGCGGGCTGGATGTACCGGCACCTGAACGACAACATCACGAGCGTCGACATCGACAACGCGCTCGGCGACGACCGTCCGGCGCGCGCGGTGACCACGCCGTCCCCGTCCGGCACGGCCTCCGCCGCCCCGCTGCCCACCGAGGCCGTCACCATCCTGGTCCTCGGCTCCGACTCGCGCAGCGGCGCGGAGAACCAGGAGCTCGGGGGCGGCGACAGCACCGGCGCCCGCTCCGACACCGCGATGGTGGTGCACGTCGACGCCGGCCGCACGGCCGCCACCATCGTCAGCATCCCGCGCGACACCCTCGTCACCCGCCCGTCCTGCCCGCTGCCCTCCGGCGGCTCGACGGCGGTGGCGTACGGCGCGATGTTCAACACCGCCTACTCCGTGGGCGGCCCGGTGTGCGCGGTCAAGACCGTCGAGTCGATGACGGACGTCCGCATGGACCACTTCGTCGAGGTCGACTTCGCGGGGTTCGCCGAGCTGGTGGACGCGCTCGGCGGGGTCACCGTCACCACGACCGAGGACATCGACGACGAGGACAGCCATCTGTGCCTCACGGCCGGCACCCACCACCTCGACGGCACCCGGGCCCTGGCGCTGGCCCGCACCCGGCACGGCATAGGCGACGGCAGCGACCTCGGCCGGATAGGCCTCCAGCAGACCCTGGTGAAGGCCCTGCTGGAGCAGATCTCCACCACCGACCTGCTGACCGGCCCCACCCGGCTCTACCAGGTCGCCGACGCGCTCACCGGCAGCCTCACCACCGACACCGGCCTGGACTCCCTCGCCGAGCTGACGGAACTCGGACAGAGCCTGAAGGGCCTGTCCGCCCAGCACGTCACGACCGTGACCCTGCCGGTGGTGACGGCGCCCTCGGACCCCAACCGGGTGGTGGCCGCGGAACCGGCGGCGAGCGACCTGTGGAAGTCGCTGAACCGGGGATGACCGAACCGGGCGCGTGGCGCGACGCCGCGTCGCCGACGGGGCCGCCGGAAAAAAATCCCGGGGAATCCCCCGCGGGGTGTCGATCCGGCCGGGCCCCGTTCGACGCAGGGGTGAGAGGCCGGGAGGAGCCCGGTCCACGACACCCGAGGAGTCACCGTGCCCCGCTACCTGTCGCTCATCCGGATCGACGAGAACGACGTGCCCGCCGGCGGCCCCAGCCCCGAGCTGATGCAGCGCATGGGCGAACTGATCGAGGAGATCACCAAGGCCGGCGTCATGCTCGACACCGCCGGGCTGCTCCCGACGGCGCAGGGCTCCCGCCTGCACCTGAAGGGCGGCGAGATCTCCTCCACCGACGGGCCCTTCACCGAGACCAAGGAGGTCATCGGCGGCTACGCGATCATGCAGTGCAGGGACAAGGCCGAGGCCCTCGAATGGGGCAAGCGCTTCCTCAAGGTGCACGGCGACGAGTGGACCCTGACCCTGGAGATCCGGGAGATCGAGGAAGGCTGACGTTCCTTTCCCCGAGGCCGCCCGGGGTGTTCGATGGTGGGCTGTGCGACAGCAGCCCACCACCGGCGCCCGGGCCACTCCCCGCGACGACCCCCGCGCCGCCGTCGAGACCGTCTTCCGCCTCGAGTCCCCGCGCGTCATCGCCGCCGTCGCCCGGGTCGTCCGGGACGTCGGCCTCGCCGAGGAACTGGCGCAGGACGCCCTGGTCGCCGCGCTGGAGCAGTGGCCGCGCGACGGGGTGCCCGACAACCCCGGAGCCTGGCTCACGGCCACCGCCAGGCACCGCGCCGTCGACCTGGTCCGGCGCCGGGAGACGTACGCCCGCAAGCTCGCGGAGATCGGCCGCGACCTCGAGACCACGGTGGCCCCGCCCGAGCCCGCCGCCGGCCACGACCCCGACGACATCGACGACGATCTCCTGCGCCTCGTCTTCACCGCCTGCCACCCGGTGCTGTCCGCGGACGCCCGCATCGCCCTCACCCTGCGTCTGCTCGGCGGCCTGACCACGGCCGAGATCGCCCGCGCCTTCCTGGTCCCGGAACCGACGGTCGCGCAGCGCATCGTCCGCGCCAAGCGCACCCTCGCCAGGCGGAACGTCCCCTTCGAGGTGCCGTACGGCCCCGACCGCGAGGCCCGGCTCGGCTCGGTCCTCGACGTCATCTACCTGGTCTTCAACGAGGGGTACGCGGCCACCGCGGGCGACGACCTGCTCCGCCCGGCCCTGTGCGAGGACGCCCTGCGCCTGTCCCGGCGGCTGGCCGCGCTGATGCCGAAGGAGCCCGAGGTCCACGGCCTCGCGGCGCTGCTGGAGTTCCAGGCGTCCCGCACGGCCGCCCGCACCGACTCCGAGGGCCGGCCCGTCCTCCTCCAGCACCAGAACCGCCGCCGCTGGAACCGCATGCTCATCGCCCGCGGCGTGGCCGCCCTGGCCCGCGCCGAGGCCGCCGCCTCCTCTCCCGGTCCCGCCCGAGCGGCGGGACCCCCGTACGGCGCGCCCGGCCCGTACGCCCTCCAGGCGGCCATCGCCGCCTGCCACGCGCGCGCGTACCGCTACGAGGACACGGACTGGCGGACCATCGCCCTCCTCTACGGTCTCCTGGCGGCCCGCACCGGCTCCGCGGTCGTCGAGCTCAACCGCGCCGTGGCGGTGTCCATGACGGAGGGCCCGGCCCCGGCCCTGGAGATCGTCGACGCCCTCGCCACCGACCCCGCCCTGCGCGACTACCACCTCCTGCCCAGCGTCCGCGGCGACCTGCTGCTGCGCCTGGGCCGTACGGCGGAGGCCCGGGCGGAGTTCACCCGGGCGGCCGGGCTGACCGCCAACGAACGCGAACGGACGCTGCTGCTGCACCGGGCGGAGCAGGCGGGGGACGGGCGCGGGGGCGGCGGGACGGGCGGGTGAGGGGAGGGGCGCGTGACGGGACGGGCGGGGTGCGCCGGTCGGGGCGGGCGGCCGGTGACCGGGCGGGACCGTCGGCCGGCGGGGCGAGGGGCCGTTGAGGCCGGGCCGCCGGTCGGCCGGGCGGATCGCCGGTCGGGGGCGCCGGCCGGTCAGGCCGAGGCGGCCGGCCGACCGGCGAGGTGGCCGACCGATGTGAGGTGGCCGGCCCCTCCGGCCGAAGGGGCCGGCCGGCCCGTCGGGGTCGTCGGCCGGGGAGGCGGGGCAGTCGCTCGGGCGTGATCGCCGGTCGGGGCCGGCGCCGGTCAGGCCGGGTGGCCGATCAGCATCGTCGGCGCCCCCGCCACCCGGGTCAGGAACACGGTCGCCGCGTTCGGCCCCTGCGGCTTGACCTTCCTGCGCAGCTCCTCCGGCTCCACCGCCGACCCCCGCTTCTTCACGGTCAGGATCCCCACCTCCCGCTCCCGCAGCAGGGCCCTGAGCCGCTTGACGTTGAAGGGGAGCTGGTCGGTGATCTCGTAGGCGGTGGCGTACGGGGTGGGCCGCGGCTCGTCGGCGGTGACGTAGGCGATGGTGGGGTCGATCAGTCCGCCCTCCACCTCGTGGGCGACCTCGGCGACCAGATGGGCCCGGATGACGGCGCCGTCGGGCTCGTAGAGCCAGCGGCCGAGGGGCCGGACGTCCGGGTTCGGCAGGCCGGTGCCGAGCAGGGTGCGCGGGCCGGGCAGCAGGGTCGCCCGTACCGCCCCCGGCGCCGTCCCGAACCACAGCACCGCCTCCTTCACGTCCCCGCCGTCGGAGATCCACTCGGCCTCCGCCTCGGCGGGGACCGCCTCGTGCGGTACGCCGGGCGCGATCTTCAGGGCGGCGCACCGGGCCCCGAGAGCCGCCCGCACGGCCCAGGAAAGGGGTGGTGAGTACGCCTCCGGGTCGAAGATCCGGCCCCGGCCGCCCCGCCTCGCGGGATCCACGAACACGGCGTCGTACCCGGCGGTGTCGACTCCGGTGACGTCGGCCTCGCGCACCTCGATCAGGTCGCTCAGTCCCAGCGCCCGCGCGTTCGCCCGTGCGGCCGCCGCCGTCGTCGGGTCGCGGTCCACGGCGAGGACCCGGATCCCGGCGCGGGCGAACGCGATGGCGTCGCCGCCGATCCCGCTGCACAGGTCGGCGACCGAGGTCACGCCCAGTTCCCGGAACCGTTCGGCCCGGTACGCCGCCACGCTCGCCCGGGTCGACTGCTCCACCCCGTTCGGCGTGAAGAACATCCGCCCGGCGTCCTCGGCCCCGAACTTGGCCGCCGCCCGCTGCCGCAGCCGGGCCTGACCGAGCGCGGCCGAGACCAGGCCGGCGGGATGGTCGCGGCGCAGCCGGGTGGCGACGGCGAGTTCGTCGGCCGGGGCGGTGCCGCGCACGGCGTCGAGGAGGGCACGGCCCTCGGGGGTGAGGAGGGGGGCGAGGTCGTTCACCGGCTCATTGTGGGCCAGTCGGGGGACGGTGCGCCTCCGGCCGCCGTACCGGGCGGGGTGTCGGACGGGGAGCCCGGAGCGCGGCTGCGAGGATCCGGCGCCATGGGATCAGTCGTACAAAACGATAAAAAGGCGGTACGGCGAGGGAGGATCCGGGGCGGGGTCGCCGTCCTCGCCCTGACGGCCATCGCGTCGGGCTGCGCGCAGGGCGGCGGCCCGGGCACCGCCGGCAGCCGTCCCGCCGCCGGCCAGGAGCCCGGAGGAACCCCGGCGGGCGCCTCGCGCTCGTACGCGGACAGGCTGCGCGCCGACCACGCGGAGCGGGTCGCGGCGGCGAGGCGCTGGGGCCTGGAGGAGGTCCCGCTGGTGCCCCCCGCACCTCCCGCGAGGAAGCCGCGCATCACCACCCGCGAGGGTTTCGAGGTCCGTGGCCACGAGGAGCAGGACCTGCCCCCGGTCTTCACCACCGTCCCCACCGAGCGGAAGGTCGTCTTCCTCACCATCGACGACGGCGCCGACAAGGACCCGGCGTTCCTGCGCATGATGAGCGAGCTGAAGATCCCGTACACCGCCTTCCTCAGCGACTACCTCATCAAGGACGACTACCGCTTCTTCGCGAGGATGCAGGCCGAGGGGGTGGGCCTGAACAACCACACCCTCCACCACCCCTATCTGCCGGGCCTGTCCTACCAGCGCCAGAAGCACGAGATCTGCGGCATGCAGGACGTGATCGAGGAGCGCTACGGCGAACGGCCCACCCTCTTCCGGCCGCCGTACGGCAACTACAACCGCGACACGCTGCGCGCCGCCAAGCGGTGCGGCGTCAAGCACGTTCCCCTCTGGAGCGAGGAGGTCTTCGTCGACCACTGGGAGTACCGCGAGTGGGACCGCGACCTCCACCCCGGCGACATCGTCCTGACCCACTTCCGCGGCCGGAACGACTGGAAGGGCTCGATGCCCGACATGATCCGCCGGTTCCTGAACAAGGTCACGCGGAAGGGGTACGCGGTGGCACGCCTGGAGGACTACCTGTGAGGAAGCGGGGGCCGGCGGCGGCCGCGGCCGCACTGCTGACGCTGGCGGCGCTGACCGGCTGCGCCCAGTCCGTCGACCCGATCGAACGGCTGGGCCGGAAGGCGGTGGAACGGGTCCGCCCGGACGCCCGGGAGTCCCGCCCGCTCCCGGCCCCGCCCGAGCGGACGGACACCCTTCGCCGCCGGGAACCGACGGCCCCCGCGTCCGCCCGCACCGCCCGTCCCCTGTCCGGCAGCCCCGCCCGGGCGGCGCTCCCGCCCGTCGTCGACCACGTCCCGACCCGCGACAGGGTCGTCTTCCTCACCTACGACGACGGCGCCGAACGCGACCCCCGTTTCGTCGACATGGTCCGCGAACTCCGCCTCCCGGTCAGCATGTTCCTCACGGACAGCGTGGCCGGCCCCGGCTACGGTCACTTCGCCCGGCTCCGGTCCGTCGGCGCGACCCTCCAGAACCACACCCTCGACCACGCGGCCCTGCGCGGCCTGCCCTACGCCGGCCAGCGCGCCGAGATCTGCGGCCAGCAGGACAAGCTCAGCGCCCGCTTCGGCGTGCGCCCCCGCCTCTTCCGCCCGCCCTACGGCGGGTACGACTCCACCACCCGGCGCGCCGCCGCCGACTGCGGCATCACCGCGATCGTGCTCTGGCGCGCCTCGATGGGCCCCGCCGAGCTCACCTACGCCCACGGCGCCCACCGCCTCCGCCCCGGAGACGTCATCGCCGTGGACCCGGACGAGTCCCCGGGCCCGACCCTGAGGGAGCGGACGGCACGGCTGCTGCGGCAGGTGCGGGAACAGGGGCTGACGGTGGGACGGCTGGAGGACTACCTGTAGGCGGTCGTCCTCCCGCCGGGAGCCGCCCCTCCCCGGGACCCCGCCGGCGGCACCTCGGGTCCGTCCGGCGGAACCTTCCGGGGAGGGCCGGCGAAACCAGCCCGTTCGGCGGAACCTCTTGACGAGGCCCCGTGGAATCAGCCCGTCCGGCGCTTGAGGACGAGGCCCGTCCAGGGCCGGAGCGGGGGCCCGGGGGCGGCGGCCCCCAGCCACGCCGACGCCGGGGGTCAGGACGCTCACGTCCACCGAAATTACGCCGACGCGCCGCGGGCATTGGCACTCCGCTTGACCGAGTGCTAACCCCGGTCATAGTCTCAGCCCTGGCACTCCCCACTGGAGAGTGCCAACAACGCGACGGGCAGGTCCGGCACCCGCGACGACGGATCGACCTGGTCGCCACCTCAGACAGTTAACCCCGTGAGATCTCCGAAGGGGGAGGTCGGATCGTGACGACCGCCAGCTCCAAGGTTGCCATCAAGCCGCTCGAGGACCGCATCGTGGTCCAGCCGCTCGACGCCGAGCAGACCACGGCCTCTGGCCTGGTCATCCCGGACACCGCGAAGGAGAAGCCCCAGGAGGGCGCCGTCCTCGCCGTGGGCCCGGGCCGCTTCGAGAACGGCGAGCGCCTGCCGCTCGACGTCAAGGTCGGCGACGTCGTCCTGTACAGCAAGTACGGCGGCACCGAGGTGAAGTACAACGGCGAGGAGTACCTCGTCCTCTCGGCTCGCGACGTCCTCGCGATCATCGAGAAGTAAGTCACCTCGAAGCACATTGCTTCGAACGCTGCGCCCCTGGCCCCCACGACCATTGATCAAGGGCGCCGGGGGCGCAGCGTCATTCCACCCCAGAATTCCGAGAGGGCTCCCGCTGTCATGGCGAAGATCCTGAAGTTCGACGAGGACGCCCGTCGCGCCCTCGAGCGCGGCGTCAACAAGCTGGCCGACACGGTCAAGGTGACGATCGGCCCCAAGGGCCGCAACGTCGTCATCGACAAGAAGTTCGGTGCCCCCACCATCACCAACGACGGTGTCACGATCGCCCGCGAGGTCGAGATCGAGGACCCGTACGAGAACCTCGGCGCGCAGCTGGTGAAGGAGGTGGCGACCAAGACCAACGACATCGCTGGTGACGGCACCACCACCGCCACGGTCCTGGCCCAGGCGCTGGTCCGCGAGGGCCTGAAGAACGTCGCCGCCGGCGCCTCCCCCGCGCTGCTGAAGAAGGGCATCGACGCCGCGGTCAAGGCCGTCTCCGACGACCTGCTCGCCTCGGCCCGCCCGATCGACGAGAAGTCCGACATCGCCGCCGTGGCCGCGCTGTCCGCCCAGGACCAGCAGGTCGGCGAGCTCATCGCCGAGGCGATGGACAAGGTCGGCAAGGACGGTGTCATCACCGTCGAGGAGTCCAACACCTTCGGCCTGGAGCTGGACTTCACCGAGGGCATGGCCTTCGACAAGGGCTACCTGTCGCCGTACTTCGTGACGGACCAGGAGCGCATGGAGGCCGTCCTGGAGGACCCCTACATCCTCATCAACCAGGGCAAGATCTCCTCCATCGCCGACCTGCTGCCGCTGCTGGAGAAGGTCATCCAGACCAACTCCTCCAAGCCGCTGCTGATCATCGCCGAGGACGTCGAGGGCGAGGCCCTCTCCACCCTCGTCGTCAACAAGATCCGCGGCACCTTCAACGCGGTCGCCGTCAAGGCCCCGGGCTTCGGTGACCGTCGCAAGGCGATGCTCCAGGACATGGCCACCCTCACCGGTGCCACCGTCATCTCCGAGGAGGTCGGCCTCAAGCTCGACCAGGTCGGCGTCGACGTGCTCGGCTCCGCCCGCCGCATCACCGTCACCAAGGACGACACCACCATCGTCGACGGCGCCGGCAACTCCGAGGACGTCCAGGGCCGCGTCGCCCAGATCAAGGCCGAGATCGAGAACACCGACTCCGACTGGGACCGCGAGAAGCTCCAGGAGCGCCTCGCGAAGCTGGCCGGCGGCGTGTGCGTGATCAAGGTCGGCGCCGCCACCGAGGTCGAGCTCAAGGAGAAGAAGCACCGTCTGGAGGACGCCATCTCCGCGACCCGCGCCGCGGTCGAGGAGGGCATCGTCTCCGGTGGTGGCTCCGCCCTGGTCCACGCCGTCAAGGTCCTCGAGGGCAACCTCGACAAGACCGGCGACGAGGCCACCGGTGTCTCCGTCGTCCGCCGCGCCGCCGTCGAGCCGCTGCGCTGGATCGCCGAGAACGCCGGCCTCGAGGGCTACGTCATCGTCTCCAAGGTCGCCGAGCTCGAGAAGGGCAACGGCTACAACGCCGCCACCGGCGAGTACACCGACCTGGTCAAGGCCGGCGTCATCGACCCGGTGAAGGTCACCCGCTCCGCCCTGGAGAACGCCGCCTCCATCGCCTCCCTCCTCCTCACGACCGAGACCCTGGTCGTCGAGAAGAAGGAAGAGGAGGAGCCCGCCGCGGCCGGCCACGGCCACGGCCACGCCCACTGACCCAGGTCAGCACACCGGCTCCGAGGCCCGGCACCCCGAAAGGGGCGCCGGGCCTTCGCCGTCGGCCGGCGCCCGCATGCGGCGAGCCGGCGAGAAACCGATTTCCACGGGAATTCATTTCGCAATTCAATTATGTGTGGTGAGGAGGGCGGCGAGGCCTCCGAACCGTTCCGGATCTCAGATCTTCCTCAAGATCATTGATTCGCGCTATTCCGCACCTGCAAGATCGTTGACGTCATACGGAAATCACCGCCGGCCGGCGGTGAATCCACTCACGACTCGGTCCGACCAGCCGAGTCGGTGGAACAGTGAGCTTCTTCGAGTGGGCCACTGATCGGGTGACGTCCGCGGAGCGCAACGAGCGAGGCCCCCGGGCAGTTGATCGAAATGTCTGACGTCTCAACCACACGGCTCGGGGGCCTCGTTGGTCATCTATCCTGCCGCACTCGACCTGCCGCATGCGCTCGTGGAGTGGGTGACCA